>CAZUYC010000035.1:0-74626 GCA_964624475.1 uncultured Spirochaetales bacterium | reverse complement strand
GAGAAGGATCTTCGCGAGATCGGCTTCGACGAGATGGAGGTCGCAACGACGAGCCTGGGTCGGATGCCCTTCGTGTGTCTGCGGGCTCGTGTCGCCAGCGCTGGGGCGATCTGAACGGTGCCAGTAGCAGGCGATCGAGCTGCCCCTGCGGGGGCGGTCCGTTATCTTCGCCGGCTCGCCAGCAGGAGAGCCCGTGTCGGCGCCGCGCGCAGCCAAGGATATTCGCGAGACCTTTCTCCGTTTCTTCGAGGGCAAGGGTCACGCGCGCGTGGCGAGCGCCTCGCTGGTCCCGAGCGACCCGACGTTGCTCTTCACCAACGCCGGCATGGTGCCCTTCAAGCGCGTCTTCACCGGCGAGGAGACGCGTCCCTACAAGCGCGCCACCACCACGCAGAAGTGCATGCGCGTCTCCGGCAAGCACAACGATCTCGAAGAGGTGGGACGCAGCCTGCGCCACAACACCTTCTTCGAGATGCTCGGGAACTTCTCCTTCGGCGACTACTTCAAGCAGGACGCCATCGCCTGGGCCTGGCAGCTCGTGACCGAGGGCTTCGGGATCCCGGCGGACAGGCTCGGCGTGACCGTCTTCCGGGAAGACGACGAGGCCGCGCGCATCTGGCGCGAGGAGCTGGGCGTCGCCGAGGGTCGCATCGTGCGCCTCGACGAGGCCGACAACTTCTGGCAGATGGGGGACACGGGGCCCTGCGGCCCGTGCTCCGAGATCTACTTCGACACCGAGCCTCGCGGCGGCGAGGGCTTCGACCCGACGGAGGAGTCCGGTCGCTGGCTCGAGATCTGGAACCTCGTGTTCATGCAGTTCGACCGCAGCGCGAACGGAGTCATGACGGCGCTACCGCGCCCCTGCGTCGACACCGGCGCCGGCCTCGAGCGCGTGGCGGCGGTGCTCCAGGGCGCGACGTGGGTCTACGACACCGACCTCTTCCACGGGATCCTCCTGCGCGCGCAGGAGATCTCGGGCGTCGCGCGAGGCGCCGACCCCGAGAAGGACGTCTCGCTCAACGTGATCGCGGACCACGCGCGCGCCCTCGCCTTCCTGATCGGCGACGGAGTCCTGCCCTCGAACGAGGGCCGCGGCTACGTGCTGCGGCGCATCCTGCGCCGGGCCGCGCGCCACGGCGCGCTGCTCGGGATCGAGAAGCCCTTCCTGCACCGGGTCGCCGACGCGGTGATCGACGCGATGGCGGGCGCCTACCCGGAGCTCTCCGAGCGCCGCGCCTTCATCACCGGGCGCATCGAGCGCGAGGAGGGGCGCTTCCTCGAGACGCTCTCGAAGGGGCTCGCGCTGCTCGAGGAGGAGGTCGCGAAGCTGCGCCGCGAGGGCGGCACGCGCCTCCCGGGAGCCGCGGCTTTCCGGCTCTACGACACCTTCGGCTTCCCCGTCGACCTGACCGAGGACGTGCTCCGCGGCCACGGGCTCTCGGTCGACCAGGACGGCTTCGCGTCGGCCATGGGGGCGCAGCGCGAGCGCGCCCGGGCGGCCTGGAAGGGGAGCGGCGAGGCGCGGGTCGGCGACGTGCACGCGCGGCTCGCGGCCGAGCTCTCGACCGCCTTCCACGGCTACGAGACGCTCCGCTTCGCATCGACCGTGCGGGCGCTCCTCGTCGGCGGCGAGCTCCGGGACTCGGCCCGCGCCGGAGACCTGGTCGAGGTCGTGGTCGACGAGACGCCCTTCTACGCCGAGTCGGGCGGGCAGGTCGGCGACCGCGGCGAGATCGGCGCCGCGGGCGGGGTGGTCCGGGTCGGCGACGCGCAGCGGCCGGCCGGCGACCTCGTCGTCCACCGGGGTCGCGTCGCCTCGGGCGAGATCCGCGTCGGCGACGCCGTGGAGCTCCGGGTCGATGCGGAGGCGCGCGCGGCGACCGTGCGCAACCACTCGGGGACCCACCTCCTGCACGCGGCGCTGCGGCGCGTGCTCGGCCCCCAGGCGCTCCAGAAAGGCTCGCTCGTCGCGCCGGACCGGCTGCGCTTCGACTTCACCCACGACTCGCCGCTCTCGCCCGAGCAGATCCGGGCGATCGAGGACCAGAGCAACGCGTGGATCGAGGCGGACGCCACGGCCGAGGTGCGCGAGCTGCCGTACGCGGAAGCGATCGCGTCCGGCGCCGTCGCGATCTTCGAGGAGAAGTACGGCGAGCAGGTGCGGGTCATCTCCTTTGGCGACTTCTCGACGGAGCTCTGCGGCGGGACCCACGCCCGGGCGACCGGCGAGATCGGCCTGCTCAAGATCCTCGCGGAGTCCGGCATCGCGGCGGGGGTGCGGCGCATCGAGGCGCAGACGGGCCTCGGGGCCCTCGCCTTCCTGCGCGCGCGCGAGGACCTGCTCGAGCGCGCCGCGGCGCTCCTGAGGGTGCCGGCCGCCGAGCTCCCCGAGCGTCTCGAGCGCCTGCTCGAGGAGCGCCGGGCGCTCGAGCGCGAGCTCGGGGGCCTGCGCGCCGCCGCCCGGGGCGCGGTCTCGCGCGACCTCACGAAGGCGGCGCGCGAGGTGGCGGGCGTGCGCGTGCTCTCGGCCCGAGTCGACGGGACGGACGCGAAGAGCCTGCGCGGCATGGTCGACGAGCTGCGGAGCCGCCTCGGGAGCGCGATCGTGCTGCTCGCAGCGGAGGAAGGGGGCAAGGTCTCGCTCGCCCTCGGCGTGACGCCCGATCTCGTCGCGCGCTTCCCCGCTGGCGATCTCGTGCGCGAGATCAGCCAGGTCGTGGGCGGCAAGGGCGGCGGGCGGCCCGACTTCGCGCAGGGCGGCGGGAGCGATCCCTCGCGTCTGGACGACGCGTTCCGCCGCCTGGACGCGCTCGTCGGGGGCGCGTAGCCGCGTGGCGTACGCCGGCATGAGCCCCTTCGTCCCGCGCCGGCGCGTGACCAGGGAGGTGCGCATCGGCGACGTCGGAGTCGGCGGCCACCACCCGCTCCGCGTCCAGTCGATGCTCACGACCGACACCCTGGACTGCGCGGCGTGCGCCGCGCAGACCGAGCGCCTCGTCGCCGCCGGCTGCGAGATCGTGCGCCTCACCGTGCCCTCGCTGCGCGAGGCCGAGAGCCTGCCGGCGATCCGCGCGGAGCTCGCCCGGCGCGGCGTGCGCGTCCCGCTCGTGGCGGACATCCACTTCACTCCGGGTGCAGCGCTCCTCGCCGCCGAGCACGTCGAGAAGGTCCGGATCAATCCCGGGAACTACGCCGACAAGAAGAAGTTCGCCGTCCGCGAGTACAGCGACGCCGAGTGGGGCGCGGAGATCCTGCGCGTGGCCGAGCGCTTCCGCCCGCTCGTGCGCCGCTGCAAGGAGCTCGGGCGGGCGCTGCGGATCGGCACGAACCACGGCTCGCTCTCCGACCGGATCATGAACCGCTACGGCGACTCGCCGCGCGGGATGGTCGAGAGCGCGCTCGAGTTCCTCGACGTCTGCGAGGACGAGGGCTTCCCCGATGTCGTCTTCAGCATGAAGGCGAGCAATCCCCTGGTTGCGATCGCGGCCTACCGCCTGCTCGCGGCGCGGCTCGAGGAGCGCGCGCCGGGGCGTCCCTCCTACCCCTTCCACGTCGGCGTGACCGAGGCGGGGGACGGCGAGGACGGGCGCATCAAGAGCGCGATCGGGATCGGGACGCTGCTGCTCGACGGGCTCGGCGACACGATCCGCGTCTCGCTGACCGAGGACCCCGTGAAGGAGGTGCCCGTGGCGCGCTCGCTCGCGCGCCTCGCGGAGGCGACCCTCGCCTTTGCCAGCGCCGAGGTCGCGAACCCGGGGGCCCCGTACGTGGACGACCCGTTCTCGCACGCGCGCCGCCCGACGCGCCCGATCGGCGGCATCGGAGGGCAGAGCCCCGTGCGCGTCGAGCTCGATCTGGGGCCCGTGCCGGCAGAGCCCGTCGCGGCCGCCCGCGAGCTCGCGGCCTCCCTCGCGCGGGCGCGTGGCCTCGCCTGCGAGGGGCTCCTGGTCGAGTGCCTCGACCCGGAGGCCGGCGCGCGCCTCGAGCCCTTCGCCAAGGCGCTGGCCTCGGTCGGGATCGACGTCCCGCTCGCCGTGCGCGTGGAGGCGGGCTGGGCGGAGGGAGCCGCCGCGGCCGGAGGGCGGATCGTGGCCATGGCCGGCGCGCTGGTCTCCGACGCCGAGCTCGCGGCCGGGGCGGCGTTCGCGGCGCGGAGGCGCGTCCCCCTCGAATGGGAGCTGCGCGCCCGGCCGGCCGGCATCGCCGAGCTCGTGGACCGCTGCCTCGCGGCGAGCTTTGCTTCCGGCGTCGCGGAGCTCCTCTTCTCGGTCGACGCGGATCTGCCCGTGCACGCGGCGCGCGTGGCCGCGGCCCGCCTGCGCGCGCGGGGCGCGAGCGACGCTCCGATCGTGCTGCGCCACCGCAGGCCGGCGGGCAGCGGCGACGAGGAGGCGTGGCTGCGCGCCGGCCTCGAGCTCGGCGCGCCGCTCGCGGACGGGATCGGCGACGCGATCGCCCTCGCCGGCTTCGGCGACGCGGCCCTCGACCTCGCCTACCGCGTGCTCCAGGGCGCGCGCCAGCGCACGACGCGCACGGAGTTCATCTCGTGCCCGTCCTGCGGTCGCACGCTCTTCGACCTCGAGGAGGTGACGGCGCGCATCAAGGCGCGCACGCAGCACCTGCCCGGCGTCAAGATCGCCGTCATGGGCTGCATCGTGAACGGGCCGGGCGAGATGGCCGACGCGGATTTCGGCTACGTGGGCTCGGGTCCGGGCGTCGTGAGCCTCTACGTCGGCAGGGAGTGCATCGAGCGCCGGGTGCCCGAGGCCGAGGCTCCCGACCGCCTGGTCGAGCTGATCCGCGCCCGCGGGCGCTGGGTGGATCGGGCTTGAGGACGTTGCGTCGATCCGGGTGAGCCTGCCAGCTCCGTTCGCCTGGGCCGAGCTCCACAGGAGCTCCGGCCCGCTGCGCGCGCGCTTCGCGCGCTTGCCGCCCGAGCCGCGGCACGGGGACCGGGGTCTGCGGGGGGTGGGCCTTCCTCCGGCGGGGCGAGGGAGCTCTTTGCTACGAGCCCGGGCGCGCCGCGACGTCCGGGAGCGACCACTCGCGCTCGGTCGCGACCTGCTGGAAGCGCTCGTAGACGCCGAGGCTCCTCGAGCTCGCGATCACCGGGTGCTCGCGCCCGAGCACCGTCGCGGCGAGCTGGAGCAGGATGCCGACCACGAGCAGCCCCTCGGCCGAGCCGAGCACGACGCCGCCGGCGCGATCGATCCAGCCGAGGCCCGCGAGGCGCGCGCCGCGCTTGCCCAGGCGTCCGACGAGCACGGTGCCGGCGATCCCCGCCACGACGATCGCGGCGCCGGCGAGCCAGGGCGCGACGAGCGCCCCCACCTCGCCTCCGCTCTCTCGCTCGATCCACTGGGCGACGCGCCCCGCGTAGAGCACCACCGCGGCGTAGGCGATGCCGATCGAGCCCAGCGAGAAGACCTCGCGGACGAGGCCCAGGCCGAGGCCGCGGAAGGCGGCGATCGCCACGATCGCGAGCGCCGCCGCATCGACCGCCGCGAACTCCCCCACCCCGCGAGTCTACAACGCTCTCCGCGTGGCTCGCCAGACAGGCACCCAAGACCGCGGAGCGGCCCCCTCTCCCGGCTCGACGCACCGTCCCCATCTGGTGCAGGTACGTGGAGCAAGCGCGCGAAGCGCGCGCGCAGCGGGCCGGAGCTCCTGTGGAGCTCGGCCCAGCCGAGCGGAGTGGGCACAGCCTCCCGGCTCGACGCAACGTCCTCACACCGGCGTCTGATGCAGGTACGCTCGGAGGTGTCGGATCTCGAGATCCTGCTCCTCGAGCGTCGCCGTGACCACCTCGCGGGTCATCACGTCGGCGACGAGGGTCCGCTCCGGGTCGCGGCGGGGCACCACGACCCGCGTCATCAGGTCGCGCTCGCTGAAGATCCCGACCAGCCGCTCGCCCTCGACGATCGGGATCGCTCCGATGCCGGCCGCGGCCATCGTCTCGGCCACCTCGTAGACCGTGGCGCCGAGCGGCGCCGTGACCAGATTCCGGCGCTCGAAGACGTGGCGGAGCCTGTGCATCAGAAACCTCCTCTGGCGGAGGCCGCGGTGGGGCGCTGCGGCCTCCGGCCCGCGGACGGGCGGCCGGGGCCTACCCGTCCCGCTCCATCCAATCACGAATCCCGGCGGATGGGAACCCCCCGGTCGTCGCAGGGAGGCCCCGCGGGGCCGGCGGCGCCGGCCGTGTCGACCATCCGCAGGTACATGGCGGCGTCCCGGCGCTCGGGCTCCCGGGTGAGGACGGCCCGCCATTCGCGGACGGCCTCGTCCGAGCGGCCGAGCGCGTACTGCACGAGCCCGATCTGCACCCCCGCGTCGAGCCAGCCGGGGTTCACCCGCCGCAGCCGCTGCAGCTCGGCCAGCGACCGGTGCGGCAGCCCCGCCTCGCGCAGGGCCACGGCCAGGCGCAGGCGGATGTCGTGGAAGGTCGGGCAGCGGTCGAGGGCCTTGCGGTAGGCCTCGATCGCCTCGCGCAGCTCCCCCGCCTCCCGATAGGCGTCGCCGAGCGCCGCCTGGAGGTTCGCGAGCTTGCCGCGCGTGGTCGCGTCGAGGCGCCCGTCGCCCGCGGGCGCCCGCGCCCGCGCGCGCTCGGTGACCTCGCGCGAGCGCTCGAAGTCGCCCTGGCGCTCGTAGACGGCGGCCAGCGCGAGCATCGCTTCCGCGTATCCCGGGTTGATGCGCAGGGCGCGCGAGAGGCTCTGCGCGGCGGCGGTGACGTCGTCGCGCCGTTCGTACAACACGCCCAGCATGTAGTGCACGTCGGCGAAGCCCTCGCGCGTGCGCGCCAGCTCGGAGAGGTGCGCGAGCGCGACCGCGTCGTCGCCGTGCTCGAAGCTCCGGACGCCGAGCTGGTAGTGGCGGCGCTCGGAGGCAGAGAGCGGGCTGGCCTCGGGCAAGCGCCGCTCCTAGTGCAGCGCGGCGATGCGGTCCTCGGCATCGCGCGCCACGTCGCTGTCCTGGTAGTTCTGGACCACGGCCTGGAAGATGCCCTCGGCCTCCGTCTCCCGATTCATGCGCAGGTAGCACAGACCGAGCCGGTAGAGCGCCTCGGCGTCGAAGCCGAGGCCCGGGTACTCGTTCAGGATCGTGCGGTACCGCTCCGCGGCGCTCTCCCACTCGTCGCGGAAAGCGTAGAAGTCGGCGATCTCCTTCACGTGCTGCGCGAGGCGCGTGCGGAGCGAGCGCCAGAGCACCTCCGCGTCGGCTGCGTACTCCGAGTAGGGGTAGTGCGCGAGCAGGCGGTCGAGGAAGAGCAGCGCGTCGCGCGTGTGGGTCTGGTCGCGGTTGGGGCTGCGCATCTGCCGCTCGTGGCAGAGCGCCGCGCGGTAGATCGTGTACGGGACCATCTCGTGCTGCGGATGCAGGTCCGCGAAGTCGCGGTAGTAGGCGAGCGCCTCCTCGTACTTCCCGTCGTCGAAGTAGGCGTCGGCGATGCGCAGCTCGGCGAGCACGGCGTACTCGCTGTAGGGGTAGTTGTCGATGATCGACTGGAAGGTGTCGATCGCAGCCTCGGTGTGGACCCGGGGGATCACGCCGAGCCAGGTGCCGCCCTCGAGGGTTTCGAGCCCCCGCTGGTAGAGGACGTCGGCGGGCTCGACCTCCTCGAAGCTGGGCGGCGGCTTCGAACATGCGGCGAGGAGCCCTGCGAGCGCCAGCGCGGCCAGCGAACGAGCGGTCAACGGGTGCCCCCCCGGCAGCGTCGGGCGCAGCCTATCGGATCCGGCAGGGGTGTCAATTTGCTAGGGTTTGTGCGCTCTCCAGGGAGGGAAGTCGCATGGATCGCGAGTCGAAGGAACGCCTGCGTCTGGACCGGAGGCTGATCCGCCGGCGGGGGCACCTCTCCCCCGAAGAGCTCGCGCGCGAGCTCGCGGCGCTCCCCGACGTCGCGCACAAGGCCGCGCCCGTCGCGGCCGAGGAGCGCCCGTCGCCGCCGGAGCGGGGAGGCCCGGAGGCGCGCTGAGCGCGGGAGGCGTTCCGTGATCAAGGCAAAGCTCGGCCCGCAACTCGATGCCATCGTGAAGGCGGTCCTGCCCTTCCTCTTCCGCCGCAGGCTGAACCCGAACCTCCTGACCGTGCTCGGCTGCCTGATCTCGCTCGTCGCCGCTGCCGCGATCGGCCTCGGCTGGTTCGCGACCGGGGGTTTCCTGATCCTCGCGGGCGGGGTCTTCGACCTGGTCGACGGCGTGATCGCGCGCGCGCACGGCATCGCGACGCGCTTCGGGGCCTTCCTCGATTCGACCCTCGACCGGCTGGTCGACATGGCGCTGCTGCTCGGCATCACGATGTACTACGCGCTCGCGGGCGAGCCGGGGTTTGTACTGCTCTCGGGCTACGCCCTCGTCGCGAGCGTGCTGGTCTCGTACGCCCAGGCGCGCGCCGAGCTCGTCGTGCCCGTCTTCCGCGTGGGCTTCCTGGAGCGCGCCGAGCGCGTGGTGATCCTCGCCGCGGGGGCGATCTTCGGGCTCATGGTGCCGGCGCTCTGGATCGTGGCCGTCGGGAGCTCGATCACCTTCGCGCAGCGCTTCGCGCTCGCCTACCGCGAGATGGAGAGGATCGATGCGAGCGAGCGCGCCGAGCTCCGGGAGCAGGCCTGATGCCGGGCGACGACCGGACGCCGGCGGGCGGCGAGAGCGTCGGCCCGGAGCCCGGGCGGCGGTCGACCCCCGAGCTGCCGCGTGTCGACTTCTCGACCTTCGTGCTCTCCCTCGGTACCTCCGCGCTCTACCACCTCGGCGTCGTCGCGCACCCGGAGACGGGCCAGAAGCTCGACCCTCCGGAGCTCGCGCTCGCACGCAACACCGTCGACACGCTCGAGATGCTGGAGGAGAAGACCCGCGGCAACCTCGAGGAGCAGGAGCGCGAGCTCGTCGAGAGTCTCCTCTACGAGCTGCGCATGCGCTTCGTCGAGGCGGAGAAGGGCGGTTCCTAGCGGGGCCCGCCCTTCGCTCGGCTGGGCCGAGCTCCACAGGAGCTCCGGCTCGCTGCGCGCGCCCTCCGGGCGCTTGCCCGGGTCGATGAACTGAGTCGCGCGTGCGCGTCCTCGCACCCGCCAAGCTGAATCTCGGCCTGCGCATCGTGGGCCGGCGGGCGGACGGCCACCACGAGCTCGAGAGCGCCTTCGTGCCCCTCGATCTCGCCGACGAGCTCGACGTCCGCGCCGAGCCGGGTGCCAAGGCCGAGGTCGCGCTCGAGCTCGCGGAAGGCGGCGACGGGGTCCCGGCGGACGATCGCAACCTGGCGGCGCGGGCCGCCCGCGCCTTCCTCGAGGCGTCGCGGCTGCGCGCCCGGGTCCGCATCGCGCTGCGCAAGCGCGTGCCGGCGGCCGCCGGACTCGGCGGCGGATCGAGCGACGCGGGGGCCGTCCTGCGCGCGCTCGCGTCGCGCTTCCCGGGCGCCGTCGGGCCCGCCGCCCTCGCGGAGCTCGCCCTGACGCTCGGCGCCGACGTCCCCTTCTTCCTCGACCCGCGCCCCGCGCTGATCCAGGGGATCGGCGAGCGCCGCGCGCCGCTTCCCGGCCACCTCCCCGCGCTCGCCGTGCTGCTCGCGAACCCGGGCGAGCCGCTCGCGACGGCGGGCGTCTTCGCGGCCTACGCCGCCCGGCCGCACCCGCCGGCCGCGGCCGGGGGGCTCGCGGAGCGCTGGCGGGCGGTCCTGGCCGGTCCCGGGCTCGCCGAGCGGCTCGGGCCGCTGCTCCAGAACGACCTCGAGCCGGTCGCGGAGTGCCTCTGCCCGGCGCTCGGGCCGATCCGGGCGGCGCTGCGCGCGGCGGGCGCCCTGGCGGTGGGCCTCTCGGGCAGCGGCGCGACGCTCTATGGCCTCTTCGCGGAGGTCGAGGCGGCCTCGGCGGCCCGGGCCCGCATGCAGCTCCCCGCCCGCGCCTGGGCGCGGGTCGCCAGCACGCTCGAATCCGGATAGCCTCTCTCCCGTCGCCCCCGCCAGGCGGCTCGGCGGCGGCGCCGCGGGGCAGGTCCCTGGGGCGTAGCCAAACTGGACACGGCAGCGGCCTTTGGAGCCGCCATGTGCAGGTTCGAATCCTGCCGCCCCAACCCCGCTGAGCAGGGACTGCGAGGGAGGAGCATGCCCCACCTCAAGCTCTTCACCGGGAACTCCAACCCAGGCCTCGCGGCCCAGGTCGCGGCCTACCTCGGGCGCGAGCTCGGCCGCGCCGAGGTCGGGACCTTCAGCGACGGCGAGGTGCACGTCGAGATCTGCGAGAACGTGCGCGGCACGGACTGCTTCGTGCTCCAGTCGACGTCCGCCCCCGCCAACACGCACCTGATGGAGCTCCTGATCATGATCGATGCGCTGCGGCGTTCCTCCGCCCGTCGCATCACGGCGGTGATCCCCTACTACGGCTACGCGCGCCAGGACCGCAAGGTGGCGCCGCGCGTCCCGATCTCGGCGAAGCTCGTCGCCGACCTCGTCTCCACCGCGGGCACCGACCGGGTGCTCTGCATCGACCTGCACGCGGGCCAGCTCCAGGGTTTCTTCAACATCCCGGTCGACAACCTCTTCGCGACGCCGGTGCTCCTCGACGCGATCCGCTCGCGCTACCAGGGCCCGCTCACGATCGTCTCGCCCGACGCCGGCGGCGTGGAGCGCTCGCGCGCCTACGCGAAGCGCCTCGGCGCCCAGCTCGCGATGGTCGACAAGCGTCGCGAGGCCCCGAACGTGTCCGAGGTGATGAACGTCGTGGGCGACGTCGAGGGCCGCACCTGCGTGATCGTCGACGACATCGTGGATACCGCGGGCACGCTGACCCAGGCCGCCCACGCCTTGCGGCGCGAGGGCGCGGTGCGGGTGACGGGCGCCGTCACGCACCCGGTGCTCTCCGGCCCGGCGATCAAGCGGATCGAGGAGTCCGCCCTCGAGGATCTGGTGGTGACCGACACCATCCAGCTCCGCGACGACGCCCAGCAGTGTCGCAAGCTCCGCCCGGTGAGCATCGCGCCCCTGCTCGGGGAGGCGATCCGGCGCATCAACAACGAGGAGAGCGTGAGCTCGCTCTTCGTCTGATCGAGAGGTCCTGCGTGGCAGAGAACGCACTTCGCATCGAGATCCGCGACGCCGCCGGGAAGGGCGTCGCGCGCAAGCTCCGCGCCGCCGGGCGCATCCCCGGGGTGCTCTACGGGCGCACCACACCCGCGGTCTCCGTGTCGCTCGACCCGAAGTCGCTGCGCCGGGCGCTCGTGCGCAGCGAAGCGGGTCTCAACACGCTCTTCGAGCTCGACGTCGCGGGCGGGGGGCCGCTGCAGGGCAGGCCCGTCCTGGTCCGCGAGATCCAGCGCGACCCCGTGAAGGGCGACTACCTGCACGCCGACCTGCTCGCCGTGGACCTCCTGCAGCGGCTCCAGGTCAAGGTCCCGATCCACGTCACCGGCAAGGCGCACGGCGTCGAGCTCGGCGGCATCCTCGACCACTCGCTGCGCGAGCTCGAGCTCCTGTGCCTGCCGACGGCGATCCCGAGGGAGATCCAGGTCGACGTGACGCTGCTCGAGGTCGGGCAGTCGCTGCACGTGCGCGACCTCGTGCTGCCCGAGGGCGTGGAGCTGCGCAGCGACCCCGATCTCTCCGTGATCTCGGTGGTCGTGCCCGCCGTCGAGGTCGCGCCGACGCCGGCCGAGGCGGTGCCCGCCGAGGGCGAGGCGGCGGCTCCGGCGGCCGAGGGCGAGGCGAAGCCGAAGGAGGAGGAGGAATCCTCCGAGTAGGCGAGCGCGGGTGAAGCTCGTCGTCGGGCTCGGCAACCCGGGACCCCGCTACGCCGGGACGCGGCACAACGTCGGCTTCCGGGTGGCGGAGTGCTTCGCGCGCGACCGGCGCCTCCCGCTCGAAGAGCGGCGCTTCGGCGGCCGCTTCGGGCGCGCGGCCGTCTCGCTCGGCGGCGGCGAGCCCGTCGACCTGGGCGTGCTCCTGCCCGAGAGCTTCATGAACCGATCCGGGCAGGTCGTTCGCGAGGCGCTCGCCTGGCTGCCCGTCGGCGAGGTCGGCCGCGATCTGCTCGTCGTCCTCGACGACGTCGACCTGCCGCTCGGCCGCCTGCGCCTCCGGCCCGCCGGCGGATCGGGCGGCCACCTCGGCCTCGCGGACCTGATCGCCTGCCTCGGGCGCGACGACTTCCCGCGGCTCCGCTTCGGGGTCGGGCGACCGGCCGTCCCGATCGAGACCTCCACCTCCGAGTGGGTGCTCGGGCGCTTCTCGCCCGAGGAGGAGCGAGAGCTCGCCCCGCGCATCGAGGCGGCCGCCGCGGCCGTCGAGGCGGCGCTCGTTTTCGGGGTCGAGGCGGCGATGAACCGCGTGAACCGCGACCCCGCCGCGGCGGACGGCGCCCCCTGACGGACGCCCCCGGAGCCCGATTGTCCGGGTCATAATGGGATGAATCAGGGGGGTTTTTCGCATTCTTTGCGGTCCAATGACGGATTGACGGGATCTTGTCCGAGGCATAGGCTCCTCCGCATGCGGATTTCGCTCGACCGAAGTGCAGCCGATGGGCGGCCGATCTACCAGCAGATCGCCGAGCGCATCCGCGGTGAGGTCCAGGCCGACCGGCTCCAGCCGGGCGAGCGGCTGCCGCCGATCCGCGAGCTGGCGCGGCGCCTCGGCGTGAACCGCGACACGGTGGCGCTCGCCTACGAGGCGCTCGCCGCGCGGGGTGTCGTCGAGTCGTCGGTCGGCCGCGGAACCTTCGTGGCCGATGCGGCCCCCAGCCGGCGCGCGGCGGCGCGCGGCGCCGCGGGCCCGGCGCTCTCGCGCCTCGCGGAGCGCCTGCTCGAGCTCGAGCGCGCGCGCCCGCGTTTCGGGAGCGCGAACGGCGCCGTGCCGCTCCACACGCTGGTCCCCGACCCGAGCCTCTATCCCGCCGACGACTTCCGCCGGGTGCTGAACCGCGTCCTCGCGGACGCGGGGCCCGACCTGCTCCTCTACGGCGAGCCGCAGGGCCACCCGCGCATGCGGGAGGTGCTGGCGGCGCGGCTGCGCGAGGCCGGCGTCCAGGTCGGCGCCGAAGAGCTCGTGCTCTGCCACGGCGCGAGCCAGGGCATCTCGCTCGCGGTCCGCCTCTTCGCCGGGCCCGAGGACGTCGTGGCGCTCGAGGAGCCCACCTACAACAACGTGCTGGCCACCGTGGCGGGCCTCGGGCTCCACACCGCGCCGGTCCCCATGCGCGAGGGCGGCCTCGACCTCGCGGCGCTCGACCGCACGCTGGCGCGCCCGGAGGTCCGAGTCCTCTACACGATCCCGAGCTTCCACAACCCGCTCGGCTCCACGACCGCACTCGGCCACCGCCGCTCGCTGCTCGAGATCGCGGCGCGCCACGGCAAGCCCGTGATCGAGGACGGCTACGAGATGGACCTGCGCTTCGAGGGCCGGCCCGTCCCGCCGCTCGCGGCGCTCGACAGGGCCGGCCTCGTCGTCCACCTCCATTCGTTCTCGAAGTCGCTCTTCCCCGGGGTGCGCGTCGGCGCGGTGGCCGCGCGCGGGCGCCTCGTCGACGCGCTCCTCGCGCTCAAGCGCGCGACGGACCTCTCCGACGCGATGCCGCTCCAGGCGGCCCTGGCCGAGTTCGTCGCCTCGGGCGCCTACGACCGGCACCTCTCGAAGCTGCGGCGCGTGCTGCGCGCGCGGCGGGATGCGCTCTGCGAGGCGGTCGCGCGCGAGCTGCCCGGGGCGGCGGTCTTCGCGCGACCCGAGGGCGGCACCCAGCTGTGGGTGGATCTCGGCGGCGGGATCGACACGAGCGACCTGCTCGCCGACGCGGTCGGGGCGGGGGTGCTCTTCGCGCCGGGGAGCCAGTTCCACAGCGATGGGCGCCCCTCGAGCGGGCTGCGCCTCTCCTTCGCGATGGCCGACGAGGCGGCGATCCGCCGCGGCGTCGCGGCGCTCGGCGGACTCGTAGCAAAGCGCCTGGCCGCCGGCCCGCGGGCCGTGGCCGGCGTGCAGGTCTAGAACCCAGCAAGCGGAGGGAACTCGAGATGGCGGGAAGGGAGAGTCGGGGAGCGGCCGCAACGGGCAACGGCGGCAGCCGGACCGGGGCCGAGGCCTTCGAGATCAAGGTCGGCCTCGCCGAGATGTTGAAGGGCGGCGTGATCATGGACGTGACCACGCCCGAGCAGGCGAAGGTCGCCGAGGACGCCGGCGCCGCGGCGGTGATGGCGCTCGAGCGCGTGCCCGCGGACATCCGCCGCGAGGGCGGGGTCGCGCGCATGGCCGGGATCGAGGTGATCGAGGCCATCCAGCGCACGGTCTCGATCCCGGTGATGGCCAAGGTGCGCATCGGCCACTTCGCCGAGGCGCGGGTGCTCGAGGCCCTCGGCGTCGACTTCATCGACGAGTCCGAGGTGCTGACCCCCGCGGACGAGGAGCACCACGTCGCCAAGCACGAGTTCCGCTCGCCCTTCGTCTGCGGGGCCCGCGACCTCGGCGAGGCGCTGCGCCGCGTGGCCGAGGGCGCCGCGATGATCCGTACCAAGGGCGAGGCCGGGAGCGGGAACATCGTCGAGGCCGTGCGCCACCTGCGCCAGGTCTGCGGCGAGATCCGCGCCGTCCGCGCCCTCCGCCCCGAGGAGCTCGCGGCGCGGGCGAAGGAGCTCGGCGCGCCGCTCGAGTGGGTGCGGCGCGTGGCCGAGACGGGGCGGCTGCCGGTGCCGAACTTCGCCGCGGGCGGGATCGCGACGCCCGCCGACGCGGCGCTGTGCATGGCGCTCGGCGCCGAGGCCGTCTTCGTGGGCTCGGGGAGCTTCAAGAGCGAGGACCCGGAGGCGCGGGCCCGGGCGGTGGTGCGCGCCACCACCCACTGGGACGAGCCCCAGGAGGTGCTCGAGGCCTGCCGCGGCCTCGCCGGGGCGATGCCGGGGATCGAGATGGAGCGGCTGGCGGAGCACGAGCGCCTCGCGAACCGCGGCTGGTAGCAACATGGGGCGGCGGGTCGGCATCCTCGCGATCCAGGGCGACGTCGAGGCCCACGCTCGCGCGCTCGCCCGCGTCGGCGCGGAGGCGCTGGCGGTGCGCCACGCCGGGGACCTCGCGGGGGTCGAGGCGCTGATCCTGCCCGGCGGCGAGAGCACGACGATCGCGAAGGGCCTCGAGCGGCTCGGCCTCTACGCGCCGCTCCAGGCCTTCGCGGCTTCGGGCCGCCCGCTGCTCGGCACCTGCGCCGGCGCGGTGCTGCTCGCACGCGAAGTCGAGAACCACCCCGTCCCGAGCCTCGGCCTGCTCGACGTGGTGGCCGTGCGCAACGCCTACGGGACGCAGGTCGACTCGTTCGCGGCGCTCGCCGACTCGAAGCTCGAGGATCTTCGCTGCATCTTCATCCGCGCCCCGCGCCTGCGCCGCCCCGGGCCCGACGTCGAGGTGCTGGCGCGCGTCGACGGCTGGCCGGTCTTCGTGCGCCAGGGGAAGATCCTGGCCACCACCTTCCACCCCGAGCTCTCGGGAGACCCGCGGATCCACGAGCTCCTGCTCGAGCTCGCCGTCTAGCTAGCCTGCGCTCCGGAAGGGCGAGAGGATGCGTCCGATCGGCCCCCGTTTCGCCGAGGCGGAGGCTGTGGTATCCCTCCGCCGCCCGCTGCGACGGCGGGCATTCCCTCGGTCCCCGCAACGGAGGTCCCCCCGCGGCCCTCCCAGGCTCGGGGCCCGGGCGCCCGGGCGCCCGACCACGAGGAGGACCCGTGCGGGAGTTCGAGACCACCTTCATCGTCCAGCCCGAGATCTCCGAGGAGGGGCTCGCAGCCATCCGCGCGCGCCTCGACGGCGTCCTCGCCCGCCACGGCGCCGTGCGGCTCCTGTGCGACGACCTCGGGCGCAAGCGGCTCGCCTACGAGATCCGCCGCTTCCAGAAGGGCCATTACCTCGAGCTCCTCTACCTCGACCACGGCCCGGTCGTGCCGGAGATCGAGCGGGCGCTGCGCCTCGACGACTCGGTGCTGCGCTTCCTCACCGTCCAGGTCGCCTCGCACGTCGAGGACATCGAGAAGCGAAAGAGCGAGGCCGCGGCGCTCGAGGAGGAGCGGGCGCGCAAGGCCGCCGAGCGGGCCGCGCGCGAGGCCGAGGAGGAGGCGGCGCGCGCCGCCGAGGAGGTCCCCGGCGACGGACGCGAGCGAGACCGAGACGACGACGACACGGACGCCGTCGTCGATGTGGACGAGGAGGAGTAGGCCATGAGCTCCACGGGCGGCCCCGGCTACGCCCCGGGCTACGACCGGGGCCACGATCGAGACCGCGATCGGGACCGCGACCACGAGGACTCGCAGAGCGTCAAGGCCCGGCTTCGCGCCCGCGCGCGCAAGAAGGCGCGCCGCCAGCAGCGCAAGCGCGGCTTCGTGCGCCGGAAGGTCTGCCGCTTCTGCGCCGACTCGACCCTCCCGATCGAGTACAAGGACCAGAAGACGCTGCGGCTCTTCGTCTCCGAGACCGGCAAGATGATCCCGCGGCGCATCTCCGGCAACTGCGCCCGCCACCAGCGCCCGCTCGCGATCGCGATCAAGCGCGCGCGGCAGCTGGCGCTCCTGCCGTACACCGGCCAGGGGCTCTGACGCGCCATGGACGGGGTCAAGCTGATCCTGCGCGAGTCGGTGCCGAGCCTCGGCGAGGCCGGCGACCTCGTGACCGTGCGCCCCGGCTTCGCCCGCAACTTCCTGCTTCCCCAGGGCAAGGCGATCCTCGCCACGGAGGGGAAGGTCCGCGAGCTCGAGCACAAGCGGCGGGTGGTGGCGGCGAAGGTCGCCAAGGAGCGCAAGGAGCACGAGGCGTTGCGCGACCGGATCCAGGCGGTGGCGCTCACGGTGCGCGCCCGCGCGGGCGAGGAGGGCAAGCTCTTCGGCTCCGTCACCTCGGCGCAGATCGCGGAGCTGCTCGCCGCAGCCGGCGTCCCGGTGGACCGGCGCAGGATCCAGCTCGACGAGCCGATCAAGGAGCTCGGCGAGCACGCCGTGGAGATCCGGCTGCAGCGCGACCTCGTCGCCCGGGTCAAGGTCGTCGTCGCCGCGGAGGAGTAGGCAAGCAGAGCGCGCAGCGAGCCGTAGGCGAGCGGAGTTGATCAAGCCGGGAGGCCGACTCCTGAGTCGGCCTGCGCGCAGCGAGCCGTAGGCGAGCGAAGCCCAGCGAGCTACGATCGCCTTCCGCCGACGGAGGGGGTGCCGTGGCGCGGACCAGCGCGGGACGCAATGGACGGGGCGGGCGGGCGGCCGAGCCGCCGGCCGAGCTCGCCGGCCGCGTGCCGCCCCACGACCTCGAGATCGAGCGGGCCGTCCTCTCGGCGCTCTTGCGCGACAACCGGGCGGTCCACGGCGTGCTCCTGGAGGTGGTGCCGGACGACTTCTACCACCCGGCGCACCAGCAGCTCTACCAGTCGATGCTCGCGCTCCAGGACGCCAACGAGCCCGTCGACCTGCACACGCTCGCCAACCACCTGAACGAGCGCAAGCTCCTCGACGCCGTCGGCGGTCCCGTCTACCTCGCCGAGCTCTGGGACTACGAGGTGACCGCGGCCAACGTGATCCAGCACGCGCGCATCGTCCGCGACAAGGCGGTGCGCCGGCACCTGATCGCGGTCGCGACCGAGATCGCGGAGATGGGCTACGAGCAGGCCGAGGGCGCGGAGGAGCTCCTCGACCGCGCCGAGTCGCGGGTCTTCGAGATCGGGCAGGCGCGCTCGCGCCAGAGCTTCCGCAGCCTCCACGACGAGATGGACGACGCCATCGACTGGGTCGAGGCGTTGATGGAGCGCCGCGGCGAGCTCACGGGCGTGCCGACGGGGTTCCGCGACTTCGACGAGAAGACCGGCGGGCTCCAGCCCGGCGAGCTCGTGATCATCGCTGCGCGACCGAGCATGGGAAAGACCGCGCTGGCGCTCAACATGGCGCGCAACGCCGCCGTGGACCATCGCAAGAAGGTCGCGATCTTCTCGCTGGAGATGACCAAGCGCGCCCTCACGCTCCGGCTCCTCTCCTCCGAGGCGCGCGTCGACCTCTCCTCGTTCCGGCGCGGCTTCGGCGCTCGCGCGGACTACGAGCGCCTCGTGCAGGTGGCGGGGACCCTCGCCGAGGCCGGGATCTGGGTCGACGACTCGGGGCTGATCAGCATCCTCGAGATCAAGGCGAAGTGCCGGCGCCTGCACGCGGAGCACGGGCTCGACCTCGTGATGCTCGACTACCTGCAGCTCGCGCACGGGAGCGCGCCCGCCGCGCGCAAGGACCTCGAGATCGCGGAGATCAGCCATGGACTCAAGGCCCTCGCCAAGGAGCTCGACATCCCGGTGGTCGCGCTCTCGCAGCTGAACCGCGGCCCCGAGCAGCGCGACCCGGACAAGCGCCGGCCGAACATGGGCGATCTGCGCGAGTCGGGCGCCATCGAGCAGGACGCCGACGTGATCTCCTTCATCTACCGCGACGAGGTCTACCATCCGACCGAGGAGAACCGCGGCATCGCGGAGCTCAACATCGCGAAGCAGCGCAACGGCCCGACCGGCACCGTGCGCCTGCACTTCGAGCACCGCTACGCGCGCTTCCAGGACCTCGCCGACGGCTCCGCCGGCCCGGGTCTGCCCCCGCCGCCCGCCTCCGGGGCGCTGCCCGAGACGGACGACGAGATCTTCTAGTGGCCCGCCCCAGGAGCTCGCCGGCGCTCAGCAAGCCGAGGGCGCTCGCGCCCGGGGCGACGCTCGGGGTCGCGGCCCCCGGCGGCCCCGTGAACCCGGATCGCGTGGCCGAGGGCTGCGAGGTGCTGCGCGCCGCGGGCTACCGCACGCTGCACCGCGACGACCTCGTGGCCCGGCGCGGCTACCTCGCGGGCGACGACGCGCGGCGCGCCAAGGAGATCATGGATCTCGCCCAGGACCCGCGGGTCGACGGCATCGTCTGCGCGCGCGGCGGATACGGCTGCGACCGGATCCTGCACCTGCTCGACGCCGGCGCGCTGCGCGCGGCGGCGAAACCCATCGTGGGCTACAGCGACGTGACGGCGCTGCTCCTCTGGCTGCGGCGGCGCGCGGGGCTCGTGGGCTTCCACGGGCCGATGCTGGAGCGCGGCGCGGACGCGGATCCGGGTGCGCTCGAGGCGCTCCTGCTGCAGCTCGGCGGGCGCGCGTCGCTCCCGGTCGTGCTGCGCGGGCGCGGGCGCGGGGGCGCCGCGGCGCGCGGGCGCCTCGTCGGAGGCTCGCTCACGCTCGTGGCGGCGAGCCTCGCCACGCCCTGGGAGGTGCAGACTCGCGGCGCGATCCTGCTCTTCGAGGAGGTGAACGAAGCGCCCTATCGGGTCGACCGGATGCTCCAGCAGCTGCGCGCGGCCGGGAAGCTCGCCGGCGTGGTCGGAGTCGGCGTCGGCGACGTCTCGACTTGCGTCGACGAGCGCTACGCGACCGGGGTGCTGGACGTGATCGAGGAGATGGTGCGTCCGCTCGGCGTGCCGCTCGTCGTGGAGCTCCCCTTCGGCCACGTGCGCGCGAACGCGGCCTGGCCGGTCGGCGCGCGGGCCGAGCTCGACGGCGAGCGGGGCGAGCTCCGCATCCTCGAGCACGGCGTGCGGGCGGCGCGGTGAGGCGCAGCGCGATCCGGCGCAGGCTCGGCCGCGTGGACCGGGCGATCGAGAAGGCGATCGAGCGCGCCGAGACGCCGGGTGCGGTGCTGCTCGCGCGCATGCCGCGGGACGGCGAGGTGATCGAGTTCGCCTCGCGCCACGGGCACGCGGTGCTCCGCCCCGAGCGCCTCCCGATGGCGCGCGACACGATCTTCGACCTCGCGTCGCTGACCAAACCCCTCGCCACCGCGACGGCCGTGCTCTGGCTCGTCCACGAGGGGCGGATCGCGCTCGACGATCCGGTGGTCGGGTACCTGCCCGCGTTCGGCGAGCGCGGCAAGGAGCGCATCACGGTGCGCCAGCTGCTCAGCCACTCGGCGGGGCTCAAGCCGTGGCGCGCCTATCACGAGGTGCTGCTCGAGAAGGAGCGCAAGACGGGCGAGCGCGTGATCGGCACGCCCGCGGCGCGGGAGTTCGCGATCGAGCGGACGCTGCGCGCGGCGCCGGTGCACGACCCCGGCGAGGCCGCCGTCTACGGAGATCTCGACTTCATCGTGCTCGGCGCGCTCGTCGAGGCCGTGACGCGCCGCCCGCTCGACGAGTTCTGCGCGGAGCGGATCTTCGAACCGCTCGGCATGCGCGACACCTTCTTCGCGAGGCTCGCGGACCCTGGCTCGAGCCTGCCGGACGCCCTGCGCCGCCGGGTCGCCGCCACGGAGAGCTGCCCCTGGCGCGGCCGCGTGCTCTGGGGTGAGGTCCACGACCCGAACGCCTTCGCGATGGGAGGCGTCGCGGGCCACGCCGGGCTCTTCTCCACGGTCGACGACGTGATGGCCTTCGCGCAGGCCTGGCTCGACGCCTGGCACGGGCGGAGCGCGGTGCTGCCCGCGGCCCTCGTCCGCGAGTGGAGCCGCCGCCAGGATCTGCCCCCGGGCTCGGGCTGGACGCTCGGCTGGGACACCCCGACCCCGGGAGCCTCCTCCTCGGGGCGCCATTTCTCCCCGAGCTCGATCGGACACCTCGGCTTCACCGGGACCTCGCTCTGGATCGACCTCGAGACCGAGGCCGTCGTCGTTCTGCTCACGAACCGGATTCATCTCGTGACCAAGCGCAGCCGATACGAGCTGCGGCCCGTGGTCCACGACCTCGTGATCGAGGCCTTCCGGGAGGGGTGAGCGGGTGAGCGAGTCGCCGCGGCGGGTGTATTTCGTCGCGATCGCCGGCAGCGGAATGGGCTCGCTCGCGGGGCTGCTCAAGGCGCGCGGCCTCGAGGTCTCGGGCTCCGATTCCCGCCTCTATCCGCCGATGAGCACCGCCCTCGAGCAGTGGGGGATCCCGGTGCACGTGGGCTTCCGGGCCGAGCAGGTGATCGCGGCCCGCCCGGACCTCGTCGTGATCGGGAACGCCGTGCGCCCCGAGAACCCGGAGGCGCTCGCCGCGATCGAGGAGGGGATCCCGCACCTCTCCTTCCCCGATGCGCTCTTCCGGCTCGCGATCGAAGGCAAGCACTCGGTGGTCGTCGCCGGCACCCACGGCAAGACCACGACCACGGCGCTCACGGCGAAGCTGCTCGAGGTGGCCGGCCGCGACCCCTCGCTCCTCGTCGGCGGCTTCTCGCTCGACTTCGACGGGAGCTTCCGCGACGGGCGAGGGTCTCACTTCGTCGTGGAGGGCGACGAGTACGACACCGCCTTCTTCGACAAGACGCCGAAGTTCCTCCACTACGGGGCGCGCACCTGCGTGCTCACCTCGGTCGAGTTCGATCATGCCGACATCTACCGCGACCTCGACCACGTGAAGCAGGCCTTCCGCACGCTCGTGCTCCGGCTCCCCCCCGAGGGGCTGCTCGTCGCGGCGACGAACCACCCCGGCGTGCGCGACGTCGTCGGAGGAGCCCGCTGCCGTGTCGTCGGCTACGGCGTCGGCCGCCAGGGCGATCCGGAGTGGCGCGCCGAGGGCCTGCGCGCCGAGGCGGGCGGCACGCGCTTCGAGATCTTGCGCGCTGGGGAGCCCGTGGCGCAGGCCCTGCTCCCGCTCTTCGGCCGCTTCAACGTCGAGAACGCGCTCGGGGCGGTGACGGCCACGGCGGCGCTCGGCGTCCCGGTGGAGCAGGCGGTGGCGGCGCTCGCCGGCTTCCGCGGCGTGAAGCGCCGGCAGGAGGTGCGCGGCGAGGCGCGCGGGGTCGTCGTGGTCGACGACTTCGCCCACCATCCGACCGCCGTCGCGGGCTCGATCGCGTCTCTGCGCGCGCGCTTCCCGGGCCGCCGCCTGGTGGCGGTCTTCGAGCCGCGCACCAACACGAGCCGGCGCGCGGTCTTCCAGCGGGACTACGCGGAGGCCTTCGGTGGTGCGGACGGCGTGGTCGTGGCCGTGGTGCCCGATGCGCCGATCTACAGCGCGACCGGCGAGGTCGCGGAGCGCTTCTCCTCGTCGCGCCTCGCGGAGGACGTCCGCGCCCGCGGGATCCCGGCCGTGGCGATCGATGGGGTCGACGCGATCGTCGACCACCTGGCCCGGCAGAGCCGCCCGGGCGACGTCGTGCTCGTGATGAGCAACGGCGACTTCGACAACGTGTGGGGGCGCCTGCTCGAGGCGCTCGCGGCCTCCGCGTAGCCTTCCACTCGATGGACTTCGCTCGCCTGCGGGCTCGCTCCGAGCGGGGACCGCTCCGAGCGGGGACGGTGTTCAGATGTTCTGGATATTCAGATTCACCCCGCGGGGCAGCGTTTTCGGAATCCTGAGAATTCGAAAGATCTAAACACCGTCCCCGCGAGGCCGTCCCCGCGATCCGGGGTCCCGTAATCGGGCGAGTCGCCGCGCGGTCTCGCAGCGGAGGCGGGTCTCAGTCGGCCGGCTCCGTGCTGTAGCGCTCGAAGCGCACCGTCGCCGACCAGTGGCCCGCCTCGAGCCCGGCCTTGCGCTCGAGCGCGTGGAGGAAGTCGCGCGGCTCGGGCAGGTTCTCCCAGACGACGGGCAGGAAGGTGGCGCAGAGCGTGCCCTCGCGGAGAATGAGCCCGTCGCTGCCGGGCCGGAGCTTCGCGAGAAGCTCCGCCTCGGACGCGGCGCCAAGCGGCTCGAGCGGCGAGAGCAGCGCGACCGAGATCTCGAGGCCGTCGATCTCCCAGCCCGCGAGCGCCGGGAAGCGCGGGTCCGAGAAGGCCGCGCGGAAAGCGTTGCGCGCGACGTCGACCACGAGCGGCTCCTCGGCCTCGAGGCTCCCCGTGCAGCCGCGCAGCTCGCCCGCGCGATGGAGCGTCACGAAGCTCGCGCGCGGCTCCGCCAGCCCGGCGGGGTAATGCGCGAGGTCGAGGTCCGGTGGGCGACCCTCGCGCAGACCGTGCGCGATCGCCTCGCGCGCGACGGCCCGAAGCGACGTGCGAGGCAGCGTGTGGAGCTCAGGCGAGGGCATAGGCCCCGTAGCCGACGACGCGGTCCCGCGGCCCCGCGGTGTCTCCCGAGCTGCGCACGTCGAGCGCGCGCGCCCGGAGTCCGTGACGCCGCGCGGCGAGGAGCAGGCCCTGCACCGGGACGCATCCGCAGGCCTGGTCCTGCGCGATCGCCTGGGGCGCGAGCGACTCGATCGCGCGCGTCGTCCGCGCGTCGACGCGGCGAGCCGCCTCGTAGTCGAGATAGTGGGAGAGGTCCGAGCTCACCACGACCAGGGTCTCGGGCCCGCCCCACAAGGCCTCGATCACCTCGTCCACCTCCTCCGGCTCGGCGTCGCCGACGACGAGCGGCACCAGCTCGAAGCTCCCGAGCCGGCGCTGGAGGAAGGGGAGCTGCACCTCGAGGCTGTGCTCGTCCGCATGCGCGGGGTCGGAACGCCCCACTTGCGGGAGGCGCAGCGCGGCGGCGAGAGCGGTGAGGTCGAGCGGGACGGGTCCGAGCGGGGTCGCGAAGGCATCGACGCAGGGCGCCGCGAGCCCTCGCACCGCGACGCGGTGCGCCGGCCCGAGCAGCACCACCCGCGCGATCCCCACGGGATCGACGCGCGCGTAGGCGGAGGCGGCCACCGGACCGGAGTACTGGTAGCCGGCGTGGGGAGCGATCAGGGCCTTCGGGCTCCCGGAGCCCGCCGACGCGTGGGCCCGCGAGAGCAGGGAGTCGACGAGGTCGCGCAGCTCCACCGGATCGGCGGGATAGAAGGCGGCCCCGGGATAGCGGCCGGCCACCGCCGGCGGACGGATCCTCGACATGCGACGCACCTCGCCGTGACGAGCTGGGCGACGCCCCCCATTTTCGCCACCCTGGAACCGGATGCAAGACGCACTCGGCGAAGGGATCGTCGCGGGCCGCTACTGGAGCGTCCAGGAGGACGGGCGGATCCAGTGCGACGTGTGCCCGCGCCGCTGTCGACTGGCCGACGGCCAGCGCGGCCTCTGCTTCGTGCGCGCCCGCGAGGGCGCCCGGATCGTGCTCACCACCTGGGGGCGCTCGAGCGGCTACTGCGTCGATCCCATCGAGAAGAAGCCCCTGAACCACTTCCTGCCGGGCACGCCCGTGCTCTCCTTCGGGACGGCCGGCTGCAACCTCGCCTGCCGCTTCTGCCAGAACTGGGACATCAGCAAGTCCCGCGAGATCGATACGCTCGCCGACGCGGCGCCGCCGGAGCGGATCGCCGAGGCGGCGGTCGCCCTCGGCTGCCGCAGCGTCGCCTTCACCTACAACGACCCGGTGATCTTCCTCGAGTACGCGGTCGACACGGCGCGCGCCTGCCGCGAGCGCGGCATCCGCTCCGTCGCGGTCACGGCGGGCTACGTCTGCCCCGAGCCGCGGCGGGAGCTCTTCGCCGCGATGGACGCCGCCAACGTGGATCTCAAGGGCTTCACTGAGTCCTTCTACCACCGCCTGTGCAGCGGGCAGCTCGCGCCCGTCCTCGACACGCTCGTGTACCTGAAGCACGAGACGGACGTCTGTCTCGAGGTCACGACGCTGCTCATCCCGGGCGAGAACGACTCCGAGACCGAGCTCGCGGCGATGAGCCGCTGGGCCTTCGAGAACCTCGGGCCGGACGTCCCGTGGCACTTCACCGCCTTCCACCCGGACTACCGCCTGCGCGACAAGCCTCCGACTCCCCCCGCGACGCTGCGCCGCGCGCGCGAGATCGCCCGCGAGCATGGCCTGCGCCACGTCTACACCGGGAACATCCAAGACCGCGAAGGGCAGAGCAGCTACTGCGCCGGCTGCGGCGAGCTCGTGATCGGCCGCGACGGGTACGAGCTCGACGCCTGGAACCTCGACGCCGAGGGGCGTTGCCTGCGCTGCGGCGAGCGCCTGCCGGGGGTCTTCGACGGCCCTCCGGGAGACTGGGGAGCGCGGCGCCTGCCGGTGCGCCTCGCTTCGCTGCCCCTCGGCGGGAGCGCCGCGCCGAGAAACGCCTAAGACCGCGCGGTCGGGATGCCGCTCCAGGAGCGGTGCCTCTCCTGGAACGGGAACGACTGGTCGGCTACCCGCGGCTCCTGCTCGGCTGCTTCGCGCTCGTGATCCTCGCCAACGCGCTGCTCGGCGACGGCTGGATGGGGGGGCTGGGACAGTTCATCGGCGTCGACTTCGTGACGCTCTATGCGGCGGGCTGGCTCTACCGCTTCGATCCGGGGCACCTGTACGATTTCGAGACGCAGGGCGCCCTCCAGGCGGCGCTGGTCCAGGCCGATCTCGCCGGCACGAACCCGACGATCAGCCCGCCCTGGGTGGCGCAGGCCTACGCCTCGCTGACGCCGCTTCCCCTCGTCTTCGCCTTCGCGCTCTGGACGGCGTTCACCCTGCTCTGCGTCGGCGTCGCCCTCGAATGGGGCCTGCGGCACCTCGCTCCCGAGGATCTCGCCCGCGCCGGCCTCACCCGCTCCCAGGCGCTGGTGATCGTGCTCTCCTCGCTCCCCTTCGTGGAGGGCTTCCAGGTCGGTCAGAACCACGGGCTCACGCTGCTGCTCGCGACGGGAGCGGCCGCGGCCACGCTCGCGGGGCGCTTCGGTCTCGCGGGCGCGCTGGCCGGCGGCCTGATCTACAAGCCGCACTTCGCGCTCGGATTCCTGATCGTGTGGTGCGTGTGGCGGCGCGCCGCCGCGATCGCGGGCTTCCTCGCGGTGGCGGGCGCCTGGTGCGGGAGCGCGCTCCTGGCGAAGGGCCCCGGCCCCTTCCTCGCCTACGCGGACCTGGGCCGGCACCTGCTGCGACTGCCCTACGTCGAGGGCTTTCCGGCCTTCCTGCTGGTGACGCCCTTCGGGCTCCTGGCCACGCTGCTCCCCGAGACGGCGCTCCCGGTCCTCACGCCGCTCGTGCACCTGCTCTTCGCCGCGCTGGCCGCCGCGCTGGCCGCCTTCGCGTTCGCGCAGCGGAGCCTTCCGGTCGCGTCGCGGCGCGAGTCGGTGGCGCTTGCGCTCCTCTTCCCGCTCCTCGCGAGTCCGTACGCGCTGCTCCACGACCTCCTGATCCTCTTCCCCGCCTTCCTGCTGCTGGCGCACCGTCCCGAGCGCTCGCGCACGCTCCTGCATTCCGCGGTCGCCTGCTACGGCGGCGCCACGCTGCTCCCGATGCTCGGCTCGCCCCTCGGCGTCGCGCTCGCCGCGCTCGTCCCGATCGCGTTCCTGGTCGCCAACCGCGACGCCTTCACCGGGCGCGAGCCCGCTCCGGGAACGGGAACGCTTGCGGCCGCGCCGTCTGGGCATGGCTAGGCTGGCGCGGGAAACAGGAGCGTCGGCACCCAAACGGCGCGCGTCGCCATCAATAATCGCTCAGCGATTCGATCGCGAGCGCCGCGGCGGCGCGCACGGCGGACTCCCGGTGCTCGAGCAGCGGCGCGAGCTGCGGGATCGTGCTCGCATCGTCGGACGACGCGAGAGCCTCGACGGCCGCCACCACGACCTCCGGATCGCGGTCTGCGAGCGCGCCGAGCAGGGCCTGGGTGGCGCCATACGACTCCGCGCCGGCGAGCTGCTCGGCGGCGGCGATGCGCACCGCGGGATCGGGGTCGTCCTCGAGGAGAACGAGGAGGAGCTCGAGCTCCTCCTCGCTGGGCTCGAGCTCGGCCACCGCGTCCGCGCGCGCATCGGGGTCGGGGCTCTCGAGCTTCTCGAAGACCTCCGCGAGCCTCGGGCCCGGCTCGAGCCGGTCCCGCAGCTCCTCGATGCGCTGCCACCCGGGGGAAACGCTCTCGGGCGGCGTGACGGCGGCTTCGGCTCGGGCCGGCGGCTCGGATCCCACCGCGACGCGGCGCACCACGTGAGCGGCGCGCGCCGGATCGAAGACCCGCTCCACGCGGTAGTCGAGGGCTCCGACGAGGATCGGCAGGGCCTCGTCGAGCGAAAGCCCGTCGATCCTCGAGCTGAGCGGCGGTAGGGAGGCTCCCTCCGCCACCTCGAGCTGGAAGCCCGCCCGTTCGGCGAGCTCGCGCAGGACCTCCCCTCGTGGCGCCCGGTTCGCGAGGACGCGTACGGCGCCGTCCGAGAGCTCCACGCTCCACACGCCGGGTGCGGGCAGCGGGAGCTCCGCGCTGCCGGCCGCCCGGCTCGATGCCCCGCGCGTCGGCGCCGGGAGCGGCGCCGGTGCGTGCTCCTCGGCTCCGCAGCCGACGAGACCGAAGCGCAACGACACATACGCGAGCGTCAAGAGGAGGGACGAGCGCAGGGAGTGGAAGAGGGGGCTCCGTCGAGGGGAACCGAGCAGACACACTACGCATCGTACACCGTCGGGTTCGACCGCGAGCAGCGCGGGCAAGCACCCCGGGGGCACCCCGCGGGAGCCGGGGGCGCTGCCGACGGTCGTGTCGTTCTCCCCTCGCCGATGCTCTTTCGATGTGCGCGCCTTTCTTTTCTCTCCGTACCCGCTCGCGATCTCGGTAGAATGCCGTCGGTGCGCTGCTGTTGCGCGGGGTGGTGAGGGAATGGACCCAGCTTCACCAAGGAGAGGAAGATGAGGCGTCATTGGCTAGTCGTTGCAATGGTTGTGGGCTTCGGGATGTACGCGGGATCGGCCGGGGCGGGCGAGAGCCCCGCGCGGGAGTTCAAGGCGAGGCTGAGCGGCGCCCAGGAGGTTCCCGCCGTGACGACCTCCGCCGCCGGGAAGACCGAGCTCGACTTCACCAAGGCCCTCACTCAGGTCGAGGTCGAGATCGTGATCATGCCCAAGCCGGTCACGGCGGTCACGCAAGCGCACCTCCACTGCGCGGCGGCCGGGGTGAACGGGGTGATCGTCCTGAACCTGCTGACTCCGGCGGGCGGGTCTCCTCCCGTCGCCTTCCAGGACCTCCCCGGCGTCCTCAGGCTCGACGGCACCTATACGGGGTCGAACCTCGCGCCCGTCGCGACGCCGACCGCCCAGTGCCCGGTGGTGATCAACAACATCGCGTCGCTCCTCCACGCGATCCGCACGGGGTTCATCTACCTCAACGTGCACACGACCGCGAACCCGAACGGCGAGATCCGAGCCCAGATCTTCAGCAAGTACTAAGGAGGCTTCGGAGGCGCGCCTACCTCTGGCTCGAGCTCGTCGGCAACCGCGACCACGATCCTGCCCGAGACGGGACGGATCAGGCGACGCGGCGGAAGCCGAGCGCGCGCAGGCGCGCGGGGCGCACGCTCGCGTCGCCGCCGCCCCGGCGCCCGCACCAGAGCGCGCGGTCCATCGCGGGCTCCTCGCCCTGGTCGGGCCAGGCGCTCCAGGGGCGCCGCCACAGCTCGGCGAAGCCGGTGGCCGCGAAGGCCTGCTCGAGCTCGCGGTCGCGGTAGGCGTACTCGTGGAGGATCGTCTCGTAGCGGCGGAAGCGGCCGCGCGCCTCGCGCGCGAAGGCGATCATGCGCGCGCTGCCGCGGCGGCGCACCGGGTCCCAGTCGCAGTCCATGAGGAGAGCGCCGTGCGGGCCCTCGAGCAGATGGGTGTTCTCGGGCCAGTAGGTCGCGAAGCAGAACTCCGTGAGGGCGTCGAAGACGAGCACGCCGCCCGGCGCGAGCGCGCGCCGGACCGAGCCCAGCACGCGCTTCACCGCGGAGAGCGACGGCAGGTGGTTGATCACGTCGCCGCAGGCGAGCGCGAGATGCGCCTGCGGCGCGAGCCGGATCGCGTCGAGGCGCCGCTGGAGGAGGCGCACGCGACCCGGAAAGCGTGCGCAGCGCCGGCGCGCGAGCGCGAGCATCGGGCGCGAGCCGTCGATCCCGATCGCGTGCGCGCCGGCGGCCGCGATCCGCTCCGTTACGAGGCCCGAGCCGCAGCCGAGGTCGAGGATCGGCGGGCCCCGGCGCGCGTCGCGCACCAGCGGGCGCAGCGTGCGGAAGAAGGCGCGCGGGATCTCGAGGTGGACGTCCTGGTCGTAGACGCGGGAGAAGACCTCGTAGGGGTCGCGGGGCACCGCGCGGGCTCGCGGGCTACAGGAAGGCCAGCAGCCGAGCCATCCGGCCGACGGCCTCGGCCTCGCGCAGCGCGTTCGCGACGAAGCGCCGCGCGCGCTCGACCGCCTGGCGCAACTCCACGCCGCGCGCGAGTCCGGCGGTGATGGCCGAGGCGAGCGCGCAGCCCGTTCCGTGCACGCGACCGGCCTCGATGCGCTCGCCGCGCAGCCAGCTGAGCGAGGCGGATCCGCCCTCGCGCACCACGAAGAGGTCGTCGGGGGGCCCGTCGCGGTGCCCGCCCGTCACGAGGGCGGCGCCGGCGCCGAGGTTCGTCACGAGCGCGGAGCCCGCCGCCTGGATGCCCTCCTCGGTCGAGACGTCGCAGCCGGTGAGCTCGCGCGCCTCGGGGAGGTTCGGCGTCACGAGCGCGCAGCGCCCGATCAGCTCCTCGAGCACGCCGCGCGCGCGGGGCTCGAGGAGCCTCGTCCCGTCGCTCGCCGCGAGCACCGGGTCCACCACGATCGGGACCGGCCGCGGCGCGCGGTCGAGCTCGCGAAGCCCGAGCGCGACGCTGCGCGCCACGTCGTCGGTCGCGAGCATCCCGAGCTTCACGGCGTCCGGGGTCAGGTCCGCGAGCAGGACGCGCAGCTGCTCGAGCACCACGTTCGGGAAGACCGGCAGCACGCGGTGGACCTTGACCGTGTCCTGCACCGTGAGCGCGGTCAGGACCCCGGCGCCGTGGACGCCGAAGGCGCGGAAGACCTGGAGGTCGGCCTGGAGCCCCGCGCCCCCCGTCGGGTCCGAGCCGGCGATCGTGAGCGCGACGCGCACGATCGCCGATGGTAAGGTCCGGAGCGGTGCGCCGCATCCCGCGCGAGTTCCACGCGCTCTGCCTGGCGCTGCTGCTCGCGACGGCGCCCGCCGCCGCCGGCCCCGCGGATGCGACCGTGGTCCTGATCTCCCTGGACGGGACCTCGCCCGAGGTGGGCCAGAAGGGCCTCGCGACCCTCCGCGAGCTCGCCCGGCGCGGCGCCGTCGCGAAGCGGCTCGTCCCGGTCTTCCCGACCAATACCTTCCCGAACCACGTCACGCTCGTGACCGGGGTGCACCCGGACCGTCACGGGATCGTCGACAACGCCTTCCTCGACCGCGGGCGCGGCGCCTACGACAAGGAGGCGGACCCGAGCTGGATCGAGGTCGAGCCGCTCTGGTCGCTGCTCGAGGCGCGCGGGATCCCGACCGCGTCGTTCCACTGGGTGGGCTCGGAAGGGCCCTGGCGCTCCGGGCGCGCCCCGCGCCACTGGCGGCGCTTCGACCCGGACGTGGCCGAGATCGACAAGGTCGAACAGATCCTCGCGTGGCTCTACGCGGAGCCGGAGGCCTCGCGCCCGCGCCTGGTCACGGCCTGGTTCCACGGCGCCGACCACGCGGGCCACGTCCACGGCCCCGACGCGCCCGAGGTCGCGGACTCCCTGCGCGCCCAGGATGCGGCGCTCGCGGGGCTCCTGGCGGGGATCGAACGCCATGGCGGGCTCGCGACGGCGACGCTGCTCCTGGTCTCGGATCACGGGATGGATCGCGTGGCCGAGCGCGTCGACCTCGCGGCGGCGCTGCGCCGCGCCGGGATCCGCGCGCGGGTCTTCGGCGGCGGGGGCTTCGTCGGCGTCTCGATCGAGGGCGGGCCCGCCGCCGAGGCGAGGGCCGTCCTCCTTGCGCGCGGCCTGGGGCTCGAGGCCTGGCGGCGCGGCGAGGCTCCCGCGGAGCTCCGGCTCGGAAACCCGCGCTCGGGCGACGTCGTGGTGCTCGCGCCTCCCGGCACCGCGATCGGCGGCGGCCGTCTGCTCGGCGTCCACGGCTACCGCCCCGAGCAGGCGCGCATGGCCGCGCTCTTCGCCGCCGTCGGACGCGCGGTGCCGGCGGGCCTCGCGCTCGGCGACGTGCGGAGCATCGACGTGGCCCCTACCGTCCTCTCGCTCCTCGGCGTCCCGATCCCGGAGTGGATGGAGGGGCGCCCGGTCCCGGAGCTCGTGCCGCGCGCGGAGCGTCCGCTGGAGGTGCTGCGATGAGGCCCACGCGCGCGGCCCGCGAGCTCGTGCTGCTGGCGATCTGGATCGGAGCGGCGGTGCTCCTCCCCGCGCCCGGCTCGGCGCAGGAGCGTCCGGAGGAGCGGAAGGACGCACCGGCCGCGAAACGCGCGAAGCCCCCCGCGGCGAAGGAGCCCTCGGGCTCGCAGCCCCCGACCTGGTACGCGCTCACCCTCGCCCACTCGCAGATCGGCATCAACGTCGCCTACTTCTGGTCGAAGGGGCCGAAGCTCCGCGCCGAGACGGTGATCGCCGGGCGCAAGGTGGTGAGCCTCGTCCGCGGCGACACCTACTACGCCTACGACGCCACGAGCCGCGAGGGCGTCGCCATCGGGCGCTCGCGCGAAGCCCTCGCGAAGGACGCGCCGGACCGGCGCCCCTTCGGCCGGGAGCTCGAGGTGATCGTCCGGCAGGGCGGCGAACTCGTCGGCGAGGAGCCGATCGGCGGGCGCGTGTGCGAGCGCTACCGGGTGACCGACGACGCCGGCCGCCGCGAGGCGTGGGTGACGAAGGACGAGCCGCGCCTCCCCGTGCGTCTCGAGATCTACACGCGGCTCACGGGCAAGACCATCTACACCGACTTCTTGAACTGGTCCTCGTCGCTCCCGATCGACGACGGCTTCTTCGAGCCCGACCCGGGCGTGCGCTTCCAGCGCCTCTCCTACGACGAGTACGCGGCGCGCCAGTTCACCCCGGTCGGCCCCGTGCCGATCCTCTACATGGACCTGGTCACGGGCCGCTAACCCAGGTGATGTTCGCGTCGGCGACGGGCGGCGTGCGCTCGGCGAGCACCGCGAGCTTGCGCGCGATCCGGCCCGCGAGCTCGCGGAAGATCCGCGCGGCCTCGGAATCGGGCGCGCCCACCAGGATCGGGAGGCCCTTGTCGCCTCCCTCGACGATCCTCGGATCGAGCGGGATCTCGGCCAGGAGGTCCACGCCGAGCTCCTCGGCGACGCGCCGCCCGCCGCCCTCGCCGAAGATCCGGTAGCGGCGCTCCGGCAGGTCCGGCGGCGTGAACCAGGACATGTTCTCGACGATGCCGAGCACGGGCACCTGGACCTTGCGGAACATGGCGAGGCCCTTGCGCGCGTCGATCAGCGAGAGGTCGTTGGCGGTCGTCACGATCACGGCTCCCGAGAGCGGCGCCATCTGCGTCAGCGTGAGCGCCGCGTCGCCGGTGCCGGGCGGCATGTCGACGATCAGGTAGTCGAGCTCACCCCACTCGACGTCGGTCAGTAACTGGCGGATGAGCCCGTGTACCATGGGGCCGCGCCAGATCACCGGCGAGTCCTCGGTCAGGAAGAAGCCCATCGACATCAGCCGGAGCCCGTGGCCCTCGTGCGGGACGATCCGACGCTCCTCGGCGTGCGGCCGCCCCGACACCCCGGTGAGGAGGGGGAGCGACGGGCCGTAGACGTCGGCGTCCATGAGTCCCACGAGCGCCCCGCTCTGGCGCAGCGCCAGCGCGACGTTCAGCGCCACGGTGCTCTTGCCCACGCCGCCCTTGCCCGAGGCCACCGCCAGCGTGTTGCGCACGCCCGGCAGCACCGCGGCCGCCTCTCCCGCCGGAGGAGCCGCTCGCCGCCCCCGCGTGTTGGAGGTCATGCGCACGTCGACGGAGGTGACACCCGGGAGCGCCGCGACCCGCTCGCGCGCCGCCCGCTCGAACTCCGCCTTGACCGGACAGGCCGGCGTCGTGAGCTCGATCGCGAAGGCCACGCGACCGGCCTCGATGCGCAGGTCCTTCACGAAGCCGAGATCGACGATGCTCTTGCCGAAATCGGGGTCGACGATCGGGCGCAGCGCGTCGAGGACCGCGGCCTCGTCGAGGCGGGTGGGCATGAATCGCCTCCGGCCCGGAGACTAGCCAGGATCCGGGTCAGAAGCCCGGCTCGAAGCTCTCGGCCTGCCGTGCGGCGTGGCGGCGCAGGATCTCGCGCTGCTCGGGGTGCGTGAACACGTAGAGGGCGTCGGTCTCGATCGCGCGCACCACGCGCCGGGCGACCTCGTCGGCGCCGATCACGCCGCCCTGGAGCGCGACGCCGGGCGGGGCCGCGCCCGGGCTCTCGCGGCCGAGCGCGCGCGCGGAGTTCAGGCCGATGTTTGTATCGACCATCATCGGGCACAGCACGGAGACGCCGATGCCGCGGGGCTCGAGCTCGCGGCGCAGCGACTCGGAGAGCCCCACCACGGCGAACTTGGTCGCGCAGTAGATCCCGAGCCCCTGCATTCCGACGAGCCCCGCCATCGACGCGGTGTTGAGCACGTGGCCGCCCGAGCGCTGCGCGAGCATCCGCGGCAGGAAGGCGTCGATGCCGTGGACGACGCCCCAGAAGTTCACGTCCATCGCCGTGCGCCAGTCGCCGGCGTCGGCGCCGACCAGCGGGCCGAGCACGGCGATCCCGGCGTTGTTGCAGAGCAGGTGCACGGCGCCGAAGCGCGCGAAGGCGGCGTCCGCGAGGGCCGCGACGCTCTCGCGGCGCGTCACGTCGGTCGGGACGCCGAGCACCTCGGCGCCGGCCGCGGCGAGCTCCCGCTCGGCCTGCGCGAGCGCGGCCGCGTCGATGTCGGCGAGGACGAGCTTCGCGCCGCGCGCCGCGAAGGCCTGCGCCATCGCCAGGCCGATGCCTCCGGCGCCTCCGGTCACGACGGCCGCCCGCCCGTGGAACGGATCCCCGGACGGCGTCGCGACTCGAGCCACGCGCGCTAGCTCCGCCCCGCGCAGGGCTCGATCACGGTGCCCCTCGGCATCACGAGCCCGAGAGCCAGGCGTGCGCGTACCGGCGCAGCGCCCAGGTGAGCGCGATCCCGGCCGCGATCGCGATCGGGAGCGGCAGCTCGGCGAGCCCCTTCACGAAGCCGAGGCGCGAGAAGGGCAGGAAGGGCGTCGCGGCGTGGAAGGCGCGGTAGCTCTCGCTCGCCGCGAGCTTGCGCTGGTCCTGGTGCTCGCAGCCCACGACCGCGAAGAGGGCAAAGCCGACGAAGAATGCGAGCTCGGAGGCGTGCACGGCCGAGAGCAGGAGGTGCGCGAGCCCCCAGAGCCCGAAGCCCATCAGCACCGGGTGGCGCGTGATCCGGGCGACGCCGCGCACCTCGGGCCGGGCCGGCACCATGCCCGCCGGGCTCGGCTGCACGAGCCCGGCGACGACCAGCACGAAGGCGGCCCCCATCAGGCCGTAGCCGAGCCAGCGCACGCCCAGGAGCGGCGATCCGTACCAGAGGAAGGGCCCCGTGTGCTTGTGCGCGTAGTAGGTCGAGACGAGCGGCACGAAGATCGCGAGGGCCACCAGCGAGTAGGCGGCCTGGAAGCCGCGGGCGCCAAGCTTGGCGACGAGGCGGGGCCGCAGGCGCTGGCTCGAGAGCGCCATGTGGGTGGCGGCGAAGAGGACCCAGAGCGCGGCGATCCACAAGGCTCCCATCGAACCCTCCAGGGCGCGGCGGCGAGTATATGGCGTCACGAGCCGTCGAGCGCGGCCGGGGACCTTCCCGCGCCGGTACCGGACGCTACGGACAGGGGGCCGTGCCCGCGCAGGCGAGTCCCGACGGCCCCGGGGCCTCTCCGAACGCGCCGGCGAGCCGCAGCAGGTCGGGCGCGCCGACGACGCCGTCGGCGTCGAAGTCGGCCCGGGCGTCGTAGCGGGCGTCGCCGGTCGCGGCCCCGAATGCGCCCGCGAGCCGGAGCAGGTCGGGCCCGCCCACCCGCCCATCGCCATCGAGATCGGGGTCGCAGGCGTCGCCGAACCCGTCCTGGTCGGTATCCGCCTGGCCCGCGTTGGCGAGGAGCGCGCAGTTGTCGGCGCCATCGGCGGCGCCGTCGGCGTCCGCATCCGGCGCGAGCGCAGGGGCTGCCGCTCGCAGCAGGACGTTCTCGAGCTGGTCGAGGAGCTCGAACCCGCCGCCCCCGGTGGCCGTCACGCCGAAGCCCACCGCCGCGAGCCCCCCCTGCTCGGCCAGCGACCAGGCGAAGGGGATCGCCGTGTCCGTCACCTCGGGCCCGCACGCCGCCGGGTCCGTGATGCCCGCGACGGCCAGCGGGCTATAGGGCTTCTCGACCAGGCTCTCGGGGGTCACGTCGAAGACGGCGAGCCCGCACTGGCCCTCGCTCACCAGCAGCGTCGCGCCCGAGGGCAGGAGGAGGGCCTTGAAGAAGGCGTGGAACGTCTCGACCGTGAGCCTCTCGGCGGACGGATTCAGCAGATCGAACCGGATGAGACCGCCCTTCCAGAGCGGGACGTACGCGTAGTCGTCGCGGACGGTCACGCCCTGGGGGATCGTCGTGAGCTGCGAGGCCGGCGGCAGCGGCAGATGGTCCGGATTGGTGATGAGCAGCGTGCCGACGAGGGGTGCGCCCTGGCCGAGGATCGCGTCGAAGACGCCGTTGGTCGTCGCCACGACCACGTGCCCGCTCTCCGGGTCGGCGTCCACGGCGAGCGCCGAGCCGTCGATGCCCTGCGCGGACCCGATCTGCAGCTGCTGCTGGACGCTCGGGATGCCATTGGTATCGGCGAGCTCGATCACTCGCAGCCCCGCCGTGCCGTCGGCCACGAGGAGCTCGACGCCGCCGGTCGTGCTCCGCGGCAGCACGTCCTGCGTGATGTCGAGTGAGCTCACGCGGAGCAGGATCTGCGGCAGGCTCGGGTCGGAGACGTCGACCACCAGCACGCCGCAGCTGCCGGCGGCGAGGTACGCCCGGGTCCCGAGCAAGCTCACGTTCGACGCGTACGACCCGGTGGGGCACTCCGCCGCGCTCGGGACAAGCGACGCAAGGGAGACCGGCGCGCCTGGGTCGGTCACGTCGTAGATCCGGAGCCTTCCGGAGTTCGGCCGCAGGCCCTCGGCCACGAAGAGCAGCGTGGGGGGCGATTCGTAGTTCGCCGCATAGTCGCTCTGCGCGAGCGCCACGCCCTGGCCCCAGCCGGGAGGCGGGGGATCCCCGAACGGGACCGGCCCGTAGAGCAGCGGCTGGGCTCGGGCGTCGAGGACCGAGGCGAGCAGCGAGAGGGAGAGGACGAGGGAGCGGCGGAGCGGCATTCGGGGGGGGCTCCCGTTCGAGAAGGCGACGCGCGCGGCCGCGTGCCAAGGGAGATTATGCACCCGGGGCGGTCCGCACGTCACGCGGGCAACATTCTGCCACGATTCGAGTCTTTTTCACCACATTAAAATCCCTCGGGGAAATCAGATTCGTTCCAGCGGGAGGCGACCCTCCGTCCCCGCAAGTCCTGCGGGGAGGGGCGATTGACACGTCCGGAGGGGGTTGGTCAAATACCGGGCGACCGCGGGTGGCGCCAAGGGGCGCACTGTGTGGAGTGGAGCCCCCTTTGATTCGAGCCAACGGTTGGTCGTGCCTGGCGATCGGACTCGCGTGCTGGGTCGCCGCGATCTCCGCCCATGCCTCGGTCAATTCCGAGCTCGCCTTCCACCGGGGCGTGGTGGCCTACGGGGAGGGACGCCTCGACTCGGCCCGTCAGGACTTCGAGCGCGTCCTCGCGGAAGATCCGCAGGACCGCGAGGGCCTTCGCTACCTGGCGCTGGTCTTGAAGGCTCAGGGCGATCCCGGGCGAGCCCTCGAGCTCCAGGAGCGCGCCCTGGCGCTCGATCCGGGGGATCGGGAGCTGGTCTTCGACCGCGGCATCACGCTGCTCGAGCTCGGTCGCAACGCCGAGGCGCGCTCCGTCTTCCAGAAGGTGCTGGCCGAGGACCCCGACGACGCCCAGGCTCAGTTCTACGCGGGAGTGGCGGCCTACCGCACCGGCGATCACGCAGCCGCCCTGCCTCACCTCGAGCGGGCCGGGGCCCTCGATCCCTCGCTCGCCGTGCAGGCCCGCTACTACTCGGGCCTCTCCGAGGCCTCGGTCGGCGACCTCTCGGCCGCCGCGGGCTCGTTCTCCGTCGTGGCCGAACAGTCTCCCGTCTCCCCGCTCGGGCAGTCGGCCGCCAATCTGAGCGAGGAGCTGAAGGGGGCGCGCTCGGAGCGGCCCTGGAGCGTCGCGGTCACGGCCGGCGGCGAGTGGGACAGCAACCCGCTGCTCGCCAGCGCGGAAGACTTCCTGGTGAACGGCCAGCCGAACCAGAGCTCGGACCCGACCTGGCGGGGCGTCTTCACGGGGTCCGGCGGCGTCCGGCTCTTCGGCAACCAGCGCACGTCGCTCTCGGCGGGCTACGACGGCTACCTGAGCCTCAACCACGACGAGAACAAGGTCGACCTCCAGACCCACGCGGGCTGGGTCTCGGGCGGCACGATCGTCGGCCCCGTGCGCTTCGGCCTCCGCTACGACTACGCCTACACCTTGCTGGACCTCTCGGATCCCTTCCGGCAGATCCACCGGGCCACGCCGACCCTCGCCGTCCGCGAGGGCAACTGGGGGCTCACGCAGCCCTATTACCAGTTCCAGTATGCGGAGTTCCAGGACCTGGACTTCCCGCCGAACTCGGCCTTCAACCGCGATGGGCCCCGGCACCTCTTCGGCGTGAGCCAGTTCTTCTTCCTTCCGGAGCCCTTCACCTACGTGACGGTCGGCGCGAACGGCGACCTCTACGACTCGGTCGGCACCGAGTGGCGATACGATGGGTTCGAGACCTCCTTCGGCGCCGGCTACGACTTCCCCTGGGCCGTCTCCTTCTCCTGGCTCTGGCGCTTCGGCCACCGCGACTATCGCGACCACAGCGCCTTCGCTCCGTCCAAGAAGCGCGCGGACGACACCCACTGGGTGACCGCGGAGATCGCGCGGCCCATCGTCGAGCACTGGATCGCCCGCGTCGCCGGATCGTTCGCCTTCCAGGATTCGAACATTCCGGTGTACGATTACAACCGCAAGGTCGTGGGCGCCTACCTGACCTACCAGTGGTAGGAAGACGGAAGCGCGTTCCATTGGGTTCCCAACCGGAGAATACTATGCGCTGGATCACGTGGAAGCGGATCTCCGGGCACACCGTCTGGCTGGCGCTCGGTGCGCTCGCCGCGGGAGCGCCCGCCCCGGCGGCCGAGCCGGGCGCGACGGTCACGGCCGTGACCGGCAACGCGGGTGCAGGTGGCGCTGCGCTCGAGCGGCAATCGAACCTCGCGGACGGCGACTCGCTCCGGACCGGCGACGACGGGGCGTGCTCGATCCTCGTGGACCAGGATGCGGTCCTCGAGGTCTGCCAGGGCACCTCCCTCCGCCTCGGGCATCGGGACGGCAAGAGCGACGGGCCGCGGGTGCTGGAGCTGCGCCAGGGCGAGATCCGCGTGCTGGCGGAGCCGCGGGGGGCGGCGCAGCGGATCGAGATCCACACGCCGGCCGCGATCGCGACGATCCTGGGCTCCGTGGTCTACGTCTCGGTCGACGCGAAGGGCACGGCGACGATCGCGTCGGCGGAGAGCGAGGTGCGGGTCGAGAGCGCGCGCCGGCTCGGGAGCGTCCTCACCCTGAAGGGCGGCCAGCAGGTGACGGTGCGGCCCGGTGTCCCGCTGCCACGCGTCGCCCAGACGTGGGACCCGAACGTCTCGCCCGCGGACGGCTGCCTGGTCGATTTCCGCGCGATCGCCTTCGATTCCGCGCGCAGCCGGGGCGACGGCCGCGCGCTCGACGCGATCACCGGCCAGGATGCGCTCGCCTCGCTGCCGCCCGTGGGCGCCGGGAGCGAGGGAACCTGGGAGAGCCCGGTGAAGGACCGCTGGCTCGACCCGCTCGACCCGAACAATCCGATCTACAACCAGATCGACACGGGCGTGGTGTCGCCGCCCGGTGGCGGCGACGTGGGCCTCCCCCCCTGTGGCCCCTTCCCCGGCGAGCAGTGCATCCCGTAGAGGCTCGCGCCGGCGCTCAGAGCACGCCCGAGAAGACGAAGTTGGCCCAGGTGAGCGGGCGGCGGAGCCCGAAGCGCCGCTCCGCCTCGACCTGCGCGAGCTGGGCCCGCCGCAGCGCCTCCGCCCCGCGGAAGGGGTCGTCCGGCGCGGCCTCGGACGCGAGCGCCGTGTAGAAGGCGCGCATCAGCTCGCGCGTGGCGACGTCGTTGCTGAGCCAGAGGCTCGTGACGAGCGCGCGCGCTCCGGCGGCGCGGAAGCCCCAGCGCAGGCCCTGCACCTCGTGGCCGCGCTGGCGCAGACCCGTGCCCGTGTCGCAGGCCGAGAGGACCACGAGCCCGGCCGCGCCCAGGTCGAGGCTCGCGACCTCGTAGGCCGTGAGGATCCCGCCGCGCGCGTCCGCCGCGATGCGGTCGCCCCCGTTCGCGCCGGCCATCGCGATCCCCGAGAGGAGCAGCGGGTTCGGCGCGATCGGCGCGTCGGCCTCGCGCCACGCGCCCTGCGCCGGCGCGCGCGCGCCGCAGCCTCCCTGGCCGGCGAAGTAGGCGTGCGTGGCGAGGTGCACGAGCCAGGGGCGCAGGCCCAGCGCGGCCGCGAGCCGGTCCTTGCGGGCCTCGGCTCCGAGCAGCAGGCTCGGCTCGCCCACGAGCGGCTCGATGTCCTCCACCTCGCGCCGCGTCGCCGGGAGCGCCGCGAAGGGGGGAATCGCGCACGGGCCGCTCTCGGTCAGCACCGTCGGGCCCCCGTCGTTCCCGAACTCGGGCGCGCCGAGCAGCAGCGAACGCGCATCGGACACGCGGACGCCGCGGCGCGGCTCGGCTTCGGCAAGCTCGAAGATCGAGGTCAGGTAGCCGACCGTCACCCGCTCGAGCAGGTAGCGGTCCGGCGCCTCGGGGTCGGGAAGGGCGCCGAACGGCACGCCCCAGAGCGCGCCGTCCGGGATCACGAGCCAGCGCTGAGCGCCCGCGAGCGCGGCGCGCAGCGGGCCGAGCAGGCTCTCGGCGAGCGCCGCGCGCGCGCTCGGGTCGTCCATGCGCTGCGCGCGCATCGCCTGCGCGAACGCCTCCGCCGCCGCCACGGCGCGCTCGCTCTCCGGCAGGTCGACGCGCACGACCGCGCACTCGCCGCGCACGACGAACGCCGCGAGCGCGGGGCGGGTGGCGGAGGCATCGCCGCGGGGGGTCCGGTCATGGGCCGCGAAGGCGACCAGCGCCGCGCCCTCGGGGAGTCGCTTGCAGGCGCGCTCGAGGGCCTCGCTCGGGTCGGTCTCGGGCAGGCGTGCGTCGTGCGCGCTCGTCACCTCGAGCCGGTCGATCTCGTCGGCGAGCGTGCGGGCGCGGCGCGCCGCCTCCGCTCCCGTGCCGAGCACGGCCGCCACGTAGCGGCGGCGCAGCTCCGCGAGCTCGCCGCGTTTCCTACCGCGCGCACTGCGCTGGGTGGCGGCGATGGAGCGCAGCACGGCGTCGCGGTGCGGCAGGAGCTCGAGGAGCGCCTCGCGCGGCGATGCGCCTTCCGCGGAGAGCAGGGCGCCGATCACGTCCTCGGCGTCGTCGGCGAGCAGCGCGCGCTGGCGGTCGGAGATGGCGCCGAAGGTGCGGCGCGTGTAGCGCGCGATCTCGCGCGAGGCCTGCGCGGACGCGGACCACGCCGCGGCGCCATCGCCGCGCGCCGCCGCCAGGCGGGCCTCGAGCGTGCGCGCGCGCGCGACCAGCGGGTGCGCCGGGCCGAGCGAGCGCTCGAGCGCGGCCGTCGCCGCGGCCGCCTCGGCCTCCGCCTGAGCCGCGTCGCCGCGCCGGGCGAGGAGCCGCGCGCGGGCGAGCCGCGTCGGCGCGAGCGCCGGGTGCTCGGGCCCGAGGCTCTTCCGCTGTGCGGCGAGCGCCCGCTCCAGGAGCGCTCCCGCGGCGTCGAGCCGGCCGCGATCCGCTTCGATGCGGGCCTGGTTGCGCAGCGCCGCGGCCACCTCCGGGTGGTCCGCCCCGAGCGTCGCGGCCAGCGCGGCGACCACCGCGGCGTACTCCTCGGCCGCCGCGTCGCTCTGCGTCCTGCCCCAGCGCGCGAGCGCCCGGTTCGAGCGCACCGTCAGGGTCTCGGGGTGCTCGGCCCCGAGCGCCGGCTCGAGGATCGCGAGCGCCTCGGCGAAGGCGCCGTCGGCCCCTTCCCAGTCGCCGAGGTCGCCGCGCAGCACGCCGATCGCGTTCTGCGTGCGCGCCACGTCGGGATGCGCGGCGCCGAGCCGGCGGCGCGCCGCGAGGGTCGCCCGGTAGTCGGCGTCGGCCGAAGGGAAGTCGCCTGCCTGGCGATGGGCGTCGCCGCGCAGCTGGAGCGCCGCGGCGGTCGAGGGGTGCTCGGCTCCATACACTTCCCGGTGAGCATCGACCGCGGAGTCGAGCGCCGCGAGCGCTTCGCGCGGAGAGCCGAGCCGGAGCCAGAGGTCGCCGCGGGCCTCGGCGAGCTCGGCGCGGAGCGGGGGCGTGCGCGCCTCGGCCTCGAGCGCGGCGAGTGCGTCGCCTGCGCCCTCGAGGTCGCCGGTCTGGGCGCGCAGGCGGGCGAGCGTGATGCGCAGATCGGTCGCCCCGAGATCGCGGGCGATCGCCTCGGCCGCGCCCGCGGAGGCGAGCGCGGCGTCGCGCTGGCCGAGCTGGAGCAAGGCCAACGCGAGCGTCTCCTCGAGCTGCATGCGGGCCTCGGGCCTTGCCTCCGCGCCGAGGGTCGCGCGCGCGTCCTGCGCCACCTCGAGGGCGCGCCGGTAGAGCCCGCGCTGGAGGAGCCCGCGCGCGAGCTCGAGCTGCGCCGCGAAGCCGATGGGGGGGGCCGCGGCGCCCGGCGGAGCGGTGGCCGGCGCGAGCGCGCTGCAGGCGCGGAGCGCGCGGAGCGCGCGCTCGAGCCCGGGAGCCAGCGGAGCCTCGGGGGCCGCGGCGCCGGCGGGCGCTTCGGCCTCGCTCGCTGCGGCCCGACCCGCGCTGCGCTCCACGGCCGCCAGGCTCACGCGCACGAGGCGCGCCGCGCCGTGCCGCGGCCCGAGCGCGGTGTCGAGCGAGATCGCGAGCGCGCTCAGCGCCTCGCCCGCGGCGTCGAGATCTCCCGCGCGACACGCCTCGCCCGCGCGCGTCGCGAGCGCGGCGGGGTCCTCGGCCGCCGCGGCGGGACCCGGGGCGGCAGCGAGCAGGCAGGAGGAGGCGAGCGCGCGGAGGATCCGCCGACCCCGCAGCGTCAAGCTACGCGCTCCTCCGCCCGAAGCGCCGCTTCCACTCCCAGAGGCTCCAGCGCAGGTACGCGGCGGCGAGGCCCATCGCGATGCCGACGGCGAGGAACTCCGCTCCCCGACCGGCGAGGAAGAGGCCGAGCCCGACGGCAGCGAGCGCGACGAAGAAGCCCGTGATGCGCTGGACCCCGCCGGCGCTCACGGCCTCGGCGAGGCGTGCACGCGCCTCGCCGAGGCTGATGCGCTCCTCGCTGGGCACGAGGCTACGCGTCAGCCAGGCGACGCGCAGGACCAGCAGCATGGTGAGGAGCGGCGCGAGCAGGACGACGGGGAGGATCCCGGAGCGCGGCACCGTGAAGCCGGCGACGATCGGAAGGCCGAAGATCCCGATGCGCGCGAGCCACGCCACCTCGCGCCGCAGGCGCCGGTACTCCTCCTCCGAGCGGAGCTCGTAGCCACGGCCACGGCTACCCCAGGGATGGAAGATCCGCCTTCCGCCCGGCCTCTGGACGAAGGACGCATCGCTGAGCGCGGTGAAGAGTCCCATCTTCCCCTCGTCGGGCCTCGAGCGTAGCAGCAAGGGCGTGCCCTCCTGTTTCGTGTGCGTCAGAAACCCCCGAAGCCGCCGCCCACAGCTCCCGAGACTCCCCCCACACCCCACGCGCCGAAGCGGAAGCTCGAGCTGGTGAATCCCGGTGACGGAGCGGCGCAGTCGCAGCCGGGACCCGCCGGAGGCGCGAGGCGGCGGGGCGAACCCCCGGGCGATCCGCCCGAGCGATCGCCGGCGCCTCGTGCGGGTGGATCGATGTAGAGCGGCGTGGCGAGCTCGAGCGCGTCCTCGACTCCGAACGCTCCCCGGTCCCCCGGGTTGAGCTGCTGGTGGATCATCTGGGCGATCGCCACTCCGAGCACGGCTCCGATCGGTCCGCCGACCGCGGTGCCGATGACCGCGCTCCCCGAAGCCGCCGCGGTCGCCGAGCCGATCACGGCCCCTCCGGCGGTTCCGAGCGTGCCGTAGAGGAACCCCGAGAGCGTCCACCGGCGCCCGTCCGGATCCCAGAAGGTGACCGGGTTGGCGAGCGTGTAGCTGTACTGGTTCACGAGCTGGAGCAGCGGGTCGGGGGCGAGGAAACGGCCTGCGTCGGGGTCGAGCACGCGCGCTCCGAGGAGCACGAGGCCGCCGAGATCGCGCCCGCCCGCGAAGGTCGCGGCGCCGTCGCCCGCGCCGAAGCTCGCGTCGATGCCGTAGGGCCCGTAGCGCAGGTGCAGCGCGATCTCGCCCGCGTCGTCGCTCTCGAGCTTCACGTTGCCGCGGAAGTCGAGGTGGCGGTAGCGGCGCTGGCCGCTGTCGAGACGCAGCGCGACCGGGCCGAGATCGAGGCGGCGCGGGAAGCCCGCGGCGTCCGTCTCGACCCGCCCGCCGAAGCGGAAGCGCACCTCGAGGCCCGCGACGACCCGCCGCAGCGGGCGGCCCTGGAGGTCCCACTCGAAGCTCGCCGCGGATCCGATCGCCGCGATCCGCCCGAGCGCCGTCCATTCGAGGGCGACTCCGTCGCGCGCGACGCAGAAGCCGGCCGCATCCCAGGCGTAGTGGGCGAGCAGAGCGCCGCTCGCCGCGTCGATGCGGGCGAGCAGGCGACTCGCCTCCGCGTCGTAGACGAAGGCGTCGCCTCCGTGGCGGGTCGTGTTGGCGAGCGGGTCCGCGGCGTGGAGGCGCTCGCTCGAGCCGTTGCTCGAGGCGAGCAGGCGCTTGCCCTCGCCGGCGAGCGGGCCCAGCGCGAACTCCTCCCGCGTGATCGCGACCGCGGGGCCCGCGCTCGCGGTCTCGGCGACCAGACGGAGCTCGCCGGCCGCTTCGAGCTCCTCGATCGCGAGGCTGCTCGCCTCGACGACGGCCCCGCCCGGCCCGACGCTCGTCGCCGCGGCGAGCAGGCCCGTCGCGGGATCGTAGGCGTAGCTCCGCACCAGGCCGCTCCCGAAGCTCGTGCTCGCGAGCCGCCCGGCCGACCAGGCCTCCTGCACGAGCAGCGCTCCGCCTTCGTCGAGGCGGGTCCTGCGGTCGGCGCCGTCGTAGGCGAAGCCGATCTCGCGCAGGACCGAACCGTCGGCGAGCCGATAGATCTCGTGCACGCGCCGCCCCCGGAGGTCGCGCTCGATCTCGAGCCGCTCGCCGCCCGGGAACTCGACGGCGGCGAGCTCGCCGGCCGCGTCCCAGCTGTAGCTCTCGGCGCCGCCCGCGAGCGAGTCCTCCGCGGTCGCGGGCCGGCCGTCGACCCACGCGACCGTGAGATCGCCCTCGGGCGCGCCGCCCTGCAGGGCGCGCAGGGCGACCTGGCGCCCCGCCGCATCGAAGGCGAGCTCGCGCCGCATCCCGTTCGGCAGCGTCTCGGCGACCGTGCGCCCGACGGCGTCGAGCTCGTAGAGCGTCGCCGCCCACGCTCCGCCCGAGCGCTCGCGGCGGGCCACCAGGCGTCCCTGCGCGTCGTAGTCGAACTCGTGGTCGCCGCCGCCGGGGCGCAGGGTCCGGAGCACGCGCCGGTCGCTCCGCCACTCGATCCGGATCGTCGATTCGCTCGGCGGGCCGCTCTCGGGCAGGTCCGCGAGCACGAGCTCGGCGAGGTTCCGGTCGCCATCGTAGCGCCGCGAGATCTCGCCGCCGGGCCGCGCGTCGAAGCGCTCGAGCCCCGAGCTCGAGACCGCGTTCCCGACCTCGTCGAAGACGCGGGTCGCGACCTCGCCGGCGGTGCCGACCGTCTGCGCGTGGCCGTGCTCGCCGTAGGCCGAGTAGAGGGTCGCGATGCCGTCCGGACCTGTCTCGCTCGCGAGCAGGTTCTCCGAGCTCCACGCGGTGGAGCTGCGCTCCCCGGCGCCATTCTCGACCCAGGCGAGGCGCCCCAGGCCGTCGTAGCCGCGCCGCTCCACGGCGCCGAGCGAGTCGTCGATGCGATCGATCGGGCGCCGGTAGGGCTCGGCCCGGTTCTCGCCGGACCCGATCCGGAAGTCGAAGCGCACCGCGTTCCCGCTCGGGTCGGTGCGGATCACCTCGTCGTCGTCGACGTAGCTCCAGCTCGTCGTGAGGCCGGGCTCGACGAGCCGCGTGACCTGGAAGCCCGACCACTCGCGCGAGATCGACTCGCCGGTCGGGAGCGTCACGTGATGCAGCCTCCGGCTGCCATCGAAGCGGTAGAGCGTCCGCTGGCCCGACGGATCGACGTAGGCCGTCGTGTGTGGCGCCCACGGATTCGTGTCGTTCGCGTACTCGAAGCGGTGCACGGCGTCCCCGGCGCCGATCGCGCGCACCTCGGTGATGCGTCCCTGGTTCCAGTGCCAGGAGTACTCGATCCGCTCGCCCTCGGAGCTCGTGCGGGCGAGGAGGCGCTGGTCCTCGCCGTACTCGTAGCGGAAGCCCGGGAGCCCGCGCTCCACGTCCAGGGCGTCGCGGGCGGTCACGAGCCAGCCGTTCGCGTCGTAGGCGAAGTCGGCGACGCGGCCCGCGCGGTCGGTGATCGCGACCACGCGGCCCTGTGCGTCGTAGGTGATGCTCGCGACGGTCGAGCACGCGCCCGGGGCGCCGCACTGGCGAATCTCGGTGGTGCGCGGCGCGCCGGCGATCACCTGCGCCAGGTGCTCGAGGCGGGGATGGGAGTCGCTCGCCCAGCGCCGCGCGGCGAGGCGCCCGTCGGGGTCGAACTCGTGGACGAGCCCGCCCAAGGACTGGATGCGCGAGGCGTCGAGCTTGATCCAGACGCTGCCCGGGATCACGGCGCCGTCGGCGATGCCCCAGAGTAGATTGGGATGGACGGCGCCGGTGGCATCGACGAAGGCGTCTCCCGCGTAGCGCATGCTCCAGCTCCAGCGCCAGCGCCGCTTCTTCGAGTTGTAGACGGCGCCGATCTCCTGCGTGCCGAGCTTCGTGTCGATCGAGAGGTCGACGCGGCGCACGAGGAGGTTCCCGCCGACGGCGTTCACGATCCCGCCGGGAACCGGCACGGCCGCGGGCTCCTGGTAGCGCGGGAGCCCGGGGCTCGCCGAGATCAGGGTGGAGCCAGGGCCGCTGCCGAGGTCGCACGCGGCGAGGAGCAGGAGGGCGAGCCGCGCAGCGCGGCGCACGAGGACTCGGATCATCGCAGGGCTCCCCGGGACCGCGGCGTTCGGGGCGCCACGCCTCGGGCGGAGCAAGCCGCGTGCCCGCGCGCTTCGCCCTCGGTGCGGCGGAGCGGCGGCTTCGGGCGGCTAGCGGCGGAGCTCGGGAGGTCGCGGAAGAGCTCGAGCGGTGGCCTGGGCGCGCAGGACGCGGTCGGGCGAGGGCTGCCACAGGGGTGCGCGCGTCGCTCCGCGAGGTTAGGGTAGGCGGCGGCTGCGGGCAGGCCGGCGCGGCCGCCCGAGCGGGTACTCGAGCGGGAGGGCGTGGGCTACCTCATCGCCGCATACGTCGTGGTGGTCGGCTCGCTGCTGGCCTACGGCCTCTGGATCCAGGCGAAACGGCGAGCGCTCCGCCGTCGCGAGGGGGTGCGCCGCGGGAGCGGCCCGCCCCTCGCGCGCAGCGAGTGAGCGTGGAGGCGCTCGATCCCCGCGAACGCTTCGCCGAGCTGGCGCGGCTCCCCGACGCGAGGATCGACCTCGCGCTCGCGGCGCTCTGGATCGCGGCGGAGGAGTATCCCTCGCTCGACGTCCGCGCCTACCTCGCGCGCCTCGACGCGCTCGCCGCCGAGGCCGCGCCGGGCCTCGGCCAGGGCGCGCCCGATGCGGAGCGGGCCGAGCGCCTGCTGCGCTTCCTCTTCCAGGAGCAGGCTTTCGGCGGCAACGAGAAGAGCTACGACGACCCGCGCAACAGCTACCTGAACGAGGTCCTCGACCGGCGCACCGGGATCCCGATCACGCTCGCGCTGGTACTCGTCGAGGTGGCGCGGCGCCTCGACCTCCCGCTCCGCGGCGTCTCCTTCCCCGGTCACTTCCTGGTGAAGCTCGACGGCCCGCCGCTCCGGATCCTCGACCCCTTCTCCGGCCGCATGCTCTCGCTCTTGGAGTGCCGGACGCGCCTGCACGCGGCCCTCGGCCCGGACGCCGTCTTCGAGCCCGAGCGGCACCTGCGCGCCGCAACGCCGCGCGAGGTCCTGGTGCGGATCCTCACCAACCTGAAGCAGCTCCACCTGCGCGCTCGCGACTTCGGCCGCACCCTGGCCTGCTGCGAGCGCATCCTGCTGCTCACCCCCGATTCCCCGACCGAGCTGCGCGACCGCGGCCTCGTCTACGAGAAGCTCGAGTGCTTCGCCGCCGCCGCCCAGGACCTCGAGCGCTTCCTCCAGCAGGCCCCCGACGACGAGACCGCCCCCCCCGTCCGCGAGCGCCTGCGCGCCCTCCGCACCCGGCCGCAGCGGCTGCACTGAAGCTCCGGGATTCGGGGAGGAGTGGCAGCGCTATCTTCGCAGCGTGGACCGAGCTGAGCTCGAACGCATTCTGCGGGAGTTCTTCGTGGCGGAGGCCCGAGGCGTGGCGGCGGTCTACCTGTTCGGGAGCTTCGCGCGGGAAGGTGCGCGGGCGCGGAGCGATGTCGATATCGCCATCCTCTACCTCGAGGAGCCGGAGCCTTCCCTCGCCGGGCTCCCGCTCGACGTGGAGGCCGCCCTCGAAGCCCGGCTCGGGCGGCGGGTCCAGGCGATCGTGCTCAATACCGCGCCGCCCGATCTCGTCCATCGCGTGCTGCGCGACGGGCGCCTCCTGCTCGACGCGGATCGATCGGCCCGGATCCGTTTCGAGGTGAGGGCGCGCAACGAGTACTTCGACCTCGAGCCGATCCTGCGCCGCTACCGCCGCGCAGCCGAGGCGGCTACGCGGGGCGCAATCCGCTGACCTCGTGAGGCCGAGGCTCGGGCGCCGACACTGCCACTGCCACCCTTCCGATCCGATAGCCTCCTGCGGTGACCGTGCTGGTGATCGGCGCGACGGGGCTGGTGGGCGGGGAGGTCGCACGTCTGCTCGTACGGAGCGGGCGGTCCGTGCGCGCGCTCGCGCGCGATCCCGCGAAGGCCGCGCCGCTCGCGGTGCTGGGGATCGAGGTCGCGGAGGGCGAGCTAGAGGACCCGGCAGCGCTCTCTCGCGCGTTCGCGGGAGTCGAGCGCGTATTTCTCGCCTCCGCCCTCGATCCGAGTCAGGTGGAGCTTCAGGGCAACGCCATCGAGGCCGCGCGGCGCGCCGGCGTGCGGCACGTGGTGAAGCTCTCGGGGCTCGCGACGGCCCTCGACTCGACCGTCGCGAGCGGGCGTTGGCACGCGCGGACCGAGCAGCAGATCGAGAACTCCGGCATGGCGTGGACCCACCTGCGCCCGCACTTCTTCTTCCAGAACCTGCTGCGCGCGGCTCCGCTCGTGGCGGGCCCGGGCGTGCTGCCGTGCACGAGCGGCGCGGGGGCCATCGCCGGCGTGGACGCGCGCGACGTCGCGGAATGCGCCGCAGCGGCACTCGCGGGCGACGCGCACTTCGGCTGCGCCTACACCGTCACGGGCCCCGAGGCCTTCAGCTACGCTGGCCTCGCCGATCGGCTCTCGGCGCTGCTCGGCCGCGCGATCCGCACGCTGGAGCTGACGCCCGAGGCCGCGCGCGCCCGCATGGTCGCCGATGGCATGCCCGCCTGGCACGCCGAGGTGCTCGCCGCGTTCGCCGCCTGCTTCGCGCGGGGCGGCGGAGCGCGGGTGACCGACGCGGTCGAGCGCACCACCGGGCGTGCCCCCCGCTCGGTCGGAGAGTTCCTCCGCGAGCACGCCGCTGCGTTCGGCGCGATCGGATGAGTCATGCTGTAGCGCCCGTCCCGAATCGAGGAGGCTCCGATGGTCGCCCGAAGTCGCCCGAGGTCGAAGCCGAAGCGGAAGGAGGTGCGCAAGGCGCGGCCTCCGCCGGCCGGCGTGCTGTCGCTCATCTACGGCTACTGGATCGCGCAGCTCGTCTTCGTCGCCGCGCAGCTCGACCTGGCCGACGTGCTGGCGAAGGGTCCGCTGACGCCGGAGGCGCTGGCGAAGCGCGTCGGCGCCGAGCCGGGGGCGCTCCATCGCGTGCTGCGCGCGCTGGCCAGCGTGGGCGTGTTCCGGGAGGACGCGAAGGGTCGCTTCCGCATGACGCCGCTGGCGCAGACGCTGCGCAGCGACCATCCGCACTCGCTCCGCGACTTCGCGCGCATGATGGTCGACGACTACAACTGGAACGCCTGGGGGGCCCTGCTGCACGGCGTGCGCGACGGCGGCTCCGCCTTCGAGCGCGTGCACGGCATGCCGTTCTTCGACTACCTCCAGCGCAATCCAGAGAAGGAGCGCGTCTTCGCCGCCTCGATGGCGAGCATCTCCGGCACCGAGAACCCCGCGATCGCGCGCGCCTATCCCTTCGATCGGCTCACGCGGCTCGTCGACGTTGGCGGTGCCCACGGTCACCTGCTGGCGACGATCCTGCGCCGCCACGGGAAGCTGCGCGGCGTGCTCTACGACCAGCCCCAGGTGGTGGCCGGCGCGGCCCAGCGCGGTTTCATCAGCGCGCCGGGCGTGCGCGAGCGCGTCGAGGTGGTGGGCGGCGACTTCTTCGCCTCCGTGCCGGCCGGCGCGGACGGCTACCTGATGAAGTACATCCTGCACGACTGGGACGACGAACGTTGTCTACAGATCCTGCGCCACTGCCGCGGGGCGATGGCGCCCGGCGGTCGCGTGCTGGTGGCCGATCATGTGATTCCGCGGGGCAATGCCCCGGATCGCGGCAAGCTGATGGACCTCAACATGTTCACGCTGCTGCGCGGCAAGGAGCGCACGCGCGTCGAGTTCCGGGACCTCTTCGCCGCCGCCGGACTGCGCCTGCAGCGCGTAGTTCCGACCGAATCGACGCTCAGCGTGCTGGAGGCGGTGCGTGCGTAGCGGCCCGGCGCGCGGCTCAGCCGGGTGGGAACGCCATCCCGCGGACGAGCGCCTGCGCGAGCCCGGTCTCGATCGTCGCGCGCATCTCCTCGAGCTCGCCCTCGTCGAGCCAGACGCCACGGCAGGAAGGGCAGCGGTCGATCACCAGGCTGAGCACGATCTCCTTGACCATCTCGTCGCCGTCGCGCGGACAGCGGCGCGTCTGCTCCTTCGCCGCCTGGATCTTGGCCTCGATCGTCTCCTCGCAGGCCTCGCAGGTCGGCAGGCCCTCGTACTCGCGTCGGGTACGGCCCCGGCCGCAGCGCGCGCACTTCTTACCCAGGAGACTCATGGACACACCTCCTCTACACCGGCGCCCGAAGCCTGGCCCGGTCCGGGCTCGGGCGTGGGCGCGTCGATCACCTGCAAGACCTCGCCGGGGCGTCCGTTGCGCGTCACCTGCAATGCCTTCACGCTCTACATCCCTGGGTCGCCGTGCAGCGCGGAGGGTGCCTCGTGGACGACGACTTCGCTCCCGCCCGGCCCGGGGGCCGGCCGCTCGCACGCGGGATCGCCGCCGCCGCGGCCCTGCTCGGCGGGGCGGCCCTGCTGTGGACCGCCGTCGATCATCGCCTGCTGCTCCTGCGCCTCCAGGCCTGGCTCCAGGCGCCCGCGCCGCTCGCTCCGCCTCCGGCGCTCCGCCCCGGGCTCGTCTGGCACGACGATTACTACAGCATCGAACGGCTCGACGAGTCGACCTGGGCGATCGGCGAGCCCCGCTACGCGCAGCAGAACCTGAGCTACGTGATCGCCGGGCGCGAGCGCGCCGTGGTCTTCGACGCCGGTCCCGGCCTGCGCGAGCTCGCCCCCGTCGTCGCCGCGCTCACGGAGCTTCCGATCACCTTCGTGCCCTCGCATCTGCACTACGATCATGTCGGCGGCGCACGCGGCTTCGAGCGCGTCGCGCTGATCGACCTCCCGGCGCTGCGCGAGCAGGCTCCGGACGGCGTGCTGCGGCCCCGCTTCGCGCAGCACCTCGGAGCGCTCGAAGGCATCGAGGCGCGCCCGATCGAGATCGACGAATGGTGGCCGCCGGGAAGCGTCGTCGAGCTCGGGGGACGCGCGCTCGAGGTCTGGCACACGCCGGGCCATACCCCGGAATCCGCGTCGCTGCTGGACCGCACGCGCGGCCTGCTCTTCTCGGGCGACTTCCTCTACCCGGGAGAGCTCTACGCCTTTCTGCCCGGCTCGAGCCTGGCCGACTACCTGTGGAGCGCGGAGCGGCTGGGGAGGACCTTGTCCGACGGCGCCGCGATCCACGGGGGCCACGCCACCGACATCGCGACGAGCGCGGCGGCGCTCGCCGTCCCGGACCTGCTCGATCTGCAGCGCGCCCTCGCGCAGATCCGCAGCGGCGCGCGCGTGGGGGCCGGCTGGTTCCCGCGCGCCTACCCGGTGAACGAGCGCCTGACGCTGCTCTCCGACGGTCTGGGCGGCGACTGGACGCCCCAGGGCCGGTCCGGGACGACGCCGAGCCGTCGCTAGCCGCGCGCCGGACCCCTCCCGCGCAGCTCTCAGCGGGCCGGCTGCACCGCGGGCGGCTTCCACGATCCCTTCAGCGCGGCCTCCTTCGGCCTGTAGAGGCGCATCACCAGGTAGATCGGGCCATCCGGCGCCGGCAGCCAGTTCGACTCCTGGTCCTTCCCCGGCGAGTCCTTCTGGACGTAGAGGGTGAGCGAGCCGTCCGGGTTCTGCTTCAGCTCCGGCAGCATCGGCGAGTTGATCAGGTAGCGGTGGATCGGGTTCTCGATCAGGAGCTGCGTCCTGCCGTCGTACATCGTCACCGACCAGAATGCCTGGACGGGCGGCAGCTGGCCGGGCGGGAAGGTCAGCGTGTAGCGACCCGTGCTGCCGTCCGGCTTCTTCCCATCGCTGTCGGTGGCGAGCAGCGGATACAACGCCTCGGCGGCGTCGTTGCCGTAGATCCCGGCCATGGCGGCGGCGGCGCGGAGCGTCCAGTCCCCGGCGTAGTGCTGCCGGTCGCCGAAGCCGCTGGTGGCGACACGCCAGCCGTTCTCGTCGCTTCCCAGGGCGCCGACCTTCTGCTCGATCTTCTCGATCCCGCTCTTCATCCCCGCCTTCAGCTCCGCCTTCTGCTCCGGCGTGAACACGTCGACCGCGAACGGCTTGCCGGCCTCGATTCCGATCCTGGCGAACCGGGCCCGCAGCGGCGCTTCGACTTCGGCGGGTCCCGTCGGGGGGGCGAAGGCCAGGACGAAGTTCAGGTAGGCGAAGGGATCGGAATCCGCCCGCTGCTTGTCGATCCTCGGCCACGCGATCTCCGGAGCGGCAGGCGGCGCAGCCTTCCCCAGGAAACTCGAGAGCGTCTGGCCGCGGTACCCGGCCTGGATCTTCTTCACGTTCTCGATGTCGGCCGGGTCGAAGAGCTGCGTGCGGATGATCGCGAACGAGAACTCCGTCTCGCTCCGGAAGACCTCGCCGATCCCTGCGGGCTTCTCGCCCTGCCAGCGGGGACCGACGATCATGTGACAGGCCGCGCCGTTGCCCGTGGTGCGACTCCCCGCGTACCCGTAGTTGAACGTGTACATGTCGACGAGCTGCACCGAGAAGTACCGGCCCTTCTCGATCTCCGGGTTGCACACCACGAAGGGCTCCGCCCGAAGGTCCATGGCGACGAACGAGTACGGGGTGTCGCTGTTCGGCGTCACGATCGCCGTGTCCTTCGGCGTGTACACGCGCGCCGTGTTGTAGAGCTGGTTGATCGGCGCCTTGTACTCCGGCGAGGCCTCGTCGACGAAGTACTCGTAGAACACGGCGTAGTTCATGACCATCGGGAAGCCGTAGATGAACGCCTCCTCGGCGATCTGCCCGACCTCACCCGTGCCGAGCTTGGCGTGGGCCTCGCTCGGCACGCTGCCCAGCAGAGTGAGGACGGCCAGGCCCGTCAGTCCCAGCGCGTTCGTCCGCATTCTTCCTCCCCTGTCTGGAATCGTGAGCTCCGATGCCGATCGCCTGCGAGCGCATCGCGCCGCGCGATCGTCCGTGGGGTCAGATCATCGCCTCCCTGGTCTTCGCGATCAACACCTGGACCTGCCCGCGGCGGCCCTCGTCCGCAACCGCGCGGTATCTCCGGGCAGATCCCGGGAAGGATGGGTCCGACGAACGCTGTAGACTCCCCCACGCTGCGCGTCGAGAGGGCTGATTCCGTAGAATCCGACGTATCGATGGCCCAGACGATCCGGCAATCGTCTTCGGGGACGGACGCCGGGCGGGGAGACCAGAGTGCAGTACCGGGTGTTGCTGGGGATCGCGATCGCGATCGCGGCGGTCGATCACGACGCTGCCGCTGCGGAAGCCAGGCCGAGCCAGCAGGAACGGCTCTACCAGATCTTCGATCGGATCTGGGACTGGCAGCTGACCTCCTACCCGGAGTTCGCGACGTATGTCGGCGTGCCTGGGCACGACGACCGCTGGACGGACTACTCGAGTGCGGCGATCGCCGGAAGGCAGCAGGATCAACGGGGCTTCCTAGGCGAGCTGGAAGTCCTTGGAGTCTCCGAGCTCGATGCCGACGCGCGTCTCGACCACGAGCTGGTCGTGAAGGGTCTGCGCGAGGAGATCGAAGCCTTCCGGTTCCATCCGGAATACCTGGCGATCGACCAGTTGGCCGGCGTTCAGCTGGACGTCGCTCATCTGCTGGAGCTGATGCCTGCTGGCACGGCAGCGGAGTTCGAGAACATGCTGGAGCGCCTGCGCGCGGTCCCGGCCCTGCTCGAGCAGAACATCGCGCTGCTCGAGGCCGGCCTGGCCAGCGGCATCACCACCCCGCGCATCACGCTGCGCGACGTGCCCCAGCAGCTGCGCGATCTCATCGCCGACGATCCCGGCGACAGTCCACTCCTGCGCCCCTTCGCGGAGATCCCGGAAGAGATTCCCGCCAAGAAGAGAGCCTCGTTGCGCCGCGAAGCCGAGCGGATCCTCGTGGCGGACGTGTACCCGGCCTACCGCAAGCTGCTCGCATTCATGGAGGAGGAGTACATCCCCGGCGCTCGCGAAACGATCAGTCTCTTCGCGCTACCCAACGGAGAGGCGTGGTATGCCTTCAACGTCCGCTCCCACACCACGACGGACCTCACGCCGCACCAGATTCACGAGATCGGCCTGGTGGAGGTCGAGCGTATCCGCAAGGAGATGCAGCGGTTGATCAAGGAGCTGGGCTTCGACGGCAGCCTCGCGGAGTTCGGCGAGTTCCTGCGGACCGATCCCCGCTTCTACTTCGATTCGGAAGAGGAGCTCCTCTCGGCCTATCGGGACATCTGCAAACGCGCAGACCCGCAGCTGGTGCACCTGTTCGGCACCCTGCCCCGGCTGACGTACGGCGTGAAGCCGGTGCCCGCCTTCGAGGCGAAGTCGGCCCCGACCGCCTACTTTCAACCGGGCTCGCTAGAGGCCGGGAGGCCCGGCTACTTCTTCGCCAATACCTACGACCTGAAGACCCGGCCGAGCTGGGAGATGGAGGCTCTCTCCCTCCACGAGGCCGTGCCGGGGCACCATCTCCAGATCGCACTCGCGCAGGAGCTGGAGGGGATCCACGACCTGCTGAAGTACGGCTCCTACAACGCCTTCAGCGAGGGCTGGGGGCTGTACGCGGAGAGCCTCGGCGACCAGATGGGCTTCTACCGCGACCCCTACGCGAAGTTCGGCCAGCTCACCTACGAGATCTGGCGGGCAATCCGGCTCGTGGTGGACACGGGAATCCACGCGATGGGCTGGAGTCGCGAGCAGGCGATCGAGTTCTTCCAGGAGAACGCGGCCAAGAACGGCCACGACATCGTGGTGGAGGTGGACCGCTACATCGTGATGCCGGGACAGGCGCTGGCGTACAAGATCGGCCAGCTACAGATCGCGAAGCTCCGCGCCCTTGCGCAGCAGGAGCTCGGCCCGGCCTTCGACATCCGCACCTTCCACGACCAGGTCCTGCTGCGGGGCGCGATGCCCCTCGACGTGCTGGAGCAGCGTGTGCAGCGCTGGATCGAGCGCGTGAAGCAGGACGGATCCGGGTAGAGCCCATCTCATCTGATTCATCGGAGCAGGCGAAGGAGGTGCGCTGCCTTCTCCACCGCGAGACCCTTGCGCTCGGGATCTCGTGGTCCTGAGCCGCAGCAATGGATTCTGGACGTCTGATGAAATGGTGGAGGCGGCGGGAAGCGAACCCGCGTCCGAGCAGACGCAGTTCACCCAGGCACCGCAGCAGGTGCACCATCAATAACTCCCTGGGGATCCGCTCGGTGGGCTTGGGCGCCGCTGCCCCTCGTCCTGGTGGCCGGAAACGCGCAGGGCCCCGCGAACTCCGAGTTGACCGGGCGTGCGCGAGCGCGTCGAGGTGGTGGGTGGCGACTTCTTCGCCTCGGTGCCGGCCGGCGCGGACGGCTACCTGATGAAGTACATCCCGCACGACTGGGACGACGAACGTTGTCTACAGATCCTGCGCCACTGCCGCGGGGCGATGGCGCCCGGCGGTCGCGTGCTGGTGGCCGATCATGTGATTCCGCGGGGCAATGCTCCGGATCGCGGCAAGCTGATGGACCTCAACATGTTCACGCTGCTGCGCGGCAAGGAGCGCACGCGCGTCGAGTTCCGGGATCTCTTCGCCGCCGCCGGACTGCGCCTGCGGCGAGTGGTGCCGACGGCGGCGACGCTCTGCGTGCTGGAGGCGGTGCTCGCCTAGTTCTAGTATCGTGCAGGCGCAGCCGGCTGCGGCAGATAACAGCTCTCGAGCATCTCCCAGTCAGTTCCGTGCGCGAGTTGCGCAGTGCTGTAGCACCTGCGAAGCGCTTTTGATTCTTCGGCGGATGGAGAAGCCTTTACACGTGCAATAGTTGGTCCCAGCCGCCTGAAGGCATCGCGCTGCTCTCTCAGGCAACGATCCCGCCGGCTTCTATCGGTGGCCCAGCGGTGCTCGCACAGAGATGTCTCCTTCTTGGGTGTATGCATGGCCGGTGCATCCCCTGACGCATAGGGCCCAGGCCCGCGCTGCCGAAGAATCCCTGCTAGCTGGTCTGCGTGGTTAGCCATCTGGGCCACCGCATCCCGAGCGGCGAGGTGCCCCGCAACTACCATCGCGCGATTGCGTATCTCAGTGATCTCGCCTCCGAGAGCGAAGCCTGGCGTGAAAAGGAAGGATCTGGACCAGTTTGACCTCCCGGTACCCTGCCACGCACCTAGAAGTTCATCGTTGTGATAGACGCGTAGGTTCACTATAGCGCGCGTCGATCCGAGGTACGGGAACATACCCAGCAGCGGAATCGTGTTGACAATGTTGAAGAGGATACGACCCGCTCCCGTGTCTGCTTCGGCCCCGAAGCTCCCCTCGATTCTGATTGGTGCATCCGCTACCACCCGTCGTGTAATGCCTGATTCCTCCAACGAGTGGCGAAGCTGTTCTTGGAGTTCGCGGTTCTCAAAGGACTTGAAGGTTCTAGATGAGCCCGCCGCACTACCGAAGCTACTGCCCGCGGCACTGCCACTGATACCGCCGAGGCTTGCGATCGCGACTGATGACCCGTAGGCGACGGCCGATGCTTCTGTTCGGCTGGAAAGCCGCTCGTCGCGGAAACCGAGGCCCACCACTGAAACCGCGTCGAAGACCGGCCGAGTCGCTCGCTCTAGAATCGGCTTAGAGGCTGGGGTAATTGACATGCAAGCTGTGAGAGGAACAGCCAGCACCGAGCAGGCTACGGTCGAGAGAAACGAAGGTGTCTTACTTTTTGAGCCCCGCCGAATATGTTCCACGGCCCATCCCTCCCGAAAACGATAGTCGGGCTACGCCGCTGGTCACTTGAGTAACTGCGACGCTGTTGCACGGCAGCTGCACGTTGGCTGCCTACTTGAGACGGCGATTGGGTGGGCAGGGGCGCTTGTGCCCCGTCCCCCGTTCCCGAAAATGTCTTCTCTCTTTCAGGAAGAATAGAGGTAGCCGACGTTTCGGGACGCCTTCGTCCTTGGGAGGGGGGACCGACACTTCGGGAACGGTCGTACCCCCGGGGCAGGGCGCGACGCCTCGGGAAGGGCCCTGGTGAGGGAGACCCCGACGTTTCGGGAACGGTGCGCTCCAGGGGTGGAGCGGGCCTGCACCACGGCGCTGCTGGTGGCGCTCGCGGGTCTCGAGGGTGCGCAGGGTCACATCGAGGACGGCCTCGAGGGCGGCGAGCAGACCGAGCTCGGAGGCGAGGGTGAGTGGGTCTGGGATCTCGGGGCGGACCTTGAGCGTCACGTGGCACGGGAAGCGGGCCGCGAGGGGCGGGCGACGGCGATGGGGGGGCACGAGGGCTCGGCCCGGGCCTACGGCCGGTGCCGTCGCGCCGCCCGTCCCAACGAGGAGGGGACCGCAGGTCGAGAGCCAGCTGGCGCGGACGCCTCGCCACCGTTCGCAGGTTGACACGATCGCGTGACGGATGAGGTCACGACCTGCGAACTTGAAACTCGCGATGTTCTCGAAACGCTGCGGTGCGCACACCACGGGGTGCGAAGCGGCGGCTCAGGCACTCGCGAGAGCGCCGAGCTACACGAAGATCCCCGCCACGCACGCGGTCATGAAGCTCGCGAGGGAGCCGGCGAGGATCGAGAGGAGGCCGAGGCTTGCGACCTCGGGGCGGCGCCCGGGGGCGAGGCCGCCGATGCCGCCGAGGAGGATCGCGAGGGAGCCGAAGTTGGCGAAGCCGCAGAGGGCGTAGGAGGCGATCAGGGCGGAGCGCTCGGAGAGGGCGCCCGCGTGGATCAGGGCGCCGAGCTCCTGGTAGGCGATGAACTCGTTCAGCACGGTCTTCACGCCGAGCAGGGCGCCGACCTGCGCGGCGTCGTGCCAGGGGACGCCCATCAGCCAGGCGAGCGGGGCGAGGAGCCAGCCGAGCAGGCGCTGCATGCTGAGGCCCGGGAGGCCGACGAGCGCGCCTGCGGAGGCGAGGGCGTCGTTCAGCAGCGCGACGAGCGCGACGAAGGCGACGAGCAGCGCGCCGACGTAGGCGGCCAGGCGCAGGCCCGCGATCGCGCCCTGGGCCGCGGCGTCGATCACGTTCACCGAGGAGACCTCGATCGGTGCGTGGTGGGCCGTCGTCGTCTCGGGGTCGCCCGTCTCGGGCACCATCACCTTCGCGAGCAGCAGGCCGGCGGGCGCCGAGAGCAGGCTCGCGGTGGCGAGATGGCCCGCGTACTCGGCGCCGAGCATCCCCACGTAGGCGACGAGCACCGAGCCGGCGACGCTCGCCATCCCGGTCGTCATCAACGCGAAGAGCTCCGAGCGGGTCATCCGCTCCAGGTAGGGGCGCACGACGAGCGCCGCCTCGGTCATGCCGAGGAAGACGTTCGCGACGGCGGCGAGGCTCTCCGCGCCCGAGGTGCCCATGGTGCGCGAGAGGAGCCGGGCCAGCGCGTCCACCACGCGCTGGAGGATCCGCAGGTGGTAGAGGATCGCGAAGAGGCTCCCCATGAAGACGATGATCGGGAGCACGTTCACGACGATCGAGAAGCCCGTGTCGACGAGGGCGCCGAAGACGAAGCGGACCCCGGCGTCGACGTAGGAGATGAAGGTCGCGACGCCCCGGTTCATGCCCCGGAAGAAGGCCTCGCCCACCGCGGTCCGCAGCAGCACGACCGCGAGGGCGAGCTGCAGCGCCGAGCCCCAGGCGACGGTCCGCCACGGGAAGCGGCGGCGATCGGACGAGAAGAGCCATCCGATCGCGATCATCGCCACGAAGCCGAGAGCCGAGACGACCCGCGCGCCGGGATCCGTCACGCGCCCCGCGCCCCGGCGACCGCTCGCGCGAGCTCGCGCGCCGCGGCCTCCGCATCGTCCGCGCCGGCCACCGCCGAGATCACGGCGATGGCGGCGGCTCCCGCCGCGATCACCGCGGCTGCGTTCCCGGCGTGGATGCCGCCGATCGCGACGAGCGGGAGCGGGGCCACGATCCCGGCGGCCTCGCCGAGCATCTCGAGACCTCGCGCCGCATGCGGCGAGTCCTTCGAGGTGGTGGCGAAGACGGGGCCGAAGGCGACGTAGTCGACCGGCTCCGCGCGCGCCGCGCGGGCCTCCGCGAGCGTGTGGGTCGAGCGTCCGACCACGAGCCTCTCCCGGAGCGGCGCGGGGATGCGGGCGGGCGGGAGGTCCTCTTGGCCTAGGTGGACGCCGTCGGCCTCCGCGGCGAGGGCGAGGTCGAAGCGGTCGTTCACGAGGAAGAGCGCCCCGGCGCGCCGCGTGAGCTCGCGCAGCGCCTCGGCCCAGGCCAGCGCCTCGCGGTCCGTCGCGCGCTTCGCGCGCAGCTGCACCACGGCGGCGCCGCCGGCGCAGGCCGCGCGCGCCTGCTCGACGGGATCGCGGCCCCAGCGCGGGTCGTCGTCCGCGAGCACGTGGAGCCCGCGCAGGCGCGCGGCCGCCGGGCGGAACGCGCCTTGCGTCACTCGCGCCCCGGGAGCTCGATCCCGAGCTCGACGATCTTCTTGCGCAGGGTGTTGCGGTTGATCCCGAGCAGCGCCGCCGCGCGGATCTGGTTGCCGCCGGTGCGGGCGAGCACGCGCGCGAGGAGCGGGCGCTCGATGCGCTCGACCAGGCGCCGGTGGAGCTCGTCCAGGCCGGCGTCGAGCCCGGCGTCGGTCTCCGCCGCTACGAGCGCCTCGAGCGAGCTCCCGGCCGGCTCGCGGCGCGGCTCCTCGAGGAACGCGAACTCGTCCGGCGCGAGCACCTCGCCCGGAGCGAGCACGAGCGCCCGCTTGATCGAGTTCTCGAGCTCGCGGACGTTGCCGGGCCAGGAGTAGCGCTCGAGGCGCGCCTGCGCCTCCTCCGAGAGGAAGCGCGGAGCGCCGACGAGCTCGGGCGCGTAGCGCAGGGCGAAGTGCTCCGCCAGCACGCGCACGTCCTCGGCCCGCGAGCGCAGCGGCGGGATGTGGATCGGCACCACGCGCAGGCGGTAGAGCAGGTCCTCGCGGAACTCGCCGCGCGCCACCGCCGCGTCGAGGTCGCGGTGGGTCGCCGCGATGATCCGGACGTCCACGCGCTCCGGCATGCGCCCGCCCACGGGCGTCACCTCGTCGCTCTGGAGCACGCGCAGCAGCTTCGCCTGGAGATCGACCGGCATGTCGCCGATCTCGTCGAGGAAGAGCGTCCCGCCCGACGCCTCGCGGAAGCGGCCCATCCGGGGCGCGATCGCCCCCGTGAAGGCGCCGCGCTCGTGGCCGAAGAGCTCGCTCTCGAGCAGCTCGCGCGGGATCGCCGCGGTGTTCACGGCGACGAAGGGCGCGCCCGCGCGCGGGCTCGCGGCGTGGATGGCGCGGGCGACGAGCTCCTTGCCGGTGCCGCTCTCGCCGGTGATCAGCACCGCGACGTTGCGGGGCGCCACGCGGCCCACGGTCTTGAAGACCTCGAGCAGCGCCGGGCTCCGCCCGACGAGGCGGTCGCCCGGCACGATGCGCGCGCCCATCTCGCGGCGCAGCGTGGAGACCTCCTGCTCGAGCGCGCGCACGCGCAGCGCCTTCGTGACGAGCGCCTGCACCTCGGCCATCGCGAAGGGCTTGACCAGGTAGTCGAGCGCGCCGCGCTTCATGGCCTCGACCGCGTTCTCGAAGGTGCTCTGCGCGGTCATGATCACGAAGGCGGTGTCGCGGCCGCGGGCGCGCTCGAGCAGCTCGAGGCCGCTTGGCCCCGGCATGCGGATGTCGAGGAAGGCCACCTCGAAGGCCCCGGCGAGCAGGGCCTCGAGCGCGGCATCGCCGCTCGCGGCCTCCACCACCGAGCAGCCCATCCCCTCGAGGGTCTCGCGCAGCACGAAGCGGATCGAGGGCTCGTCGTCCGCGACGAGCACGCGGGCGCCGGGCGCCCCGCTCACCGCACGGGCCGCAGCGGGAGCACCACGCGCACCCGCGCGCCGGCGCCGGGCGCGCTCCCGAGCTGGAGCGAGCCGCCGTGGCGCGCCACCCAGTGCCTCGATACGGCGAGGCCGAGGCCGGTGCCGCCGGGCCGCGTGCTGAAGAAGGGCGTCGCGAGCTGGTCGAGCGCCTCCGCAGGGAACCCAGGACCGCTGTCGCGCACCTCGATCGCCAGCATCGGGATCGGCTCGCCGGCGGGCCCGCGCAGGCGGTGATCGAGGGTCATGCGCGTCGCGACCGCGAGCCGACCCCGGCCCTCCATCGCCTGGAGCGCGTTGCGCACGAGGTTCAGCACCACCTGCCGGAGGCGGCCGGCGTCGGCCTCGATCTCCGGGATCGAGGGGTCGTAATGGCGCTCGAACTCGATTCCCTGGGCCAGCCGGTCGTGGGCGGCGAGGGCGAGCACGTCGTCGATCACGCGGTGCACGTTCATCTTTGCCAGGCGCAGCTCGCCGTGCGTGAAGACCATGAGGTCGTCGACGAGGGCCGCGATGCGGTCGACCTCGCGTACGATCAGCTCCGCGGCATCGAGGGTCTTGGCGTCGCTCGCCCGCGAGGCGAGGATCTCGGCGGCGCCGCGGATCCCGCCGAGCGGGTTCCTCACCTCGTGCGCCACGCCCGCGGCGATCCGGCCGAAGGCCTGGAGCGTCTCGCGCTCCGCGACGAGCCCCTGGAGACCCTGGCGCAGCGTGATGTCGCGCAGCACGAGCGCGGCCCCGTCCACGCGGCCGCTGTCGTCGAAGAGCGGCGACGCGGCCACGTCGACCGAGAGGTTCGGCTCGAGCCGGCGCTCCACCGGGCAGGCGTTCACGACCGCCGAGCCCCCGCTCGCGAGCACGCTGCGCGCGAGCCGCACCACCGCGTGCTCCGCGCCGAGCAGGCGCGCGAGCGGGAGCCCCCGCGCCGATTCGTCGGAGGTCTCGAGGATCCGACATGCAGCGGTGTTCATGAGCTCGACGCGACCCGCCGCGTCGAGGACGACGACCCCCGCGAGGACCGCGTCGAGCACGCCGGCGAGGTCGCGCGCCAAGGCGTTCAGGCCGCCCGCGCCGCGCCCGCGAAGAAGTCCCGGGTGAGCTCGAGGATGCGGTCCGCATCGTCGGACCCGAGCGCCGCCTGGCGGAACGCGGCGCTGCCGGGCAGCCCCTTCGCGTAGGCCGATACGTACTTCTTGAGATTCGCGCCGAGGGAGCGGCGGTCCGGGAAGCAGCGCTCCAGGAGCGCCACGTGGCGCTCGATCGTCGCGAGCCGTTCGCCGGGCCCCGGCTCGCGGGCCGCTCCTCCCTGCGCGAGCTCCAGGATCTGCGCGAAGATCCAGGGGTTCCCGATCGCTCCGCGCCCGATCATGACGCCGGCGGCGCCGGTTTCGCGCAGCATCGCGAAGGCGTCCTCGGGCCGGACGACGTCGCCGTTCCCGAGGACCGGCGTCCCGGGGACCGCCTCGACCACGCGGCGGATCAGGCCGCGGTCCGCGAGGCCCGTGTACTGCTGCTCGCGCGTGCGCCCGTGCACGGAGAGGAGCTCGGCCCCCTCGGCCACGGCGATGCGCGCGAGCTCGGGCGCGACGAGCGACGCCGCGGCCCAGCCGGCGCGCATCTTGACCGAGAGGATCCCCGGGAAGGCGGCGCGCATCGCGCGGATCACCGCGGCCGCGCGCGGGAGATCGCAGAGCAGCGCCGACCCGGCGCCGTTCTTGATGAACTTCTTGACCGGGCAGCCGACGTTCAGGTCGATCCAGACGGCCCCGCTCTCCGCCAGCCGGCGGCAGGCTTCGCCGAGCACGTCGGGCTCGCCGCCGAAGAGCTGGAACGCGATCGGCGCCTCGCGCGGCGAGGTTTCGAGCAGGCTCCAGGTCTTCCGCCCCCCGTTCACGAGCCCCTTCGCGCTCACCGTCTCGGTGAAGGCGAGGGCTGCGCCGGCCTCGCGGGCGATCAATCGGAAGGGGAGGTTCGAGACGCCGGCGAGCGGCGCCATCACGAGGTTGTTCGCCAACGTGAGCCCGCGCAGCGCGATCGGGCGGATCTCGGGCCGGCCGTGTTTCGGAGCGCTCACGGGCGCCTCGGGAGGGCGGCCTGCGAAGCCGCGGAAGTGCCTAATTCTTGAGCAAGGTAGCGATGCCCGCCGGGGGAGTCGAGGCAAGGCCGCGGGAAGCGGCCGCGCAGCGAGCCGCAAGCGGAGCGCGCGGCGAGCCGAAGGCGAGCGAAGGCAGGCCCTGCCGGGCCTGCGAGCGGAGTGCGGGCCCCCGCAAGGATCGCTTGCGCGACTACCGCCGCAGGATTCCGCTGGGTAAGGTGCACGGCGTGCGCACCGACCTCCCGGCCTCGCAGGCGCTCGCGGCCGTGCTCGACGAGACCGTCGCGCTCGCTCCCGAGACGGTCGACGTGCGCGCCGCCCAGGGCCGGGTGCTGGCCGAGCCGATCGTCTCCGGGCGTCGCCTCCCGCCCGCGGACAACTCCGCCATGGACGGCTACGCGGTGCGGCTTGCGGACCTCGCCGCCGCGAGCCGCGCGCAGCCGGTCGAGCTCCGGGTCGCGTTCGAGGTCCCGGCCGGCGGCGCACCCCCGCCGCCGCTCGCGCCCGGCGACGCCGCGCGCATCCTGACCGGCGCCCCGCTCCCCGCCGGCGCGGATGCGGTGGTGCGCCAGGAGGACGTGCTGCGGCGGGGCGAGCGCGTGAGCATCCCGCTCTGCCCCAAAGAGCGCGAGAACGTCCGCGACGCGGGCGAGGACGTGGAGATCGGCCAGGTCGTGCTCGAGCCCGGCCGCGTGATCGGACCCGCCGAGGCGGGGATGCTCGCGTCGCTCGGGCGCGGCGTCGTCGCGGTGCACCAGCGGCCGCGGGTCGCGATCCTCTCGGGCGGCGACGAGCTCGTCGAGCCCGACGGCGACGTCGCGGGCGGGCGCATCGTCTCGTCGAACTCGTATACGCTCTCGGCCCAGTGCCGCGAGGTCGGCGCGGAGCCGGTCTATCTCGGGATCGCGCGCGACACTCCGGAGGATCTCCTGGAGCGCTTCCGCGGCGGGCTGCGGGCGGACGTGATCGTGAGCTCCGCGGGCGTCTCGGTCGGCGACCGCGACCACGTGCGCGACGTCCTGACCCGGCTCGGCTGCGAGCTCCGCTTCTGGGGCGTGCAGATCAAGCCGGGCTACCCGCTCGCCTTCGGCCGCCTCGGCGCGGCGGGCGCGCTCGTCTTCGGGCTCCCGGGCAACCCCGTCTCGGCGATGGTCACCTTCGAGGAGTTCGTCCGCCCGGCCCTGCGCAAGATGACGGGTCACAGGACGCTCTTCCGCCCGCTCGTGCGCGCGCGGCTCGTGGATCGGCTCGCGAAGAAGCCCGGGCGCATGCACTTCGTGCGCGTCGTCCTCGAGCGTCGCGACGGCGAGATCCTGGCGAAGAGCGCCGGGAACCAGAGTTCGGGCGCGCTCAGCTCCATGATCCGGGGACAGGGGCTCCTCGTCTTCCCGGCGGAGGCGAGCGAGCTCGGCGCGGGCGAGACGGCGACGGTGCAGGTGATCGACGAATCGTTCCTGGCCTCGGCGGAGCCGGGCTTCTGAGCGGGCGGCGCGCCCGGGACCCCGAGGCGTTGGAGGGCCGCCTCGCCACGCTGGCCGGCGCCGTGCTGCTCGGCGGTGCCTCCCGGCGCATGGCCCACGACAAGGCGGCGCTCCCGATCGCCGGCGTCCCCGCCGCGACGCGCATCGCGCACCTGCTCGACTCCCTCTGCGCCGAGGTCCTGCTCGTCGGCGGCAACCCGCCGCAGGGCGCGCCCGGTCGCCGCGTGCCCGACGAGGACGGCCCGCGCTCGGCGCTGCTCGGCCTGGTGAGCGCGCTCGCGGCGGCGACGGTCCCGCGCGTGCTCGTCGTGGCGACGGACCTGCCGCTGCTCAGCGCGGATCTCCTGCTTGCCCTCGTCGCCTGGCGGGAGGCCGACGCGGTGGTGCCGCGCACCCCCGATGGAGCCCATCCGCTCTGCGCGCTCTACGCGCGCGAGGCGGTCCTCCCCGTGGCGCGCGCGAATCTCGCCTCGGGGCGGCTCGCGCTCGGCGCGCTGCTCGACGCCGTGGACACGGCGTGGCTCGAGGGGGAGGAGCTCGCGCTCGTCGATCCCGACGGCAGCGCGCTCCTCAACGCGAACCGGCCCGAGGACCTCGCGCGAGCCGAGGCGCTGCTCGCGGCGAAGCAGCGGCGGGCGGACGCGCCCTGAAGCGATCCGTCGCGATCGCCCTCGGGCTCGTCGCGCTCGCGCTCGCCGTCTTCGGGCAGGCGCGCCATCACGAGTTCGTGAACCTCGACGACGGCATCTTCGTGGTCAGCAACCGCGCCCTCGATGCCGGCCTTTCCTGGGACCTGGTGGTCGCCTACTTCCGCACGCCCTTCCTCGCGAACTGGGCTCCGCTCACGCTGCTCTCGTACCACGTCGACCACGCGCTGCACGGGAAGGTCGCCGGGGGCTACCTCCTCGACAACGTCGCCCTGCATGCGCTCGCGACGCTCCTGCTCTTCGGCGCGCTGGTGCGGATGAGCGGACGGACGTGGCCGAGTGCCTTCGTGGCCGCGGTCTTTGCCGTCCACCCGCTGCACGTCGAGACCGTGGCGTGGGTCTCCGAGCGCAAGGGAGTGCTCGCGGGGCTCTTCTGGATGGCGGGCCTTCTCGCCTATGCGAGCTACGCGGAGCGGCCCGGACTCCCACGCTACCTCGCGGTCCTCGCCTGCCTCGCGCTCGGGTTGCTCTCGAAACCCGTACTCGTGAGCTTCCCCTTCGCGCTCCTGCTGCTCGATTACTGGCCGCTTCGGCGGCTCTCGCGTCGCGCGGTCGTCGAGAAGGTGCCGATGCTCGCGCTCGTCGCGGTCGCCTGTGCGCTCACGCTCTGGGCGCAGGGCGCGGGCGGCGCCATGGAGTTCGCGCACTCCCACGGCCTCTCGCTCGAGCTGCGCCTGCGCAACGCCGTGCACTCGATCGTCTGGTATCTGGGGAACTCCCTCTGGCCCACGGGGCTCACGGCCCACTATCCGCATCCGCTCGGATCGCTCTCCCGGTCCCGCGCTCTCCTGGAGGCGGGCTTCCTCGTCGCCGTGTCGGCGCTCGCGCTGCGGGCCGGGCGGACGCTCCCGCCGCTCGCGGTCGGCTGGCTCTGGTTCCTCGGGACCCTGGTGCCGACGCTCGGGCTCGTCCCGGCGGGATCCCAGGCGCGCGCGGACCGCTACACCTACGTGCCGCTGGTGGGGCTCGCGATCGCGCTCGCCTTCTCCGCGGCCGAGCTCGCCGCGGGACGCCATCGCGTCGCGCGGGCGCTCGGCGCGCTCGGAGCCGCCGGCGTCGCGGCGCTGGCCGGTGCCGCCTGGCTCCAGGTGCGGCACTGGCGGAGCTCCGAGAGCCTCTTCGAGCGCAACCTCGCCGTCGAGCCCGAGAGCGCCGTCGGCCACCACGGCCTCGCCCTGGTCCGCATCGACCAGGACCGCCTCGAGGAGGCCGAGCCTCACCTGCGCGAGACGTTCCGCCTGCGCCCGGACCTCGGCCGAGAGCCCCTGCTGCGCCTCCACCTCGTGGTCGGCTCGCGCGCCGCGCAGCGCGGCGACGCCGCCGCGGCGATCGCGCGCTACGAGAGCGCCGTCGCGCTCGACCCGGACGACGCGGACGCGAACGGGATGCTCGGCGCCGCGCTGGTGCGCGAGGGAGAGAGCGCGCGGGCGCGCCCGCACCTCGAGCGCTCGATCGCGAGCGGCGCGGCCCCTGCCGTCGCGCACGCGGCCCAGGCCTTCGTCCTGGCCGGATCGGGCCGCGCGGCCGACGCGGTGCGCGAGGGGCGCCTTGCCCTGCGCAAGAATCCCGATCTCGCCTTCGCCGCGAACAACCTGGCCTGGATCCTCGCCACGAGCTCCGACCCCGAGCTCCGCGACCCGGGCGAGGCGCTACGGCTCGCCGAGTCCGCGGCGCGGCGCGCCGACCCGCCCGACGCCGACCTCCTCGACACGCTCGCCGCGGCCCAGGCCGCGGCGGGCCGCTTCGACGCCGCCATCGCGACGGCCGAGCTCGCGGTCGCGCGGGCCGACGCCGCCGGCCGCGCGGCGCTCGCCCGCGAGATCCGCGCGCGCCTCGCGCTCTACCGCGCGGGCCAGCCGTTTCGGGAGGGCGGGCCTTAGCGCGGGCCCGCACTCCGCTCGCCTACGGCTCGCTGCGCGCTTCGCTTGCCGGTTGCCCGATGCGAGCTCGCGACTAGTCGCTAGTACTACTGTGTAGTACTAGTCCTCGAGCTCGACGCCGAAGCGATCGATGTAGGGTGCGAGGCGCGCGCGCAGCTCGCCCGCATCGAAGCCCCACTCCTCGGGGCCGTAGCGGTGCGTCCCGAACTTGCCCTTCGGCTTCGCGGCGAGATAGTCGCGGATGCGCTCCGCGTGCTCGGTGCCGAAGGGACGCCCCATGCGCGCGTAGGCGGCGCGCAGCGTCGCCACCGGGTCGCGCAAGAGCGCAAGGAAGTGCACGTCGACGAAGCGGTCGGGGAGCGCTCCGCCGGCGCGCGCCGCGGCGACGCCGTTGAGCGCCGCGGTGAACGCGGCCTCGATCGCCGCGGCGAGCGCGCCGATGTCGACGTCCTCCACACGCAGCCACTGGACCATGGCGGTCGTGCTCACCGTCGAGGGCATCGTCTTCGCGGGGTCGCGGTGCGTCTGCACGATCCAGGCGTCGGGATAGGTCGCGAAGACGAGGCCGAGGGTCATCAGGTGGCCGGGGGTCTTGAGCAGCCAGGTCCGCGGCCCGGCTCGGTGCTGGAGCACCTGCAGGATCCGGCGGTGGAAGCGGTACATCTCCTCCACGTCCGGCGCAAAGCCCGGCATCTGCACGACCATCGGCCAGTGCGTGCCGCAGAAGCACGGCGCGGTCAGCGTCACGCACTCGACCGGGAGATCGGCGCGCAGCTCGTGGATCGCGGCGAACTCGGGCTGGACGTCGGCCCAGAGCTCCTGCTCGCATTCGCTGATCTCGGGGCGGCGATCGCGCGTCGCGCCGGGGAGCGGCAGCGGGTGGAGCGCCTCCCAGGCGAGCGGCGCGCGGAACGCGGGATCGAGCCAGAGGAGCTCGAAGAGGATCGAGGTGCCCGAGCGCGCGGGCCCCGTCACGATCACTGGCGCCTGGATCGGCAGGTCGGCGATGGCGGGCTCCGCGTCGAGCGCCCGCGCGAGCAGGTGCCGCGAGCGGAGCGAGCGCAGGAGCTCCTGGCGGCTCAGGAGGCGCCCGACGACGCTCTGCTCCGCCGCGTCGAGTGCGGCCACGAGCGCGGCGAAGCGCTCGCGCCAGCGCGGGTCGCCGAAGTCGCCGAACTCGCCGCCGCCGAGGGACGCGACCGAGTCGGCCAGGAGCGCGCCCGCGTCCAGAGGCACGAGGCGACGGGCGCCGCCGACGGAGTCGCCCATCGCGTTGATGCGCCGCACCCAGGCGGGCCGCTCGTAGCGCTCGGCCATGGTCGCCAGCTTCATGCTGCCAGCGTAAAGTGCGGGCCCCGCTAGCGCTAGCAAGGCCGCGATCGCGACCGCGCAGCGAGCCGCAGGCGAGCGAAGTGCGGGCCCCGCTAGGGCCGGACCTCGGCATGAGCCCACTCGAGCCAGGGGAGCAGCGCCTCGATGTCCGAGCGCTCGACCGTGGCGCCGCCCCAGATCCGCAGCCCGGCCGGTGCGTCGCGGTAGCTCCCGATGTCGTGGGCCACGCCCTCCTTCTCGAGCAGGCCCACGATCTTCTTCGCCGCCTCGGCCCGGCCCTCCGCGGGGAGGCGCGCGAACCACTCGGCGCGGATCGCGAGGCAGATCGAGGTGCTGGAACGCGTCTCGGGCGCCTCGGCCAGGAAATCGATCCAGTCCTGCTTCGCGACCCACGCGGCCACGGTCGCGAGGTTGGCCTCGGAGCGCCGGATCAGGGCCGGGAGCCCGCCGATGCGCTCGGCCCAGCGCAGGCCGTCGAGCGCGTCCTCGACGCAGAGCATCGAGACGGTGTTGATCGTGTCGCCCTCGAAGAGGCTCGCCTGGAGCTTCCCGCCCTGCGTGAGCCGGAAGATCTTCGGGAGCGGCCAGGGAGGCGCGTAGCTCTCGAGGCGCTCCACGGCGCGCGGCGAGATCGCGAGCATGCCGTGCTGGGCCTCGCCGCCCAGCACCTTCTGCCACGACCAGGTGACGGCGTCGAGCTTCGGCCACGGGAGGTCCATCGCGAAGACGGCCGAGGTCGCGTCGCAGATCGCGAGGCCGGCGCGGTCCTCGGCGATCCACTCGCCGTCGGGGACGCGCACGCCCGAGGTCGTGCCGTTCCAGGGGAAGACGACGTCGTGCTCGAAGTCGACCTCGGCGAGGTCCGGAAGGCTGCCGTACTCGGCCTCGAGCACGCGCGCGCCCTTCACCCGGAGCTGCTTCACGACGTCAGTCACCCAGCCCTCGCCGAAGCTCTCCCAGGCGAGGACGTCGACCGGGCGCGCGCCGAGCAGGTGCCAGAGCAGCATCTCCATCGCACCCGTGTCGGAGGCCGGGACGACGGCGAGGCGCCAGCCCTCCGGCACGCCGAGGAGCGCGCGCGAGCGCGCGATCACCTCGGCGATGCGCGCCTTCGCGGCCTTGGCCCGGTGCGAGCGGCCGACGAGGGCGCCCTCGAGCGCGGCGAGGGTCCAGCCGGGGCGCTTCGCGCAGGGGCCCGACGAGAAGTGGGGCCGAGCCGGACGGATGCTGGGCCTCGCGAGCCTCGGCATGGCGGCAGAAGCTAGCCCAGGGTCAGAAGCCGTTGCATGCGATCGCCGTACGGAGCGGCCCGCTCTGCCGGCCGCTGGCGCGGAGCGCGAACGCCTGGCGCGATCTGACGCACACATTGGACGCTCCGGCCCTGCCGACCGCGGCGCCCGCCGTTCTTCGCTCCCAGACCCGTGGGCCGCGCACCCGTTTGCGGGTGCCGGTGCCGCCGCCGCGATCCCCACTCCGGGAAACCGACCCGGTCCCGTTCCCAGACCCTGGCTCGCGCACCCGTTTGCGGACTCCCGCAGCGCGCCCGCCGAGGGCTTGGGGCCGGAACGCGGCGCGGGAACCGACGAGCGACCCCGAGCGGGTGAACCGCGTTTCACAGGGGGCCGTCGCCGACGCAGCTGGGCGCGCTGGAAGCACGAATGCCGAAGGCATGAGGCTCGCAGCCGCACCTCCAACCGATCCGGCTCGACGCAGGCTTCGACCGGGTTCATGGCCCTCGAAGGCGCCTGCCAGACGAGAACGCGCGGATCCTCCTGCCCGTACCAGCGACGCCAGGCGTTCCAGAGCTCGCCGCGGCGGGCGTAGGGGCTCGAGATCGCCACGAGCAGCGAGCCGAGAATCGTGGCCATGCCAGGGCGCACCGCGCGGACGATCTCACGGTCGGCGTTCCTGCCGTCCTCGTCCGTGGGCCAGGAGGCGATTTCATCCAGCACCACGCCCGCGAGCGAGTAGCCGGGCGTGCCGCGGAAGCTCGCCGCGTGCACCTCGATCGACACGCGCGTCGAGAGGTGGATCTCCTCCTGCGTCTGTCGCTCGATCAGACTCTTGAGCATTGGGACGCCCTCGAGAAAGCCGAGGACGTACCTCATCACGACCCGCGCCTGCCGGCGATCGCTCGCGAGCACGAGCACCGTGGCACGCTCGCCCGGCGCCAGGTGCTTCGAGTAGTCGCGGAAGCACGCGAGGTAGACCGCGATCAGCGCCGCGATGAGGCTCTTCCCTCCGCGGCGACCGACCGGGAGCCACGCCTCCCGCGGATCGCTCGGAGGCCGCTCGCACCCCGTGTGCTCCCGGTAGATCGCCATCGCCTCGCGGCTCATGGGCAACCCAAAGAGCGCATGCAGAAACACCGCCCAGCGCGTCCAGCTCGTCGCCGGTGTGAACCACCGACCGAATAGAGCCGGATCGCGCATCGCGTCGAGGATGTTCATCCCGCCCCCAGATTGAGTCAGAACCGCAAGTCCTCGGAATTGTTGAACCTCCCAACGGGTTCCCCCCCCTTGCGACGAGAGCGCGCGAAGAGCGGCGATTGACCCGAAGACCCACTGCTGCCCCGTTTTAGGAGGCGAGCGGCGCGGGCGGCACGAGCGGCGCAGGCGGCCCAGCCCTTGACGCGCGCCGGTACTCGGCCGGAGAATGGACACGGGAAGGGGAATCAGATGGCGCGCGCAGCGTGGCGGCGCGTGTCAACAAGTTTGAGACACCGACACTCGGAATTTACTGTCTTACGTCATCGCTCCGACCTCCGGTTTGAGGGACTGACCGTCGCGACCCGATGCCGTTTCGAGGGGGGTACCTGAGCCTCGGGTCGGGTCGCGATCGTCGATCGTGGGGCAATCTCCGACCTCGTTTCGGACCGGCGGGTTGATCCACACGGCTTCGGGCAGCGCGAGCGGCTTCGGCGGTCGGCGCACGAAGCGCTCGGGATGCGCGGCGTAGGCGGCGCCCAGGACCTGCTCGCGCTGCGCCAACACGAGCGGAGCGCGGCCGCTGTGCACCATCTCGGGCGTGAGGTAGGCGAGGCCCGAGTGGCGGTGCTCGGTGTTGTACCGGGGGAAGAAGCCGCGGCAGAAGCCGTGCGCGTGCTCGAAGGACGCGAAGCGGTCCGGGAACTCGGGGTGACCCTTCACGGTGGCGAAGTGCGACTCCGAGAAGGGGTTGTCGTTCGAGACGTGCGGTCGGCTGTGCGAGCGCTCGACGCCGAGATCGGCGAGCAGCTGCGCCACGGTCTTCGAGGCCGGCGCCGAGCCCCGGTCGGCGTGGATCGTGAGCTGGCCCGCGCGGATCCCCTGGCGCTCGCAGCTCTCGGCGATCAGGCGCCGCGCGAGTGCGCCCGACTCGTGGCGTGCGAGCAGCCACCCTACGACGAAGCGGCTGAAGAGATCCAGCAGCACGTAGAGATGGAAGTAGAGCCAGGTCACGGGTCCGCGCAGCTTGGTCAGATCCCAGGACCAGACCTGGTTGGGGGCCGTGGCCACGAGCTCGGGGCGCTGGTAGGCCGGTCTCCGCAGGCGATTGCGCCGTTCGTGCAGCTCGCCGCGGGTTTCGAGCAACCGGTACATCGTGCGCACGGAGCAGAGGTACTGCCCCTCGTCGAGCAGCGTCGCCACGACCTGCGCGGGGGCGCGGTCGACGAAGCGCTCGCTGTGGAGCACGGCGAGCACCTGCTCCTGCTCCTGCTCCTGGGGACCCAGCGCCCGCGGCGGCGGGACGCGACGCTCCCGTCGCCGCGGGCTCGGGCTCTCCGGCCGCCGCCGGCGGTAGACCGTGGCGCGCGCCAGGCCGAGCGCCCGGCACGCCACCGCGAGCTCCACCGGCGGAGCGACCTCGAGCACCGCTCTCACTCGTCGCTCTCGTCGCGCGCGGGGGGATTCAGGGGGATCCCCAGGATCTCGGATCGTTTTTTTGGACCTCGAGCACCGCCTCGGCCTGCGCGAGCTGGCGCCGAAGCCGCGCGTTCTCGCGCAAGAGCTTCGCGAGCTCGCGGTCGCGGGCATCCCGAGTGGGCTTGCGTCCGCGCTTCTTCGCCGCCAAGGCCGCGAGCGCTCCGCGTGAGCGGAGCCGGCGCCACGCGGTCAGGTGCGAGGAGTACAGCCCCTCGCGCCGCAGGAGCGCCCCGAGCTGACCCGCGCCGGCGCCGGCGTCCGCCTCCCGCAGGATACGCGCCTTGTACTCGGCCGAGAATCGCCGGCGCCGCGCCTTCGCCACCACCTCAACCGCCGCGGCGCCGCCGGCCCCTCCGGTTCCCTCCGGGGCCGCCGGCGCCCCGATCCCCTTCGCCTCCAACCTCTCCATGCTCCATGAGCCTCCCCGCCCCTACAGTAAATGCGATCGGGCAGGTGTCTCACGTCTCATTGGCACAAGGGGTGGGGTGCGCTTCTCGGAGCTGTCGCGTTGTTGCCCGTTTCGGGCCAAGCGACGGAAATCAACTTCGACGACTTGGACAGCGGTTCCCTGGTGTCGAACGCGTATCCGGAAGCAACCTTCTCGTCGATCGCCGGCAGGGAGAACGTGGCGTTCATTTATGGGAGCGCTCACAGTCCGTCGAACATCCTCTGCACGCGGGTGCCCCACTCGGGAATAACCTGTGTAGACGACACGTACATCGACTTCACAAAGCCCGTGAACGATTTGACATTCTGGGCCATCGAAGCCAACGCGCCCGGAGTGACGGCCCAGTTCAACGTGTTCCAAAGCGGTGTGTACGCCGGCACGGTGGACCTGGTAAGCACGGGGGGCGACGGCCACAATCAGTTCGTCGACCTCTCGACCTTCACGAACGTCACGCGCTTGGAAATAGTCAACATCCTCGACATCCCGTACTTCGAGAACAATGGCATCGGATGGGACACGTTCCGCTTCACGCCCGTGCCCGAGCCCTCCACCGCGCTTCTGCTCGCGGCCGGTCTGGCCGTGCTCGCGGTACGCCGTCGGGTCGCCTGAGCGTCCGGGGTTCGACCGAAGCGGTTCGCATAGTCCAGCCTCGACTCGACCGCTCACGCTGCACCAGGGAACGGCCGCGCCGGCTGGCGGCGCAGTGGCGGCCGCATCGCCTTCTCCCACGCTGCGGCCTGCGCCTCGAGCTCCGCACGGTGCAGCGCGAGCGCTTGCTTCTCCTCCGCCATCCGGCGACGCGCAGCCGCGTCCGCTCGCCGCGCGAGCTCGGACGGAGGCGGCGGCAGCTTTCTTAGCTTCGCAAGACGCTGCTGCTCATGCACCGCGGCGAGCGCCGCCATCTCCGCGTCGTGTGGAGCACGTACGGCAAGCTCGACGATCCGCTCGAAGCCGCCGACCGGGGGGTTCCGAGGATCTTCGCGGCGGCTGTTCCCCTCGGGAACTGGACGGTTTGAGCTTTATCGGACGCAGAATCCCCGCTTGTTTGGCTTATCCGCCGGCCGCGTGATCTGCGCTGGGCATGATGCCGATCCGGCACGCGCGCCGGGCGTCACCACGGCGGGGCAGCTCGGGCCGACCAGGCGCATGCTGCTCCCGCGCAGCGCCGCGCGCGCACACCATGTCGAGCAACCGGGATCCCTCGGTGATGCAGACGGCGAGCTCGATGCCCGCGTCCGCCGCCTCGAGGATCGCGTCGGCCGCGCCTGGCGGCGGCACGAGGATCACCGAGGCGTTCGCGCCCGTCGCGACTGCGCTTCGGGCGCGTGAGCGGCGACCGCTGCGCCGCGAGCTCGTGAAGCTCTTCGACGAGGCCGCGCTCGGGCTCGAGCCGGCGAGGGCGCTGCGCCTGCTCGCGGAGTGGCACGTCCTCGGCGCGCTCGAGCCCGGGCTCGCGCTCGAGCGCCCGGCGATCGCCCCGCTGCGCCCCCTCGGGCGCGCGGTGGCGGCGCGCCCGAGGCCGGGCCCGCGCTGACGCCCCTTCGTCGCGGGCCTCGCTCTCTGGCTGGCGCCGCTCGCCCCGGCCCTCCGCCGCCGCGCGCTGGCCGCTTCTCGGTGCACGGCGAGGCGGCGGCCCGCGCCGCGGAGTTGCGGCGCGCGCGAGACCAGTGGCTGCGCGCCCTCGCCCGAGGGCGCGGCCGCGGCGCGCTCGACGCCGTCTCGGCTCCGATCGACGAAGAGAGCCTCGCCGCCCTCTTCGAGGGCGCCGGCCCCGCGCTGCGCCGGCACATCGAGTGCTGGGCGCTCGAGGATCGCGGCCGGCGCAGCCCCCTCGGCGGCTCCGACCTCGTCGAGCTCGGCTTCTCCGGCCCCGCGATCGGCCGCCCGCGCGATTCCGAGCGGGTGTATCGCGTTTCACAGGGAACGGCCGGCGGCGCAGCCGGGCGCTCAGAGGCTGAGAAGGAATCGGACTTCGGACCCTTTGACGGATCCCAGGCCGCGATGATGGGACGGTTCAGGGCTCACGGTCGCATCCGGCCTCGCCGGCTCTGCCGGTTCGTCGACTGATTCGTTCGATCGGGCAGCCA
>CAZUYC010000034.1:0-14192 GCA_964624475.1 uncultured Spirochaetales bacterium | reverse complement strand
GCAACCGCATCACGCTCTGCGCGCAGCACCACCAGCGGGCGCTCCACGGCGCCCGGGGGCTGCGCATCCGCGGGCGCGCCCCGGACGGGCTCATCTTCGAGCTCGGCACGGGGCCGCCCGAGCGCTTCGCGTCGGGCGATCGGCGCTTCGCGGGAGGCACCGCGTGACCCGACCGGCGCGCGACCTTCCGGGACCTCGATCCCCGAACCGCCTCGCCGCCGCCGCTGCTCGCGGCGTTCTGCGTGGGCGGAGGTCGTTGGACAGCGACTCCGAACTTCGGTACAAGGTTCGGTACAAAAGCGAGCTGCTAATGGCGAAGACGCGACCCAGCGAGGACATTCGATCGCTCTCCGAGTTCCGAGCCAATGTGGCCGGCGTCGTTCGTCACGTCCAGCGCAAGCGCCGGCCTGTCTTCCTGACGCAGCACGGGCGCGGTGCAGCGGTTCTCATGGACGTCGCGGCCTACGAGGGGCTCGTCGACGAGCTCGAGCTGCTTCGAGACGTCCACAAGGCCGAGAAGCAGCTCGCCGCGGGCCGCGGTATTCCCCATGCGAAGGCACGCTCGCAGCTCCTCTCTCGCCGCCGAAGGTGAAGCTACACGTCGAGTAACGGTTCCCACGCAGGGGGCGCATGGTTCCCGAGGTGGGCCGCCCTGAGATCCGCGAGATCATCCATCGGAACCATCGCGTGGTCTATCGCCTTTCTCCGCGCCTGCTCGAGGTCCTCACGGTTCGCCATGCGCGCCGCCGCTTCGCTTTCGCGGAGATCCAGAAGCCCGAGTAGCAGAAGCCGCCGTCCACACAGACGAGCCCCTCGCCTCGAGTCCAGCCCGCCCTCGGTCCTTCACCAAGAGGTCCACCTCGCAGTCGAGGACGTGCAGCAGCGCCACCAGCTGATTGAGGGTCTTTCGCCGATTTGCGGGGTCGAGAAGGCGATAGAGCTGCGGCACCGAGGTGTGGAGAAGCCGGGCGATCTCGCGTCGGCTCAGGCGGGAGGCTGCGACCCGCTTGCGCGCCTCGACGGTGAGCTTGTGGACTAGCAGATCCGCGAGGTAGGCCGGGTCCTCGTTGTACTCGAGCACGTGGTCGACGTGGAGCGACCCTTCGTCTCCGGAGGCGAGGCGATAAGTGACCCCCTCGTTTCCCAGATCCTCGTCGACGAAGACCTCGCGGACGCGATTCGCTCCCAGCGGCTGGGGATCGAGTCGCGCGTACGGGAAGGGAAGCATCCGGCCCGAACGGGTCGTGATCTCGAGCTGGGCCTTGCGATGGTTCGGAACGACCCGGCGGATCTTCATAGCGCACCCTCGCGAACGAGCTCGCGCAGGAGCTGGATGATCCTGCGCGTTGCCTGACCCTTCATCGGTAGCCAGTTCTCCAGATCCCACTTGACGATCAGCTTCGAGTCCTTGAACACGTGCTGCGGGCTGTGGTCTCCTTTCCAGCTGAGGAAGACGTAGCCACCCCTGCGGATCTTCCCCATCCGGAGTGGCGTTACCAGGGTTGGTAACACTTGTCAGCGAGGCGAGCGAGCCACGCAGCGCCCGGTCGGAGCCGCGTGGAGTCACCCCACCGGCCCGACCCCGAGCGTGCGCGCCGTCGGCGAGGTCGGTACAAAGTCCGGGTCGGCGGCGGTGCCGAAGAGGCGGTCGCCGCCGAGCATGGTGACGCCGTACCAGTAGTTCTCGTTCTTGAAGTGGTGCAGCAGGTGGTTGCGCCACACGCGCCGGTAGAGCGCGCGGCGCGGCGGGTAGCGGGTGTGGATCAGGAAATGGATCCACTCGTAGTTCAAGGACAGCGTGAAGTAGACGCTGAGCACGCTGAGCGCCGGCGGGAGCGAGGAAGCCGCGAGCCAGAGCACGAGCGCGAGGACGGCGGGGACGCCGAGGTAGACCTGGAGCGGGATGAAGACGAGATCGAGCTGCCAGGGGTCGCGGTGGTGCGCGCGGTGTTTTTGCGGCACAAGGAAGTCGCGCGTGCGGCCGGCGATGCGGCGCGGCTGGTAGTGGAGGATCCCGACGTGGATCAGCCACTCCTGCACCGGCCAGAAGAGGACCACGGCGGCGCCGGCGACGAGGTCCCACGGCGAGAAGTCGCCGATGGCGAGCCGCGCGGCCGCGAAGCCGAGCGCGAGCCCCGCCAGGATGCGCGGGCTCGCGTGGCGCGCGAACTCGCGGAGCGCGCCCGAGAGCGTGCCGGGTAGCTCGGGGCGCTCGGGCCGGTCGCGCCGGTCGGGCCCCGTCTTCGCCGCGATCGCCGTAGTCGCCGTGGTCATGGTCGGCGGTCCTTGGCCCTCCAGGATACCGCCGGCGGGCGCGCGCACTACCTTGCGCCCCGGGCGCAAGCCCGCGGAGGAGGCGAAGTGAGCGCGACGGCGGCATCCCAGGGCGCACTGGTCCCCCTCGGCAAGCTCGAGTTCGAGACGGCGTCCGAGCACGTCTGCCGCGACGTGCCGGTCTTCGGCCCGGAAGCCCGTGCCGGCGAGATGCGGCGCGCGCTCGAGGCGCGCCGCTTCGACCTCGTCTCCCACGCGGCGGTGTGCGCGGGCGGGCGCCTGCTCGGGCTGATCCGCATCGAGGACCTCCTCCCGGCGAATCCGGACGCCTCGGCGCGCTCGCTCATGGATCCGGACCCGGCGGTCGTGACGCCGGGCCTCGATCAGGAGCGCGCGGCGTGGCACGCCGTGCAGCACGGCGAGAGCGCCCTCGCCGTGCTCGACGCCGAGGGGCGATTCGACGGGCTCGTCCCGCCGCAGCGCCTGCTCGCGGTGCTCCTCTGGGAGCACGACGAGGACATCTCCCGCCTCGGCGGCGTGCTCCACCGGCAGACGGCGGCGCGCGCCGCGCAGGAGGAGTCGACGCTGCGCCGCCTCGGGCACCGCCTGCCCTGGCTCCTCGTCGGGCTCGTCGGGGCGGTCGCCGCCGCCTACATCGTCGAGGGCTTCGAGGCGCAGCTCACGCACAGCCTGCTCCTGACCATGTTCCTCCCCGGCGTCATCTACCTCGCCGACGCCGTCGGCACGCAGACCGAGACCCTCGTCGTGCGCGGGCTCTCGCTCGGCCTCGACCTTCCGCGCATGCTCCGCAAGGAGGTGCTGACGGGCCTCGGGATCGGCGTGATCCTGGCGGTGGTCTTCTTCGCCTTCGCGACCTGGCGCTGGGGCGACGCGCGGACGATCGGCGTCGTGGCGTTCGCGCTCTTCGCGGCGTCCGCCGTCGCCTCCGCGGTCGCGCTGCTGCTGCCCTGGGCCCTCGACCGCCTCGGCTTCGACCCCGCCTTCGGGAGCGGCCCTCTCGCGACGGTGATCCAGGACCTGCTCTCGATCGTGATCTATCTCGCGATGGCCTTCGCGGTCCTGGGCTGAGCGGCGAAGCCAGGGGGCCGAGACCGAAGGCCAGAAGCCGGAGGCCAGAGCCAAACCGGAACGCGGGCCCTCAGGCCCGCGTGAGCAGCAGGCAGCCCCCGAGCGGGCCGCCCCCGGCGGCGGCCACGGCGACCTGCGGCGAGCCCGGGACCTGGCGCAGCCCGCCCTCGCCCCAGAGCTGCACGCAGGCCTCGTGGAGGAAGCCGTAGCCGTGCAGGCGCCCGGCCGAGAGCTGGCCGCCGTGCGTGTTGAGCGGGATCTCGCCGTCCCGGGCGATGCGCTTCCCGCCCTCGATGAAAGGGCCGCTCTCGCCCTTGGCGCAGAAGCCGAGCGCCTCGAGCCAGGCCATGGCGATGAAGGAGAAGCCGTCGTAGAGCTCGGCCACCTGGACGTCGCGGGGCCGCAGGTCCGTGCGCTCCCAGAGCATCGCGCCCGCGTCGCGGAGCGCCATGGTCGTGAGATCGTCGAACTGGTCCCAAGAGGGGCGACCGCGCAGCGCCGTGCCCACCGCCTCCACACCGATCGGCGGGCGGCGCAGGTCGCGCGCAACGTCGCGGCGCGAGACGATCACGGCCGTGGCGCCGTCGACGGGGACGTCGCAGTCGTAGAGGCAGAAGGGGGTCGAGATCATGCGCGCCGACAGGTAGTCCTCGAGCGTCATCGGCTCGCGGTAGATGGCCTTCGGGTTGCGGGCAGCGTTGCGTCGGGCGTTCAGCGCGATCCAGGCCATCTGCTCGCGCGTGGTCCCGTACTCGTGGAAGTGGCGCTGCGCGATCATCGCGATCCAGTTCGCCGCCGAGTAGGCGCGGAAGGGCAGCGTGAACTCCATCTGCGGCCCGGTCGCCCGGAAGCCGGCGCCGCCCCCGGCCCCCCCCACGCCGATCCCGGCGCGCCCGCCCCGCCCCTGCGCCGTGGCCTCCCAGACCGAGCGGAAGCAGAGCACGTGCGTCGCGAGTCCACAGGCGACGGCCATGCAGGCGTTCACGACCGAGCCGAGCTGGCCCGGCGACTCGATCCCGCCCGAGTACCAGTCGAGGCGCAAGCGCAGCGCGTCGTGCACCTCGGTGATGCCGGCTCCGCTGAAACCCGGCGCCCCCCCGAAAGCGCCGGGGTAGGTGGCGAGCCCATCGATCACCTCGCGCGTGAGCCCCGCGTCCTCGATCGCGGCGAGGCAGGCATCGAGCGTGAGGGCCAGCGGATCGCGGCCCAGGCGGCGCCCGATCTCGGACTGCCCGATCCCGGTGATGCAGGCGCGGCGCTCGACGATCTCCATCAGCCGGCTGCGGGCTCCGCGCGCTCCGCCGGCTTCAGGGGCTCCAGCGGCTCGAAAACCGGGACGTACACGTCCTCGTGCTGCTCGAAGCGGACGCGGACGGGCATCCCGATCTGCACGGACTCGGGCGGGCAGTTCACGATGTTCGTCATCAGGCGCAGCCCCGGCTGCTCCTCGATCTCGACGATCGCGATCGCGTAGGGGTGGTCCGGCGCGGGCACCCACGCCTGGTGGTTCAGCGTGAAGGTGAGCACGCTGGCGCGGCCCGAGACGGCCTCGGGGGCGAGGTCGCGCGAGAGGCACTCCGGACAGACGGGCGCCGGGGGGTGCACGTAGGTCCGGCAGGATCGGCAGCGCAGGAAGCGGAGCCGGCCCTCGGCGCCGCCGGTCCAGAAGTGGCGGTTGCTCTCCGTCACGCGCGGGAGCACGCGGAAGGGTTTCCCCGTCATCCTCGGAGGCTACGGGACGATCTGACGCCTCGTCAAACCCGCCGGGCCCTCGGCGGCCCTACGACGCGGCTCTCGCGAGCGCGACCCCAGCGCGAGGCTCGTGCAGCTCGCCGCCGACGCCGATGAGCTGCCCCGCCCGCCGCACCGGCGCCCCCCTCCCGCGCAGACACTGCCGCGGCTTCGCCTGGTGCGCGTCCCAGCTGGCGGCGCACCACTCGCAGCAGAGGTGCGGCCCGAAACGATGACCCCAGGCGCCGGGCCCCTGCGTGCCCGGGACGCGAGGCGCCGCCGCGAGCCCGGTACCGGAAGAGACGCTCACGCGGTGGCACCGAGCCGCGTCCCCTTGCGCATCTCCGAGCCGATCTGGAACTTGAGGACGCTCCAGAGCCAGGTGTACATGCTGTCGTCGGCCTTTGCGCCCAGGGGCTTCGTGCAGGTGAGCCCCCGCCGGCCCCAGACCAGGAAATAGGGCTTCTTCTGGTCCTGCGCGATCCGCAGCTCCTGGGTCACGCCGACGGCGGAGTCGGTGTGCTCGCCGCAGAGGACGATGACCGCGTCCACCCGTCCGATCCGCGTGGGGACGCTCTCGTCCGCTTCGGCGCCCCTCGAGCCGGAATCCCTCCCGGACCAGTCGGCGACCTCGAAGGGCGAGTCGGAGCCGTGGGACTGGTGGATCAGGCGCTCGTGAAGGTCCCGGTCTCGATCGCGGTCGAAGCTCATGAAGACGCGGATCTCGTGCATCGCACCCATCTCGCCGCGTTGGACGGCACGCTCGGCGCGGCGCGGATCCGCGCGATCCGTCCGGATCATGACGCGATCACGACGTGATCCGGACGGATCAGAAAGGTCAGGAACGCGGGCTAGGCGTGGCCGGGTTCTGGACAGCGGCGGGCTCCAGATCGAGAAATCCAGAAATCCAGAACTGGAGCTGCCTCGGATGTCTGAGCGCCTGGGGACTCGGAGCCCGATCGACACAGCGAGCATACCGGATCGACGACGAGAGCGCTTGGAGGAGCGCGACGGGTCCTGTATGCTCCGCGTCGACCGGGCTTGAAAGCCAGGGATTCAGCCAGGGACTCAGGCAGGCCTGCCGCGCGGCCCCACGAGAAGAAGGACGGCCTCCCGCCCTTCCGATCCGCAAGAGACCCAGGACCGCTGCTGTCCGGAAGTCGCCCAGCGAAGCTCCACCCCATCGCCTCGTCCGCGCCGACCTCCGGCGCGCAGAGAGGCCGGGTCCGCCCGTGAGGCCAGCATGCAACACAGCGAGAGCGGAGAGGTCGTCGACCGCCCCGCGGAGTGCGCGAGGGATGCGGTCCTCGTGACCTGCATCTGGTGCCAGAGGCTCCACCCGCCGGAGCACCCGCTCGAGTTCCACGCCGTCTGTCCCGCCTGCGCACAGCGCTACCCGCTGGGCTCCCTGCCCACGAGCGGATCCCATGCGCTCACCGACGAACGGGTCGATGAGCTCGTGACCCGGAGCTCGCCGGGCAACTACGCGCTCGGGTACATGGACGGCACCACCTTCATGGTGTTCTTCGTGGGGCGTGCGGACTCCGATCTGAACCACCGCCTGCACGACTGGGTGGGCGCGCCGAGCCGCTACCGGAGATACGCCCCCTCCGCCAGGGCGGCGTGCGGATCGCGTCACCGCGGAAACTCCCCCCTCGGCACTCCGGCGCCCGGTCGCGTGGGAATCGCGGTGGACAGCAGCTACACGCGTTTCGCGTACAGCTACGCGGCGTCCGTCGAGGCGGCGTTCGAGGAGGAGTGCCGCAACTACCACGAGCTCGGGGGCAGCGACGGTCTCGACAACGAGGGCCACCCCGCGCCGCCGTCCGGGAGCCCGTGGATCTGCCCCGTGCACTCCGCGAGCCCTGGCCCCCTCTAGCGCTCGCCCGCATGGCTCGCCAGCGACGGCCCGGGGGCGGCGCCGGCGGTCTCCTCGAAGCCCGGGACGCCGGGGTCGCGCTCCACGCCGAAGCTGTTGAGCGCCATCGAGACCAGCGTGTACTGGCCGATCGCGAAGACGAGGTCGAGGAGCTGGGGGACCTCGAAGTGGCGCGCGAGCTCGGCCCAGGTGGCGTCCGCGACCCGGGCGTCGCGCCAGAGCTCGTCCGCGGCGCGCAGCACGGCGGCCTCGCGCGGCGACCAGCCCGGCGCGTCGGGGCCGGCGGCCACGCGCGCGATCTCCGCGTCGCCCACCCCCACCCGGCGCGCGATCAGCACGTGCTGCCCCCACTCGTAGTCGGAGCGGCAGAGCCAGCCCACGCGCAGGATCGCGAGCTCGCGCTCGCGCGCGGGAAGGGTCGAGGCGCCGAGCACGTGGTTGGCGAAGACCAGCCAGCGGCGCAGCAGCTCCGGGTGGTGGGCGAGCGTGGCGAACACGTTGAGCACGCGCCCGCCCATCAAACCGCGCAGCGGCCGGACGATCTCCTCGACCTCCGGCGCCCACTCGCCGGGGGACAGGGGCGGGACGCGGGGCGCGGGCGGGCCCACTCCCGCGCTACTCGACCTTCGTCGCGTAGAGCGCGGCGAGCTGGCTCACGATGTGCTGCGCGGTCACGATCTGGCCCGGCGCCGCCGCCGCCTTCCCGCCCGCGCTGTGCGGCGAGAGATCGACGTCCTCTGCCTCGGCGCGCAGCGCCCCCACCGTGCAGCGCTCGCGCGGCCGGTGGCGGAAGGCGTCGAGCCGGAAGAGCTCGATCGCGTTGCGGTGCGTCATCCGGTCGATCTCGTCGTCCGGGACGCCGCGCAGGCTCTCGAAGAGCGTCTCGGGCGCGCGCGGCCAGGTCGAGTCCGAGTGCGGGTAGTCGCACTCCCAGGTGATGATGTCGACGCCCACCTTGTCGCGGACCTCGACGCCGATCCGGTCGTCGATGAAGCAGGTGATGATGTGCTCGCGGAAGACCTGGCTCGGCAGCTTCCCGCCGAAGTCCTGGTGGGTCCAGGCCTTGTGGTGCGCGTGGACGTAGTCGGCCCGCTCGAGGAAGTACGGGATCCAGCCGATCCCGCCCTCCGAGAGCGCGAAGCGCAGGCCCGGGAACTTGCGCAGGACGGGCGAGAAGAGCAGGTCCGCGGCGCAGTTCATGATGCTGATCGGCGCGGTCGTGATCATCACGTCCACGGGCGAGTCCATGCTCGTGAACTGCATCCCGGAGGCCGACCCGATGTGGATCGCGACGACGGTGCCCTCGTCCGCGCAGGCCCGCCAGAAGGGGTCCCAGTGGTCGCTGTGCAGGCTCGGGAGGCCGGGGATCACCTTCTCGGGGTTCTCGGTGAAGCTCACGGCGTGGCAGCCCTTGCGGCCAACCCGCCGGATCTCCTCGGCCATGAGCTTCGGGTCCCAGATCGGCGGGAGCGAGAGCGGGATGAAGCGGCCGGGGTGGCTCCCGCACCAGCCGTCGACGTGCCAGTCGTTGTAGGCCTGGAGCATCACGCGGGCGAGCTCCTTGTCGGGCTGCCGGGCGAAGAGCGCGCCGCAGAAGGACGGGAAGCTCGGGAAGCACATCGAGGCGAGCACGCCGTTCACATTCATATCGCGTATGCGCTCGTTCACGTCCCAGCACCCCGGGCGCATCTGGTCGTAGGCGGTCGGCTCGACGCCATACTCTTCTGGGCGTCGGCCGACCACTGCATTGAGTCCGATGTTGGGAATCGGCTGCTTCTCGAAGACCCAGACCTCGCTCCCGTCCGCGAGGCGCGCGACGCGCGGGGCGCGGGACTTCCAGCGCGCCGGCAGGTGCTGGTCGAACATGTCGGGAGGCTCGACCACGTGGTCGTCGACGCTGACCAGGACCATGTCCTCGAGGCGCATGGGCGACCTCCGGCGCGCGGAGCGCGAGGGGCGAAGAGGAATCTGATGGACCGTCAGATACTCTACCGGATGCAGCGCGACGCTGTCGAGGCGGCGGCGGACCCGGCCGTCCCGGTCGCCCGCTCCTCTCGTCGGCCGATAAGCTAGAGCCATGGGCACCGCTCTCCGAAGGCGTGTCCGGCGCGGGCCGCTGCTGCGGCTCCTCGCCCTCGGCCTCGCGGGCGGGTGGGCGCCGGCGGCGCTCGGGAACAGCCAGCTCGGGGCGGATCCGCTCGAGGAGAAGGAGGGAACGCTCGAGCAGGTCGAGCAGGACGCCGCGCTCGCCCGGAGCTACGGCGAGCTCGTCGACGTGCGGCTCTACGGCGGCTCGGATTTCGTGATCGGGAGCGACTTCGAGGAGTTCAGGGCCAGCTCGTACCAGCCCAGCGGGCGTGTCAAGGTCACGCTGCCGGTGGCGAGCAACGCGGTGGTGCGCCTGGTCGCGCGCGGCTCGGCGCTGCTCTACGACTTCGACGACGTCTCGACCAACCTCTTCGGCACGCCCACCGGCTCCGACCCGTTTGGCAACCTCTACAGCACGAGCTTTCAGATCCAGGGCGGCCTGCGCCCGGGCTGGAGCGGTCTCTTCTCGGAGGAGGAGCGCTGGGCCTTCGTCGGCGAGGCCGCCCTGCGCTCGCGCTGGGAGGACGGCGCGAGCTTCACCTCGGCCCTCGGGACCGGGGGCGCCCTCGGCATCGGCTACCAGATCGGGGACTGGCTCGAGATCCTCGTCGGAGCCAGCGTCTCGACCGGCCTCTCCGGGGGCGGCATCTCCGTCCACCCCGTCTTCGAGCTCGACTGGCACTTCGCCGAGCGCTGGCGCCTGCGCACGCGAGGGCGCGGGGCGCAGCTCGAGTACGACATCGACGACCGCCTGACCGTCTTCGCGAGCGGCCAGCTGGAGAGCCGGAGCTTCCTCATGGAGGACCGCGGGGCGGGCTTCGACGAGGGGCGCCTGAAGGACGAGTCGTTGCCGGTCGGGCTCGGGCTGCGCTGGGAGCTCTCCGAGCTGGTCGAGCTCACGCTGACCGGCGGCGCGGTCTTGAAGCACGAGCTGCGCGCCGAGGACGAGGACGGCAACGACGTCGGCCACGTGCGCGCGGGGCCGACCCCGTTCGTCGGGATCACGTTCGAGCTGCGGCCGGAGCGGCGGCGGCGGACCGCGGCCGCACAGCGGCCTCAGCGCGCTCCGGACGCCGGATCCTCCTCGACCTCCATCTCGACGTCGCGGTAGTAGCTGCAGTTCGAGCGCACGATGCGGAGCTCCTCGCGCAGGAGCTCGTTCTCGACCCGCAGCCGCTCCAGCTCTCCCGGCCCGCCCGCGCAGGCGCCGAGCAGGGCCGCGCCGAGGAGCGCGGCCGCGAGCCCGGCGCGCGCGGCGAGGCGACGCGCCCGCGCGCTCATTGCACCCACTCCTCCGGCTCGACCGACGAGCCCGTGGCCCAGCCGCGCTCGTCCATGCAGGCCACCATCCGCTCGCGCAGCGCCGCGCGCGCCGTGCCCGGCGGAGCCTCGAGCCGGCTCGGATCGGCGATCACCGCCGCGTGCGCGACGTCGATGCACTCGGCCGCGTCGCGGTTCAGGTCCTCCGGCGCCCAGACGCCGCGCGTGCGCACGAAGAGGAGCGGCGGGTCCTCGGGCCCGGCGCCGCGGTCTGCGGCGCAAGCGAAGAGGAACAGGAAACCGGCCAGGCGACGCACGCGCGGCAGGATCACGGATCGCCGGGCTCCGGCGGTCAGGCGCCGTGCCCCGCGGAGCGCCGCGGCGGCGCCTCCGAGGCGGCGGGCCGGCCGCGGCGGCGCGGGACGGCCGCGCCCGGGTGCTTCCGGAGGTCGAGCAGGGCGGGGAGCACGACCAGGTTGCAGACGAGGGTCAGGACCACGCCCACGGTGAGGAGCTGCCCCATCGTGGCGAGGCCGAGATGCGAGGCGAGGCCCATCGTGCCGAAGCTCGCGACGTTGGTGGCCGAGCCGTAGGCGATGGCGCGCGCCGTGCTCGTGGTGAGGAGGTTCGTGCCGGAGCCGCCCATCGCACGGGCGCGGTGGACCATGTGGATCGCCGCGTCGACGCCGATCCCGATCAGCAGCGGGAGCACGATCACGTCGGCGAAGTTGAACGGGATCCGCAACAGCACGGCCGCCCCGACCGTGAAGGCCGCGGCGAGGAGCAGCGGCGCCACCACGAGGGCGGTGTCGAGGACGCGGCGCCAGACGAGGAGCAGCACCAGCGTCATCGCCCCGAGCGCGGTCAGGAGCGCCTGCGTGAGGGCGCGCTCGACCGCGCGCCCGGACTCGAGGATCTCCGAGGCGCTGCCCGCGATCTCGGGCGCGACCGTCCGGACGCCGTCCACGAAGGCGGCGAGCGCCGCGTGGTCGGCGAGGTCCTGCTTCGGGAAGATCTCGAGCCGCACCCGCCCGTCGGCCGCGAGCATGCGCTCGACGAGCGCGTCCGGCAGGTTCTCGAGCGTCACCGCGCCGGCCTCGAGCGCCCGCAAGAGGATCCGGAGCTGCTCGGGGAGCGCGCCGAGGAGCCCGTCCTGGAGCGCCGCGAGCGACTCGCCGGGGTCCGGGAGCGCCGCGAGCGACTCGCCGTAGCGGCGCAGGCCCTCGCGCAGGCGCGCGGCCGCGGGGGCCAGCTCCGGCGCGACGCCGTCGTCGAGCAGCCGCCCGATCTCGATCTCGAGCGTGGCCAGGGCCTCGACCTGCCCCTGCGGCGTCGGCGGCGGCACCCGTCCGTCCGGCCCGGGCAGGGGCGCGACGAACAACGCGACGTCCTCGATGATGCCGAGCTTCTCCTCCTGGTCCGAGGGGATGAAGTCCGCGAGCGTGACGACGCGTCCGACCACGTCGAGCTCGCGCAGCCGCTCGGCCAGCGCGTCGGCGCTTGCGACGTCGGGCGCGACGGCGTTCACGGTCCAAGGCGAGGTGGTGCTGCCCTCGAGCAGGTCCATGAAGGTCTGCACCGACTCGGCCGAGGGGTCGCGGACGTTCAGCGGGTTGTTGTCGAAGCGCACCCTCGGCAGCACGAAGACGGTGCCGAGGGCGAGCGCCAGCGCGCTCCAGCGCACGGCGCGGGGGTAGCGCACCGGGAGCTCCGCGAGGCGCTGCGTCGTCCAGGCGAAGCGGCGCTGCGCGGGGTCGGGCGCATGGGGCGGTCCGAGGCAGAGCAGCGCCGGCAGGAGCGTCATCGTGCAGAGGAAGCCGATCAGGATCCCCGCGCCGGAGATCAGGCCGAGCTCGGCCACGCCCACGAAATGGGTGGGGATGAAGGAGAAGAAGCCGATCGCCGTCGCGGCGGCGGTGAGGAAGAGCGAGCTGCCGACGTCGCCGGCCGTCTCGTAGAGGGCCGTGGCGTGGCTCCGGCCCCTCGCGAGCAGCTCCTGGTAGCGCATCGCGAAGTGGATCTCGAGCTCGACGCCGAGGCCGATGAAGAGGACGGCGAAGGCGGCCGAGATCATGTTCAGGTGGCCGACCGCGAGGGTCGTGAAGCCGAGGTTCAGGGCGAGGCCGATCAGCAGCGTCGCGAGCACGGCGGCGATCATCCGCAGCGAGCGGAGCCCGACCGCGAGCACCACGGAGACGAGCACGAGCGAGCCGAGCGCCGAGGCGGCGGCCTGCGACTGGACGAGCCCGATCTCCTCGTACGAGAGCGCGACGTCGCCGGTGATGCGGACGCTCACGCCGTTTTCGGCGGTGAGGCCCAGGTTCTCCGCCAGGCGCCGGATCTCCTGGATCGCGCCCTTCGCCGGCTGGAAGTCGGTCACGTCGAGGATCGGCTGCACCAGGAGGAAGCGGCGGCGCGGGTTCCCCTCGATCGGCTCCGGATCGAGCATCTCCGCCCAGGAGAGATGGTAGGGGCGACCCGCGAGCCGGGCTTCGATCGCCTGCTCGAAGCCCTCGAAGATCGGCTCGAGATTTCCGGGGCTCACCTCGCCCTCGCGCACTGCGCGCACGCCGCGCCCGAGCATCGAGGCGAGGCCGCGCAGCGTGCCGTCGCGCGAGAGCTCGGCGAGGTAGGGCTGGACCTCCGCGAGCCGGTCCGCGAGCTCCTCGAGCTCCTCGCGCTCGAGGTACAGGAAGGCGTGCTGCTCGAAGAAATCCCCGCCGCCCGGCAGGTACGCGCCCCGGAAGTACTGGGGCCGGTCCTGCATGCGCTCGGCGAGCGCGGACGCCGCCTCCCCCGCGCGCTCCGGGGTCACGGCGTCGATCACCACGAAGAGGTTCTCGTAGAGGATCGGGAACGCTTCCTGGTAACGCCGCTCGCTCTGCTTGAAGGGGAGCTCCTGCGAGAGCAGGTACTCGGCGTCGCCGCGGATGCGCAGGTCGCGCGCGGTCAGGACGAGCGAGGCGGCCGCTGCGAGGAGCGAGACCGCGATCACGAGGAGTGGGCGGCGGCGGCAGAAGTCCGTGCAGCGCGCGAGCCAGCCGCCTAGCTTCGCCTCGAACGCGTCGTGCATCGGCCCCTCGACCCCCCTTCGGGGCCCTCCCCGGTCCGGACAGGCCTTGGGGGCGGCGCTGGAGGGGTAGCAGATCCCCGGGCGGGTGAAAGCGCCCCGCGGGGTATCGGCCCGGGGCGGGCTACGGCGCCGTGCGGCCGGTCACGGTCTGGAAGAGGATGCGCGCGCAGGTCTCGACCAGGTCGTCGCGCGTGGCGCCGAAGTACTCGATCTCGCGGTGGTAGGCGGCGAGGCGCTCGAGGATCGCGGCGAGCGCGGCCGCGGCCGCGGCCGGGTGCATCTCCGCGGGGACCCGCCCCTGCTGCTGCGCGGCGCGGATCTGGGAAGCCAGGTGCTCGACCACCGGCGCGAGCGCGCGGCGGCGCACCTTCTGGAAGCGACGGTCCCCCTCGTCCGCCGCGAGGTTGCGCACGAGCAGCACGGCGCGGTGTGCATCCCAGTGGTCGACGAAGGCGGCCGCGATCGCGCGCGCCGTCTCGAGCCCCTTCTGCCCGCGCCAGGAGCCGTCGATCAGCTCGATCACGGTGGGGACCTCTTCCGCCGCCATCTCGGCCAGGCGCAGGGTCGCCTCGCCCACGTCCTTGAAATACTGGTAGAAGGTGGCGGGCGAGGTGTTGGCCCGGCGCGCGATGTCGACGACGGAGATATCGCGGACGCTCTTCTCCTTGAGCAGATCGCCGGTCGCGGCCAGCAAGCGCTGGCGCGTGCCGAGCGCGCGCGGCCCCAGGGCCCGCCCGCTCTGATCGAGCGTGCGTTCTTCGCGGGGGCCCGCGCTTCGCTCGCCTGCGGCTCGCTGCG
>CAZUYC010000033.1:0-25761 GCA_964624475.1 uncultured Spirochaetales bacterium | reverse complement strand
TGGCTGCCCGATCGAACGAATCAGTCGACGAACCGGCAGAGCCGGCGAGGCCGGATGCGACCGTGAGCCCTGAACCGTCCCATCATCGCGGCCTGGGATCCGTCAAAGGGTCCGAAGTCCGATTCCTTCTCAGCCTCTGAGGCGGCCTCAGCGCCGGGGCGTCGCGTCCTTGCTCCAGGCGTCCGGATACTGCGGGAGATCGTCCGTGATCTCGTCCCAGGGAGCCTTCGAGTCGACGAAGGTGTGGAAGAGCGGGCGGATGCCCGGGTCGTCGTCGAAGGCGCCCATGCGGATCGACACCTGGGGTCCCTCGGGCCAGGTGCCTCCGAAGAGGCTCGAGCCGCAGGCCGAGCAGAACGCCTTCACCGCCCCCTGTCCCTGGCCGTAGACGCGGATCAGCTCCTCGCCCTGCAGGAGACGGAACTGCTCCTTCCACACCCGCGCCTGCGTGCACACGGCCGCGCCCGAGTGCTTCCGGCAGCGCGAGCAGTGGCAGTGGCTCGCCCGGAGGAAGGGCGGGATCACCTCGAAGCGGACGCCCCCGCAGAGGCAGCTCCCTCGCACGACGGGCTCGCTCATCTCGGTCTCCGGGGCGCGCCCCGAGCGTAGCGTGCCGCGTGGTCTGCGCGACCAGATCGAGCAGCGGGCCGCGGCGGAAATGCGGTCGGTGTCGGGGTACGTGGGAAGGGTGATCGTGGAGGCGCTGGCGCGGCAATAAGCGTGGTCACCACGAGCTGCGCGGGCGTATAATGCGCCTCGGGGTGCAGGGCGTTGGAAACCGAGGTCCGCTGTGCGCCTGATTCTCTGGCTCCTCGCCGGTCAGTTGATCGCCCTCCCCGCTGCCGCTGTCACCATCGACTGGGTCACAGTGGGGGGTGCGGGAAACGCTGCCGACACCACCGGCTACGGCGCTGTCGCCTACAGCTACCAGATTTCGAAGTACGAGGTGACGAACGCCCAGTATGCGGAGTTCCTGAACGCGAAGGCGGCAGCCGACCCGCTAGAGCTCTACAACACGAACATGGGCGACACGAGCTTGGGCGCCGACCCCGAAATCACGCGCAGCGGAAGCTCGGGAACCTACACCTACAGCGCATTCGCCGGCCGTGAGGATCAACCGGTCAGTGACGTGTCGTTCTACGACAGCCTGCGCTTTGCGAACTGGCTGCACAACGGCCAAGGGACCGGCGACACAGAGACGGGGGCGTACACGCTGCTGGGCGGAACGGCCATACCAAGCAATGGCGCGACGGTGACGCGCAACGTCGGCGCCACGATCTTTCTCACCAGCGAGGACGAGTGGTACAAGGCGACCTACTACGATGCGCTCACGACCAGCTACTTCGACTACCCGACCGGCACGGACACGCAAACGGTGTGCGCGGCGCCCGGGGCGGCGGCCAACACCGCGAACTGCCTCTTCGTCACCGGAGGCTACCCGACCGCTGTGGGCAGCTACACGGGCTCGGCGAGCCCGAACGGCACCTTCGACCAGGGAGGAAACGTCACGGAGTGGACCGAGGCGATCAGCGGGTTCGAGCGTGCCATGCGGGGTGGGTCGTTCGGTGATACCCCGGATCGCCTCGCAACGTCGTACCGGATCGACAATGACCCGTCGTGGGATTTCGTCGACGGGGGCTTCCGCGTCGGAAGTCTGATCCCCGAGCCGTCTACGGGGCTGCTCGTGATGGTAGGCATGTTGGGCTTGGCGGGCTGGCGTCGGCATCTCCCGTAGGGGCACCCCTTTTAGCGTCAGCGGGCCCAGTAGGTCGCCCAGGCGCAGAGGGCCCAGGTGCCGAGGAGGATCCAGACGAGATCGCCGGCGCGTCCGAGGCGGCGGGCGGCCTTGTCGAGGCCGAGGGCGCCGAGCGCCGCGAAGGGGACGAGCGCCTGGAGGCCGTAGAAGGCCTTGCACTGCGCGTAGAAGGGGAGTGCCAGCGAGAGGCTCATGAGGGCGAAGGCGTTCGCCGCGGCGAGGCCGAGGACGAGGAGCCACTCCGCGCGCGGCTCGCGCACCCATCGGCGCAGCGCGGCCGCGAGGCCGAATAGCACGCCCAGGCTCGGCACGAGCGCGAGCCAGTAGCCGGCGAGCATGAGCCGGTAGCTCCACGGCGGCGCGTCGACGACGCGCGCGCTCCCGCCGACCAGGCCGTCGCCGAAGAGCGTCGAGTAGAGGGCGTCCGGGCAGGAGTGGAAGGCCGCGAAGACCGGGCGCGAGAGCGACTCGCCGAAGCGCAGGTAGTCGAAGACGGTGCGGTAGCCTGGATCCTGCCACCACGACGCGCCCGCGGCCGCCTCCCAGTTCCCGACGAAGGGGTCGCCGAAGCGCCAGGCGACGCGTGCGTAGTGCCAGCCCGCGACCGCGAGGGCGGCGAGCGCGACGGCGCCGACGCTGCGCGCCCACGCCGCGGGCGAGCGCTCGCCGCGCGCGGCGAGACGTCCGGCGAGGGTCGCGAGGACGGCGCCGGCCGCGAGGAGCGTCGAGAGCTTCGTGAGGAGGGCCGCACCGAGGAGCGCCCCGAGGGCGAGGTGCGGCGCGATCCGCGTCTCGCCGCGCGCGAGGATGCGGAGCGCGAGCCAGACGGCCAGCGACGCGAAAGCCGCGGCCGCTACCTCGTTCGTCACGTACTGCGCGAGGTAGAGCTGCATCGGGACGGACGCGCCGAGGGCGAAGCCGGCGAGGACGCGCCGCGGCTCGGTGGGGAAGAGGATGCGCAGGCTCCCGAGGAGCGCGGCGCAGCTCGTCACGACCGCGAGCCAGTTGAGCCCGCGCAAGGCCGCGGCCTCGCCGCCGACGAGACCGGCGAGCGCGGCGCCGGCCGCGTAGTAGAGCGGCGGCTGGAACATCTCGAAGCCCTCGTCCGCCAGCGGGAGGCGCCGCTCGGCACGGACCAGGCGCGCGTACGCGAGGTGGGAGTCCGCGTCGAAGCCGAGGTTCGGATCGAGCGAGCGGTTGTGCCAGGAGAGGAGCGCGAGTGCGAGCGCCGTCCCGGCGAGGATCCAGGCGCCGCGAAGCCGCTCGATGCGCCGGCCGGCGAGGAGGGCGGCGGCGGTCGCGAGCGCGAAGGCCGCGAGCCACGGCAGGCTCCGGCGCAGCGCCGCGAAGCTCGCCTCGCTCGCGAGCGGGCGCGGTCCCCACTCGCTCATCGGCGTCGTCGCGAGCCGGACGGGCCGCGCGAGCTCCCCCGGCTCGCCGGCCAGCCAGCTCGTCCAGCTCGCGTCGCTCGCGACCCGGAGGGCCGGGCCTTCGAGGGCCACCCACGCGGCCGGCGGGCCGAAGCTCGCCCGGGCGCGCACGACCAGCTCGTTCTCGCCCGGGCGCAGCCACGGCGCCGCGTCGACCTCGCGAACGCGCTTCCAGCTCTCGCTGCGCCCGAGCTCGACCTCGCGCCCGTTGATCTCGGCCGAGCCCTCGCGGTGCAGGCGCAGGCGAAGCCGCGCGCGTGGCGGGACCGAGGCGAGCGCGAAGGTCGTCCGGAATGCGACCTCGCGCGGGAGCGCCGGGCGGCCGTCGCTGCTCGGCGCGGTCGGGTGGAGCACCCACTGCGCGGGCGCGCGCTGCGTCAGGAAGGAGACGTCGGGGTCGAAGACGGCCTGCCAGGCGAGCCAGGCGCCCGCAGCGGCCGCGCAGAGCACCAGCGCAGCGCATCGGGCCGCAAGGCCGCGGAGCGGCCGCGCAGCGAGCCGCAGGCGAGCGGAGCTCATCGAGCCCGGGCTTCAGCCGGCGAGCGGGCCCTCGTAGCGCCTCCCGTTCACCGGGATCGAGCTCGGGCGCGGGATCCCGGTGTAGGGGCGGCCGTAGTGGGCGCAGCATCAGCGGCGATCGACGGGTGGGTCCGGGTCTCGGGCATGGGGCTCCCGTGGCGGCGCTGGTGCCGTGCATGATACAACGTCGACGTCGAGCGCGAGGGAGAGATCCGCACCGGCGATCCGGTGCTGCTGATCGAGTGAAGCGTGCCGGGCTGAGCCGCCGGGGGCTCAGCGCGCGAGCGGCACCACCCGCGAGGCCCTGAGCCGACGGTCCCGGGTCACGAGCGGCACACGGTGCACGAGGCTCGTCGCCGCGATGATCTCGTCGGCCGGGTCGCTGCGGAAGTCCAGGGAGCGCACCTCGCGACAGATCTCGAAGCTGAGGGGCCAGGTGTGGATGCGCGCGAGCGCCCGCGAGAGCTCCGGATCGTCCACGTCCAACTCGATCCGGCCGAGATCGGCGAGCCTCGCGATCTCCCAGAGAACGATCGCCGAGATGCTCCAGGTGTCCCGGGAGAGGAGCCGCCGCTCCGGCGCGGTCAGCTTGCCGGAGAGGGCGTAGAGGACCACGTGGGTGTCAAGATTGAGCATTCCAGCGAACGCCGGTCGAGAGGACGCCTCCCTTGATGCGCAGCCGTCCCTTGAAGCGCCCGATCAGATCGGCGAAGCCCGTCTCCACGGGGATGAGCTTCGCGACGGGCCTGCCGTGCTTGGTGATCACGATGCCCTCGGGGCCCACCTCGTCGAGCACGGCGAGGCACTTCGCCTTGAACTCCGCCGCACCCATGGCCTTCTTCATCGAGTGCCTCCCCGGGGCCCCAAGTTAGACCGGAATCCACGACCGGTCAATATTTCTGACCAGACCGACTACCTGCGCGGCGGATCGACGAAGATCGGCGACGACCAGGCGCGCTCCTGCACCGGGGCGAGGCACTCGTCGTCCGCGGGCGTGCGCCAGTCGGCGTAGCAGGGGCGCGTGCGCAGCGCGTTGCCCTGCGCGTCGAACTCGGTGCGCAGGTTCGCGCCGTTCACGGCCGGCGCCGGGGTCTCGAGCGCGCGCGCGTAGTAGACGGTGTCGCGGCCGGCCGCCGGGTACTCGGCGTCCTCGAACTCGACCCGGCAGCCGCCCGGGTCGGGCGCGCACTCGAAGCGCCGCCAGGGGTCCTCGATCAGCGCCGCGGCGTCCTCGCCCGGGTCGCGCTGCGGGCGGATGCGCACGACCTCGATCGCGACGATCGGCCGGCGCGCGGCGCCCGGGTGGTAGCACTCGCCGCCGCAGAGCCGCCGCAGGCGTTCGGGCGGGAGCCCGGCGACGCTCTCCGGCGGGCAGCCAGGCTGCTGCACGAAAGAGCCGACCGCGCGCACCGAGAAGCGCGGAGCAGCGGCGAGCTCGACCGCGCTCCCCATCGGCGCCGGGCCGCCGGGGGCGTTCTCGAGGTCGAACCAGAGCAGGATGCGCGGGCCGCTGGTGCCGTAGACCTCGCGGCGGCGGAGCGCGTCCCAGATCGCGCGGCGGTCGCGCCCGGCGGAGTGCACGGCCACGAGGCCTCCGGGGTACATGAAGCTCGCGACGCGCTCGCTGTCGAGGAGCCCGCGGAAGCCGCGCTGCGCCTCCGGCGGCGACGGCTGCGCGCGCCGTGGGTCGGCCTGGGAGCCGAGCGCGAGGCGCCGCACCAGGCGTGCCGTGCGCTCCGAGGGAATGCCGCGCGCGTCGGTCGTCTCGAGGCGGTGGAGCTGCTTGTAGCCGGTTCCGGCCCGCGCCGAGTGGTTGTCGCTCGACGCGACGAGCCCGAAGCGGAAGCGCAGCGGCAAGCCGTCGGGACCGGGTTCCCCGGGGTTCGAGAGCGCGAGCGCGTACTGGGCGGACTCGCGCGGCCGCGGGCTCATCGCGGGCTTGAAGCAGTCGCGGCACTGGTCGCAGTCGAGCCAGTCTTCCGGCGTCGCATCGGGGAAGACGGCGTGCGGCGAGACGCCGGCTTCCTGCGCCAGCCGCCGCGCCTCGACGACGCGCGCCTCGCACTCGGCGGCCGGGAGGTCGCCGCAGCGCTCGCGCACGATCTCGGCCGCGCGCCAGCAGCAGGGCAGGAAGCCCGGCGTCGGCTCCGGGCAGACGCCCGCCTGCGCGTCGTCGCCGTCGGGGCCCGCGCGCGAGCGGAACTCCTCGGAGCTCCCGTGGCCCGAGAAGACCTCGAGCAGGCGCTGGCGCTCCGGGTCGTGGCGTGCGCGCGTGAGCTGCACGTCGAGCTTCGCGCCGGGGGGCGCGTGGATCCCCCAGGCGAGCCCGTGCGGGATCACGAGCGTCTCGTGGCCCTGCTGCGCGAGCTTCTCGAAGAAGAGCTCCGGCGTCTCGGCATTCTCGCGGCAGTCGGGCGGGAGCTCGCGCGAGTCGACGCCGGCGGGGCAGTCCGCCACCTGCGTCATGCGCTCGATCCACCACAGGAAGTCGGCGTACGGGCCCAGGCCGAGCGCCCCGACGCCCTGGAGCGCGCGCAGGAGCCAGCGCGGCGCGGCGCGGCGCATCGTCCCGTCGGGCAGCGATGTGATCGGTCGCGCGGGGAGCTCCTCGTCGGCGAGCCCGAGGAAGATTGCGTTCTTGTGGCCGAAGTGGGTCGCCGGCGTGTTTCCGGTCTGCGTCCACTCGTAGCCGACGAAGGCGACGAGGTCGGGGTCCGCGGCGTCGCCCGCGCGCGCGTTGCACTCGCGGATGCTCTCGATCGTGCGTCGCCAGCGCTCCGGCGTGAGTCCCTCGGCGTGGTCGTTGATGGAGAAGAAGTCGAGCTGCGAGCAGTGGCGCGCATGGTCGCAGGCATCGGCCGGCGGGTGCGCGCCCTCGCCGCCGAAGATCGGGAGCGCCTGGATGAAGGCGTCGATCGAGTAGGTCGAGTGGACGTGGAGGTCCCCGAAGAGGATGCCCTTCGCCGCGTCCGGCGCGCCGACCGCAACGTCGGCGCGCGCCGGTCGACGGGCGCCCGCGATCGCGCCGACGGGCTGGTCGCGGTCGCCGCACGCGAGGAGGAGCGCGAGGCCGGTCGCGGCGATCGGGCGGGTCCAGCGCAGGCCCCGAAGCCGCGCGGAGCTCACCGCGCAAGCCCGCGGAGCCGGCGCGCAGCGAGCGCAAGCGGAGCGCGCAGCGAGCCGAAGGCGAGCGAAGGCAGGCCCCTGCCGGGGCCTGCGAGCGAAGGTCATCGCGCAAGCCGGCGGAGCCGGCGCGCAGCGAGCCGCCAGGCGAGCGAAGTCATCGGGCCGGCCCCTTGAGCTCGACCACGTTCCCGTCCGGGTCGCGGACGTACATGCTGGGCCCCATGCCGAGCGCGCCGTAGCGCTCGGCCACCTCGCCCGGCTCGACGCCGTGGGCGGCGAGGTGGGCGCGGATCTCGGCCTCGTCGAAGCGCGCGAGCTGGAGCGCGATGTGGTCGACGTTGCGGCCCGCGGCCCCCGGCGCGGGGCCGCCGAGGCGCCCGAGCGGGGAGTCCACCGCGACGAGGTCGATCAGCGCCGCGCCGGCGCGGAGCTGGACGAGCCCGAGGGCGTCGACCCTGCGCTCCTGTGCGCAGCCGAGGACCCCGCAGTAGAAGCGCAGCGCGCGCTCCACGTCCGCCACGCGCAGCACCACGTGGTCGAGCGCGCGGATCTCGATCGCGCTCATTCGAGCTCCACCTCGAGCCGCCCACGGTAGACGAGCCGGTGCGGCCGTGCGATGCGCACCGAGAGGAAGGCCGTGCCGCCGGAGCGGTCGGTATGCGCGCGCACGCTGGCCGAGCCCGCCGGCAGGCGCGCCGCGGTGGCGACGAGATCCTGGCCGAGGTCGAAGACGCGGTAGCGCGGATCCTGCACCAGATAGACGGTCTGCGGCGTCCCCTCGAGGTGCGTCCCCATCGCCGCGGGGCCGAGCAGCGACCAGAAGGGCTCGCGGCTCTCGAGCTTCGGGGCGAGGAAGCGCAGCGGCGCGTGGAAGCCCCAGTCGAGGCTCACGACCGTGACGCCGGGCTCCGCCGCGAGCTCGCGGGCGAACGCGCCGAGGGCGTCGGACCAGCGGCCTCGCCCGCCGCTCGTGCGGATCTCGGCGAGAGTGCGGAGGTCGACGAACACTTGTCCGGCGAGGACTGCGGCGAGCCCCGCCGCGGCGAGCGCGCGCAGGGCCGGCCGTGAGGCGGTGCCCGCGGTCCCGCGCGCGCCCAGGCGCCAGAGCTCGACGCACGCTGCCGCGACGACGATCTGCGGGAAGGGCAGGACGTTCAGCGCGTGATGGATCCGCACGGCGCGCGGCACGAGGAGGAGCGCCGCGAACGAGAGCGCGAGGGCCGCGAGGGCGAAGGCCAGGGTGCGCTCCGCGCGCTGCCACGGGCGGCGTCGCGCCAGGCGCCAGACGAGGAAGAGCGCGCTCGCGGCGAGCGCCGGGGCGAAGAGGCCCGAGGCCGCGCCCTCCACCTGCGGAAGCGCCTCGAAACTCCCGCCGGCCAGCAGGAGCCGGTGGAAGTAGGAGCCGTCGAGGAGCGCGCGCCAGGTCGAGAGCTTCTCCGGCAGCTCGTCCGCGAGGTGCAGAGCGCCCGCGACGTCTCCGATGGCGGCAACCCCGTGCAGGCCCCCGGCCGCGAGCGGCGCGGCGCCGAGGGCGAGGCCCGCGGCGAAGGCCGCGATCCCGGAGGCTCGGTCGCGGATCGCGGCTGCGGCGCGCGGGTTGCAGAGCAGGCACGCCCCAACCGCCGCCGCGATCGCGGGCGCGAGATCGATCTTGTTGTAGACGCCGAGGCCGAGCGCGAGCCCCGAGGCACCGAGCCATGCGGACGAGCGCCGCTCTAGACCCACCGCCGCCACGAGGAAGCCGCCGCAGCGGAGCACGAGGCCGAGCGCGAAGGACCCCCAGTCGTGGCGGCTCACGAAGAGCAGCGCGGGGTCGAGCGCGAGCAGCGCGAAGGTCGCGACCGCGACCGGTGCGCCGAGCAGGCGCCCCGCGAAGAGCGCCGCGAGGAGGCACCCGAGCAGCCCCCACGCGTAGGTCGTGGCGCGCAGCGCCGGCACGCTCGTGCCGAACGCCGCGAAGACGGGGATCAGGAGCTGGCTCTTGAGCGCGCCCATGTAGGGCTGCGTCAGCACCGGGAACCATCCCCCGCCGAGCCACACGCTCTTCGCTCCCGGGATCTGGAGCGGGCGCCCGCCCTCGCGCAGGAACTCCGCCGCGGGGACCGCCTGGATGGCCTCGTCGTAGTAGAGCCCCGGAACCTCGAGGTCGCCGAGCGCGAGCCACGCCGAGAGCGCCGCCGCGGCCGCGATGCCGAGCGCTCCGCCCGTGCCGAGAGCGCCCATGCGGCCTCATCTCCCTTGACCCCGGGTGTGCAAGGCCGCACGCTCGGGGTCTCCTTGGCCGACGCCGACCTCTACGCGCGCCCCGTCCGCTCGCTCGGGGCCGAGCCCGCGCAGAGCGTACCTCCCTGCCCCGTGTGCGGCTGCGAGCGCGCGCGGTCCCGCTTCGAGCTGGAAGGCGAGCCTCGGCGCGTGGTGGTCTGCGAGCGCTGCGGCCTGGGCCGGCTCCATCCGCTTCCCGACGCCGAGGCGCTCCGCGGCTTCTACCCCGACGCGTACTACGGCGAGCCCGGCACGAAGTTCCGGGGGCTGATCGAGCGGCTCGTGCGCCTCGTGGGCTCCCGGCACATCGGCTTCCTCTCGCGATCGCTGCGCTCGGGCGCGCGCGTGCTCGACGTGGGCTGCGGGCGCGGCGTGATCCTCAGCGCCCTCGCCGACCGCGGCTTCGAGGTGCACGGCGTCGAGCAGAGCGCCGAGGCCGCGCGCGGGGCGGACCCGCGCGCGAAGATCCGCGTCGCGCAGCGGCTCGCCGAGGCCGGCTTCGACGCCGAGTTCTTCGACGAGGTCGTGATCTGGCACGTGCTCGAGCACCTCGGCGACCCGCGCGGGACGCTCGCGGAGGCGCGCCGCATCCTGCGACCCGGAGGGCGCCTGATCGTGGCCGTGCCGAACTTCTCGAGCGCGCAGGCGCGCTGGAGCGACGCCGCCTGGTTCCACCTCGACCTGCCGCGCCACCTCTTCCACTTCCCGGTGTCGGCACTGCGCGAGCTGGTGGGCGCGTGCGGCTTCGAGATCGGGTCGGAGCACCACTTCTCGTTGCGCCAGAACCCCTTCGGCTGGATCCAGAGCGCTCTCAATCGCCACGCGAGGCTGCCGCGCAACGGCCTCTACCGGCTCCTGCACCGCCGCGCGGGCCGCGGCCCCGCGCCCTTCGACCGCCGCACGCGCCTGTTTCTCTGGCTCGCGCTCGTGGCGCTCGCGCCGTTCGCGCTGGCCGCGTCCTTCCTCGAGGCGGGGCTGCGCAGCGGCGCCACGGTGCACCTCGTGGCGCGCCGCCCTCAGGGCTCGATGAAGGCGATTCCCGCGCGGTAGAGGGCGAGGCGCCGGCGCAGCTCCGCGGCGAGCCCCGGGTCGCCTGCGCGCTCCGCGAGCGCCACGGCCAGCCCCACCGTGCGCACGCCTTCCGGGAAGCGGCCGGCGGCGGCCTGCGCCGCGGCGAGCGTGTCGAGGACCGAGGCGCGCTCGGGCTCCGACGCCACGTCGGGTCGCTCCGCGACGGCCCGCGCCTGCGTTGCCACCTCGAGCGCGCGCTCCGGGTCGCGCACCGAGGCGTCGGAGGAGGTCGCGAGGAGCCAGGCCAGGTTGTTCGCCGCCTCGAGGAAGTCGGGGGCGAGGCGCAGGGCCTCCTCCCACTGCGCGGCCGCCTCCTGCGCCCGTCCCGACGCGAGGAGGGCATCGCCGAGGTGCGCGTGCGCGACGTGGTTGCCGCGCGTCACCGCGAGCGCGCGGCGGAAGAGCGCCTCGCTGTCGCGCCAGTGGCGAAGCTCGCGCGAGCTCAGGGCGGCGAGTGCGGCGACCGCGGCGAGTCCCGCGGCGGCGAGCGCCCGGCGCCGCGCGCGCGGGCCGACCCCGAGCGCCGCGAGCAGGTCCGGCGCCCCCCACGCGACCACGATCGCGAGACCCGTGAGCGGCAGGTAGGTGTAGCGGTCCGCGTGGGCCTGCGCGCCGACCTGGACCAGCCCGAGCGTCGGGACCAGCATGCCGAGGAACCAGAGCCAGCCGACCAGGACGTACGGCCGGTGGCGCCACGCGGCCGCGGCCGCGAGCGAGAGCCCCGCGACGAGCAGGCCGCCCACGGCCGCGCCGCCGAGCGCGGCTCCGGGGTGCGGGTAGAAGACGGCGAGCCCCGTCGGCCAGACGGCCTGGCGCAGGTAGGTCGCGACGGCCGAGAGCGCGTTCGCGACGCGCGCCCCGAGCGGGATCCGCTCGAGCGGGATCATCGCGCCACCGGCGCTCTGGGCCGCCACGACGAGCGCACAGACCACGGCCACCCAGGCCAGGAGGGGGAGCTTCAGGGCGATTGCGCTGCGCAGCGCTACCGGGTCGAGGCGAGCCGGGTCGCCCGCGCGGCGCAGCCGACCGAGCGGCCAGTCGTCGAGGAGGAGCAGCAGGAAGGGGAGGGTCACGAGCGTCGGCTTCGCCATGAGGCCGAGCGCCAGGCAGGCGAAGACGCCGAGGCGCTCCGCGCGGGTCGGCCGGCGCGCGCGAGCGCCCGAGGCGCAGAGCAGGGCCGCGCCGAAGCAGACGGCGGAGAGCGGGTCCTTGCGCCCCGAGGCCCACGCCACCGCCTCGACGTGGAGCGGGTGCACGGCGAAGACCGCAGCCGCGAAGGCGCTCCGCCACGCGCTCCCGGTCATGCGCGCGAGCGCCAGGAAGAGCAGCGCCGCGGCCGTCGCGTGGAGCGCGAGGTCGGTCGTGTGGAACGCGCGCGGACCCTGCCCGAAGAGGGCACGATCGAGCATCCACGACAGGCGCGTCAGCGGGAACCAGTTCGCGCCGTCGAAGCTCGTCGCGGCCCAGGCGAGCCCCTCCGGGCCGAAGCCGAGCGCGAGCCCGGGGCTGCGGGTGATGTAGAGGTCGTCGTCGTAGTTGAGGAAGGGGTGCTCGCGGATCGGCCAGAAGACCGCGAGCGACAGGGCGGCGAGCGCGACGGCGAGGCACGCGACGCGCCAGTGGGGCCAGGGCGGGGCTCCGTCGTCGGGTCCGAGCGGCGGCCCGCCCTCCGCTCGGCTTCGCCTCGCTGCGCGCTTCGCTTGCCGCGGCCTGGCTAGCGCCACGGCGGCATCCAGTCGGGCATCATGCCCGGCGTCTCGAAGAGCACGCGGCCCTCGCGGTCGATCACCACCACGTTCGCTTCGCCGAGCGTCTCGCGGTCGGCGAAGCGGGGCATCGGCGCGCCCGGGGGCGTCGCCAGGACGGCGATGCGCTCGCCGTCGGGCGACCAGCGCGGCGCGAAGGCCTGGCGTTCCGCCGCCCGCGTCAGCGCGCGCGGCGCGCCGCCCGCGAGGTCGGCGAGGAGCACCTCCGCGGCGCCGTCGCGCTCGGCGACGTACGCGATCTCGTCCCGCGCGGGCGACGGGCGCGCCGAGTGGAGATCCGCGCCTTCCGGGAGCGCGAGCTCGCGCACCGCGCCGCCTGCGGCCGCGACCGCGGCGATGCGCCCCGGACCGCCCGCCGCGGGACGGCGCGAGAAGACGACCTCGCGCCCATCGCGGCTGAAGAAGGGCTTCCAGTCGAACCAGGCGGGGTCGGAGGTGAGGGCGCGCGGCGGCGCGTCCGGGCCGGCGATCCAGAGCTCCGATCCCCCGCCGCCGCTCGCGCGGCGCTGCGCGACGATCCTCGCGCCGTCGGCCGACCAGCTCGGGCGCAGGAAGAAGTCGAGCGCGCCGCCGCGCGCCACGAGATTCGCTCTTCCCGAGAAGAGGTCGTGGATCGCGAGCCCCGACGCCGGTTCGCCGCCCCGGAACGCGAAGACGAAGGCGGGCCGATCCGGCGCCCAGTCCGGCCAGCGCTCGTCACGCCCCGGAGTCGCGGCCAGCTCCGTCTCGGCCTCCGTCTCCGGGTCCCAGAGGACGAGGTCCGCGGGCGCTCCCGGCACCGGCAGCGCGGCCTCGAAGACGACCCGGCGCGCGCGCTCGGACCAGTAGGGCCACGCCTCCTCGCGGTCGGGAGTCGCGGTCACGCTGCGGACAGAGCCGTCGGCGAGGCGCGCCCGGGCGATCTCGCTCGACGCGCCGACGCGACGAACGAAGACGAGGCCTTCGGAGGCGTCGCGCCCGGGGTCGACGGGCGCGCCGCCGCACGCGGCCGCGAGGGCCGCGAGAAGACAGTAGACTCCGCGTCCGTGGGCAGGTGGCTCGCGATCCACGCGGCCTTCGCAGCGCTCGCGCTCGCGATCCTCCAGCCGGCGCTGGCGGGCCCCTTCGTCTCCGACGATCACCTCTACGTCAACCACCCCTATACGTCCGAGCTCTCGGTCGCGAACGCCGTCGCGATCCTCGACCCCTTCGGGCCCGCGAAGCTGCATACGGCGAACTACGAGCCGGTCCACCTGTGGCTGCAAGCCCTCGAGCGGCAGATCTTCGCCGACGCGACGCTCGGCTACCACTGCCTGAACGCCTGGGTCCACGCGCTCGTCGCGACGCTCCTCGTCGCCCTGTGGAAGCGCTCGGGGGTTCCGCTCGTGGCGGCCGTCCTCGGCGCCGTCTTCTTCGCCGTGCATCCGGCCAACGTCGAGGCGGTGGCGTGGATCTCGCAACAGAAGACGACCGTCTCGGTCGCCCTCGCGCTCGCCGCGCTCCTCGCCCTGCCGCGGCACGGAGCCATCGCGACGGCGCTCTTCGCCCTGGCGCTGCTCACCAAGGCCTCGGCCGCCTTCGCCCTCCCGATGGCGGCGGGCTTCGCCTGGGCCGCGGGCCCCCGCCCAAGTGCGGGCCCCCGCCGGCAAGGCCGCAGCAAGGCCGCGGAGCGGCCGCGCAGCGAGGCGAAGCCGAGCGAAGGCGGGCCCCCGCAAGGCCGCAGCAAGGCCGCGGAGCGGCCGCGCAGCGAGCCGCAGGCGAGCGAAGGCGGGCCCCCGCAAGGCCGGGCCGCGCAGCGAGGCGAAGCCCTGCGGAGGTGGGTCTGGGTAGGCGCCTTTGCGCTCTGCCTCGCCGCCTACGCGTTGCCGCAGCTCGCCTCCTTCGAGCACCTGGGTCGCGCCCGGGTCGAGGCCTTTTCCGACCCGTGGGTGCAACTGCGCACGATCGGCGCCATCGGCGCGCGCTACCTGGCGATGGCCGCCACCGGCTACGGCGTCTCGGCCTTCCAGGAGCCGGAGCCCGTGCGCGCGCCCTTCGACCCCTGGTGGCTCGCCTCGCTCGCCGCCGCGGCGCTTCTCGCCTGGCGCGTGGCCACGAGCCTGCGGCGGCGCAGCGACGAGGCCGCGTACTGGCTCGGCGCGCTGGCCGCGTTCGCGCCGGTCTCCCAGCTCTTCCCGTTCCTGAACCCGATGGCGGACCGCTATCTCTACACGATGCTCCCCGGGCTGATCGGCGGGGTGCTCTGCGCGGCCCGCGACGCGCCCGCGAGTCTCCCGCTGCCGGTGGCGCGAGTCGTGGTCGCGGGAGCGACGGCGGGGGTGGCGCTGCTCGCCGTGACGAGCTTCGAGCGGGCGCGGCTGTGGCGGAGCGAGACGTTGCTCAATCTCGACGCGGCTCGTCACTATCCGGAGGGCGGCTCGGCGCGCTTCCTACGGGCGCGTGCGGCCGCGCAGGCCGGGGACGTCGAGACGGCGGTTGCGGAGCTGCGCGCGGCGTCGCTGCGCGGCGTCGACAACTTCACGATCCTCGAGCGCGACCCGGGGCTCGCGCCGATCCGCGCGGAGGCGGCCTTCCAGGAGCTCGTCCGCGAGGTGGCCGGACGCTGGATCGAGCGCGCGGCCGAGCGCGGCGTCGCGACGCAGGCGGAGCTGCGCTTCCTGGCCCTGGCCCACCTCGTGCGCGGCGAACAGGGCGCGGCCGTCGCGGCCTTCGAGCGCGCGCTCGCCGCAGGCGGCCCCCACTCGGAGCTCGTGCGCGCCGAGCTCGCCGCGGCGCAGGCGCTTCGCGCGCGTGCCCGGGGAGGCGAGCCATCGCCCGCGAGCCCGTGAGCCCCGGCCGCGGACTCGGGCGCGCGGAGTCGTGCCTGCTGGCGACGGCCTTCCTCGGCGCGGCGCTCGTGATCTACGGGCCCGCGCTCCGCGGAGCCTTCGTCTCCGACGACTTCCACTACCTGGTGAACAACCGCTGGCTGCACGAGCTCTCGGTAGAGAACGCGCGGGCGATCCTCGACCCGCTCGGACCGCCGGCGATCAACGTCGTGAACTACTCGCCGGTGCAGCTCCTGATCCACGCGGCGGCGTGGGAGCTCTTCGGGCGCGAGACCCTCGGCCACCACGCGATCAACGTCGCGCTGCACGCCCTCGCCTCGTGGCTGCTCGTGCTGCTTCTGCTGCGCCACGGGGTCCCGCGCCTCGGGGCCGTCTTCGGCGGGGCCTTCTTCCTCGTGCACCCGGCGAACGTCGAGGCGGTGGCCTGGATCTCCCAGCTCAAGAGCAGCTCCTCGCTCGTGCTCTCGCTTCTCGCGCTCCTCGCCTGGCCGAGGCGGCCGCTCGCGGGGACGCTGCTCTTCGCGGCGGCGCTCCTCGCCAAGGCGACGGCGGCGTTCGTAGTGCCGGTGGCGCTGCTGCTCGAGTGGGCCGAGACGGGCCGCGTGCGCTGGCGCTTCGCCCTGGCGGCCGCCGCCGCGCTCGCCGCCTTCTCGGTCGCGGAGTTCGCGACCCACGAGCGCAGTGGCGCGGCGGAGGCGAAGCTCCACGCGACCCCGCTCGTCCTCGTGCGCACCGTCGCCGCGCTCGGCCTGCGCTATCTCGTGATGGCGGCGAGCTCGTGGGGCGTGTCGGCCTTCCACGAGCCGGAGCCCGCGCACTCGCCGCTCGACCCCTGGTGGCTCGCCTCGCTCCCGGTCTACGCCCTGCTCGCCTGGCGCCTCGTCGTCCTCGCGCGCAGACGCGCAGGGCAAGGCGGCGCAGCCGCCGCGCAGCGAGGCGAAGCCGAGCGCAGGCGCGCCGGGATCGAGTTCGCGTTCTGGATCCTCGCCCTCGTCTCCTTCGCGCCGGTCTCGCAGATCTTCCCGTTCCTCTACCCGATGGCCGACCGCTACCTCTACTTCATCCTCCCGGGCCTCGTCGGGGCGGGGCTCCTGCTCGGGCAGGAGGCGAGCGGCCGTCTGCGCGTTCCCGCCGGCGTCCTCGTCGCGCTCGGGGCGCTCGCGTGTCTCGGGCTCGCCGTACGCGCCCGCGAGCGCGCGGCGATCTGGCGCTCGGTGGCGGCGCTCCACGCCGACGCCGCGGCGCACTACCCGGGCGGTACGGTCGCGAGCCTGCTGCGGGCCAGGCGCGCCGCCTTTGCGGGCGACGCGGAGGCTGCGCTGGCGGAGCTCGAGCGCGCGGTCGCGCGCGGCTACAACCGCTTCGAGCAGCTCGAGACCGATGCCGCCTGGGAAGCCTTGCGCGAGCAGCCGCGCTTCCGCGCCCTCGTCGACGACGTCGCCGGCCGCTGGATCGCCTCGGCCCGGCGCAAGGCGAGCCCCACGCAGGTGGAGCTGCGCGCGGTGGCGCACGCCCACGTCGCGCGCCGCGAGTACGCACAGGCGCTGGGCGTCTACGAGGCGGCCATCGCGGCGGGCGGGCCCGATGGCGACGCGATCCGCGCCGAGGTAGAGGCCGTCCGTACCGCGCTCGGCTCGGGCGACCCGAGCGTGCGCGTGCGTCTCCGCGTCACGGCTCCGGAGTGATCCTCGGGGGGAGGCGCCCTCCGCTCGGCTTCGCCTCGCTGCGCGGCCCGGCCTGAGCGGGAGCCCGCACTTCGCTCGGCTGCGCCTCGCTGCGCGCTTCGCTTGCCGCCGCCTTGCGCCAGCGGAAGGCGCAGCGATCCACGTGGGTCGCCGCAACGAGCGAGGCGTCGACGGGCTGCCGGTGGCAGGCGCCCGGGACGGCGAGGAAGGCCGCCGCGACGGCGAAGAGCGCGCAGGCGGCGACGAGAGCCGGTGCGAGGCGGCGATGCGCGGCCGCGAAGACCCCGGCGGCCACGGCCACGGCGAAGGCGAGGAGCGAGAGCGAGCGCAGCAGGTTCAGCGTCGTCGCGATCCCGAAGGGAGCGAGCCAGAGCTCGTTCAGGCACAGGCCGACGATCGCCGCGGCGAGCGCGGCTGCCGCGCGGTGCTCGCGCCACAGACGCGGTGCGCCGAGGAGCGCAGCCAGCACACCGATCGGCCCCGCGAGGATGGCGATGCGGAGCGCCGCCGCGGCGCTGCTCCCGCGACCGGCTGCGCGCAGGTAGTCGCCCGGCGAGAAGAGCAGGGCCTCGGGCAGCGTGCAGCCCGCCGCGAGGTGCGCGGCGAGGAGGGGGCTCGCGACGAGCGCTCCGCCGGCGAGCGCGCCGAGGACGCGCGCGTCGCGCCGCACGAGCGCCAGGACGGCGCCGCAGAGGCCGAAGACGAGGCCGGCCGCCGTGTGGACGAGGAAGGTCGCGGCGAGGCACGCCCCCCCCGCCGCCCGGCGCTCGCGCAGCAGGCAGGCGAGCCCGAAGAACGCGAGCGCATAGCCCGCGGCCTCGAGCTTCGGCAGGCACCACGAGAGCGCGAAGAGGTAGGGCGTCCAGGGGAAGAGCGCCGCGGCGGCGCCGGGGAGCCCCGCCGCGCGCTGGAAGGCGCGGAAACCCGCGATGAGCGACGCGGCCGAGAGCCACGCCAGGACCTTCACGGCGAGCGGAAGCCCGAGCACGGGCGCGAGCAGGGCGCCGGCGACGTGGAAGGCCGGCGCGTAGACGCTGCGCAGCGCCGGCGCCTCGCCCATCTGCTGGATCAGGCGCAGGTGGGGGACGAGGTCGGCGCCGCCGGCGAGGCCCGGCTCCGCGAAGAGCAGCCACGCGTGCAGACCGAGCGCCGCACCCGCGCTCGCGCGGAAGAGCCGCCGATCGCAGACGGGGACGGTGTTCAGATCTTTTGAATATTCAGATTCTCCTCCACCGCAGTGGCTTCCGAGGGCTCTCTGCAAGAGAATCTGAATATTCAAAAGATCTGAACACCGTCCCCGCGGGCTCGCGCGGGCTCAGGAGGCTTCGCGCGCCCCGACCACGCGCTCGCGCGCGGCCTCGAGCTCGCGGCGCGCCGAGTCCGCCTCCGGAAACACGCCCCGGCCGAGCGCCTGCTCGAGGGCCGCGATCGCCTCCGTCTCGCGGCCGAGGGCGCGGAGCGCGAGACCCACGTGGTAGTGGTAGGTGGCCTCGCGTCCGTCGGAGCGCTCGTGCGCGAGCCGGAGCGCTCGCCGGAAGCTCATGAGCGCCGATGCGCCGTGTCCCGCCCGCAGGTTCACGTAGCCGACGGCATCGACGGTGTCGGGACTCGGGTCGTCGCTGGCCTCGGCCTGGCGCACGAGCTCGAGGGCGCGGTCGAGGTCCTCGCCGCGCTCCGCCAGGACGAGGGCGAGCTCGCGCCGCGCCTCGCGCATGCGCGGGCGATCGCGCACCACCTGCTCGAGGAGGTCTCGGGCACGCGCCGTGTCGCCGTCGGCGAGGGCGATGCGCGCGAGCAGGGTGCGCGCCCCGGAGTGGAGGACGCCCGCTGTCTCGGCCTGTTCGAACGAGCGCCGCACCTCGCCGAGCCGACCCGCGGCCTGGTAGACCTGGAAGAGCAGGTCGACCGCGCCGGGCAGCTCCGGGTTCGCCTCGAAGGCGCGCAGCACGTCCGCCTCCGCCGCGTCGAGCCTGCCCGCATCGCGCAGGAGCTCGGCGCGCAAGAGCAGCGTCCGCGGCGTCGCCCGGCCGGAGGCGACGATCGAGTCGAGCCGCGCCAGCGCGGCCGCCGCCTCGCCGCGCGTCACCTCCATCTCGGTCAGCGCGAGGAGCAGCTCCTGGGAGCCCGGGTTGCGCGCGTGGGCCTGGGAGAGCGCGCGATGGGCACGCTCCGGGTCGCGCCGGGCCTCGAGGCGCCCGAGCTCGAGCGCCGCCTCGGGCGGGGCATCGGGCGCGGCCAGCATCTCCTCGAGAAGGGCGCGCCCGACCTGCGGTCGCCCCGTCTGGTAGAGCGCGGTCGCGCCGAGGACGCGCTCCTCCGGCGTGAGCTCCTCGCCGCGCCCGGCGACGATCTGGAGGTTGCGCAGGACCCCCGCCCAGTCGCCGGCCGCGTGGTCGATGCGCGCGTCGAGACGCAGCACCGAGAGCGGCGGCCGCGGCGCGAGCGCGAGGGCGCGGTTCATCGCGGCGCGGGCCTCGCCGTCGTCGCCATGCCGGTAGTGGGCGAGCGCGAGCAGGCGCAGCGACTCGAACTCCTCGTGCGCCTCCACGACCGCGGCGAGCGTGCGGATCCCGTCGTCGTAGCGGCCCTCGGCGATCGCGAGCCGGGCGTCGGCCACGCGCGTGATGGGATCGTCCGGGTGCTCTTCGGCCATGCGCACGACGGTCTGCTGCGCGTCGGCGTAGCGCCCCTCGGCGATTCGCACGCGCAGGAGCTGGTCCCACAGAATCGGGTCGTCGAGGCTCCCCTCGATCGTCTGCTCGAGATGCTCCGCGGCCTTGGCGTCCCGACCTTCGCGCAGCAGGTAGTTCACGTAGAGCACGTGGGCCTGGGGGTCGTCGGGGCGCTTTGTGAGGAGCTCGCGGTAGACCTCGTCGGCGCTGTGACCGCGCTGGCCGTGGACCAGGCGCGCCAGCGTCTCCCAGGCCTGGTATTCGTCGCTCTTCGCCGCCACGATCTGGCGCAGGGCGAAGCGCCGCAGCTCGTTGTCGGCACGCTGGCGCGCGTAGCCGGCGAGCGCCTCGCCCGCGGCCGCGGCGTCGACGGGTCGGCCCTGACGAAGCGCGAGCTCGATCGCCCCCTTGTATCCCTCCACCGCCTCGGCGTGTCGGCCCCAGACCCCGAGCGTGCGCGCCCGCTCCACCTGCGCGCGCGGATGGCCGCCCTCGAGCCGGTCCAGCCGCTCGAAGGCTGCGATCGCCGACTCGAACATCTCCGGGGTCGGCCGGCGCCCGCGCTGCTGGCTCTCGCGGATCCGGGCCTGGTGCACGGTGCCGAGCTGAACCAGGGCGGCGGGGTCCTCGGGAGCGAACTCCACGGCGCGCTCGGCCGCCGCGAGGGCGCGCGTCGGATTGCCCTGCGCGAGGGCGAGCTGAGACGCCGTCACGTGCACCACGGGCAGCTCGGGCGCCTCGCGCAGGCCTCGCTCCACCAGCTCTCGCGCGCGCTTGGCGTCGTGGAAGACGAGCAGCCGCGCCTCGTTCATCGCGGCCGAGATCCGCGTCTCGTCGAGGCGGAAGGCCTCTCGGTACCAGGTGAGCGCCTCCGCGAAGCGGCTCTGGCTCCGGTAGAGGTCGCCGATCCGCTCGTGCACCTCCGCGTTCTCCGGCTCGAGGTCGAGCGCGTTCTTGCACTCGAGGATCGCAGCCGCGGCGTCGCCCTCGGCCGCGAGCTGCTCCGCGCGCTCCCGATGAGCGGCGAAGCGCTCCTGTGGCGACGAGCACGCCGCGAGCAGGAGCAGGAGCGCGGGCAGAGCGGTGCACGCTCGCCGCGTCACACCCCGCCTACTGATCGAGCCGGGCCAGCTCGCGCTGCGCATCCGCTGCCTCGGGGAACGACCCCGCCCGGATGGCGGTCTGGAGCATTTCCCGCGCACGCGCCGTGTCGCCCGCCTGCGAGAGCGCGACCCCGAGTCGGTAGCGCAGCGACGGTGATTCCGACCTCGCCTCGACCGCCTGCTCGAGCGTGGCAACGGCGGCCGCGATCTCGCCCCGCTGCATGCGCACGAAGCCCAGGGTATCGAGCACATCGGGCGACGGGTCGATGCGCCGGGCCTCTTCCGCGAGGAGGAGGGCGTAGTCGAGGTCCTGCTTGCGCTGGGCCAGGATCCAGGCCAGGTCGTTGCGCGCGCCGGCGTGGCCCGCGTCGCGCTTCACGATCTCGCGCAGCCGCGCCTCGGCGTCCTCGGAGCGGCCCTGGCTCGAGGTGAGCTGCGCGGCCGAGTAGGCATAGCTGGTGACGCTCGGTGCGAGCTGCGCGGCCGCGTCGAAACGCTCGACGGCGCCGACGAGGTCGCCTTCGTTGGCCGCCAGGGTCGCGAGGCCCGCCACCGCCGAGGCGAGCTTCGGGTCGAGCTCGCTCGCCTTCGCGTAGGCGACTCGCGCGTCGGCATTGCGGCCCGCGCGAAGCAGCACGTCGGCGCGAACGCGCTGGAGCTCGGCGACGTCCGCGTGCCCGGCGAGCGCCGCATCGACCCGTGCCAGCGCGTCGTCGGTCTTCCCGCTGGCGACGAGGTAGTCCGCGAGCAGGTCGAGAGCGTCCGCATGGGCCGGATCGCGGAGGTCGAGCCCGGATTCGCTGATCACGGCGGCGGCCTTCGCCGGTCCAGTGGCGCGCGCCTCCACCCGCGCGAGCTCGAGCACCGCGGCCTTCTCCTGACCCTTGACCTGCGCGAGCGACTCCACGGTCGCGCGTGCGTCGTCCCAGGCGCCGAGCTCGACGTAGGCGCGCGCGCCGACGACGAAGATGTCCTCGAGCCGCGCACCCCGGCGGCGCGCCGCGACCTTCCCGAAGCGCACCGCCTCCTTGTACTCGCCGCGCCCGTAGTGGAGCCGCAGCAGCAGGTGCGAGGCCTCGGTGGCCGAGTTGTCGACACGCACCGCCTCGCGCAGCTCCGAGACCGCGCGGTCGAAGTCGCCGAGCTGCATGGCGGCCTGGCCGGCCAGGAAGCGCGCCCCGGCGTTGTTCGGCCAGGCGCGGATTCCCTGATCGAACTCCTCGAGGGCGCCCTTGGCGTCGCCGCGGGCGAGCCGGATCCGGCCGCGCAGGAGCCGCGCGTAGGTCGGCTCCTGGAGCTTGCCGGAGATCTCCTCGGCGCGGTCGAGCTGGCCGAGGTCGATCAAGATGTCGGCCTGCGTGAATCGCACCTGGTCGTCGCCGCCGCCGGAGACCTCCGCGACCTTCTCGAGCGTCTCGAGCGCCGGCTCGGACCGGCCCTGCGAGCGGTAGAAGGCCGCCAGCAGGTTCCACGCCCCGGCGGACTTGAAGCTCTCCGCCGCCTCGCGCAGCACCTTCTCGGCGCCCTCGGCGTCGCCCTGGCGCCGCAGCTCGTCGGCGAGGTTCGAGCGCAGCGAGAGGTTCTCCGGAGCCTGCTCGACGGCGCGGCGGATCACGTCCGTCGCCTTGCCGGTCTTTTGGATCTGGCGGTAGAACTTCGTCGCTTCGTTCGTCACGAAGGCGTTCGTCGGGAAGCGCTCGACGCAGTCGTCGTAGAGCTCTTCCGCCTTCTTGAGGTCCTTCTCCTGATCGCGGGCGAAGAGGGCGGGCGCCAGGCAGGCGCGCGGCGCGACCGCGGGATCCCCGCTGTCGATGCCCATCTGCTTGATCTTGTCGTGCGCCTCCTTCGCCTCGTCGAACCGGTCGAGGTCGGTGAGCACGGTGGCCCAGAGCACCTGGGCTGCATAGTCGTCCGGGTTCAGCTCGAGCAGGCGCTCGGCGTCGATCGCCGCGTCCTGTGCCTGGCCGGCGCCGAGGTTGCCCTTGGCCCGGAGCTGGAGGGCCGCGGTGCGGTCCGGGTCCTGGGCCAGGACGCGGTCGGCGGCCTTCACGGTCGCCTCGTAGTTGCCGGATCCGAAATGCGCGGAGGCGAGCAGCAGACTCGCCGGCACCACGTACTCGGGGGATTCGGACGCCTTCTCGAGCGCCCAGACCGCGCGGCTCGGCTCCCCCGTCTGCACCAGCGCGACGCCGAGGCGATAGGTCGCCTCGGGAAGGTCGGGGGCGACGGCCAGGATCTCGCGCAGCTCGTCGATCGAGGCGTTGAACTGCCCCACGTCCTGGAGGGCGCGGACCTCGGCCATGCGTGACTCGACGTCGCCTCCGCAGCCGAGGGCAGGCAGGGCCAGGGCCAGCGCCGCAAAACCGTGGAGTGCGCGCGCGCGGGAGCCGGGGGTGTAGTGCGGGGGGGAGAGCGGCGGGACACGCATGGGTCGGGGCGACCTCCTGGGTCTCGGGGAATGGCGAGTACGCGAGTATAGGTGGCGCGGCGCTTCTCTTCGACGCACGCCGCCACCCCCGGCGTCGCCCGGGCGGGTATCCTCGCCGGGTGGCCTCCACCCGGCTCCCGGCCGTTCTCGCCACGCTCGCCGCGCTCGGCTGCCACTCCACGGCGCTGCCGGCGCCGCAGAGGATCGTGCTCGTCAGCGTCGATACCCTCCGCGCCGACCACGTCGGCTGCTACGGGGCGCCGTACGCTCGAACCCCCCAGCTCGACACCATCGCGGCGCAGGGGGTTCGCTTCGCCGCGGCCTTTTCGCCGGTTCCCCTCACCCTGCCGGCGCACGCGACGCTGCTCTCCGGTCGCGATCCGCTGGCCCACGGCGTGCGGCACAACTCGATCCACCGCCTCCCGCCCGGCGTGCCCACCCTGGCGGAGCGACTCTCGGCGGCCGGCTACGCCACCGCCGCCGTGGTGGGCGCGCGGGTGCTGGAGCGCCGCTTCGGGCTCGAGCGCGGCTTCTCCCGCTACGACGACGAGGTGCGCGGCCGCCCGCGCGGCCCGACGGGTTTCGCCGAGCGCCCCGCCGACGAGGTGGTGGACGCGGCGCTCGCCTGGCTCGCGACCGCGCCGGATCGCTTCTTCCTCTGGGTCCATCTCTACGACCCCCACCGGCCGTACGCGCCTCCCGCCGGCTTCGCGAGCGGCTTCGCCTCCCGGCCCTACGACGGCGAGATCGCCTTCGCCGACGCCGAGATCGGTAGGCTGCTCGCGGGAGTCCGCGCGCGCTGGGGCGACGCCGGGCTCCTCGTCGTCGCAACGGCCGACCACGGCGAGAGCCTGGGCGAGCACGGCGAGCTCACCCACGGCTACTCGCTCTACGACGCGACGCAGCGGGTGCCGCTCGTGATGCGCGGTCCGGCCGTACCCGAGGGCCGGACGTTCCTGCCGCCCGTCTCGCTCGCCGACGTTGCGCCGACGATCCTCGCCCTGGCCGGCGCACCCGCGCTCGAGGGCGCCACCGGCCGCGATCTCGTCCCGTGGCTTCGCGGCTCCTCCGACGACGGGGCGGCGATCTACCTGGAGACGCTCGCCACGCAGCTCGATTTCGGGTGGAGCCCACTCCTCGCGATCCGGACCGACCGCTTCAAGTACGTGCGCGCTCCACGGCCCGAGCTCTACGACCTCGACGCGGATCCGGGCGAGACGCGCGACCTGGCGGCCGAGCGCCCGGACACCGTGCAGGCGCTCGACGCGAAGCTCGCGGTGCGCGTCGCGGCCGGCGGCGCCGCCCCGGACCCGGTCGAGCTCGACGCGGCGACCCGCGCCGAGCTGCGCGCGCTCGGCTACGCCGCAGGCGAGCCTGCGATCGACCCGGAGCGCCTCGGCAGGATCGGTGGCACGGACCCGAAGGACGCCCGCGGCGTGCTCGACGGTCTCATGCAGGCCCAGATCCTGCTGCACCAGGGCCGGATCGACGAGGCGCTCGCGCTGCTCCGCACGCTCGGGGACGGCCCCGTGGTCGCGGCGCAGCGCGCGGCGGCGGCGATCGGGGCGGGTCACCCGGAGGCGGCCCTGCGCGACGCTCACGTGGCGCTCGCCGCGCAGTCCGAGCGCGACGACATCCGCCTGATCCTCGCCCAGGCTCTGCTCGGCCTCGGCCGAGACGCCGACGCGGACGCGGAGCTGGCGCGGCTCGGGGCCGAGCAGGTCGCCGCCGCACCCTGGGCCGCGCTGCGCCGCGCGCGCTCCCTCGAGGCGGCCGGCGACCCGCTCGCTGCGATCGAGGTCCTCGAGCGCACCCGCGCACGCCACCCCGACGACCTCGGGGTCTGCGCCACCCTCGGCGGTCTCCTCGAGGACGAGGGACGCCTCGAGGAAGCCCTGGCCGTGCGCGAGGCGGCCCTCCGCGGCGCGCCGGACTCGGCAGCCCTGCGCAACGACGTCGCCTGGACGCTCTCGCGGCTCGGTCGCGACCTCGAGCGAGCGGAGGGTCTCGCCGAGGCGGCAGCCCGGGAGCACCCCGAGGATCCGGCGATTCTCGACACCCTGGCCGCAGTTCGCCGCGCTCGCGCGCGGAACTAGGCCGCCCTGTCTCCGCCCCTGGGGGCCTCGGGGAAAGACGGTTCCCATGCCCCTGGAAAGAATCTTCCCCAGGGTCGAGAGACCGGCGCCCTCCCATCCTCCGCCGTGCAATAATCGCATCGATCTCGGAATGTTGGCTGCCGGGTTCCCCGGGGATCCTCTCCGCGGTCTTGGCACCGAGGTTGCACTGTTACACTTACGGCTTTGCTGCGGGCCGGGTTGCCTCTGCGCTGGAGTGGTTTCCATCCAAGAACGATTCGAGAATCGGAGGAATGCCATGCGAAAGTCGCTGCTCGTCGCGCTAGGCGCTGCCCTGCTCCTGGGAGCCGCCGGCGCGGCAGAGGCCGCTCGCTTGAACTGGGAAGGCACGAGCACCAGCACGACGGGCACGCTGCCTCCCATCCTCCTCACGGGCGGCGGGGTCGCCACCGTGAACGGCTCGAGCGGCACGATCCCGGCCCATCTCGAAACGCTTCGGCTCGCCGCGAGCCGCGGCGGGGTCGACGGGACGGCTACCAACATCATCACCGACCCGGAGACCGCAGGGAACGGCATCGCGGCGCTGATCCTGCAGGCCGAGGGCGGCACCGGCACGCTCGGTCCGGTCTCCGGCGCGATCTCGTCGATGGTCCCGGGGCTCATCGACCGCACGCTGCCCGTGGGGGGCCTCTCGAAGATCTGCCTGCTCTCCACGGTCTGCACGGACTACCTGCCGCTCCTGCTGACGCAGCCGACGACCAACGGCGCGCGCTTCGCGATCAGCACGGCGACGCCGAACCAGCTCACGCCGTTCCTCGGCACGCAGGGCAAGCGCCTCGGCATCCCCGGCACGGGGACCAAGGGCGTCGGCATCGGCGGGATCATCACCGTCGGGGGCAATTCGGCGATCCGCATCTCCCTCGAGGCGGCCCCGTGGACGATCAAGACGGCGACGGCGATCGACCAGACCGACGACAACACCGGCCCGTCCGCCTTCCACAACGTGACGCGGATGGGCTTCGCGCACGCGCCGAGCTCGGGGACGACCAGCACCGCGGGGC
>CAZUYC010000032.1:0-4308 GCA_964624475.1 uncultured Spirochaetales bacterium | reverse complement strand
TGCGGGCCGCGGAGCTGGCGGACCCGGCAGCCCGGATTGGCGGCAGCGAAGGCGGGCAGCTAAAGGAGGAGACGACGGGGCAACCCCGTTGGCCGGTTTTGAGACGTCGACCGTTGGCCGGTTTTCAGACGTCGACCGAGGATGTCGTGATCATTGGCACCGATCCGGCTACGGGTGAGTCGTATGCAACCCGGGCTGGCCCCGCCCAGGGCCGCGGCGGCGGTGGCTGCTGCACCATCTTCGCCGAGTACGGTGTCTACGATGAATCGTTTCGAGACCCCCCATCAGCCGTGCATACTGCGCAGCACGTTGGAACGCTCACTATTTCGCTGGAGACGTTCGCTGCGCGAGCGCAGGAGTTCGCGCGCACAACTAACGCCAACCGGATTCCCTACCTTGGCGCTACGTGGAACAGCAACTCCTACGGGTTCACCTTCGGTGAGAGTCTTGGCCTCGGCAGGCCAGCACCATCAGTGTCGGCCCTCGGTTGGCGAGCCGGAACACCATCTCCTGGCCTTTCGTATCTGGATGCCACACCGTGACGGGATTTCGCGCATGGGTCAGCCCCATCGCTGTGTTCATCGTGTTGTCCAATCCTGGATGCGAGAAAGGAGACCTTTTTACATTGGATGGAGTGAATCACACGAGGGCAGCGGAAATACGGGAGTTGATTGCCGCCGAGCTTCAGCCAGGGAAAAGCGCGGAGCAGATCGAGCGCTTCTTCGAGTCGAAGGACATTACGTATTCCTACGACAGGTTTGCCAACAGGTACCAAGCGATCATTCGTGATGTCGCCACCGGCCGGAACGCCGATCAGGCGATCGTTATCTACATCAACGTCGATGAAAAGCGACGATTCTTGAGCGCTGAGGTCAGGGACAGCTTCACTGCTCCGTAGACCAGCAGTCCCAAAGTGGTGAAGAGCCACAAGGTGCTGAGATGAGGCTGCGCAGTATGCTTCTATCGATCGCCGCAGGTTGCATGATTGCGACCGACGCTGCGGCGGAGCCGGAGCCCGCCTACAGCCGAGCCTACCGGGACGCCGTGGCCTACCTGCGCGCGCAGGGAGTCGACGCCTTCGCGGACGAACCCGCGCAGGGGGTGATCCTGCCGGAGGCAGTCGCGGCGGATCCGCTGGTGGCGGGTCTCCGGTCTACGTCCGTGCTGGCGTCGCTCGAGGTGGCGTCGGCGGATTCGCGTTGGCGGCGGGCGCGCGTGCTCTCAGGCTTGGGCCTCGATGCCAGCGCAGATCGCGATTCGCTCTCGATTTCCTCTGTGTGGTCCCCTTTGTGAGTGTGAACGGGCGGCCGATCCCCATGTGGACGATCGACGACAATCCGACAGGCTCCACCTCCAACGGGACGACCTACCGCGCGACCCTCCAGGGTGGATTCGGCGCCGCGGGCGCGCGCGTGCCGAACGCGCTGGACCGCGCCCTTGCGCTTCAGGCGCTCTTCGCGCTCCAGGGTGGCTCTGAGTATTGGTTTTCGGCCCAGGACTCGCTGACCTTCCTCCTCGAGTTCCGGGTCAACGGTGCAAGCGGAGCCTCCTGGCCTCTGGTCCGCGACGGTGAGGCAGGCGGGAGCGGCCCGGTGGGCGACCTGACGGTCACGGCGGAGGCGGTGCTTGCGCTGGATCGGTGGGAGCCGCTGGCGGGGCTCTTCGGCTTCCCTGCCCCGGAGCTCATCGATCCAGACCTCCTCTCCGTCTACGGGACTCTCCCGATCGCGACCCAGACCGGGGATCTTTCGGGCGGTCTTGCGGCAGCCCTCGTTCTGGGGAGGTCAGACGCCCTTGATCCCGGCCGACGACCTGCGGGCGCTGGCGGAGCGCTGGAAGGACCTGGAGAAGTTTTCCGCGACCCTCGGGCCGACCGGTGGGTCGAGGCTCGAACCGGTTCCGTAGCACGTAGGACGGGCCCGAAAAACTGAAGGACTGGCGAGGGAGAGCGCCGTGCTGCTGCCCTCGCACCGAGTCCGGCGAGGGCAGCGTCGTTAGGCGCCGTGTCCACCGGCGGAAGCACGGCGAGACCGGGAGGCCCACAGATTCACAACGCGATTCCAAGAGGTTGATACGGACGGCGCGACGAAGCTCGCCGGTCTCGAGCTTCTGGGGTCGCACCGACTTGCGGCCTCTGGGCGCGACCCGCCTTCATCTAGGGACCAGGTCATCGCCGTCGTGTGAGTCTGGAACGCCGATGTAGCCGCCCTGCCCCTCGGGTTCATCTCACGCGCTGGGAGATCCGCAGGTTCAGCGTGCTCAAGCAGCTCGCCGCGGCGGACCTCGGTCGCTCGCAGGCTACGTAGCCTGACTGGTGGCGCAGGAGCTCGAGCGAAGGCCGCGGCGCCCGGACCGCTTCACGGCGTGTTGGTGCGGGATTGGCGCGGCCCCTCCTGGGTCCCGCTTCGGATGCCTCGCGCGATGAGCGACGAGCTCGAGGCGCGTGCTCGGGAAGAGATGCGGTCGGTCTCAGCGTAGCGTGCGCAGCGCGAGCCGGCGCAGCGTCGGGGCGAGGAGCGGGTCGGCGGCGACGGCGGCGCGCAGGCCGGGCGCGTCGAGGCTCCGGGGGCCGGCGGCCAGGATCTCGTTGTCCCAGCCGTCGATCGCGATCCTCACGCGGGCCGGGAAGAGCCCCGCCAGCGCGCGCGCGGCGGCCGGGGCGTCGTCGAGCGCGTTGGTCGCGAGGAGCCCGCCCCGGGCGACGCGGCGCGCCGCGAGGGCGAGGCCCGGAGCTGGCAGCCAGTCGGGCTTGCGTACCGCGCGCCCGCGCCCGACGAAGACGTCCTCCAGCACGAGATCGAAGCGCCCGCGCGCGCGCTCGAGGAAGGCCTTTGCATCGGCCACCACGACCTCGACGCCGAGCGCGCCGAGCCCCAGGTGCCGCCGCGCCGCGCGCACCACCTCGGCGCTCCGCTCGACCCCGAGGATGCGCGCCCGGGGCGCCAGCGCGCGCACCACGCGCGCGGCGCTCCCCCCGCCGAGCCCCAGGATCAGGACACTCCGCCGCCGCGCCGGCGGGAGCCACGCAAGCGGTGCGGCGAGCGCGTCCCACACGGGCCCCGCGAGCGGGCTCCCCGGCGCGTAGTACGACGCGAGCGTCCCATCGATGCGGAGCTCGCTCCCGCGCCGCCCGCGCGCCACCCGGATGCGCGGGCTCGCGGGCCCGGCCTCGAGGTCCAGCTCGCGCTTCACGCGCCGAACGGGAGCCCGCCGGCGAGCCCTTCCAGGTAGCGGGCCAGGAGCGCGGGGGCGAGCTCGCGCATCCGGGAGCGCGCCCGGAGCTCGCCCTCGCCGCACGATCCGCCGCGGAACGCCCCCTCGCGCGAGCGCGCCTCCCGCGCGGCGAGGAGCGCGCGGAGGAAGGCGCGGGCGGGGGGCTCGCCGGGGGGAGGCGGCGCCTCCGCGGCGAAGCCGCTCGCCTCGCGCAGCTCGGCCGAGCGCAGCAGGGCCGGCGGGAAGAGCCCCGCGAGCACGCCGAGCGCCGGAACCCACGCGGACGCGGGCGGCGCGAGCTCGAGCAAGTGCGCCTCGCCGAAGAGCTCCTCGAGCTCGACCGCGAGCCGGGGCAGGAGCGGCGCCGGCTCGTTCAGCTCCGCGTGCGGCCCGGGATGGAGCGCCGGCGGCTCGGGCGCCAGGGCGTCGTGCGAGCGCAGGCACGCGACCAGGGCGAGGCGTCGCGCGCCCTCGGGCGCGCCCACGGCCCCCGCCGCGCGCGCGGCCTCGAGCCAGGCCCAGCCCGCGCGGCTCGCCGCGGTCAGATGGTCCGCCGCGCGTGCCGCGCGCTCGGCACGGCCCGCGGCGAGCTCGAAGTGCAGAGCGCACCAGCCGCGCACCCGCCGCTCGGGCTCCGCCGCGAGCGCCTCCGCCATGTGCGCCGCGTAGAGGCGGAACCAGTCGCGCGCAGCCGGCCCCCCGGGCGCCGGCGGCGTGCTCGCAGCTCCCGCGAGGGCCGCCTCGAACGCCTCCTGCACCGCGCCGGCCGGGTCGCCCGAGCCCCGCGCGGGCGCGAGCCGCGCCTCGAGCCGCGCCATCCGCTCCGCGAACGACGCCTCCGGCGCGCGACCCGCGGCCTCCGCGAGCGCCGCGCGCGCATCGCGCAGGTCGCCGCGGTCGAGCGCCGCATGGCAGCGCAGCAGCGGAACGTGCTCGCCCTGGAAGAGATCGAGCTGCATCCCCCCCCTCGCGCGCCGCGGCCCGCGCCGGACCCCGATCTTACTCCTTCGGAGCGGGGACGGGGACCGGAGCGGGGACGGGGACCGGAGCGGGGACGGGGACCGGAGCGGGGACGGGGACCGGAGCGGGGACGGG
>CAZUYC010000031.1:0-18449 GCA_964624475.1 uncultured Spirochaetales bacterium | reverse complement strand
TGCTCTGCAAGCTGATCGTAGAGATGGTCGGCCAGTCGCTCGTAGGTCCGCATCGCCCCGCCCATGGCGAACGGGCTGATCGGGAGGAGCAGGAGTTGGGTAATCGATCGAAAGCTATCCGATGCCTTCGCCTCCCACGTCCTGCCGCTTTCTACGTGCTCCAGCGTGTACACCAGGTCCAATTGCGTATCGACCGAGTAGGGAAGTAGAAACAACGTCAGGCCGCTCAAGAACTGCATGGCGGCACTCGAATCGCCCCTCTGGTGGCCGGCCAGGGTGAGGTTGTATTCGGCGTTCCGGGTGAACTTCGAGGACTCGACGTAGGTGTCCTTCGTGATGAAGCCACTCTTCCGCCATCGATCCAGAATCATCTTGTTGACGTTCCGGCCTGCCTTGTTCGACGTGATCATCTTCCCGCCATCGAGATCGAAGGAGAAGTCACCTACGGACTGCTCGATCGACGGAGGTGAGATTTTCAAGGGCCGCGGATCTATGTCGGAGAGCTGGTCTCCCGCCATCGTCACACATCCAGACGACCAGAAACCTAGGGTGCAGCCTGCTATGACGAGCAAGGAAGGGCTCGATCTTCTCACCCACTCGACGACGTTCGGGCTAGAGATCATCGAGAATCCCCCGTCTCTTCTGATCGTAGTCCTCCTGGTCGATCAGGCCTTCCTCAAGAAGGTGGTCGAGCGCGCCCAATCGGTCCGCGACGCCTTCCGGGCTCTGGCCTCCTTCCGGGCCTCGCGTGGCCCGCTCGGCTTTCGTCGCGGCCTTGCGAGAATCCTCTTTCGCAGATCGCCGTTCCGCTGCCTCCTCCGGAGAGATGCTGACAGCGACGACAAAGGACTCATCGGCTACGAGGCGTGAGAGAGCTTGGTCAACCACCTCCGCGAGGAGCTGTGCGTCGTCTGGACCTCCCTGGGTGTGGAGGCCCAAGTCCCGACTCGTTGCGCCTCGGATCTCCTTTCGAAACGTCGACTGGGCAGACTCGTCAATCAGCTCGATTCGCAACCGAACCGCGGCGGCAACCGGGAACCGGAGCGTGCTCTGCGACGAAAGCTCCGTGGACAGGAGCGAGGCCAGAACGCGCTTGTGGCCGGCCGCGGGAGCGTTTCGCTCTACCTGGCGCACGGCGAATCCCAGCCGCGAAAGCGAGTTCGCCAGCTCATCCTTGACGTATGTCAGCAGGTCTGGGCCAGAGTCGATCGTGAATGTGTCGAGCTTTCCGAGTACCGATTTCGCACGTTCGTCTGCGACGGACCCGACCTCGACGGTCTCGCCTGCCGGTGACGGCACTGCTTCCGGGATCGGCATCTTGAGCATCCGGGTTCCGCATGCGGTCAACGCCAAGAGGCCCATCGATAGGAGCGCCAGTGGGCGAAGCAGCCCATCTAGCCCACTGCGGCGAATCCCGCGGTAGGCAGCAGCTCTCAGGCCAGAGGCGGTGGCGCGAAAGCTGGAACTCATTGGTACTCCCCGTATCGAGACTCGATTCCTACGGTCGGGTAGCCCGGTCATCCCCAGGGCCATCCCCGGAAGCATTCGCCAGTTTTCCGGGTCATCGGACCTCGATCCGCCGTTGGAACCCCCTATCCGGCTCATCCCCGGCCTTCGTCGATAGCCCCTGTCGCCCCCACGCGCGGTTCCTCTCGCACGAGAGCAGTCCCGCCGGCAGGTATCGGCTGCACGAGGCGGAAGTTGAAGGCGACCCGAAGGCGCCGCCGCGCGCGCCGCTTGCGGCCCGGTGATAGGGTAGGTCGGTGGCCATGCATCTGAACTCGATCCTTGACGACGTCCAGACTTTCGTGGAGGAGAAGCTCGCCGCGGGGCGATCCGCCGACGAGGTGATCTGGGACGCCCTGCGGCTCCTTCGCTTCAGCGAGGACTTCCTCCGCGGGCACCTGGGCGAGATCGATCGGCAGGTCGCAGAGGGGATCGAGGCCGAGGAGCGAGGCGATCTTCACGACGGGCAAGCAGCCCTGGCCAAGATCCGTCCGGGCCGAGATCGAGGCGCGCCGTAGCGGCGGATGAGCGCCCGCTACGCCCTCACCACCCCAGCCAGGAACGACATCCGACATCTCTCCAGCGCCCGGGTCATGCGGTGCCGTTCCCTTATCAGCTCGGGGCCATCCGTGGTGCGGCCGGCCGACGTCAGTCTGTAAGCCATTGACTTACTGGCCCCGTGGCGCACACTCTTCCGGTGGACTTCGAGTGGGACGATGCGAAGGATCTCAGCAACCAGCGAAAGCACGGTCTGTCGTTCTCGGAGGCCCGCCAGCTCTTCGAGTCCGGAGCCGACTATCTCGAGATCTTCGATTCGGAGCATTCGGAGTCCGAAGATCGCTTCATCGCCATCGGCCCAATCGATCGCGGGCTCGTAGTGGTCGTCTACATGGAGCGAGAAGAGGAGATCATCCGAATCATCGGCGCCCGGTTGGCGAACAAGCGCGAGCAGGCCCTGTACCGCTCGCACATGGATCGATTCAAATGACGGACATCCCGGAACTCACCCAAGAACAGCTGAAGAGAGCCATTCCCGCTCGGCTGCGAAAGCGACTCATGCAGGGACGCTTCGAATCCGGAGAGGACATTGCGGCGCTGCGAAGCTTCGTCGGCCTGACGCAGGCCGAGTTCGCTCGAGCGATCGAGATCAGCGTGCATACGCTGCGCAACTGGGAGCAGGGTCGACGCAAGCCAGAGGGGCCCGCGATCGCGCTTCTGCGGATCGCCGCGCGGCATCCGAGGATCATTCGCGAGAATCTCGAGTCGGCGGCTTGACACCAGGCATTGGGGTCAGGTGAAGGGATCGCCCGCGGAGCTCGTCCTCGAGGTCGACGAGGACGCGCTCCGAGCGCTCGACAGCGGCGATTTCGTGTGGAGAGCGCGCCGTAGGCGCGCCCGGTTTCGTGGAGCCGGATGACGGATCTGGAGTCCCCACGGGGGGCATTGCGGCGCTGACGAACCCAAGGGATCTTAATCCCCAGGTTGTAGGTTCGATTCCTCCCGCGCTCACCCCCCCCCGACGTCACGAGGAGCCGGCCGATGGCGCTCTCCCTGCAGCAGATCTCCGACCGCATCGAGATCGACGACCTGCTGGTGCGCTACTCGCACGCGATCGACAGCCGCGATTTCGACGCGCTCGACGAGGTCTTCACCCCCGACGCCGTGATCGACTACTCGGCGATGGGCGGCGCGAAGGGGAGCCTGCCCGAGATCAAGGAGTTCCTGCGCAAGGCGATGGCGCAGTTCTCGGGCTTCCAGCACCTGATCGCGAACAGCATGATCGATCTGCGCGGCGACGAGGCGAGCGGGCGCACGATCTGCCACAACCCGATGGTGATGGCGAAGCCGGGCGGCGAGACGCACGTCTTCTACTGCGGCCTCTGGTACAAGGACGAGCTGGTGCGCACGCCGCGGGGCTGGCGGATCCGGCAGCGCGTGGAGGAAAAGTGCTACTTCCACAACCTCCCCGCCGGCTTCGCCGTCAGGTCCTGAGCGCCGCGGAACGCTGCGGGCTAGACTGCGCGACGCGCCCGGATGGCGGAACTGGCAGACGCACAAGATTTAGGATCTTGGGTCCGGAAGGACGTGCGAGTTCGAGTCTCGCTCCGGGCACCCACCCCGCTAGGCGAGCGCAGCGAATGAGCGCCGAAGCCCCCGAGATCCGGATCGAGACGGCCGAGGAAGGCCCGGTCGCGCGGCGGCTCGAGGTCGCCGTCGCCCCTGCGCGCGTGCGGAAGGCCTTCGACCGCGCCTACCGCGAGCTCGCGCGGAGCGTCCGCGTCCCGGGCTTCCGGCCGGGCAAGGCCCCCCGGTCGGTGCTGGAGCGGCTCTACGGCCACTCGGTCGCCGAGCAGGTCGAGCGGACGCTCGTCGCCGAGACCCTGCCGGAGGCCCTCGAGCGGGCGGGGCTCGCGCCGGTGGCCGAGCCCGCGATCGACGCCGCGCACCCGAGCGAGGACCGCGAGTTCCGCTACACGGCGCGCGTCGAGGTGAAGCCGGCGATCGAGCTCCCCGACACGCGCGGCCTCCCGGCGCGCCGCCCCCACGTGGAGGTGACCCCCGAGGAGGTCGAGAGCGAGCTCGAGGCCCTACGCCAGCGCAACGCCCCCCTGGTGGAGGAGCCGGAGGGCACCCGAGCGGCCCGGGGCCACCTGCTCTCGATCGACTTCGCGGGCGAGGTCGAGGGCCGGGCCTTCGAGGGGGGGAGCGGCAAGGCCGTGGAGGTCGAGCTCGGCGCCGGCCGCTTCCTCGCCGACTTCGAGGCCGAGCTCGAGGGAGCGGCGGCGGGCGAGGACCGGGAGCTGCGCGTGCGCTTCCCGGAGGACTACGGGAGGGCGCAGCTCGCCGGCAGGGAGGCCGTCTTCCGGGTCCACGTCTCGGAGATCAAGCGGCGGGCGCTGCCGGAGCTCGACGACGAGTTCGCGAAGGACCTCGGCGATTTCGCGAGCCTCGCGGCCCTGCGCGGCCGCATCCGCGCCGACCTCCTCGCGCGCAACGAGCGTGCCGCGCAGGCCGAGCTGCGCCGTTCGCTGCTCGACGCGCTGATCGAGCGCACCCGCTTCGAGGTTCCGCCCGGAATGCGCGAGCGCGAGCTCGCGCGCCAGCTCCACGCCGCGCGCCACCGCCTCGAGGGCCAGGTGGCCGAGGCGGCACTCGACCAGCAACTCGCCCGCTGGCGGGAGGAGTGGCGCCCGCGCGCCGAGCGCGAGGTGCGCGAGGCCCTGCTCCTCGAGGCGCTCGCCCGCGCCGAGGCGATCGACCCCGCGCCGGCCGACGTCGAGGCGCGCATCGAGCAGATGGCGCGGGAGCGCGGCACGACGCCCGCCCGCCTGCGCAAGGCCTTCGGCGAGGGTGGGCTCGAGGAGGTCGTCCGGGTCGAGCTGCGGGACGAGCTGGTGCTTGCGCGGCTCGCCGAGAGGGCTAAAGTCGAAGAAACGGCGCACAGTTAGAGAGGAAAAGGGCCGATCCGCGCCCCTCCTGCGCGACGGCTCCCGCCGCGAGGCCTCCCACCCCCCGGAGGCGGCGAGGTGCAACGAGTGCGACGACGGGGGGTTCGTGGCCACGAAACTACGAGCGCCGAATCACGCCACCGCGGGGGCCTGTTACCCTTGCGGTCGGAGGCTGTGGGCATGCCGCTGATTCCCTATGTGATCGAGCAGAGCCCGCGGGGCGAGCGCGCCTTCGACATCTACTCCCGGCTGCTGCGCGACCGGATCGTCTTCCTCGGCAGCTCGATCGACGACGACGTCGCGAACCTCGTGATCGCGCAACTTCTCTTCCTCGAGGCCGAGGACTCCGAGAAGGAGATCCATCTCTACATCAACTCCCCCGGCGGCCACGTGACCTCCGGGCTCGCGATCTACGACACGATGCAGTACGTGCGCTGCGATGTCTCGACCATCTGCCTGGGGCAGGCGGCCTCGATGGCCGCCTGGCTGCTCTCGGCCGGGGCCAAGGGCAAGCGGATGGGGCTCCCCAACTCGCGCATCATGGTCCACCAGCCCATGGGCGGGGTGCAGGGCCAGGCGACGGACATCGACATCCACGCGCGCGAAATCCTGAGGCTCCGCCAGCGGTTGAACGAGATCCTCGCGGTCCACACCGGACGCGAGCCGGAGCAGATCGCTCGGGACACCGAGCGCGACTACCATATGACGGGGGAGGAGGCGTGCGCCTACGGTCTGATCGACCGCGTGGTGCGGCAGCACGAGGTGGCGGCGCCGAGATCCCCGGGGCGTAGCGACGGCGGAGGCCAGCGCGGATGAAGCGGCGCGACGACGACGCCAACCTCTCCTGCTCCTTCTGCGGCAAGAGCCAGCGGGAGGTGAAGAAGCTCATCGCCGGCCCCACGGTCTACATCTGCGACGAGTGCATCGAGCTGTGCAACGACATCATCGCGGAGGAGTACGGCCAGGAGGAGGCCGCGGCGCCGCGCTCGCGCGTGCCGAAGCCCCGCGAGATCAAGTCGGCCCTCGACGAGTACGTGATCGGGCAGGACCAGGCCAAGAAGATCCTCTCGGTCGCCGTCCACAACCACTACCGGCGCATCGAGAGCCAGACCTTCGTCGGCGACGTCGAGCTCCAGAAGGCCAACATCCTGTTGCTCGGCCCGACCGGCTCGGGCAAGACGCTGCTCGCCCAGACGCTGGCGCGGATCCTCGACGTCCCGTTCACGATCGCGGACGCCACGACGCTGACCGAGGCCGGCTACGTCGGCGAGGACGTCGAGAACATCATCTTGAACCTGCTCCAGGCCGCGAACTACGACGTCGAGCGGGCGCAGCGCGGGATCATCTACATCGACGAGATCGACAAGATCGCGCGCAAGAGCGAGAACCCCTCGATCACCCGCGACGTCTCGGGCGAGGGCGTGCAGCAGGCGCTGCTCAAGATCATCGAGGGCACGATGGCGAGCGTTCCCCCGAAGGGCGGTCGCAAGCACCCGCAGCAGGAGTTCCTCCAGGTCGACACGACCAACATCCTCTTCCTCTGCGGCGGCGCCTTCTGCGACCTCGAGCGCATCATCGAGCGGCGGATCGGCGTGAAGGGCATGGGATTCGGCGTGGACGTGCAGCGGCGCAAGAAGCGCAACGTGGGCGAGGTGCTGCGCGAGGTGCAGGCCGAGGACCTGCTGCACTTCGGGATGATCCCCGAGTTCGTGGGGCGCCTGCCGGTGATCGCCACCCTCGATGCGCTCGACGAAGAGGCGATGGTCGACATCCTGACCAAGCCGAAGAACGCGCTCGTCAAGCAGTACCAGAAGCTCTTCGAGTTCGAGAACGTGCGCCTGCGCTTCTCCGAGGGCTCGCTGCGGGCGATCGCCCGCCAGGCCCACGCCCGCAAGTCCGGCGCCCGCGGGCTGCGGTCGATCCTCGAGACGGTGATGCTGGAGCTCATGTACGACATCCCCTCGCGCGACGACATCGACGAGGTCGTCGTCTCCGAGGAGGTGATCGAGCAGGGCGCGCAGCCGCTCCTGGTGCTGAAGCGCGAGGCGAAGGCGGAGTCGGCCTAGACGAGGCCCGGGCCGCCGGCGGCGGCCGGGCAGGGATGGGGGAGCATGGGGATCTTCCGCGGCGACGATGGGGTTTCTGGACCGGGCGGCCCCGAGGGGCCGGGCGAGCGCGTGCGCCGGATGCCGCTGCTGCCGCTGCGCGACATCGTCGTCTTCCCGACCATGGTCGTGCCGCTCTTCGTGGGGCGGATGCGCTCGATCCGCGCGCTCGAGGACGCGATGGGCCGCGAGCGCGAGCTCCTGCTCTGCGCCCAGCGCCAGGCCGGCGACGACGAGCCGGGCGAGGAGGGCATCCACGCGGTCGGGACCCTCGGCTCGATCATCCAGCTGCTCCGGCTCCCCGATGGCACCGTCAAGGTGCTGGTCGAGGGACGCTCGCGCGCCCGCATCCAGCGCTTCACGAGCCGCGAGCCCTTCTTCACCTGCGAGGTCGAGGAGATCGTCGAGAGCGACGAGCGCACGGTCGAGGTGGAGGCGCTGGTGCGCAGCGTCCACTCCGCCTTCGAGACCTTCGTCAAGCTCAACAAGAAGATCCCGCCCGAGACGCTCCAGACGGTGAGCGCCATCGAGTCCGCGGGGCGTCTCGCGGACACGATCGCCGGGCACCTGAACCTGAAGCTCGAGGAGCGCCAGGAGCTGCTCGAGCAGATCGTCCCCGCGCGGCGCCTCGAGGAGGTGCACGCGCGGATGCAGGCCGAGATCGAGGTGCTCTCCGTCGAGCGCAAGATCCGCGGCCGCGTCAAGAAGCAGATGGAGCGCTCGCAGAAGGAATACTACCTGAACGAGCAGATGCGGGCGATCCAGAAGGAGCTCGGCGAGCGGGACGAGTTCAAGAACGAGATCGACGAGCTCGAGCAGACGCTCAAGAAGAAGAAGATGCCGCAGGAGGCGCGGACGCGCTGCGAGAAGGAGATCCGCAAGCTCAAGATGATGTCGCCGATGAGCGCCGAAGCGACCGTCGTGCGCAACTACGTCGACTGGTTCCTCTCGCTGCCGTGGGAGGCCTACAAGGAGGAGCGGCACGACATCGTCGAGGCCGAGCGGGTGCTCGACGCCGACCACTTCGGCCTCGAGAAGCCGAAGCAGCGCATCATCGAGTACCTCGCGGTGCAGGCGCTCGTCGAGCGCATGAAGGGCCCGATCCTCTGCTTCGTGGGCCCGCCGGGCGTCGGCAAGACCTCGCTCGGGAAGTCGATCGCGCGCGCGACGGGCCGCGACTTCGTGCGCGTGTCGCTCGGCGGCGTGCGCGACGAGGCCGAGATCCGCGGCCACCGCCGCACCTACATCGGCGCGCTTCCGGGCAAGGTGCTGCAGAGCCTGAAGAAGGCGGGCTCGGGCAACCCGGTCTTCCTGCTCGACGAGGTCGACAAGATGTCGATGGACTTTCGCGGCGACCCGTCGGCGGCGCTGCTCGAGGTGCTCGACCCCGAGCAGAACCACACCTTCAACGACCACTACCTGGACGTCGACTACGACCTCTCGCGGGTCATGTTCGTCTGTACGGCGAACGTGCTGCACCAGATCCCGCGGCCGCTCCAGGACCGCATGGAGATCATCCAGCTCCCGGGCTACATCGAGTCCGAGAAGCTCGAGATCGCGCGCCACTTCCTGGTGCCGAAGGTGCGCGAGGCGAACGGCCTCACCCCCGAGCAGATCGAGTTCGGCGACGCCGCGATCCTCGAGCTGATCCGCCACTACACCCGCGAGGCGGGCGTGCGCAGCCTCGAGCGGGAGATCGCCTCGATCTGCCGCAAGGTGGCGCGCGAGGTGGTGAAGGAGGGCGCGAAGTTCCACAAGGCGCGCATCACGCCGGCCGCGGTGAAGAAGTACCTCGGCGTGGCCCGCTACCGCTTCGGCAAGGCCGAGGAAGAGGACCACGTGGGGGTGTGCACCGGCCTCGCCTACACCGACGTGGGTGGCGAGCTGCTCCAGACCGAGGTCTCGGTGACCGCCGGCAAGGGGAAGCTCCAGATCACCGGGCGCCTCGGGGACGTGATGCAGGAGTCGGCCAACGCCGCGCTCACCTACATCCGCTCGCGCGCGAAGCAGCTCGGGCTCGCGCGCGACTTCTACTCGAAGGTCGACCTGCACATCCACGTGCCCGAGGGCTCGATTCCGAAGGACGGGCCGAGCGCCGGCATCACGATCGCCACCGCGATCGCGTCGGCGCTGACCCGGGTTCCGGTGCGCTCGAACGTCGCGATGACGGGGGAGATCACGCTGCGCGGCCACGTGCTCCCGATCGGCGGGCTCAAGGAGAAGATGATCGCGGCCCACCGCGGCGGGATCGACACGCTGATCATCCCGCGCGAGAACGAGAAGGACCTGGTCGAGATCCCCGCGAACGTGAAGCGCAACCTCGTGATCGTGAAGGTCGACCACATGGACGAGGTGCTCCGGGCCGCGCTCGTCCTCGCGGATCCGGCCTCGTTCCTGCGCAGCGGCGACCACACGATCGACGACATCTACGAGCAGCTGCCTCCGCCCCGCGAGGGCGTGCCCGACGAGCGCGCTCACCGCGCCGGCGTGAACTGAGCGCCCTCCGCGCGGCAGCGAGGCCGAGCCGAGTCCATCGCCGCAAGCGCCCGCAGGGCGCGCGCAGCGAGACGAAGCCGAGCGTAGGCCATGGAGACGGGCGCGTAGCTCAGCCGGTCAGAGCGCCTGGTTTACACCCAGGAGGTCCGAGGTTCGAACCCTCGCGCGCCCAGCCCGCCGCGAGGCGCGGGCGTTCCCCGCTGCTCCCCTGCGAAGCCGTCCTCTCCGAGGCGTGAGAGCGGAAGGGCTGCGATAGACTGGATCAGATGCCCGAGTTTCCCACGTCGCCAATTCCCCCCTCCGAGTTCTTCGAGGACTTCCTCCCCAAGGCGTTCGCCGAGGCGGATCTCCCGGAGGAGCTTCGCACGGTGGAGATGACGCTCGGCGTGCGCCTCGAGGGAGAGGAAGGGGGCGAGTGGTTGGTGCACCTGCGCGGCGGGAGCGTCCGCGTGGAGCCCGCCTCGCGCGCGACGGCCGCCTTCAGCGTGGTGCAGAGCGTCGAGGACTGGCGCGGCGCGCTCTGGGAGGGGCGGGGCGGCGCGATCGGCCGGCAGGCGGCCGCCGTCTTCCGGCCCGGCGCGCCTCCGGCGCGCGCCAGCGACCTCGGTCCGCCCTCGCCGGCCGCCCTGGCCCAGATGCAGGCGCTCTCGGGCCTCGTCCGCCTGTGCGTCACCGACGGCTCGGGCGGCGACTGGAGCCTCGGGCTCCAGCTCGGCCCCGGCGAGATCCCGGCCGATCCCACCACGACGGTCTCCATCCGCGCCGAGGACGCCGACGCCCTGGAGCGCGGCGAACTGAACCCGCTCGAGGCGTTCATGGGCGGCCGCATCCAGGTCGCCGGCGACCTCGCGCTGCTCATGCAGATGCAGGCCATCCAGATGCAGGCCGCCGCCGCCCGCCCGGCACCCGGAGGCACCCGCTCGGGGGCCTGAGCCGCTGCGGCCCCGCGCGCCTCGGGCTACCCTCGCCCGGTCGCCTTGGGGGGCGGTAGTTCAATCGGTTAGAGCACCGGCCTGTCACGCCGGAAGTTGCGGGTTCGAGTCCCGTCCGCCCCGCCATGAATACCTGATTTCATTCAACCTATTTCTGTGTCTTCGTCTGCGGTGGACGGGTGCAGCGCGCGCACGATGATGCCGCGACATCACCGAACTCGGGCCTCCCGGGTGTGGAGCGTTGGCGTCGCGACGCCTCACAGGCGCGCGTCCAGGGCCTCGGCGATCTCGGTCAGGATCGCCTCCAGACCGTACTCGAAACCCCAGCCCGGGTAGTGGGCGCGGAACTTGCGGACGTCGCTGATCCACCAGACGTGGTCGCCCGAGCGGCTCGTCTCCGAGAAGCGCAGCTCGGTCCTGTGGCCGGTGATGCGCTCGACGAGATCGACGGCCTCGAGGATGGAGCAGTTCGCGTGCCGGCTCCCGCCGGCGTTGTAGACCTCGCCGACGCGGGGCGCCTGGAAGGCGTGCCAGAGCATGGCCACGAAGTCTCGGCTGTGGACGTTGTCGCGCACCTGCTTGCCCTTGTAGCCGTGCACGGTGTAGGGCGTTCCGGTGAGGGCGCATTTCACCAGGTAGGCCAGGAAGCCGTGCAGCTCGGTCCCCGCGTGCGCGGGTCCGGTCAGGCAGCCGGCGCGGAAGCACGCGGTCTGGATGCCGAAGTAGCGGCCGTACTCCTGGACCAGCACGTCGGCGGCGAGCTTCGAGGCGCCGAAGAGGCTGTGCTTGGAGGCGTCGATCGACATCGACTCGTCGATCCCGTGCGCGGCGAAGGGGTGCCCGGGGTCGATCTCGTAGCGCGTCTCCGCCTCCCGGAGCGGCAGCGCGTTCGGCGTGTCGCCGTAGACCTTGTTGGTCGACGTGAAGAGGAAGACCGCCTGCGGGCAGTGCCGGCGCGTCGCCTCCAGCAGGACCAGGGTGCCGTTGGCGTTCACCGTGAAGTCGGTGACGGGCTCGCGGGCGGCCCAGTCGTGCGAGGGCTGGGCCGCCGTGTGGATCACCGCCACGACGTCCGTTCCGTGCTCGGCGAAGATCGCGTCGACGGCCGCGGTGTCGCGGACGTCGGCGTCGACGTGGCGGTAGCGCGGCACCTCGGCCTCGAGTCGCCGCCGGTTCCAGGCGGTCGAGGCCTCGTCGCCGAAGAAACGCCGGCGCATGTCGTTGTCGAGGCCGACCACCGAGAAGCGCCGCTCGGCGAAGAAGCGGACGGCCTCCGAGCCGATCAGGCCGGCCGATCCCGTGACGAGGACGATGCCCACGAGCTAGCCAGCGTATCGTCCGCGCGCCGGGGCCGCCCGCGTTCCCCCCGCTACGCCCGTGCGGGCCCCCCGGCCCCGGGGCCGTCCCGCGAGGGGAGCCGGAGGCCTCGCTCCAGCGGTCCGCGCGGCCCGCCGATGCACCTGATCTGGGGAGTGGAATGCCCGGGCTGCGGATCGCCATCGCGAGCGTCGCCCTCGCCGCGGGCCTCGGCCTGCCGGCGCGGGCCGGCGCCGTGCCGATCGATCCGGACGGTCCTACGACCGCCTGGACGCCGGTCCTCTACGCGAGCGTCCAGCCCGACTGGGCGGACGACCAGCAGACGGGAATTCCCGAGGCCGACATCGTCGGCGACGCCGCGCACCCGGCCTTCTACACCGCCTTCGACGACGCCGGGAGCGCGGCGCTCACCGACGGGATGCTGGGCTTCCGCGTGCGCATCGGCGCCGAGAAGAGCCCGCTTGGATTCAGCCAGGTGGTCGCGGTCGGGATCGACGGCAACCTCGACGGCGCGCTCGACCTCTTCGTGCTCGTCGACAACGGGGGAAGCTCGGACCAGCTCGCGCTCTTCGACGCCGGAAGCGGCGCGAACACCTCGCCCTCGACGACGACCATCTCGTCGACGGGGCTCACCTACCCCGAGACGCCGGCGAACTACGACTGGAGCTCGCTCACCATCGCGATCGATCCGTCCGCCCTGACCTTCGACGTGGACCAGGACGGCGACGTCGATCACTTCGTGAGCTTCGCCGTGCCGTTCCAGGACCTCGTGAACCAGTTCTCGCTGCTCGGCATCCCGAACGTGAACCAGGACACGCCGCTGCGCTACATGCTCGGGACCTCGACGCAGGCGAACTCGCTGAACCAGGACCTCGGCGGCCCGAACGGCGGCACGGGCTCGGCCTCGACCTGGGACGCCCTCGGCGGCATGTCGCTGACCTACAGCGCGGCGGGCGCGCCGGTGCCGGAGCCCGGGACGGGCGGGCTGCTGGGCCTCGGCCTGCTCGGCCTCGGCTGCCTCCGGCGCCGCCGCTGATCCGGAGACCAGCGTCGGAACTACTCGCCGCGGAAGCGGGGCGGGCGCCGCTCGCGGAAGGCGCGCGGCCCCTCGCGGGCGTCGCGCGACGCCATGACGGCCGCCGAGACCTCGCTCTCGATCGCGAGCGCCTCCTCGAGCGGCCGGCCGCTCGCGCGCAGCACTCCCTCCTTGATCTTGCGCAGCGCCAGGGGGCCGTTCGCGGCGAGCTTGGCCGCGAGCTCGAGGGCCTTCTCCAGCGCCCGGCCCCGCGGCACCACGTGGTTGAGGAGCCCCATGGCGAGCGCCTCGCGCGCCGAGAAGGGCTCGCCGACGAGCAGGATCTCCATCGCCTTCGCCCACGGGATCTGGCGCGGGAGGCGCGTGAGCGAGCCGCCGCCCGGGAGCAGGCCGACGCGCGCCTCCGGCGTGCCGAAGACCGCGTGCTCCGCGGCGACGCGCAGATCGCAGGCGTTCGTCATCTCGGTGCCGCCGCCGAGCGCGCGGCCGTTCACGGCGGCGACCACCGGCTTGTAGAGGTCGAAGCCGCGCAGGATCGCGTCCGTGAACTGCGAGAGGTCGGCCATCAAGCGGCGGTCCCACTCGTCCTCGGGCTTCCTCGCGCCGGTCAGGAGCGGCATGGTGAGCTCGAGGTCGCCGCCGGCACAGAAGTCCTCGTCGCCCACGCCGGTCAGGATCGCGACCCGCAGCTCCGGCGCGGCGCGGAACTCGCGGAAGGCGGCCGCCATGCGCACCAGCATCTCCGGGGAGAGCGCGTTGCGCTTCTCGGGGCGGTTCATCGCCAGGATCAGCACCTCGTCGCGCTTCTCGACCAGCAGATGGGGGGCGGCGTCGGGCATGGTCCTCCTCGGGCTCGGCTGGGGACGTTCCGTGTATCTCAGGAACGTCCCCAATGCCCGTGGCGATGGTGGACGTCCGGCCAGTGCGGGTGGGCGTGCTCGACCCGCTCGTGGCGGTGCGCATGCGTGTGGCGCGCCGAGGCGGGAAGCCCCGGGTGCTCGTGCAGGTGGTGGCCGTCGTCGTGGCTGTGGCTGTGGACGTGCAGCAGGGGCTCGTGCACGTGCGGATGCGCGTGCCGGCTACGGAGCAGCGCCGCGAGCGAGAGCGCGAGGAGCGGCGTCGCGGCCGCGTGCTGCCAGCCCACCGGCTCGCCGAGCAGCGCGAAGGCGAGGGCGGCGCCGACGAAGGGCGCGCTCGCGAAGACGCTCTGCGCGCGGGTCGCGCCGAGCTCTTGCGCGGCCGCGATATAGAGCGCGATGCTGGCCCCATAGCAGAGCGCGCCCGTCGCGAGCGCCGCGGCGACGGCGGCCGCGGGCGCCGCGAAGGGCGCGGCGAGCGCCCCGATCGCGAGTGAGGTCGCGCCCGCGCCGAGCCCCTTGACCAGCGTGCTCGTGGCCGGGGTGATCCCGTCGACGAGCGCCGTCCAGTGGTTGTCGAGCCCCCAGCAGACGCAGGCGGCCGCGACGAGGAGCGCGGCCACGAGCCCGGGCCAGCCGCCGGCTCCCGCCAGGATCGCCCCGGCGCCGACCACGCCGGCGACGCCCACCCAGCCGAGGCGTCCGAGGTGCTCGCGGAAGAAGGCGACGCCGAGGAGCGCCGTCGCCACCATCTCGAGGTTCAGCAGGAGCGAGACGGAGGCCGCCTCGCTCCGGCGCAGCGCCACCAGTAGGAGCACGGGTCCGAGGACGCCGCCCACGAGCACGGCTCCGGCGAGGCGCAGGGCGTTCGCGCGCCCGCCGGCGGCGCGCAGCCCCCGGCGCCGCTCGAGCCCGACGACGGGCGCCACCCCGAGCGCCGCACCGAGGTAGAGGAGACCCGCGAGCTGGGGTGGCGTCAGGTCGTGCAGCAGCAGTTTGCTGGCCGGCGTCGACGCCCCGAAGAGCACGGCCGAGAGCAGCGCGAGTAGGAAGGCGTACACGGTCGGGGCGACTCCCCGCCGGCGGAGGCCCCGACCGGCCGGGACAAGGTATCCTCGCTCCCGGCGCGCGCACCCGCCCTGCCGCCCGCTCCCGCGCGGAGCCGGGCTGGAGGTCGCCGATGGGCGAGCGATCGGAGCGCTACATCCCGGCTGCCGGTCACGACTGGCTGCTCCCCCTCTACGATCCGCTGCTGCGCTGGTGCTTCCGCGAGGCGGTCGTGAAGCGCGTGCTCCTGGACCAGGCCGCGATCGGCCCGGGCCAGCGCGTGCTCGACCTCGGCTGCGGGACGGGGACCCTCACGGTCGAGATCCAGCGCGCCTGCCCCGAGGCCCGGGTGGTCGGGATCGACGGGGATCCGAAGGCGCTCGCCATCGCGCGCCGCAAGGTGGAGCGGGCGGGCGTCCGCCTCGAGCTCGACCAGGGCTTCGCGGACGCCTTGCCGTACGCGGACGGCTCGTTCGACCGGGTGGTCTCCTCGCTCGTCTTCCACCACCTCTCGCGCCCGACGAAGGAGCGAGCGTTCGCCGAGATCCTGCGCGTGCTGGCTCCCGGCGGGAGCTTCCACCTGCTCGACTTTGGCCCGCCCGTCGCCTGGTGGGAGCGAGCGCTCACGCCGCTCTTCTTCCGCTCGCCCGAGGCGCGGGACAACGTGGAGGGGCGGCTCGCGGAGCTCCTGCGCGCGTCCGGCTTCGCAGGCGTGCAGGAGCTCGCGCGCCGCGGCTCCCTCTTCGCGAGCCTCTGGTACTACCGCGCCGCGCGCCCGGAACCCGCGCCCGCTTGACGCGCCAGGAGCGGGGTTCCGAGCGGAAAGCGCTCGACGCGCACGCCGCCGTGGATCACGGCGCGGATCCGCGACGCCGCGGCGATGTCGCGCGTCGGGTCGCCCTCGACGAGGAGCAGGTCCGCGCGCCGGCCCTCGCGGACCTGGCCGACGTCGGGGTCGTCGGTCTGCTCCAGGAAGCGAGCCGGGGCCAGCGTGGCCGCGCGCAACGCCTCGGCCGGCGTGAGGCCCGCCTCGACGAGGAGCGCGAGCTCGCGGTGGAGCCCGGCGCCGGGAATCACGCCCGACTGCGTGTCGCTCCCGGCGAGGATCACGACGCCCGCCTCGTGGAGCCGGCGCACGTTCTCGCGGCTTCCCCGGCGCTGCTCGCGCAAACGGCCCAGGAAGGGCTGGAACGAGGCGTAGGGAGCGAGATCCTCGGGCGGCTCGTTGAAGGCCTCGAGCAGCTCCGGCGGCTCGATCTCGCGCTCGAGCGGCGTCGCGACGCGCGCGTAGTCGTTCACGAGCGCGTAGCTCTCGAAGACGACGAGCGTCGGCGCCATCGGGATCCCGAACCCGGCGAGCTCGCGCACGCCCGACTCGTCGAGCGTCTCGGCGTAGACGCCGTGCACCCAGGCCGCGACGCCGGCCTGCGCGGCGTCCCGCGCGTCGGCCAGGGTCCCGATGTGCGCCACGGCGCGCAGGTGGCGCCGGCGCGCCTCGTCGACGGCGGCGCGCAGGGCCGGCGTCTCGATGCGCGGCGCGGTCTCCGGCAGCCGATCGACGATCACCTTCACGAAGTCGACGCCGCTCGCGGCGAGCTCGTCCACCGCGGCCCGCGCGCCCGCCGCGTCCGACACCTGGTGCGCGATGCGCGGGAGCAGGTACCAGCGGATCCACCAGGGCAGGAGCTCCCGGACCAGCGCGACGGGGTGCCCCCCCGGCGCCGTGAGCGGTCGTCCGGCGGTGTAGGCGCGCGGTCCGGGGATCTCGCCGCGCCGGAGCGCGTCGCGCCGCGCCACCGCGCCGTCGTCCGCGTCGGCGGGGTCGAGGACGGTCGTGACGCCGCAGTAGAGATAGGCCTCCAGATTGTGCGCGGGGTCGGGGAGGGAGTTCTGCCAGAGCGGCGCGTAGCCGGTGCCGATGTGGCCGTGGGAGTCGATCAACCCGGGGAGGAGGGTCGCGCCGCGGCCGTCGACGGTCTCCGCGTCGACGGGCGCCGGGATCGAGCCGGTGGGCGCGATCGCGGCGATCCGGTCGCCGCGCGTCAGCACGTCGCGCCCGAGCTCGACCGCCCCGCTCGCGACGTCGAGCACGGCGACGTCGCGCACGAGGATCGCCGGGGGCGGCGACTCCGAGAGCGCGACGAGGTGCGGCGCCGGCGCGCAGGCCGCGAGCGCGAGGAGCGCGCTGGCGACGGGTGCGCTCCGGGGCGGCGCGGCCGGCATGGCCAACCTCCGCGCCGGATCGTAACTCGCCCTTGACCGCAAGCCCCAGAGCGGCGAGTCTCGTGACCGGGTGCTCTCGGCCCCGTCCCTCGCCCCCGGGGACTGGGCTCAGCGGAGCGGGGGGGAGGCATGGCGCTCGGGCATCTGCTCACCGTCCCGGTCCAGCAGGTCGGGGCGTTCGTCGCGGAGACCCTGCTCGCGATGCGGCGGCAGTCGGGCTACCGCGACGTGCCCGCGCCGCAGCCCTCGCTCGGGCTGATCGCCGAGGCGCTGCTCGACCGCACCTTCACCCTCTCGACGAGCGTCCTGACCGGGCTCCCGCTGCCCGATGTCGTGCGCCGCATGCTCGACGAGGTCGGCGAGGCGCAGCGCTTCTTCGAGGCGCGGGGCTGGCTCGCGGAGCCGGCCGGGTACCACCGCGATCCGCCCCCGCTCTGCGACCCCGAGACGCGCGAGGAGAGCACCTGGGCCGGCGCGCGCCGCCGGCGCTACCGGCGTCTCGTCTTCCCGAGCGGCTACGAGCCCCACGTCGGCGAGCCGGCGCGCGAGCGCTGGCTCGCGCACCCGAGCAACGGCACCGCGCACGCCTACGTGCTCGAGCACGCGGGGGCGGCGCGTCCGTGGCTCGTCTGCGTGCACGGCTTCGGCATGGGGACGCCCCTCGTGAACCTCTCGGGCTTCCCCGTGCGCCTCCTGCACGACGCGCTCGGGCTGAACCTCGCCTTCCCATGCCTGCCGCTGCACGGGGCGCGCGGCGCGTCGCGCCTGAGCGGCGGCGAGGTGCTGAGCCCCGACTACCTGCGCCTGGTGCACCTCTTCGCGCAGGGGGCCTGGGACGTGCGGCGGCTCGTCTCGTGGATCCGCGCCCGGGGCGCGGAGCGCATCGGGCTCTACGGCGTCTCGCTCGGCGGCTACGTCTCGGCGCTCGTCGCGGGCCTCGAGGACGGGCTCGCCTGCGTGGTGGCGGGAATCCCGATGGTCGACTTCCCGCTCGCCGCCCAGGACAACATGCCGTGGATCATGCGCCGCTACGACGACGAGTTCGCGCTCGACTGGAGGCTCATCCGGGCGATCACCCACGTGGTCTCGCCGCTCGCGCTCGCGCCGCGCGTGCCGCGCGAGGGGCGCTTCATCTACGCCGGGATCGCCGACCGGGTGGTGAAGCCCGAGCACCCGCGCGCGCTCTGGCGCCACTGGGGGGAGCCCGAGATCCACTGGTTCTCGGGGGGGCACGTGCTCGGTCCGTGGAATCGCAGCGTGCTGCCGTTCCTGGAGACGTCGCTGCGGCGCGTCGGCATGGCGTCGCCCGCCCCGTAGACTCCGCTCGCCTGCGGCTCGCTGCGCGCGGCCTGCGCCCGCTTGCTCGTAGACTCCGCTCGCCTGCGGCTCGCTGCGCGCGGCCTGCGCCCGCTTGCTCGTAGACTCCGCTCGCCTGCGGCTCGCTGCGCGCGGCCTGCGCCCGCTTGCTCGTCGACTCCGCC
>CAZUYC010000030.1:0-19618 GCA_964624475.1 uncultured Spirochaetales bacterium | reverse complement strand
GCGCGTGCTGGAGCACCATGCGCGCCTCGGCGGTGCGGACCGGGAGCCCCGAGACCACGGGCAGGCCCTCGCTCCGGGAAGCGTGGCGCGGCACGTGGACCAGCGTGTCGATGCCCGCCTCGCGGAAGCGGCTCGAGTGGAAGAAGTCGATCGCGGAGCGGTGCTTGGCCAGGTCCACCCGCGCGTAGGAGAAACGCGGCGGCGAGGCCGCGATGAAGCGGTCGAAGCCGCGCGGCGCAGCGCCCTCGCCCAGGGCGAGCACGTTTCCGATGCGACGGTCGTGGACCAGGGCCTTCACCACGCGCCGCCCGATGGGCTCGTCGGCGTGGGTCACCAGGACGTTGTGGCTCACGGCGCTCGGGGTCACCGGTTGCGATCCAAGAGGAGCTGGATCTCGCGGCGCACCTGGTTGGCCAGGTAGCGGACCAGCCGCGCGTCCGACGCGCCGTCGGGCCCGAACCGTTCGTGGAAGTCGAGGGGCTCGCCGTAGACGATCCGATAGCGGACGGGGTAGGGCAGCAGGCCCAGGGGCCCCAGCCACGGGAAGGTGGGCGTCACCGGGAAGAAGGGCAGGCCCAGCCGCCGGGCCAGCCCGCCCAGGTCGTACAGGATCGGTGCCTGGTCGTCGCTGCCCACCACGGCCATGGGCACGATGGGCGCGCGAGCCCGCAAGGACGCCTCCACGAAGCCCACGTGGAAGTGTTGGAGCCGGTAGCGCTGGGTCACCCGCTTCCGCACGCCGTCCATGCCTTCAGGGAAGACCAGCACCAGCTGCCCGTCATCGAGCAGGTCGGCCACGTTTTCGCGCGTGCCGATCACCTGGCCGACGCGCGCGAAGAAGACGTTCACCCAGGGCAGCGTTCCGGCCCAGCGATCCACCACCGCGCGCGGCAGGCGCGGCGGGTCGGTGTGGAGCAGCACGTCCACCACCGTCATGGCGGCGTCGAAGGGCAGCAGCCCGCCGTGGTTGGCCGCCAGGATGACCGGCCCCTCCTCGGGGAGCCGGTCGTGGCCGTCGCTCGAGACGCGGAAGTAGTAGCGGTAGAGGGCGTGAAAGAAGGGGAAGGCGGTCTGGGCGGCCATCGGTGAGAAGCCGTAGCGGTCGTAGGGGGCGCCGCCCTCCACGAGGTGGGTGAGAGCGGCCAGGCGGCGGCGCACCGCGTCGTCCAGGAAGCGCTCGGCGATGGTCCCCGAGTCGAGAAGCTCGATCTCGTCGATGCGCGGCGTGCGGGTCCAGGAGCGCCGGCGCGGGGCCTCCTGGGTCTCGAGCGGAGGCCCGGCGTCGGGCGCGGGCTCGAGCCGGCGCAGCGGCGCGCGCAGCGCAAGCCGCGCCTCGAACGGGTCGAGCCCCGGGCCGACGACGAAGGGGTTGCTGCCCAGGGAGCGGCGCGCCTCGCCGGTGGGGAGCACCACGGCCTCGTCGGGCATCCCGTCGAGCCAGATCACGTCGGGGGGCGTGGCCTGGCTCAAGGCGTGCTCTCGTCCTCGCCACCACGCAGCTCGAGCTCCTCGGCCAGGGCGGCCATGGCGTGGGCGGCGCGGCTCGAGGGCGCGAACTCCACCACCGAGAGCCCGCGCGACTGGGCCTCATCGATCTTGACGTGGAGGCCCACCACCGTGTGGGCAAGCTCCTTGGGGAAGCGCGCCTTGAGCTGGTCGAGCACCTCGTGGGCCATGCGCGTGTTCCGGTAGAAGGTCGGGATCACCATGGAGACGCGCAGCGAGGCGTGCCCGTAGCGTGCGCGCACCATGGCGACGCTGCGCATCAGCTCCGCGCAGCCGTCCATGGCCAGGTAGGTGAGCGGCACCGGCACGGCCAGCTCGTCGGCGGCCCGCAGCACGTTCAGGGTCAGCGGGCCGAACGACGGCGGCGCGTCGAACAGCACGAAATCGTAGTCGTCCAGATCCTCGAAGCTGGCCAGGCTGCGGGCCAGGCGCTCGGTGGGGTCACCCTCGCCGCCGTCCCAGCCCGGGAAGAGTGCCAGCGCCTTGTTGGCGACGATCACGTCGAGGTTCGGGATGCGCGTAGGTACGACCGGCAGACCCGAGGCGGGATCCGCGCCGCGAGTCGCCGGGCGCGGTCCCGGGACGTCCAGGGAAGCGTCGTCGAGCAGGGTGTCCAGCAGCAGATCGATGGCGGAGCGGCCCGTGCGGCGCACGTCGAGGCCGAAGACCTTGCCGAGCTGGCCCTGGGGGTCCATGTCGATGGCCAGCACGCGGCGCCCGCGCTTGAGCGCGAGATAGGCACCGATGTTGGCGGTGAGCGTCGTCTTGGCGCTGCCGCCCTTCTCGTTGATGAACGCAATGCGCCGCGGAATGAATCCACCTCTCGGACACCACGGCCGTCCGACGCGGGGGAAGCCCAGACGAGCGGCAATGTTCCAACGGTCAGGGTCGAACGTTCGGAGGAAGCGGGGCTCGGGGGGAGCCGGGCCCGCCACGGCTGCTGATGCCCCTCTGGTCCGGAGGTTGTCGCGGCGGCGAGCGACTGTCAACGCCGATCTCGCGACGAACGCGCAGGGAGGCCCGACGCGAGCGCTCTGCCGTTGCCTGGAGTGAAACCGAAGCGTGTTTCGGATCAGCCCTTGGCGGCCGTCACCGCGCTGGTCAGGGCGGGCACGATCTCGAACAGGTCGCCCACCACGCCCAGATCGGCCACCTCGAAGATCGGTGCATCCGGATCCTTGTTGATCGCGATGATGTAGTTCGAGGTCTTCATTCCCACCAGGTGCTGGATCGCGCCCGAAATGCCGCAGGCGATGTAGAGCTTCGGCTGGACCACCTGCCCCGAAGACCCGACCTGGTACGCGTGGGGCAGCCAGCCCGCGTCCACGACCGGTCGCGAGGCCCCCATGGCACCGCCGAGCGCGTCGGCCAGGGGCTTGATCACCTCGGCGAACTTCTCCGGGGCCCCGACGCCGCGCCCCCCCGAGACGATCACGTCGGCCTGGCTCAGGTCGACTCCCTTGGACTCGGCCGGCTTCATTTCGACGAAGCGCGCTCCGAGCTTCTCGGCCGCGAGCGGGACGTCGAGCCGGTGGACCGCTCCCGCCGTGGCTCCCGCGAACGGCGCCGTGGCGCCGGGCTGGACGGTCGCGACCACGGTCCCGGGGGCGGCCTCGAGGGTCGCGTCGAGCTTGCCGTTGAAGACGCGGCGATGGAAGGCGAGCTTTCCGCCCTGCACGTCGATGCGGAAGCAGTCGCTCAGGAAGGCGGCGTCGAGGGCGGCGGCTACGCGCGGCGCCACGTCCCAGCCCGCAGGCGTGTTCGAGATCAGCACCAGGTCGGCGTCGCTCGCGGCCACCGCGGCGCGGATCGCCGCGGCGTGCGCCTCCACGTTGTTGGCGCCGAGCAGCTCGTGGTCCGCGGCGAAGACGTCGCCTCCCCCCTTCTTCGCGAACTCTTCGGCCTGCGCGGCGATGCCGCGGCCCGCGACCAGGCTCCGGACCGCCCGGCCCGTTGCGGACCCCACGCGCTCGGCGAAGCTTGCGAGCTCGTAGCTGGCCTCGCGGATCCGTCCGTTGCTGATCTCTGCGACGATCAGGATGCCCGGCATCAGAGGAGCCCCAGTTCCTTGATCTTGTTGACGAGCGCGCCGACGATCTGATCGGTCGTGCCCCGGAGGATCTCGGCGCGGTCGCCCTTCGGGGGCGGGGCGACCTTCGTGACCTTGATCTTGGCGGCGCCCGCGCCGACCTGTCCGGCCAGGCCGAGGTCGGCGGCGGTCTTCACGTCGAACGGCTTCTTCTTCGCCGCCATGATGCCCTTGAGCGACGCATAGCGGACCTGGTTGATCCCGGTCTGCACGGCCACGAGGCACGGAGCGACGAGATCGACGACCTCGCGCGCGCCGCCCTCCACCTCGCGGTCGACCCGGAGGGTCCCGTTCTTGCGCTCCACCTTCACGGCCGCGGTCGCGTGCGGCATTCCCAAGAGCTCCGCCAGCATCGGCGGCACCGCCGCGAAGTTCGCGTCGTCCGACATGTGTCCCGTGAAGATCAGGTCCGGGCTCTCCTGCTTCGCCACGGCCGCGAGGATCTTCGCGAGGCCGAGCGAGTCCGAGCCGTCGGTGGCCGGGTCCTTCACGTGGATCGCGCGATCCGCCCCCATGCCGAGCGCGGTGCGCAGCGCCTGCGAGACCCGCTCCGGGCCGATCGACACCACGAGGACCTCCGCGCCGCCCGCGTCCTTCGCGCGCAGCGCCTCCTCGAGGGCATAGGTGTCGTAGCTGTTGATCTCGAACTTGATGTTGTCTTCCTGGATCCAGGTGCCATCGGGGCGCAGGTCGAGGCGGGCGTCCTGATGCGGCACCTGCTTGAGGCAGACCATGATCTTCATGCGGGGCGCGACTCCGACTGGTGGAAGCCTGGGTGGAAACCCCGGGGCGGCGGCTTCCCCGAGGTGGCCGGCGGACGCGGACACTAGCCGAGGCCCTGGTTCATTTCAAGCGCCGTGCGCGCCGAAAAGCCGCAGGGAATCGGGGCGTTAGGTCCTCGATCCCGAGCGCCCGCCCGGCGCCTTCCCCGGTCTGATATAAAGTGATGTGAACGTCGGAGCGGGCGTCCCGCGGCGGGTCCGCCCGGAGTTGGCGGAGGCTTCTGATGAGATGCGCCCTGGCCTGCGCGGTCGCCCTCCTGCTCACCGCGTTCCCGGCGCAGGCCGAGGACGACCGCCCGAGCGAGATCCCGTACGCCACGCCCGGGCCGGTGCCCACGCTCGATCCCGACTACCGGATGACGAACCACAAGGTCGTGCTGATCACGGACCAGGCGCTGAACCCGCGGCTCGTCACCCTCGACGAGGGGCAGCTCGTCGCCTGGATCAGCTACTCGCGGATGCCGTCGACGGTGGTCTTCGAGCGCGAGGTGGCGCGCGACATGATCTGCCACAGCCTCGTGAACTTCTCGATCGCGGACGACGAGCTGCGCTCGGCGCCGATCCACGCCGGCGAGTTCGCGAGCTTCTGCCAGCTCAAGCCGGGCCGCTACCGCTACAAGGTGGTGCGCGTCGATCCGGCCGACCACGTCAGCGCCTCGCGCCGCCTCGAGGGCGAGATCATCGTCGGCAACTCGCCTCAGTAGCCCATGAACGCCAGGAACTGTTCGAGGCTCGCCACGCGCAGGTAGGGGTTCGCGCGCTTCTGCTCGGCAAGCGTCCCGCTCGCCTCGCTCGAGTAGAGGTGTCCCGGATAGACGAGGGTGGCGTCGGGCAGCGCCGCGAGCGTGCGCAGGCTCCGGTACATCGCCTCGGGATCGCTGCCCGGGAGGTCCACGCGCCCGCAGCTCCCGAGGAAGAGCGTATCCCCCGAGACGAGCCGCCCCGGCTGCCCTCGCTCCTCGACCAGGAAGCTCTGCGAGCCGGGCGTGTGGCCCGGCGTGTGGAGCAGGCGCACCTCGAGCCCGCCGAGCGGGATCGCGTCGCCCGCGGCGTGGCGCACGAGGTCGGACTCCGAGGCGCCGGTGACCGCGCGCGTCCCCTCGGCCTCGCGCTCGTTCACGTGGATCGGCACCGGCTCGCGCTCGAGCAGCCGGGCCACGCCCTCGATGTCGAAGCCGAAGATCCGCCCGCCCACGTGGTCCTGGTGATAGTGGGTGACGAGGGCGCCCACCACGCGCATCTCGTCGGCCGCGGCCTGGTCGAGGAGCGCGTCCACGCTCCAGGCCGGATCCACGACGAGCGCCTCGCGCGTCGAGCGGCTCCCGATCAGGTAGGCGAGGTTCGCCATCTCGCCGACGGCGATCTGGCGGAAGTAGAGGTCCGTGGGGTCGGGCATCGGGTTACCTTTGAACGGGTTTCCTCGCGCGGGGTGGGTGGCTTCGCAGGGAGGTGACTCCCGATCTTACTCCGCTCGGCTTCGCCTCGCTGCGCGCGCCGCGCTGCCGCGCCGCGCTTGCGAAGCAGCCTATCCGGAACGCTGCCCCTGGTGATGCGGAGTCCGCCTAACGACGCCCGCGGGCAGGCGGAGCCCCGCACTGCCCCGGCCATCTTTCCGAAAAGGCTTCTTCGCAAGCGAGGCCCGGCAGGGCCTCGCGCGCAGCGAGCCGTAGGCGAGCGGAGTCAATCGGGAAGTCCAGTTCGCTACGTAGGCAACCCCCTCCGCGCTGCATGCGTCCCCAGGGATCTCTCAGCCCCCGCTTACCTTCTGGATCCAGGCGTCCACGACGCCGAGCACCTCGTCGCGAACCTCGTCGTCGCTGCGCCCGGACTTCTTCAGCACGCGAAGGTGGTGGTCCGCCTCGCCGCAGACGTGCAGCGCCGTCGGCGCGCCGACCCGCGAGAGCGCCCGCTGGAGGGCCGCGCGGTCGCAGCGCCGATCGCGCGTGCCCTGCACGAAGAGCATGGGGGAGACCACCCGGTAGAGCTCGTCGGCCTGCGCCTGCCCGGGTCGCTGCGGGGGATGCAGCGGGAAGCCGAGGAAGAGGAGCCCATCGACGCGCAGGCGGGCCGCGGCGACCTCGGCGGCCGTGCGCGCGCCGAGCCCCATGCCGCCGAGGAAGAGATGGGCGGGCGCCGCCGAAGGGTCGCGGGCGAGCGCGCCGACCGCCGAGCGCAGCGCCCGGCGCAGCACGGGGACGGGATCGGCGCGCCGCTTCTTGGCCTCCGCGAACGGGAAGTTGAAGCGCAGGCAGAGGCAGCGCCGCTCGGTGAGCTGCTGGTGCAGGTGCACGAGCAGGGGGTCCTGGAAGCTGCTCCCGACGTCGTGGGCGAGCACCACCCCCACCCGCGCGCCGGTCGGCCACCACCGGGGCGTCCCCAGGACCGCCGATACGTCCCGGAGGCCGTGGACCGGATCGAGCAGCGGGATGCGCAGCTCCTCGAAGCGCGCGGAAGTCTCGACCACCGGATCCCTCAGGGGGCTACTCTATCACGGTGGGGAGACGGCCGGTGGAGGCCCGGGGCGAGCCGGCGTCGCAACCCATTGGAGTGGCGATGGAAAAGGTGCTGATCACCGGGATCGCCGGAGGCCAGGGCAGGCTTCTCGCGCGGCGCCTGGCCGCGAACTACGAGGTTTGCGGGGTCGATCGTGTCGAGTGGGAAGGTGCCCCGCGGGGAATCCGCGTCCACGTCGTCGACCTGCGCAAGAAGAGGTTCGAGGACGTGATCCGCACCGAGCTGCCCGCGGCGATCGTCCACATGGGCTTCGTGCGCCACTTCCGCACCGACCTGCGCACCCGCCACGACGTGAACGTGCGCGGCACGAAGCAGCTCCTCGACCACTGCGTGAACCACGGGGTGCAGAAGCTCGTCGTCCTCTCGAGCAGCTACGTCTACGGCGCCTTCCCGGAGAACCCGTACTTCATGGACGAGGACCAGCCGCTCTCGGCCAGCCGTTCGTACCCGGAGATCCGCGATCTGGTCGAGGTCGATACCCTCGCGTCGGCGTTCCTCTGGCGCTACCCGCATATCCGCACCTGCGTGCTGCGGCCGGTGAACGTGCTCGGCTACTACGTGCATTCGATGATGGCGCAGTACCTGCGCGAGCGGCGGGTCCCGACCGTGCTGGGCTTCGACCCGATGATGCAGTTCATCCACGAGGAGGACGTCGGCGAGGCGATCGCGCTCGCGCTGGAGCACGGGTCCCAGGGGGTCTTCAACGTGGTGGGCCCCGGCGAGGTCCCGTTGCACACCGCGATCCGCGAGAGCGGCGGGCAGGCCCTGCCGCTCCCCGAGCTCCTGATGCGGCCGCTCTTCACCCGGCTCTTCCGCTGGGGTCTGATCCCGTATCCGCCGGGCGCGATCGACTACCTGAAGTTCCCGATCACGCTCTCCGGCGCCCGCTTCGTCGAGGCCACGCGCTTCCGACCGATCTTCGGCCTCGAGGAGATCTTCCAGAGCATCCGCTGAGGTTTCTGCATGGCGCGGCAGAGAAAGGCATCGGCGCTCGGCGACCTGTTCGGTGCGCTCGTCCCCCTCTCGACACGCGACCTGGCCCTGGAGGTCGAGGATCGCCTGCGCAAGATCCCGAACCGCATCAACCAGTACGGCTACGACCCCTACGGTCTCTCGCCCGAGTGGATGCGGCGCTCGGCGCTCCCCGGCGTGCTCCTCTACCGCTACTACTTCCGCTGCGAGAGCTTCGACATCGGCCGCATCCCGCCGGGGCGCTGCCTGCTCGTCGCGAACCACGCGGGGCAGCTTCCCTTCGACGCCATGATGCTCGCGACGGCGATGCTGCTCGAGGCCGAGCCGCCGCGGATCGCGCGCGGCATGGGCGATTACTGGATCCCGCGGCTGCCCTTCGTCGGGACGGCCGCGGCCCGCGGCGGGGCGATGGTCGGAACGCCCGACAACTGCCGCCACATGCTCGAGAACGAGGAGTGCGTGATGGTCTTCCCGGAGGGCGTGCGCGGGATCGCCAAGCCCTTCCGGGAGCGCTACCGCCTCCGCCGCTTCGGGCTCGGCTTCCTGCGGCTCGCGCTCGAGGCGCGCGCGCCGATCGTGCCGGTCGGGATCGTGGGCTCGGAGGAGCAGCAGCCGGGTCTCGCGAACCTGCCGCGGCTCGCGCGGCTGCTCGGCATGCCCGCGTTCCCGATCACGCCGACCTTCCCGTGGCTGGGGCCGCTAGGCCTCCTGCCGCTGCCGGTGAAGTACCGGATCTACTTCGGCGAGCCCCTCGACTTCGAGGGCGACCCCACCGACGAGGACGCGGCGATCCAGACCCGCGTGGACGAGGTGCGGCGCGCGCTGGAGGAGCTCCTCGCCCGCGGCCTGCGCGAGCGGCGGGGGATCTTCCGCTGATGCCGCGTCGCCTGCGCCGCTTCGGCGCGCTCGCGGGCCTCGCCGCGCTCGCCCCGCTCGGGCCGGGCCTCGCCTGCACGGGCGCGCGCGGGGGCGGCGCAGCGGCGTTCGAGCTGCCGCCGCCCGGCCCGTCCGCCGCGGGCCCTCCCGAGCTCCTCATCCTGGTCTCGATCGCCGGCCTCGTGCCCGGTCGCTACCGCGGGGATCCGCCGGCGATGCCGACGCTCGCGGCCCTCGCGCGCGAAGGCGTCGCCGCCGACGCGGTCGTCGGCGTCGCTCCCGCGGCGGAGTACCCGGCGCACGCCACGCTCGTGACCGGGCGCCGCCCCGCGGCCCACGGCATCGTGGCCGACCGCCGGCTCGGGGATCACGGCGTGCGCCGGGCGCGCTACTCGCACGCCAGCCTGCTGCGGGCGCCGACGCTCTGGCAGGCGGCCGTCGACGCGAAGCGCGGCGTGGCCGCGCTCGGCTGGCCGACCACCGTCGGGGCGGCGATCCCCGACCTCCTGCCCGACGTCGACGCGCCGAGCCGCGGCCAGAGCTGGCTCGAGAGCCTGCGCGGCGCGGCGACGCCGCGAACGCTCGAGCTCGCGCGCGAGGCCGGGGGCGCGGAAGCGGCTGCCGCGGTCCCCGGCGCGGGGCGCGACGCGGTGCTCGTGGGCGTCGCGTGCCGGCTCTCGGCCGCGCCGAGTCCGCCGGCGCTGCTGCTCCTGCACCTCGCGCAGACCCGCGAGCCCCTCGCCCGAGCGGGGCTCGATGCGCCCGAGACCCTCGCAGCCTTCGCCGCGGTGGACGCAGAGCTCGCGCGCCTGCTCCACTGCCTCGCGGATGCCGGACGCCTCGCGCGCAGCGCCGTCGCCGTGGTGGGCGATCACGGCGAGATCCCGATCCACACGATCGTGGCGCCGAATGCGCTCCTCGCCGAGGCGGGCCTGCAGACGCCGGACCCGGGCTCGGGCGGCCTCCTCTCGTGGTCCGCGCTCGCGCGCTCGAACGGCGGCAGCGCCTTCGTGTACGCCGACTCCGAGGACGACGCGCTGCTCGCGCGGCGCGCCCTCGAGGTCGAGTCCGCCCGCACGGGCGCCTTCCGCATCGTGCCTGCCGCGCAGATGCTCGGCCACGGCGCCGATCCGGCGGCGTGGTTCGGCCTCGAGGCCGAGCCGGGCTACGGGTTCTCCGACGCGGCGACCGGGCCCGCGCTCGCGCCGGCGGCGGCGCGCGCCGTCGGAGGCTACCTTCCCGACCGCGCCGAGATGGATGCGGGCTTCGTGGCGTGGGGTCGCGGCCTGCGGCGGGGCGTGCGCGTTCCCCGCATGAACCAGGCCGACGTGGCTCCGACGCTGGCGCGCCTGGTGGGTCTCGATCTCGCCGAGGTCGAGGGGCGCGCGCTCGTCGGGCTCCTCGAGGTGCCGGGGGGATGATCGAGGACCGCATCACGATCGAGCTGAATCCGCGCGAACGGCGCCTCTACGACCGGCTGCGCTCGCGGTTGACGCAGGCGCCCCGACCCGGCGGGGCGTCCTCTGTGCGCGACCTGGCGCTCCTGCTCCCCGACCTGAGCGTGCTGCTCGCGCGCCTGCTGCGCGATCCGCGCGTCCCGCGCGGCCCGAAGCTGCTGGCGCTGCTGGGGCTCGGCTACGTGCTCTCGCCGATCGACCTGCTGCCGGAGGTGCTGCTCGGCCCGATCGGCCTCGTCGACGACCTGCTCGTCGTCACGGCCTGCCTCTCGCGCCTGCTCAACGACGTCCATCCCGACGTCGTGCGCTCGCACTGGTCCGGCCGGGGCGATGCCCTCGACGCGATCCAGCGCGTCGCGGAGTGGAGCCGCTCGCTGATGGGCCGCAACCTCGGCGCTGCCGTGCGGCGCGTCCTGCGCTTCGCGCGTTGAGGCGACGCCCGAAGGGCGCGCGCAGCGAGGCGCAGCCGGCGGCATCCGGCCTCGCGCCCGCAGAGCGATCTCGGCGTCCGCGGGCCTAGAACCGGTCCTTCTCCGCCCGCCGGCGGCCGAGCTCGGCGACGTCGCGGGCGCGCAGGAAGGGGTTGGTCGCGCGCTCCTCGCCGATCGTCGAGGGGATCGTCATCTCGTCGGGCGTGGCGTCGTGCCAGTCGGCCGCGGCGCGGGCGCGGACCTGGCGCACGCGCAGGGCCTTCTGCTTCACGGCGGCGTTCTCGGGCTCCACGTGTGCGGCGAAGCGGAGGTTGCTCTCGGTGTACTCGTGGCCGCAGTAGACGCGCGTCGCGTCGGGGAGGCGGCCGAGCTTCTCGTGGAGCGCGGTCCACATCATCTCGGGCGTCCCCTCGAAGAGCCTGCCGCAGCCGGCCGCGAACATCGTGTCGCCGCAGAAGACGGCCCCCGCCGCGTCGAAGACGTAGGCGATGTGCCCGCGCGTGTGGGCCGGGATGAAGAGCACGCGCGCGACCTCGCTCCCCACGGCGATCGTTTCCCCCTCCTCGAGCCCGTCGGTGAAGCCCGGCACCCGCGCCGCGTCCGACGCGTGGGCAAAGACCGGCGCCCCGTAGCGCTTCGCGAGCTCGGGGTTCGCGCCCGAGTGGTCTGGGTGGTGGTGGGTCGAGAGCACCTTCACTACGCGGCAGCCGACCGCGTCGACCCGCTTCATGACGGGCTCGGCCTCCGGCGCGTCGACGACGGCGGCCTCGCCCGTCGCCTCGCAGACGAGCAGGTAGGTGTAGTTGTCCCCGAGCGTCGGGATCCGTTCGATTCGGAGCGCCATGGCGGGAAAGGTTAGCGAGGCTTCGCCTCGGACCCACGAGGTGCATGACTGGGGTTCATGAGCGGGACTCTTCCGAGTGGAACGACCCACACGAAACCCGGAAGAGCCCGAAAAGGAAGGGGAGTACAGCGCTCGACGGCGCGGCGGTCTACCCGGAGCGCCGGCGGGCGAACGCGAGGCCGGCGAGGGCGAGGCCGAGGAGCGCGGCGGTGGACGGCTCCGGCACGAAGTTCACCGTGGCGGCATTGAACTGGACCCTGCCGCTGATGTCGTTGAATCCGCCGTCGCCAAAGGCGTCGATGCCGGCGTTCAGGATCCCGACCAGGACTTCGGCGCTGCTCCCGTGGGCGCTGCCGTTCACCTTCCAGGTGACGGTGCCCATCTGGTAGCCGCCGGAGAAGGCGCCGCCCGCGGGCGGGAGGAGGCGCGGCGCGAAGTTGGTCGTGAAGCCCTGGAAGGAGCCCGCGAACGTGGCGGTCTGCGGGCTCAGGGCGCCGATCGGCGCGAAGAAGTCGGACGCCGCCTTGTTGATCGCGATGCCGTGCCACTGGAAAGCCGAGACGATGTCGAGGTGGTTGTCGCCATCGAGGTCGTAGTTCAGCGAGAAGACCGCGGCGGTCAGCGGCTCGTCGTTCGTCATCAGGATCGCCATGGTCAACGTGTCGCCGACGTGGATTCCAGGTTGGGGATCGACCACCGACACGGTATGGCTGGGCGCGATCGCCGTCCCATTCCAGCCGATGAAGAGGAGATCGACCGTGGCGCCGGCCGAGGCCTGGCGGGGTGCGACCCCGAGGCCTAGAAGCGCGATTCCCAAGAGGACCGAAGCCCCACTGCGCATCGATGCGAGCCTTTCGCGTGGCATGGTCGGAGCGCCGGCTGGCCGGCGCCTTCGCAGGCGCGCCCAGGGTCGCCGCGAGACCGGGTTCACCCCCGTCCGTGAGTGCCAGCCCTCGTCGAAAAGTGTCGTGGGGGCGGAAGGGCCGAGGCCGGCGATCGGTGCCCCGTCAGAGCCGCAGCCGCAGCTGTCCGGAGGCGGTGGCGGGGCGTGCAGCAGGCTCGCGTGCAGCCGGCTCGCATGCAGCCGGCTCGCATGCTGCCGGCTCGGGCCTGGCGGGGGGCGAACGGTACGCCCCGGCGTCGACCGCCGGCGCCGCCGCGCGGTCGGAGCTCGCCGGGCAGATCTCGCGGTACTCGCACCAGCGGCAGAGGGCGCTCGGACGCGGTTCGAAGCGCTGCTCGGCGCGGATGCGGTCGATGAGCTCGATCGTGCCCTGCCGGAGCGAGGCCAGGTGCTCCGGCGTGCGCGACGAGGTGCGGAGCTGGTCCGAGAGGAGGTAGTGCCAGACCAGGCGGATCGGCCGATCGGTGCCGAAGCGCTCGGCCACGCCCATCTGGTAGAGCGCGAGCTGGCGGTCCTGGTCGAGCTGCTCCTGCCGGGGCACGCGCTGGCCGGTCTTGTAGTCGTGGATCTCGATCGCGTCGTCGGGCGTGCGCACGATGCGGTCGATCACGCCCTGTACGCGGTAGCGGTCCGTGGCGTCGAGGCGGAAGGTGACGCGCTCCTCCACGCCGAGCGTCTCGCCGTGGTCGAAGGGGTAGTGGCGGCGGTAGTAGTGGGTGAGGCAGCGCTCGCCGTTCGCGCGGTAGTGCCCGGGCTGCGTGCCCTCGCGCACGATCCGGATGCGCGGAGCGAAGCCCGCCTCCCAGAGCGCGCGGAAGCGGTCGATCACCTTCGCGAGGCTCGGGACCATCCCGCGGTGGGTGAAGTGGTAGAGGCGCTCCAGGACCTCGTGGACGCGCTTGCCGAGGAAGGCCTCGATCGACTCGCTCTCGGCCGGGAGCTTCTGCACGTAGCGGTAGTGGAACTTGCGCGGGCACTGCTCGAAGCTCGCGAGCCGCGAGTGGCTGAAGATCTCGTCCACCACCACCTCCGAGCGCCCTGCGCGCGCAGCAAAGCCCGTGCGCCGAGCCGGCGCTCGTGAATCTGGGCTTTCCGGAGGACCGCCGGGGGGATGGCCGGCAAAACCCACCCTACCACGTACCCCGCGGGGCAACAACCCCGATTGCGCTACACTGAGTCCGCGCCCGCGTCCCGCTCCGCAAGGCGGCGCCGCCGCCCGCAAGGCGGCCCAGCCGCCGCGCAGCGAGGCGAAGCCGAGCGGAGTAGATGAGGGAAGGACCTGACCCATGCCTCCCCAAGACCCCCAGGAGATCTTCGAGCGGACCATCAACGCCCTCTCGGCCGGCGCGGAGGACGCGCTCTCGAAGGCCGTGGCGGAGGGGCTTCCCGACCGCGGGGAAGTGGTGGACTGGGTCGAGCGCTGCAAGCGCCTCGTGCTCGTGGAGCGCGACCGCTCGGCGCTCCGCTCCGAGATCCCCGCGCTCGCCGATCGTCTGCGGCGGCTCCTCGCGCAGGGGACGCTGCGCGGCGGCGCCGCACCGGACGGCGTGGTGCTGCGCTTCGTCGAGCGCCTCCCGGCGGTGCGCGCGCTCCTGGCCGAGGACGTCGAGGCGGCCTTCGAGGGCGACCCCGCCGCGAAGAGCTTCGCCGAGATCGTGGTGGCCTACCCCTCGATCCACGCGATCGCGATCTATCGGATCGCCCACGAGCTCCACGTGGAGGGCGTGCCGGTGCTGCCGCGCATGATGACCGAGCACGCGCACGACCGGGCGGGGATCGACCTCCACCCCGGGGCGAAGATCGGACGGCGCTTCTTCATCGACCACGGGACGGGCGTCGTGATCGGCGAGACGAGCGAGATCGGGGACCACGTCCGCCTCTACCAGGGCGTGACGCTCGGCGCGCGCTCGCCGCGCCACGGCGAGAGCCTGCGCGGGAAGAAGCGCCACCCGACGATCGAGGACGACGTCACGATCTATGCCCACGCGACGATCCTCGGCGGCGACACCGTGATCGGGAGCGGGAGCGTGATCGGCGGCAACGTCTGGCTGATGGACTCCGTGCCGCCGGGATCGAAGGTGATCGCCGAGCCGGCTCGCCACCTCGTGCGCCAGCGCGGCGAGGGCGAGCCCCGGCAAATGCAGTGGGATATCTAGGGGTCGGCGCAGAAGGGCCAGCTAGCGCATTTACTCCGCTCGCCTGCGGCTCGCTGCGCGCGCCCTGCGGGCGCTTGCGGTCCGGACGCGGAGAGCCTGATGTCCAGCGCTGACATGCCTCTCGTCGAGGATCTCGATACGGTCCGCGGGCGGGTGGCGGAGAGCCTGACCAAGGTCGCGCGGGTGGTCGCGGTGACGAGCGGCAAGGGGGGGGTCGGGAAGAGCACCGTCGCGGTGAACCTGGCCGTGGCGCTCTCGCGCCGCGGGGCGGCCGTCGGGATCCTCGACGCGGATCTGAACGGGCCCTCGGTTGCCAAGATGCTCGGGCTGCGCGGGCAGCCCGTGCGCTTCGCGACGGGCGAGGAGCGGCTGCGCCCCGCGCCGGGTCCCTGCGGCCTGCGCGTGCAGAGCATGGACTTCTTCCTCCAGGGCAACCAGCCGCTCGACTGGGAGGGCGAGTCGGGGGAGGGCGCGGCGCTGCGGAGCGCCATGGAGCAGGCGGCGCTGGCCGACCTGCTGGGTCTGACCGACTGGGGCGAGCTCGACGCGCTCGTCGTCGACCTCCCGCCCGGCGCCGATCGACTCCCGGCCCTCGCGCGCTGGCTCCCGGCGGGCTCGGGGGCTCTGGCCGTCACGATCCCGACCGAGGTCGCGATGCTGGCGGTCGAGCGCGGGCTCCGCCGCGCGCACGCGCTGCGATTCCCCGTGATCGGGATCGTCGAGAACTTCGCGAGCGCCGTCTGCGCGCGCTGCGGGGAGGAGGCGCCGCTCTACGGCGAAGCCTCCGCGGAGGCGCTGGCCGACGCGACGGCCGTCCCGATCGTGGCGCGCGTTCCCTTCGATGCGAGGCTCGCGCGCGCGGCGGATGCGGGCCGCGTCTTCCTCGAGGGCGAGGGCATCGCGACGCCGGCCGGCCGCGCGCTCGCCGCGCTCGCCGACCGGGTCGCGGCCTGGCGGGCGCCGGATCCGGAAGGAGAGGGATGGTGAGGGCGCGCGCGGCGCGCGTGATCCTCTGCCTGGCGCTCGGCGCGGCGCTCCCGGGAGTGTCCGCGGGGGAGGTGCTCGCAGCGCCGGGGGAGCCCGCCGCCGAGAGCTTCGGCCACGCGCTCGCGCGGGAGATCATGAGCCCCTTCTGCCCGGGTCGCGCGCTCTCCGACTGCCCGAGCCCGCAGGCGCAGACGCTGCGCGCCTGGATCCTCGTCCAGGCGGCCGCGGGCCGCTCGCGCGAGGAGGTCGAGGGCGAGCTCCTCGCGCGTTACGGCGAGCAGATCCTGGCGGCGCCGCGGGCGCGCGGCTTCGGCCTCACCGCCTACGCGATCCCAATCGGCGTCTTCCTCGCCGGAGGCGCGGTCGTCTGGCTCTTCCTGCGCCGCCAGACGCGCCAGGCTCGCGCCGAGCCGCGGCGGCGCGCGGCAACGCTCCCGGCGGATCTCGAGCGGCTCGTCGACGAGGAGCTCGGGCGGTGAAGATCTACACGCGCCGCGGCGACGCGGGCGAGACGGATCTGCTCGGCGGCGGCCGCGTCGCGAAGGACGATCGCCGCGTCGAGACCTACGGGGAGGTGGACGAGCTCAACGCGGAGCTCGGCGCCTGCGCGGCCGCGTCGCCGCACGCCGACCTGCGCGAGCTCGTGCGCGGGATCCAGGCCGCGCTCTTCTCGCTCGGCGCCCATCTCGCCTCGCCGGACGAGGGGCGCCGCGAGCGCGCCGCCATCCCCGGCGTCGGCGAGGGCGACGTCGAGGCGCTCGAGAAGCGCATCGACGCGCTCGAGTCGGAGCTCTTGCCGCTGCGCCGCTTCATCCTGCCCGGCGGCACGCCCGCCGCCGCGGCCTTCCACGTCGCCCGCACCGTCTGCCGCCGCGCGGAGCGCCGCGCCGTCGCGCTGCACCGCGCCGAGACGCTCTCCCCGGTCGCGCTGCGCTACCTGAACCGCCTCTCCGACCTGCTCTTCGTCCTCGCCCGCGTCGAGAACCGCCGCGCCGGGGTCCCCGACGTCGAGTGGGAAGGGCGTGGATAGGCTCGCGTCCGCTCCGATGTAGATCGTCGGGCGCTCGGCGCGCTGGCGCAGGCAGGTGCCGAAGGCGAAGCCCGCGAGCAGCGAGCACAGGAGCGCGAGCCCGACGCGGCGCAGCCACTTCCCCATACCGGGAACTTAGTCGAGCAGGGCCAGCAGGTCCTCGCGGGTGATCGCGGCGGCGGCGCCCCCCGACCCGAGGGCCGCCTCGGCGAGCGCCTGCTTGCGGCGCTGGAGGGCGAGGACGCGCTCCTCGACCGTGCCCTCGGCCACGATCCGGTAGACCATCACCGGGTGCATCTGCCCGATGCGATGGGCGCGGCTCGCCGCCTGGTCCTCGACGGCGGGGTTCCACCAGGGGTCGAGGATCACGACGTGGTCGGCGGCGGTGAGGTTCAGGCCGAGGCCGCCGGCCGTGAGCGACACGAGCATCAGCGGGGGGCCCGCCGGGTCCTGGAAGCGCGCGACCACGCCGGCGCGGTCGCGCGTCGAGCCGTCGAGCCGCGCGAAGTCGAGACCGGCGCGATGCAGGTGCGGCTCGACCAGATCGAGGAGCCGCGTCCACTGCGAGAAGACCAGGGCCTTGTGGCCCTCGGCCACGACCTCCTCGACGAGCTCGAGCAGGACGTCGAGCTTCGACGATCGCTCGGCGCGACCTCCGGGCAGCAGGGCCGGGTGGCAGGCGGCCTGGCGCAGGCGCAGCAGGGCCTCGAGCGCGGCGAGGACGCCCGCCCCGGTGGCGAGGCGGTCCACCACATCGCGCCGCGTCGCGGCGAGGACGGCGTCGTAGCCGGCGCGCTCCTCGGGCGCGAGGACCGCGTGCACCACGACCTCGGTCCGCGGCGGGAGCTCGGGCGCGACCTCGCGCTTCAGGCGGCGCAGCACGAAGGGCCGGATCCGCTCGCGCAGGCGCGCCGCGGCCTTCGCATCGCCGGCGGCGATCGGCCTCGCGGTGCGCTCGTCGAAGTCGCGTCGCGAGCCGAGCAGGCCCGGGTTCGTGAAGTGGAGCTGGCTCCAGAGCTCTTCGAGGCGGTTCTCGACCGGGGTCCCCGTGAGCGCCAGGCGGAACTCCGCGCGCAATCCGTGGGCGGCGCGCGCCACCTGGCTGTCGGGATTCTTGATGGCCTGCGCCTCGTCGAGGACGACCGTGCCCCACGCGACCTCCGCCAGCCTCTCGGCATCGAGGCGCAGCAGGGCGTAGCTCGTGAGCGTGACCTCGGCGCGGGGATCGAGGGCGCGGCCCGGGCCGTGGTAGAGGCAGGTGCGCAGGCCCGGCCGGAAGCGCGCGATCTCGTCCGCCCAGTTGTGGAGCACGCTCGTCGGTGAGACGACGAGCGCGCGGCCGCGCAGGACGCAGAGCGCCTGGAGGGTCTTCCCGAGGCCCATGTCGTCGGCGAGGAGCGCGCCGAGCCCCGCGTCGCGCAGCCAGGCGAGCCAGTCGACGCCGCGGCGCTGGTAGCCGCGCAGCGTCCCCGCGAGGTCGGCGGGGAGCTCCGCCGGCGGGATCCCCGCGAAGCCCTCGAGCGCTGCGCGGAGAGCCTCGAGTGCGGGCGGGCGCGGCTCTCCGAGGTCGTCGCAGAGGCGCGCCAGGTCCGGCAGGGCGCAGCGGGGGAGGGAGCCGTCGCGGCCGCGCGCTGCGAGCAGGTCTGCGACGCGGTGCCCGAAGCGCTCGAGCCAGTCGGCGGGCAGCGGGGCGAAGCCGCCCTCGAGAAGCGGCACGAGCGACTCGCCGCCGCGCCACGCGCGAAGCACCGAGGCGGGGTCCGCACGCCGCGCCGATCCGCCCTGCTCCGTCGCGAAGGCGAGGTCGAAGCCCGCCTCGCGCACGGCGAGCCTCGGCACGAGCGGCGGAGCGCGGCGGAAGCGGAGGTGCGCGTCGCCGCGCAGCTCGGCGCCGAAGCCGGGGAGCTTTTCAGCGACCTCGATGGCCCGCTCTCCCGTGAGCCGCTCGCGCAGCCCGGGCGCGAGGCCGAGCTCGCGGGAGAGTCGGCGCGTGAGCTCGTTCTCGGCCGCCTCGTCGCGCAGCGGGACGGTGCCGGCCAGCGACACGAGGCGGCCGGCGTCGACCCGGGCGATCGGGGGATCGCCGTAGACGAGGGTCGGGAGCAGCGCGAGGGCGTCGCCCTCGCGCGCTACCTCGAGGCGCAGGCGCGGCCTCTCGCGCACCGTGCGCGGCAGGCGCTGCGTCCGGATCTCGATCGCGACGCGCCCCGCGAGCGCCGGCAGCACCTCCGTCACGAGCTCGGCCACCTCGCCGGGCGCGAAGACGCGGCCGCGCGAGAGCTGCTCGAGCTCGCGCCCGGTGAGCCGAGAGGCGGCGAGCGGGCGGAGCTCGCCGCCGGCGAGCGCAACGGCCTCATCGAAGGTCTCCTCGACCGCGGCGTCGGAGGCGAGGCGGAGGCCGAAGCCCGCGCCTGCGTCCTCGACCCGACACACGAGGCCGACGGGCTCGATCGAGGCGCGCACCGGCCGGTCGTCGAGGCGGACGTCCGCGCACTCGGCGAGGCGCGGGAGCAGCGAGAGCAGGATCCCGCGCGGGAGCGGGCCCCGCAGGCGCGGTCCGAGCGCGCGCTCGACCGCGAGGTCCGCCTGCGCCGCGGCGAAGCGCGGCCCCGGGACGCGGCCCTCGGCCAGCGCGGCGAGCGTGCTGGTGAGCACGTGGTCGCCCTGCGCGGCCGTGATCACGCGCTCGAGCGCGAGGCCTCCCGCGTGGCGGGTCAGGCGATAGCCGATTCGCCCCGCTCCCTCGGCGGCGGCGAGGGCGCGCGCGTCGCCTCCGGCCCGGCGCAGCGCGATCGCCGCCGCGGCGACGTGCTCGCAGACCTCCTCGCCGCTCCCGCAGTCGCACTCGAAGCCGCCGATCGCGGGCGCGAGGACCACGCTGCGCGAGACGAGCCCGCCGCGGGTCGCGACGCGGAGCGAGATCTCGCCCTCCGCCCGATGAACTCCGCTCGCCTCTGGCTCGCTGCGCGCTCCGCCGGCCCGATGAACTCCGCTCGCCTCCGGCTCGCTGCGCGCTCCGCGGGCCCGATGAACTCCGCTCGCCTCCGGCTCGCTGCGCGCTCCGCGGGCC
>CAZUYC010000029.1:0-36075 GCA_964624475.1 uncultured Spirochaetales bacterium | reverse complement strand
CCAATCGGGGTAGGGGAGGTAGGGGGATTCCTGGCGACCTGTTCCTTTTCCCCCGGGGGCTTGACGGTTCGGGTATTATCGGACGTAGCGAACCCCGCTTGAAACGCCTATCCGCCGAGGAGACGCCGATCGGGCTGATCTGGCTGCGCGAGCGCGCGCTCGCCTCCGAGCCGGGCGGCGTCGTCGCCGAGATCTTGCTGGATCACGAATTCCTGATGAGCAGCGCGACCACCGACTCCGAGCGCGCGCTCTCGTCGCGCGCGGTCGCGCTGCACGGCGGCACTGCGCTGCGCGCGCTCGTCGGCGGGCTCGGGCTCGGCGCCACCGCGCACGAGCTCTTGCGTTCGCCGCGCGTCGCGAGCGTGCGCGTCGTCGAGCTGCTCCAGCCGATCCTAGACTGGCACGCGCGCGGCCTCGTGCCGCTCGCCCCCGAGCTGCGCGCCGACGTGCGCTTCGCGGTCGAGCGCGGCGACGTGTACCTGCACCTGCTGGCAGAGCCGCGCGAGCTCTACGACCTGATTCTCGTCGACGTGGACCACTCGCCCGAGGAGCGCCTCGGCCCGACCAGCGAGTCGTTCTACGCGGCCGAGAGCCTCGTGCGCGCGCAGCGCCACCTCGCGCCGGGCGGCGTCTTCGGCGTTTGGTCGTATGCCGAGAGCCCGCGCTTCGAGCGGGAGCTGCGCGCGGTGTTCGCCGACGTGCGCGCCGAGCGCATCGCGTTCGCGAACGCGCTCGACGGCGTGCGGGAGGAGAACTGGCTGTATTTCTGGCGGGGGTAACGCTCGCGGCGGTTCGCGCCGATGCGTCGCCGAAAGCCGCGCAAGCATCACACGAACGCCGCCGGAGTCGCTTCAGAGTCGATGCCGCCGAACTCGCTCGCCGATCTCGCGGCCGCACTCTGCCGGATCTTCCTGGGCTGGAAGCTGCGCGAGGACTACGCCGCGCTCGTCGTGCTCGGCGAGGGCGCGCTGCGCATCGATCTCATCACAGCCGAAGCTTGGTGCGATGGCGAGCCGCTGCCGCCTCTGTTCATCGCGGGCGAGCTCGCACGCGAGCGGGCGAAGCAAACGGCGGGCGCGGGCTTCGCGCTTGCACAGCTCGACGCGGTGTTCGCGCCGAACGCGGGGAGCGCGCTCGGCGTGCGGCGCCCGCCGCTCGATCTCGCGTGCCGGGTGACGCTGCGTGTGGAGACCGGCGAGACATACGCGGCGAAAGCGAACAACAGCGGACAGGCGTGAGACGCTCCCCGCCCGGGGACGTTCCTCCTTGGCACCTTCCGCGGCGATTCGTGCGTCGTTTCACGGCCTCGAGCGGGCGAGAGGCCTCCGAATCGGTTGACTTAGTTGCGGGACGTCTCCGGTCCCGCGCCGACGCCGCTGCGCTCCGCCCATTTCCTCAGCGCGCGCGTGCCGCCGCGGAAGTGGTACGCGTCGAGGCCCTGCTTGCGCATCAGCTCGACGAGGTGCGCGTCTTCAGGCCGAACGCGCACACCGCGACGTAGCGCTGCTCTTTCGCGAATGCGTGCAGTGCAGCCACGGCGCGCGCGAAATCGAGCTGCACCGAGCCGGGCAGGTGCCACGCCTTGAACTCGTCGCGCGCTCTCAGGCCGATCACCACGGCGCCCGCGGGCACCGCCTCGAGCGCGAGCTCGGGTATTGCGCTCGCTTCCGGGTCGGCGTCGCGCACGTCGATGATCTCGCGCGCGGCGACGGCGCGTTCGAGCAGCGTCGCATCGAGCTTCGCCTCTTCCGCCTCCACCGCGGCGAGGCTCGCGGCGGTCGCGGGGCGGCGCGGCACGAGCGCGCAGTACTCGGCGACGGTCGCGGAGATCGGGCCGGTGCCGATGCGGTGTGCGAGCTCGATGATCTCGTGCTTGTTCGCGCCGACGAGCGGGCGCAGGATCAGGAGCCGAGTTGCGGTGCTGATGGTTGCGAGGTTCGTGAGCGTCTGCGAAGAGACCTGCCCAAGGGCCTCGCCCGTAACGAGCGCCGGGCACGCGAGTTCGCGCGCGAGCATGTCCGCGGCGCGAAGCATCAAGCGCTTGAGGATCACCTGCCAGTAGCGCGGCTCGGCGTTCGCTTGCAGGTCGCGCGAGACGGCGTCGAAGTCGACGGCGTGCAGGCGCGGATGCGTGCCGTAGGCCCAGCGCGTCGCGAGCGCGTGCATCACACGCTGCGTGCCCGCGTGGTGCGCGCGGCCGCCGAGGTTGAAGAACGCGTACTCGTGCGCGAGGCCGCGCCGCATCAGCTGCCAGGCGGCGACCGCGGAGTCGAAGCCGTCCGAGACGAGCGCGAGCGCGCGGCCCTCGGTGCCGAGCGGGAGCCCGCCCTCGCCTGCGACCGTCTCGGTGAAGTAGTAAGCGCGGCCTTCGTGCACCTCGATCGATGCCGTCACTTTCGGGTCATCGAGATCGACTCGCAGCCCACTCGCGCGCAGCTTGGCGCCGAGGGCGCTCTCGATCTCGCGCGAGCCGAAGCCAAGGTCCTTCGGCTTGCCGATCAGGCGCGCGCGCACCGCGAAGCGCTTGCCGCGCACGGCCTCGCCGAAGATTTCGGCGCCGCGTGCGACGATCGCGTCCAGCGAATCGCCAGGTCCGGGCAGCGCGACCGACAAGGACTGGATGTGCGCATCGAGCACGGCGTCTATACCTAGCCATGGCCCGGCGTGCCGGCAGCCTTCCGCATCGTCAAGGCCCGCCGCGCGCGCTCGGCCTTCAGCGGTGAAGGCGCCCGCGTCGCGGGCGGGCGCTGGAACCGCCCCGGCGACGCGGTCGTCTACACCTCCGCTTCGCTGGCCCTCGCCGCCATCGAGACCTTCCTGCACCTGGGTGAGGACGCCGTCCAGATCCGATTCGTGTACTTCGAGCTGGATATCCCGGACACGCTCGCCATCCAACGCTGCCGGAGGCCGCCGCCGAGGTGGCGCGCCGAGCCGCCCGACGATGCGAGCATGCGCTACGGCTCGCGTTGGCTCCGCGCCAAGCGGACCGCGGTGCTCGAGGCCCCGTCGGCGATCGTCCCCTCGGAGAGGAACTACCTCCTCGACCCGCTCCATCCCGCGTTCTGGAGGATCCGGATCGGCCGGCCGATGCCGTTCGCGTTCGATCCGCGCATGTGGAGCTGAGGGTCGACGTCCTGCGACGCCCCGATTGCCGGGCGGGACCTTCAAGTCGTCGAGGTGGGTGGCCAAGTCGATGTACTCCAGCTTGCTCGCCGCCCGCTTGGCGATGTCCGGCGGTTGGCGAGGCGTCTAGCCCGAAGTTCTCCCCCGTGCGACGCGTAACTGTCCGATTCTTCAAGAGAAGGCTTTGCGCGCATCGTGCGGGTTCTGGCTACAGCGTGAGCCGGACTCCCAGGCGATCGAAGATCTGTTGCTGCAGCGGCGTCGGGGTCGTCAGTCGGTCGAAGGCGGGGACGCCGCTCGCGCGCGGCTGGACGGTGGTCTTGGCCAGCGTGGCGAGATCGGCCAGCAGCGTGCGGAAGCTGTGGACCGGAAGGCCCTCGGGCGTGCGCTTAGACTCCGCTTTGGATCTCGCGCGTTCGGAGCGCCGCGCCGGCTTCACGATCGAGCCGCGCAGCGCCGCGGCGGCGGCGGGGTCGTCCTCGTCGAAGAGCAGCGGGGCGAGCGCCCGGCGCATGTGCCACTCGACGTAGTAGGCGAGCAGGCACAGGAAGACGTGGGCTCGCACCCGGTCGGCCAGGCGGTGGTAGATGGGCCGTACGTGCAGGTCGAGGGTCTTGAGGCTCCGGAAGGCGCGCTCGACCCGGGCCAAGTCCTTGTAGGCGCGCACCGTGTCGGAGGCCGAGAGGGTTTCGCTCGGCACCGAGGTGCGGATCACGTAGATGCCATCGAGCGCCGCCTCGCGCGCGATCGAGCTCTCGTCGCGCGCGTAGCCGAAGCTCGTCGCGGTGATCTCGAGCCGGAAGTGCTTTTGGACCTTGAAGCGCCCCAGCACCTTGCCGACCCGCAGCGCAATCGCTTTCTCGCCCCGCAGCGGCCGTCGCTCGCGCTGGGTGGCCTCGACCAAGGCGTCGAGGTCCTTCTGCGTGGCGCGCAGCAGGTCCTGGCGCTTGCGGGCCCGCTCCTGGGCCAACAGGGGGTTGAAGCAGGCGATCAGCCGCTCGCCCGGGAAATCCGGGTGATGGATCTCGGCGAGATCCGTCTGATCGAAGAGCGAACGCTGCAGCGGCCCGCCCTCGGCCGCGAGGCCCTGGATCTGATCGGCGCGAAGCGCCGTGATCCAGTCGAGCCCGGGCACGGGAGCGAGCTCCTGGCGCAGGCGGGCCGAGGTGAGCAGTCCCCGGTCGCCCACGAACACCACGCGCGAGAGTCCGAAGCGCTGGCGCAGCTTCGCGATCTGGTCCGAGAGCGTGGTCGGGTCGCCCGTGTTGCCCGGGTAGACCTGCAGCGCCACCGGGCAGCCCTCGGCGTTGCACAGCACGCCGAAGACGATCTGCAGCGTCCCCTTCTTTCCATCCCGGGAGTGACCGATCCGGGCCAAGGGACAATGGCGTCCCTCGAAGTAGGTCGAGGAGACGTCGTAGAGCACGAGCGTGCCCTCAAAGAGGTGGCGCTTCGCGAGCGCCTGCTCGATGGCCGGCTGCCGCTCGAGCAGCCAATCCAGCGCCGCATAGAGGTCGTCGGCGCGGACCGCCGAGAGGCCGAGCGTCTCGCCGAGGGTCGAGGCGGCCGTCTCCTCGCCGAGGCCGCGCGCGGTGGCGAGCTTCGAGGCCGGAGCCAGCACGCGGGCCGTGATCATCGCCACGATGGCGTCGCGCTCGGGGCTGGGGCGCGAGTGAATCGTCCGCTCGAGACCGAGCTTGCGGATCGTGCCGAGCACGGCAGCCACGTGCCCGTGAGGCCGAGTGCGCACCAGATCGAAGGCTTCTTCGAGCGGGCCCGCGGCCGGCGCACCCGCCAACACGGCGCGCAAGGCCTCGACCTTCTCTAGCGGCCACTCGCTGAGGTTGGCGAGGGTGCGTTTGCGCACGCGCGGGCCTTCGCGGAACGACTCGCGCAGCAGCACCGTGGGGCGGGCGCCGCGGTTGGGAACGCGCTCGATGTACATGGCCACAGCATGGCAAATAGGACCTTGGATATGCAAGAGAAAGCTCAAGATATCCATGGGTACATCTCGACGAGCGCATCCCTCCTCTTTCTGCAGCAAACTCCATCACTTACGGGAATTGGACCGGCGCAACGACTGGGAACTTCGGGCTAGCGCGAGAGCAGGAGGCGTCGGACGCGGTAGAGGTTCGACTTGACGGAGTCCGCGCTCTTGGCGAGGCGCGTCGCGATCTCGTCGATCGGGAGGTGCTGCAGATGGTGGAGCGCGAAGAGGCGCCGCTGCTCGGAGCTCAGATCCTCGGCCGCGGCCTCGATCCTGGCCATGCGCTCCCCGCACTCGTAATGCTCGAGCGGGGTGGGCTCGCGGCGCACCGTCGGCACCAGCAGCTCGAGGGTCTCGCCTTCGCCGGCCGCGTCGAGCGGAATCGTCGCGTGCTGCTTCTTCTTGAAGCGGGCCGCGACGGTGCGCCGCGCGACGCCGAGCACCCAGGCCGCGAACGCGCCCTCCCGCCGGAACGAAGCGAGGCTCGAAAAGACGGCGAAGAAGACCTCCTGCACGGTCTCCTCGACGTCCGCGCGGTTGTCGATCCGTCGGGCGACGAACGCGTAGACGCGCGCGAAGTAGCGCTCGTACACGATCTCGAAGGCGGCCCGCTCGCCCCCGCAGATCCGCTCGATCAGCTCTTCGTCCTCGAGCTCCCGCGCCCGACTCAGCCCCGCAGCCGCCATGCTCGCCCTTCCCCGACCGCCCCCCGCCCCCCGCGCAGGGCCGGGGGGCTCCAGTGGGAGAGTGGCCGCGACGGGGGCCGAGGTGTCAAAAATTGTCACCGCAGCGACGAAACCCGTCACTCGAGCTCTCCCCGCGGGGAATCGAGGCGCTCGAACTCCTGGCGCTCCTCGGGCGTGAGGTCGAGGTCGACGTCGCTGAGCCCCGTCCGGAAGGGCTCCGGCGGCGCAGGGCCGGAGCCGTTCGTGGCCCCGGGGGCGGAGCTCTCCGCCTCGAGCAGCACCGAGAATCCCGTGCCGTCGCGCAGGCAGCGGTAGCTCGCGAGGGAGAGGACCTCCGGCCCGAGGGAGCGCGCGGCTGCGAGGGCTTCGCTGCGGAACGCCGGGCAGAGCGCGAGCGCGCGCACGCCGGCCTCGGGCCGCAGCCCGATCCGCGGCGCGAGCTTTTGCCAGTCGCGGATCCGGGGCTCGAGCCAGGCGCGCTGGGCCAGCGCACGCGCCACGAGCTCGAGGTCCTGCCCCGCCTCACCGACGAGCACCACGACGGCTCGCCCACCCGGCTCGAGGGCCACCCAGTCGATGGTCGCGTCGGCGCCGAGCACCTCCTCCGCGATCACGCGCAACGCGGGCCAGAGCCCCCCGGAGCGCGCACGCAGCGCGTGCACGAGCTCGCGCCGGGGCGGGGCGGGGTAGAGCGAGAGTTCAGGCAACGGGCCCCCTCCGCGCGTCGTCGAGCAGGAGACGCGCCACGTCGCGCAAGGCGCGCGCCGCCCGCGACTGCGGGTGCTCGAGCCCGATCGGGCGCCGCGCCACGATGCCGCGGTAGACGTGGAGGTCGTCGACCAGGAGGCCGTAGCTCACGACGGAGCGCCCCAGATGCCTCGCGGCCACGTCCGCGAGCTGGCGGAAGGCGCGCTCGGCGTCGTCGAGCCGGCGCGCGCCGTGCACCGTGACCCCGACCCGCGCCTCGGGGTGGAGCGCGAGCACCGCCTTGGCGAGCGCGTAGGTTTCGAGCAGGTCGCGCGGCGAGCCGGCCGTGAGGAGAAGGACCCAGCGCAGCAGGGCTCGCGCCTCGCTCGCGCCCGCGAGCCAGGCCGGCGGCACGCGCACCAGCACGAGCCCGCCGGCGTCGCTCTCGGCCGCGCGCGAGACGGCGAGGTCGAGCGCCGCCCGCGCCAGATCGGGGAGCCCCGCCGCCTCGGTCCGCACGACCTCGATGCCGGCCGGACCCGTCCCGCTCTCCGGCCAGAGCGGCGAGGGCTCCTCGGCCTCGGGGGCGAGCAGCGCGGCGCTCGCGCCGAGGCGCGCGACCTCGACCGTGAGGTTCCACGCGAGGGCAGCGCGCACGACGTCGCGATCGGCGACCGGAACGGCCACGATCGGGAGCGCCGCCGGCCGCTCCGGCGACCCCGCCGGCCGGCTCGGCCGCGCGCGCTCGCGGCGCGCGGCCCCGGCCGCCCCACCCGCGCGCGGCAGGAAGTAGTCCGCGACGTCGGCGAGCCTGCGCGGCATAGGTTCCACGACCGGGCCAGCTCCGGGCGGGCTGGGTTTGCGCGGTTGGTGCCCCCCCGGTGGGGGGAGCGTCCCGATCTTACTCCGCTCGCCTGCGGCTCGCTGCGCGCTCCGCGCTGCCGCGCTCCGCTTGCGAAGAGCCCGCGGCCAGAAAGGGACCGGGGTGTGCGGGGGTTGGCCTATCCCCGGGTCGTGTCGTAGACCGACGCTGCATCACCCCGGGCGACGTTCCGGAAAGCTGCTTCGCAAGCGAGGCGCGGCAGCGCCTCGGGCGCAGCGAGCCACAGGCGAGCGGAGTAAATCGGGAAGTCCCCCTTCCGAAGGGCCCTCCACCCCCCCGCACGCCTCGAGTCTCCGTTGCGGCTGCACTCACCGCACGACGAGCACCGAGCTGCGTCCACCGCCCGGAGCCGCTACCGCCTCGGGGTTCTCGGGGTCCTCCCGCCACTCGCCGTCGACCACGTAACGGTACTCGTAGCGACCGGGCGGGAGGAGCAGGATCTTCGTCCAGACGCGAGAGCCGGACGCCTGCTCGACGAGCGACCGCACCCCCTTGTCCGGGACCCAGCCGTTGAAGTCGCCCGCGATGCGCACGTCCGACGCCGCCGTGTCCCGGTAGCGGACCACCACCTCGCGCGTGGACCCGGGCTCGTCGCCCCGAGCGGCGCCGGCCTGCGCCTCGCGCCCCGTCGACTCCACCTCGATGGCGAGGGCGGCGTAGTCGGACGCGCCGTTCGCGCTCGGGGCGTAGACGTTGATCGGGAGGCCCGCGGCGGCGGCCTCGCGCAGCTTCACGTTGAGGCGGATCACGGTGTCGAAGCACAGGTCGCCGAAGAGCTCACGGATGCGGCCGAGCGTGCGGCGCGCGTAGCGGGTGCGCCCGTCGTAGAGAGTGGGCAGTACGCGCACCGCCAACTCGTGTCCGATCCGCTCGGACAGGAGGGCGATGGTGTCGATCAGCTTCTGGATGCCGTGGATCGCGAACGGGCTCGTCTCCAGCGGGACGATCACCTCGCCGGCGGCGCGCAGCGCGTTGAAGGTGAGCAGGCCGACGTTCGGCGGGCAGTCGATCAGCGCGAAGTCGTAGTTCTCCGCCACGAGGTCGAGCGCCGCGGCGAGCTTCTCGGTGCGCGTCTCCACCGGCTCCGTGGCGAGCTTCTGCTCGAGGGCGGAGAGCACGATCCCCGAGGGCGCGACCTCGATCCCCGCCGCCGCCGGCAGGATCACGCGCGCCATCGCCCTCGCCCCGTCGGCATCGGCCATCACCTCGTAGAGGTTCTCCTCCGGCTCCTCGGGGTCGATCCCGAGCGCGAGGGTCGAGTGCGCCTGCGGATCCATGTCCACGACCAGCACCCGGAACCCGTCGGCCGCGAGGCAGCCCGCGAGGTTCACCACCGTCGTGGTCTTCCCGCAGCCCCCCTTCTGGTTCACGATCGCGATCACGCGCATACCGTCCCCCCACCGAGCGTCTGCCGCAGGGACGCTCCCGGACCCACCCCCCGCGGGGCCGCACGCTGACGAGGCAGCCCGGTGGCGCGGGGCCGGCAGCCTCGCCTCAGGCCGAACGGGCGCGGGCGCGCACACGCCGCGCGGCTCGGAGGCCACGCGCTCGCCGCAACGCCGCCGCCGATCGCCTCCAGGCATCGACCTCGCGCTGGAAGCGAGCGACCTCGAAGACCCACTCCTGGCCCGAGATCGCCTCGAAGGCCGCGCCGTCGCGGAACGCGAGCACCACGTCCCCGGTCGCGACCAGCACCAGCTCGGCGAGCGGCCGCTTCACGTTCGGCAGGAGCTTCGTGAGCGCGAGGATGGAGCTGCGGATCCGCTGTACCGAGACGCCGGCGTCGATCAGCCGCTTCGCCGTCTTGAGCGCGACGAGGTCCTCGAAGCTGTACCTCCCGTGGCCCCCAGGCGTAGCAAAGCTCGGAGCGACCAGGCCCGTCTGCGCCCAGTACTGGAGCTGGCGGCGCGAGATCCCGAGGATCTGGACGACGTCTCCCGTCCGGAAGGACTCCGACCCCGCGGCCATGGAAGCGGACCACCCCCCGATCGATCCCATCCGAGCGGAGCGTAGGGCCGGGAGTGCGGGAAAGTCAACCCAGATCCGATGGAGTTTGTGCGGATCCGGCGGCCGAAGGACGAAGCGAGGGGATGGGCACCCACCCTGTCTCCGATTCGCCGCACCGATCGGTGTGGGGTAGGCTGGATGGGAAGTGGCGAACGGGGAGGACGAGCGCACGCCCCGGTCGGAGCCGGCGTCCGGGCGACTCCTGGTCGAGGAGGATGGCCGCCGCCGCCCCTTCATGCGGGGCATCATGGTCCACTCGCTGATGGAGCGGGGGGTGCCCTTCGAGGACGCCTACCGCGCCGCCAACGAGATCCGCCAGCGCCTGCGCGGGCGCTCGCTCGTCGCCAAGGAAGAGCTCGCCAAGTCGCTGCGCGAGATCCTGGGAAGCTCGGCCGTGGAGGACGCGCGCGGGCGCCTCCCCGACGCGATCACGGTCGCCGGCCACGGCAAGGGGCTGCCCTTCTCGAAGGGGATCCTCTCGCAGTCGCTGCTCGCCGCCGCGCTCGAGCCGAACCAGGCCTTCGACGTGGCCCGCGAGATCGAGCGCGAGCTCGTGGCGCGCGGGATCCACGAGAAGATCGACCGCCGCGAGCTGCGCCGCCTCAGCTACGAGATCCTCGCCCGCCGGGCCGGCGAGCAGGCCGCGGAGCGCTACCTGGTCTGGCGGCGCTACCAGGAGCCCGACAAGCCGGTCGTGATCCTGCTCGGCGGCACCTCGGGGGTCGGCAAGACCTCGCTGGCGGTCGAGGTGGCGCACCGCCTCGGGATCGCCCGCGTGCTGTCCACCGACTCGATCCGCCAGATCATGCGCATCACGCTCTCTCCCGAGCTCGTCCCCGCGCTCCACGCGTCCTCCTACGATGCCCACAAGTGCCTTCCGCCCGCGCCGGGGCCCCTCGACCCCGTGATCGAGGGCTTCTACGCCCAGGCGAAGACGGTCGCGGTGGGCATCCGCGCCTCGCTCGACCGCGCGATCGCGGAGAACGCGAGCCTGATCGTGGACGGCGTCTCCGTGGTGCCCGGGCTGCTCTCGACCGCGGTCTGGGCCGATCTCGCCTACGTGATCTTCCTGGTCGTCGGGACGCTCGACGAGGACGCGCTGCGCAACCGCTTCGCGGCCCGCGCCATCGGCGCGCAGGAGCGCGCGGCGCACCGCTATCTCGAGAACTTCGAGGCGATCTGCAAGATCCAGGACCACTTCCTCGAGCTCGCCGAGCGCTACGACGTCCCGATCGTCGACAACTCGTCCTTCGACCGTTCGGTCCTGCTCGTGATCCGCCACGTCACCGACACCCTGCGCAAGCGCGGCGACTTCGATGCCCGGGACCTGCTCTAGGAACGGCGTCCGACTGGCGTCGCTCGCGTCGCGCGCTTCGGCGACCCTGGTCCTGTCCCTCGCGTTCGGCTGCGGCACGCTCTCGGTCCAGGAGGAGCAGGCCCTCGGCCGGCAGATGTCCGGCGAGATCCGCCGCGGCCTCGTCCTCCTCCCCGACCGGGTGGTCGAACGCTACGTGCGAGAGATCGGCGAGGAGATCCTCGCGGCCGCCGGGCCGCAGCCCTTCGAGTACCGCTTCTACGTGGTCGAGGACGACGACATCAACGCCTTCGCGGCGCCGGCGGGCCACGTCTACATCCACACCGGGACCATCCTCGTCGCGGAGAACGTGAGCGAGCTCGCCGGCGTGATCGCGCACGAGATCGGTCACGTGGCCCGGCGCCACATCGCGCAGAACTACAACCGGCAGCGCAACATGGGCATCGGCTACCAGGCCGCGGTGCTCGCCGCCGGGATCTTCGGGGGCGGCGCCGCGGCCACGGCGGCTCAGCTCGGCGGCGGGCTCGCGGCGACGGCCGTTCTCAACAGCTTCGGGCGCGAGGCCGAGATGGAAGCCGATACCTTCGCCGTCGAGACGATGCCGCGCGCCGGCTACGATCCGAACGGCCTCGTCACCTTCTTCGAGACCCTCCGGCTCGAATCCGGGGACCGGCCGGCCGACTTCCTCTCGAGCCATCCCGCCACCGCGGACCGCGCCGAGGCGGCGCGCGCGCTGATCGCGGCCCAGCCGCCGACGGAGGGCCTCGCGGTCCACGACAACGGGCGACTCGAGATCATCCAGCGCCGCATCGAGCTCGTGATGGACGGCGGAGCGCGCCGCTACTGAGGGCGCAGCCGCCCCGGCGGCCCAGCGGAGGATCGACCGTGAGCGCTCCCGCCATCCGCACGCTGGGCGAGCTGCGGGCGAGCGGCTACCGGCCGCGCAGCCTGCGCGAGGAGCTGCGACAGAACCTGCTGCACCGGCTCCGCGCGGGAACGCCGCTCTTCCGCGGGGATCCTGGCTCCTACAAGATGGTCGACTACCTGAACGGCCGGCGGAGGAAGCGCAGCTGATGGGCGCCGTTTCCCGCTTCACGCGGCGCGCCGGCGCGAACCTCGCCCGCGGCGCGCGCGAGCTCTTCGCGCGCTCGGCGCTCCCGCGCCGCGGCGCCCCGGCCTGGCTCGTGCTCCGCCTCGGCCCGGGGCTCGACGATCTGCCGTCGCCGCACCTGCCGTTCTCGCGCGTCTCGGGGCCGGGCCTGCTCCAGGCGCTCGCGGCGCTCGACGCCGCGACGCGCGATCCCTTCGTCGCGGGCGTGCTGCTCCGCTTCGCCGGCCCGCTCGGCGGCTTCGCCCGCGCGGCCTCGCTGCGGCGCGCCGTGGACGCCGTGCGCGAGAGCGGGCGGCCGGTGGTGGCCTTCGGCGAGGCCCTCGACGCGCCCTCGTTCGTGGTGGCGAGCGGGGCCGGGCGCCTCTGGCTCCCGCCGACCGGGAGCCTGCACCTGGTGGGGCTGCGCTTCGAGGGGCTCTTCCTGCGCGGTCTCCTCGACCGGCTCGAGCTGCGCCCGGACGTGGTGCGCGTCGGCACGCACAAGACCGCGGGCGACCGCTTCACGCGCCAGGCGATGTCGGACGAGGAGCGCGAGCAGCTCGAGGCGCTCGCCGACGACCTCTACGCCGGGCTCGTCGCCGCCATCGCGCGCGGGCGCGGTCTCGACGAGGACGCGGTGCGCGAGCTCGTCGACCGCGGCCCCTGGCTCGGCAGCGCCGCCGTCGAGGCGGGCCTGGCGGACGCCTGCCTCTACCCGGACGAGATCGATCGCGAGCTGCTCGCGCTGGCGCCCGCCGCGCGTCGCGACGGGCCCGAGCCAGAGAGCGCGCGCGTGGTCGACGCCGCGCTCTATGGCGCGCTGCGCGCGGCCGACCCGGGCTGGCGCCCGCTCTGGCGCGAGCTCCCGCGCCTCGCGGTCGTGGTCGCGCGCGGCGCGATCCACCGCGGCCCGGGTCACCTCGGGATCGCCGCGGAGCGCATGCGCGAAATCCTCGACGCGCTGCGCCGCGAGGCGGCGGTGCGGGGGGTCGTGCTCCGCGTCGAGAGCCCGGGCGGCGACGGCCTCGCGTCGGACCTGCTCTGGCGCTCGGTCCGGCTGCTCGCGCGCGAGAAACCGGTCGTCGTCTCCATGGGCGACGTCGTCGCGTCGGGCGCCTACTACATGGCGGCGGCGGCGGACGCGATCTTCGCGGAGGCCGCTACGCTGACGGGCTCGATCGGCGTCGTGGGCGGGAAGCTCGACGCCGAGGGCCTGCTGCGCCGCCTCGGCATCACGCGCGAGGTGGTCGAGCGCGGCGCGCGCGCGGGGCTCCTCTCCGCGTCGCAGGGGTTCACGGCGGCGGAGCGCGCGGCGGTACAGGCCGCGATGCAGTCGATCTACGGCACCTTCGTCGAGCGCGTCTCCGAGGGGCGCAAGCTCCCGGTCGAGCAGGTGGAGAAGGTGGCGCAGGGGCGCGTGTGGAGCGGAGTCCGCGCGCGCGAGATCGGGCTCGTCGACGCGATCGGCGGCCCGCTCGAGGCGCTCGCGGAGGCCCGCCGGCGCGCGGGCCTCGCGCCCGGGGAGCGCGCGCTGGTCGAGCTCCACCCGCGCGTCACCCCCTTTTCCAGCCTGCGCTCGCTCCTGCGCCTGCTCCCCGGCCGCTTCGACATCGGGTGAGCGGGTGTCCCGCCGCCTGCGCACCGACATCCCCGGACCCGACTGGCGCATCGGCGTGGAGCAGCTGCGCGACCCGGGGCCCGAGCGGATCTATCCGCCTGGGCTGCCGCGGCCGCTCGCGCTCGTCGTCGACGTGGGCTTCGGCCGCGGCGAGCTCCTGCTCGAGCTCGCGCGCGGCGCCCCGGGCCGCGCCTACCTCGGGATCGAGCGCTCGAACAAGCGCGTGCTCAAGACGGCGCGCCGTCTCGCCAGGACCGGGCTCGAGAACGTGCGCCTGGTGCAGGCGAGTGCCGAGGCGGCGATCGGCGAGCTCGCGCCGGGGAGCGCCGCGGGCTTCTGGATCAACTTCCCCGATCCCTGGCCGAAGAAGCGCCACCACCGCCGCCGCCTGCTCCAGCCGCGCTTCGTGCGCGAGCTCGCGCTCCGCCTCGTTCCCGGGGGCTGCCTCGAGGTCGCGACCGATCACGAGGAGTACGCCGAGTGGATCCACGGCGTCCTCTGCGCCGAGGAGCTGCTCGAGAACCGCAGCGCGCCGCTCCTCTTCCGCCGCGACCCGCCGGCACGCGCGCCCACCGCCTACGAGCTCGAGTGGCGCGCGCAGGGCCGCGCGGCGCACTACTTCTCGTACGCGCGCTGCCTGTCGAGCCCAGGCCGCGACCCGCCGCCCCCTCGGCGAGCGGGGTAGGAGCCCATGTCCCTCGATCCCCCCCTCGCTCGCCGCGGCGGCAGACAGCGGCTCATGTTCCCGTCCCGTCTGCCGAATCTGGGCCGTCTACGGCGGTGCCTTCGCCGTCTACCAGCTGGTGTGGATGGCGGTGGTCGCCTGGTTCGAAAGCCTGACGGCGCTCGATCCGCTCCTCGTCGCCCTCGGCGTCGGCGGGCAGATCGCGCTCTGGCTGGCCTTCGCGCCGCCGCTCCCCTATCGGCGCTGGCTGGCCTCCGCGAAGACTGCCTGAGCGCGGGCCCACCTCCGCTCGGCTTCGCCTCGCTGCGCGCGCGCTTCGCGCGCTTGCTGAGCGCGGAGGGCCGGCCCCGACGCGGAGGCGCCGGAGCGGGCTCGCCTCTGCGGCACTCGCAGGCTGCGAGCCGTGCGCCCGCCTACGCGAGGCTCTCCCGGGACGCCGCGAGCGTGCTGGCCGAGGCCGGCTGCGCGCTCGCCCCGCCGTGCGACGCCGACGTGCCGCTCGCCGCGCCGAACACGTAGGCGCTCTCGCGGTGCTCGGCGAGGTCGAGGCCTTCGAACTCCGCCTCGTCGTCGACGCGCAGGTCGCCGAGGACCGCGCGCAGCACGAGCAGGATCGCCACCGTCGCGACCGGCGCGAAGACGGCGGTGAAGGCCACGCTCTGGAGCTGGATCGCGATCTGCGCGCCGCGCGTCACGCCCTCGGGCAGCGCGAAGTCGGCGATGAAGAGCCCCGTCGCGATCGCTCCCCAGCTGCCGCCCACGCCGTGCACGCCGAAGACGTCGAGCGAGTCGTCGTAGCCGAACGCGGGCTTCAGGAAGGTGACGGCGGCGTAGCAGAGCACCGAGACGCCGACGCCGATCGCGATCGATCCCATCGGCGTCACGAATGCGCAGGCCGGCGTGATCGCGACCAGACCCGCGACGCAGGCCGTCGCGGCGCCGAGCACGGTCGGCTTGCCGCGGTGCAGCCACTCGATCCCCATCCAGGTGACGAGCGCGGTCGAGGCGGCCGTGCTGGTGGTGAGGAAGGCGAGGCCGGCCAGGCCGTCGGCGGCGAGCTCGCTGCCCGCGTTGAACCCGAACCAGCCGACCCAGAGCAGCCCCGCCCCGATCACCGCGAAGGGCAGGTTGTGCGGCGGCATCGGGTCCCTGCCGAAGCCGCGCCGCTTGCCGAGGAAGAGCGCGGCGACGAGCGCCGAGAAGCCGCTCGACATGTGGACCACGAGCCCGCCCGCGAAATCCTTGGCGCCCCACGACGCGAGCAGGCCCCCGCCCCAGACCATGTGTGCGAGCGGGCAGTATACGGCGAGGAGCCAGAGCGTGATGAAGGCGAGGTAGGGGCCGAAGCGCATCCGCTCGGCGAAGGCCCCGATCATCAGCGCGGGCGTGATGATCGCGAACATCGCCTGGAACATCACGAACACGTACTCCGGGATGGTGTAGCCGGGCCACAGGGTGTCGGGCGTGATGCCGGCGAGGCCGAGCTTCGAGAGCCCGCCGACGAATTGGTTGCCCGGCGCGAAGGCCAGGGTGTAGCCGACGAGGACCCACAGGACGCCCACGACCCCGGCCGACACCAGGCACTGCATGAAGAGCGAGAGCGCGTTCTTGGAGCGCACGAGACCGGCGTAGAAGAGCGAGAGACCGGGGAGGGTCATCATGAGGACGAGCGCCGAGCTCGTGAGCATCCAGGCCGTGTTTCCGGCGTCGAGCGTCGGCGCCTCGCCTTCCGCCGAGGCGCTGCCGGCCGCCAGCAGGGCTGCCGCGGACGCGACCAGGGCGGTCCAGCGCGGAGCGGGCGGGCATCGGTGGTCGTGAACCAGGTGGGCCATGGCGTGTGCCTCCTTCTCGGCGCCGGCGCGAGCGCCGGCGCAGCCCCACGCAGCGCGGAGCAACGAGCGTGCCAAGAGGCGCATGCGCCCCGGCGGGGCGGAGACGCGCGCAGGGGGCCCCGGCCCGGCGATCGTGCCTGGAAGTGCCCAGGATCTGTGCAGGAAGCTGCCCATCGCGCAGGCAGCCGGCTAGATTCCGGAGCGTGCTGCGACCCTGCATCAAGGACTTCGGGGTCGAGGCCCTGCGCGGGTGCCTCGGCGAGTGGGGGGCCACGCCCTGGCGCGCCGACCAGATCGCGGCCTGGCTCTACGGGCGCGGCGTCGACGACTTCGAGGCGATGACGGACCTCGGTCACGAGCTCCGCGAGCGCCTCGCGGGGAGCTTCGATGTCCGCGCGCTCGAGGTCGAGTCGGTGCGCTGCTCGGTCGACGGCACCTCCAAGGCGGTGCTGCGCGCGCGCGACGGCTCGCGGGTCGAGTCGGTCCTGATCCCGGAGCCCGAGCGCACGACCTTGTGCATCTCGACGCAGGTGGGCTGCCCGCTCAAGTGCGAGTTCTGCGCGACGGGCGCGATGGGATTCGCACGCAACCTCGGCGTGGGCGAGATCGTGGACCAGGTCTGCCAGATGCGCCGGCTCCTCCCGCCGGGGCGGCGCATCACCAACGTCGTCTTCATGGGGATGGGCGAGCCGCTGCTGAACCTGCCGGCCGTGGTCGCGGCCGCGCGGCTGCTGCTCCACCCCAAGGCCTTCGCGATGGCGCCGCGCCGGGTCACGGTCTCGACCGTCGGGATCCGGGGCCGGATCGAGCGGCTCCTGCGCGAGGTCCCCGTGAACCTCGCCGTCTCGCTCCACGCGACGACCGACGAGGTGCGCGACCGCCTGGTGCCGCACAACCGCCGCTTCCCGCTGGGAGCGCTGCTCGAGACGCTGCGCAGTCTGGAGAGTCTCCGGCGCCGGCGCCCGGTGTTCTTCGAGTACACGCTCATCGCCGGCGTGAACGACGGGGTCGAGGACGCGCGCCGGCTGGCTCCGCTCCTGCGCGGGATCCCGGCGAAGCTCAACGTGATCCCGATGAACCGCCACCCCGACTCGCCCCTCGGGCCCCCGGGCGACCTGACCATCGACCGCTTCGTGGGCGAGGTCGCGGCGAGCGGTCTGCCCGTGACGCTGCGGCGCAGCCGCGGACCGGACATCGACGCCGCCTGCGGGCAGCTCGCCCTGCGCCCGCCCGCGGCGGTCGCCGCCGGCGCCTAAAGGCCCTCGGCCGGCGGACGATGCGGAAGAGGGGAGGTCCCCGTGCTCTACGCGGTGGGCGACATCCACGGCGAGTGGGAGATGCTCGACGAGCTGCTCGGGCGCACCCCCCATCGGCCGGGAGACCGCTTCGTCTTCGTCGGCGACTACGTGGACCGCGGCCCCGACGCGCGCCGGGTGGTCGATCGCCTGCTCGCCTTCTCCCGGGAGCGCGAGTGCACCTTCCTGCTCGGCAACCACGAGTCGATGTTCCTCGACTTCCTGGGCTGGCAGGGCGAGGCCTGGTTCGGCGGCGACGCCTTCCTCGTGAACGGGGGGGGGCGCACGCTCGCGAGCTACGGATTCTTCGACTGCGACGACCCCGACCCGAAGCGCTTCGCCCTGCCGCCGGAGCACGCGGAGTTCTACCGCGCCCTGCGCCTCTACCACCGCGACGGCGACTACCTCTTCGTGCACGCCGGGATCGGCCGGCAGTGGCTCGCCGAGACCGACCCCGACTACGTGCTGCGCCGGGTCCACGTGGAGGATCTCCTCTGGGACCGCCTTTCGCTCGGGCTCCCGCACCGTCTGGGCGTCACCATCGTGCACGGGCACACGCCGTCCCCCGGCTTCGAGGTGCGCTGGAACGAGCCCTTCGCCATCGGGATCGACACGGGCGCCGTCTACGGCGGCCGCCTCACGGCGATCCGGCTCCCCGACGAGACCCTGTTCCAGGTCTGATCGGGGCATCCTGGCAGCGGATGTGCCATCGTGCGAAGCACTCGGCTGCGGCGCGCTACGCCGGGCACGCGGACCTTCCGGCGCGTCTTCGAGCACGCTCCGAGGGAGGAACCCATGGCAGACGCCGGTCTCGTCTTCGAAGTGAAGAAGTCCGACTGGAAGCAGACGCGCTTCGTGGAGGGCCCCGCCCCCGCGCTCGCGCCGGGGCAGGTGCTGTTCCGTGTGGACCGCTTCGCGCTCACCTCGAACAACATCTCCTACGCCCTCTCGGGCGACATGCTCGGCTACTGGCGCTTCTTCCCCTGCGAGGAGGGCTGGGGCCGCATCCCCGTGATGGGATTCGCGGACGCGATCCGCTCGACCCATCCCGAGGTGAAGGAAGGCACGCGCTGCTTCATCTTCTATCCGATGGGTCGCCACCTCGTGATCCAGCCGGGCGCCTTCTCGCCCGCGCAGATCGTGGACGCGGCTCCGCACCGCGCCGGCCTCGCGCCCCCCTACGCCCAGTACCTGCCGACCCGCGGCGACGCGGTCTACGCCGAGAAACGCGAAGACCAGATCCTGCTGATGCGCGGCCTGTTCATGACCTCGTTCCTGGCCGACGACTTCCTCGCCGAGCAGGGCTACCGCGGCGCACGCTCGCTGCTGATCTCGAGCGCGTCGAGCAAGACCTCCATCGCGCTCGCCTACCAGGTGAAGCAGGGCGGCCGCGCGCGCGCGATCGGCCTCACCTCGGCGCGCAACGCGGAGTTCGTGCGCAAGCTCGGCTTCTACGACCAGGTGGTGCTCTACGACGACGTCGCATCGCTCGCGAAGGAGCCGGCGGTGTTCGTGGACATGGCCGGCGACGGCGCCGTCACCGCCGCCGTGCACCGCCACTTCGGCGACCAGCTCGCGTACGACTGCACGATCGGCGCGACGCACTGGTCGGCGGACCGCAAGAACGAGGGCCTGCCCGGCCCGAAGCCGGAGTTCTTCTTCGCGCCGGCGCAGATCGTGAAGCGCAGCAAGGATTGGGGGCCGCAGGGCCTCTCGCAGCGCATCGCGGCGGCCTGGACGAAGTTCTGCGACGCCAGCGACGCGTGGCTGCACGTGGTGCGGAGCCACGGGCGCGAGGCGATGGAGCGCGCCTACCAGGACACGCTCGCGGGCCGGGCACACCCGGCCGACGGCCACATCCTTTCACTCCAGGGGGCCACGCACGTTTCCTGACGCCGCCGGATCGATCCCGAATCACATCGAGCACCTGCGGGGAAGGGCCATGGGGCGTGCGGATCTCGAACCGCGGCTGACGTTCGGGCCCCGCGTGCGCAGGTCGCCCTTCTTCGAGGCTACCCGGCGCTGGGGTGCCAGGTCCTTCACCGTCTACAACCACATGTACATGCCGACCGGCTACACGGATCCGGTCGACGAGTACTGGAAGCTCGTCGAAGGCGTGACCCTGTGGGACGTCGCCTGCGAACGGCAGATCGAGGTGACCGGCCCCGATGCGGCGCGTTTCGTGCAGTACCTGACGCCCCGGAACCTCGCGAGGTGCGGGGTCGGCCGCTGCCGCTACGTCCTGCTCACGGCGGAGGACGGCGGGATCGTGAACGACGCCGTGCTGCTCCGCCTCGCGGAGGACCACTTCTGGCTGTCTCCAGGGGATGGCGACGCCCTGCTCTGGGCGCAGGGGGCGGCGATCCACTCCGGCATGCAGGTCGAGATCCGCGAGCCCGACGTCTCGCCGCTGCAGCTGCAGGGCCCCCGCTCACCGGAGGTGGCGCGGGCACTGTTCGGAGACTGGGTCCTGGACCTGAGCTACTACCGACTCCGCGAGACACACCTCGACGACGTTCCCGTCGTGCTCGCGCGAACCGGCTGGAGCGGCGAGATCGGCTACGAGATCTACCTGCGCGACGGCAGTCGGGGCGACGAGCTGTGGGAGCGGGTGATGGCCGCCGGGCGCCCCTACGAGATCGCGCCGATCGCCCCCTCGACGATCCGGAGCGTGGAAGGAGGCCTCCTCTCCTACGTCTCGGACATCCGGCGCGAGGACGATCCCTTCACGCTGGGATTCGATCGGCTCGTCGATCTCGATCAGGAAGCGGATTTCATCGGCAAGTCGGCGCTGCGGCGCATCGCCAGGGAAGGAGCGAAGCGCCGGCTCGTCGGGGTGGAGATCGAGGGCGAGCCGCTCGCGGCGGCCAACGCCGAGTTCTGGCCCGTTCTGGATGCGGAACGCGCCGTGGGCCACGTCACGCGCTGCGTGTACTCGCCGCGGCTCGCGAAGAACATCGGCTTCGCCAACGTTCCCGCCGCAGCGGCCGGTGTGGGCACCGGGCTCGGCATCGATGCGCCCGGCGGGCGTCGCGGAGCCCGGGTGGTCCCCACTCCCTTCCTCGAAGCGAAGAGGACGATCCGCGGGTAGGCGAGTTCTCGGATGACCCGGACAAGAGCCGATTCCGCAACGCGGCTCGTGCTGCTCGTGACGGCCGCCGTCTTCATCAACTACATCGACCGCGGCAATCTCGCCACGGCCGCTCCGCTCATCCAGGACGAGCTGCTCTTGAGTGCGAGCCAGCTGGGTTTTCTCCTGTCCGCGTTCTATTACGGCTACATCGCCTGCATGCCACCGGTCGGCTGGCTCGCGGAGCGTTACGGCGCGCTCAGGGTTCTCGCGGTCGGCCTGACGGTGTGGTCGATCGCGACGGTGGCGACCGGGTTCGCCGAGGGTTTCGCGGCGCTGCTGATGCTCCGCGTCGTGCTCGGGATCGGCGAGAGCGTGGTCTTCCCCTGCGCCTCGAAGGTGCTCGCAAGCAACGTCGATGTGCAACACCTTGGTTTCGCGAATGGCGTGCTCGGTTTCGGATACCTCGTCGGGCCTGCAGTCGGCACGCTGCTCGGCGGGTTTCTGATGAGCGTGTTCGGCTGGCGACCCGTGTTCATCCTGTTCGGCACCTTGTCGCTCTTGTGGTTGTGGCCGTGGCGGCGGGCCGCGCTCGCGCCGTCCGCCAGAGGCCACGCGAACGACGAGCCGCAACCGTCGTTCGCGCGGATCCTCCGCCAGCGCGCCCTCTGGGGCGCGACGCTCGGGCACTTCGCGTCGAACTACGGCTTCTACTTCATTCTTTCCTGGTTGCCGTTCTACCTGGTCAAGGCGCGCGGGTTCTCGATGGGATCGATGGCCTTGATCGCCTCCTGGGCATACCTCTTGAACGCCCTGAGTGCGCTTCTGATGGGCTGGGCGGCGGATCGCTGGATTCGCGCCGGGCGGAGTCCCGACCTCGTCTACAAGGGGCTGATGGCGCTGACCCACGTCGCCGGAATCGGCTGCATGGCGGGAATGGTAATGCTGCCGGCGGCCGGCTCGATCGCCTCGCTCTTTGCGTTTCAGGTGATCAGCGGGTTCTCCTATCCCGGCGTATTCGCAATTCCGCAGATCATCGCAGGACCGGGTGCAGCGGGTCGTTGGGTCGGTGTACAGAACGCGGTCGCCAACGTGGCTGGCCTGGTCGCGCCGGCGATCACCGGAGTTCTCGTCGACCAGACGGGTCACTTCGGTATCGCGTTTGCGCTCGCCGCCGCCGTGAACGTGTTCGGCCTCATCGGCTGGGTGTTCGTGCTGCCCAGGATCGCCCCGCTCGAGTGGGCGCCGACCCCGGGCGCACCCGGTGTGCGAGTGCCCGTTCACGGTCGAGGAGGATCCGATGCTTCCCGGTAGCGAGCCCCCGAGGAAGCGGCTCATCGGCCGGCGGCACTCGACCTCTGGAGGCGCCAGCGATCGAGGATGCGGCACAGCTCCCGGTCGAGTCCGCGCGCAGCACGGACCTCGTCGCCGAGGATCTGGTGATCCTCGCTCTCCGGGCGGAAGGCCGGCCAGGCCGGAAGCCCCTCCCCGTTCGGATCGCCGGTCTGCGCGAACCGGACCCAGTAGGCGAGCATCCGGTCCGAGAGAGCGCGATCCGTGGCGTCTCCGGGCAGCCACTCGTCCGCGGAATCGAAGACGTACGGGATCTCCGCGCCGTGATAGGCGAGCAGCTTTGCGCCACCCGGGCGAACGCGCGAGAAGCGGTAGAAGAAGACGCGCTCCGAACGCGCGCTCATCGCGCCGGCCATCGCCAGGGACGGACAGTGGAACTCCGCCGACCCGATCAGCCGATCCAGACGCGCCGCGAGCCCGGCTGGGCCACTCGTCTCGAGCACGGAGAGCGCCTCGGTATGATCTTCCTTCCGGACGTGGGAGTCGAGCGCTGCCCGTAGATCGGCTTCCGTCGCGGGGTCCGGGAGGTACATCAGCCACTCGTTGGCATTGGAACCGATCAGGAGATCCACCGCGCTCTGCTCCCGCGCCCGGAAGATCGCGGCAGCGGGCTTCGGCAGGAGCCAGCCATCGATCACGGCGTCCCAGGAATGATCGGGGAGCGTCCTCCGCGCCGCTTCGACGACTTCGAGCCAGGGCAGCGCGCGCATCGCTCGCAGCAGGTCCTGCGACCCTTCGTCGGCGAGCGCCTCCACGAGCCGGATGCCGAGCGCCTCTTCGTCGCGAAGGGTCTGCGTACTGTCGAGCTGGTAGCCGCCGCTCTGGACGATCGCGCGTCGGAAGAGGCCTCTGCCGAGGGGTGAGGCCATCAGCGTCCCGATGTCCGCCGCGCCGGCGGACTCCCCGAACGCGGTGACCCTTTCCGGGTCGCCTCCGAAGGCCTCGATGTTCTGCGCCACCCAGCGAAGGGCGGCGACCTGGTCGAGAATCCCGGTGTTGCCGGACACCTCGCGTTCGGATTCCGTACCGAGGGCGGGGTGGGCCATGAAGCCGAGCGCGCCCAGCCGATACTGGATCGAGACGACGATGAGACCGCGGCGCGCGATCTCGTGGCCCAGGTAGTTGGGCTCGTGGGCGTACCCTTCCTCGTTGCTCCCTCCGTGGATCCAGACCATCACCGGCTGGAGCTCGCCGCCCGCGAGAGCCTGCGTCCAGACGTTGAGCGTGAGACAATCCTCGCTGATCCGCTCCAGATCGGGAACGACGTCCGGCGAACGTCCGAATCCTCGGGCGACCGTGCGATACCACTCGGCGGTGCCCTGGAGCTGGGGGCAGGCGGGGCCGAAGCGGGTGGCGTCCTGCGGGCCCGGGCGCGGCGCGTGGGGAGCCGGCGGGCGCCAACGCAGGGGTCCGACCGGAGGAGCGGCATAGGGGATGCCCCGGAAGACCGAGAGACCGCTTCTCTGGTCCAGGAGCTCGCCGATCAGGATTTCACCAGCCGCCTCGACCCGAGGCGGCCTCGGGTCCCGGACCTTGGAGCAGGCCGTCCCGATCAGGGTGAGACCGGCCACCAGCACGCCGACCCCGCTCGCACGGCGGCAGGCGCCCGGCCGCCCATGCGCGCCTACCCGAATCGAGCGACGCCGGATCACGGTGCGCAGGAGTATCACCGTCCTCCGCCGTACCGGGCAAGCTCTCCGGCCGCGTGTCGGCGAGCGAAAACGACGGATTTCGATCATCATTTCCCGGTCGGTCCACGCTCGCCGGCCATTCCGACGTGGGTCGGGGGCGACGTGGGTCGGGGGCGACGTGGGTCGGGGGCGACGCGGGCCGGGGGCGACGCGGGCCGGGGGCGACGCGGGCCGGGGGTCGCCAGGGCGGCTGCATCGCCCCGCGCTCGTCGACCCGACCGACGGAGGACCGCATGGATCGATACCTCGTGATCTCCTCGGACTGTCACGCCGGGCTGCCGCCGGAGCGCTACCGCGACTACCTCGACCCGCAGTACCGCGAGGAGTTCGACCGCCAGCACGCCGCGCGGCTCGCGGCGCTCGCGCAGGCGGGCCAGAGGCTCGAGATGGCCGAGGAGACCGCGAAGTGGGCGGAGGGCAAGCAGGCAGGCCTCTGCGGCGCCTGGGACCACGACCGGCGCATCGAGGTGCTGGACGCCGACGGCATCGCGGCGGAGGTGCTCTTCCCCGACGGACTGACCGAGCAGAACTCGCCGCCCTTCGGCGGCGACCTCGGCCTCTCGCCCCTCGGCGCGAACCCCGAGCTCCAGTGGGCGGGCGCGCGCTCGCACAACCGCTGGATGGCGGAGTTCGTGGCGATGGCGCCGGAGCGCCGCTTCGGCCTCGCGCTCGTGCCGCCTTTCTGGGACGTCGGAGAGGCCGTGAAGGAGATCCGCTGGGCGCGCGGGCGAGGCCTCGGCGGCATCCTGCTCCCGCCCGTGTGGCACGACCAGGCCGCCTACCACCACCCGAGGTACGAGCCGATGTGGGCCGCCTGCGAGGATCTGGGCATGATCGTCCACTTCCACTCGGGCCCGGCGGCGATGAAGGACTACTTCGGCGCCGACATCTTCGGCCCCGCGCTGCGCGGCTCGGCGCCGCCGGTGGAGATGCCGGGGGCGCTCGGCATCTACGTGACGGAGGTCGCCTGGTGGCTCGTGCGCCCGATCGTCTTCATGATCTGGGGCGGCGTCTTCGAGCGGCACCCGAAGCTCAAGGTGGCCGTCACCGAGGGCACCTCCATCTGGGCGCCGGAGCTCCTCGCGCTGATGGACCACCGCTACGGCGAGCACCATTTCTCGGCGAAGCTCGGCACCGGCTATCGCGCGGCCATGTCGATGAAGCCGAGCGAGTACTTCCGCCGCAACGTCATGATCGGGAGCTCCTGCATGCCGCGGCGCGAGGCCGAGATGCGCCACGAGATCGGCATCGGGAACATGATGTGGGGCACCGACTACCCGCATCCCGAGGGAACCTGGCCCATCACCCGGCAGATGATGCTCGAGACCTTCCACGGGCTGCCCGAGGACGAGATCGAGCAGATCCTGGGCGGCAACGCTGCCGCCTTCTACGGCTTCGACACCCGGAAGCTCCTGCCGCTCGCCGAACGGATCGGCCCCGAGCGCCGCTGGTTCCAGGGCGAGCCCGCCCGGGGCTGAGCCCCGGCATCCGGAGGGGGACGACGTGTCCAGGCTCTTGATCATCAGCAGCGACTGCCACGCGGGCGCCCGGCCCGAGACCTATCGCGAGTACCTGCCCGAGCGCTTGCGCGCGCCCGCCGACGCGTGGTGGAAGGCGTTCGAGGCGGAGATGGCCAAGCGGGCGGGCACCTTCTTCGACCAGGACGCGCAGGACGAGTACGACAAGAGCAAGTCCGTGCTCGCGGGCGGCAGCGCGGGCGAGTGGGACCCCGAGATCCGCCTGCGCGAGCTCGAGGCCGACGGCATCGCCGGAGAGGTGATCTTCCCGCAGATGGCGCCCTTCGGTGCCGGGCTGATGCAGTACCGCACGCCCATCGATCCCGAGCAGAACCTCGCCGGCATCCGCGCGTACAACCGCTGGCTCGCGGACTTCTGCAACGCGCACCCGGGCCGCCACGCCGGCGTGGCTCTGATCAACGCCGAGGACGTCCTGGAGGCCGTGCGCGAGATCGGCTGGGCCCGGGAGAACGGCCTGTGGGGCGGCGTGCTGATCCCCGCCAGCACGGGGGACCACCCGTACTACCACCATCCCCGCTACGAGCCGATCTGGAGCGCCTGCGAGGAGCTCGAGATGCCGGTGCACACGCACTCGGGCTGGTCGCCCGACTACGGGGACGCGCGCGCGGCGACGGCGATGTTCATCAGCGAGGTGGCATGGTACGCGCACCGGCCCTTCACCGCGCTGCTCTGGTCGGGCGTCTTCGAGCGCTACCCGCGTCTCGAGTTCGTCATGACCGAGCAGGGCTGCTCCTGGATCCACGACACACTGCGCATGTTCGAGCGTCAATTCGACAGCCCCTACTTCAAGTACTTCCACAAGGATCTCCGGCTTCGCCCGACCGAGTACTTCCAGCGCCAGTGCTTCCTCGGCGCGAGCTTCCTGCACCCCGAGGACTGCGAGGACCGCCACCGCATCGGCACCCGGAAGCTCATGTGGGGCTCCGACTACCCGCACCTCGAGGGGACCTGGCCGCACACGCTCGCCGCGCTCCGCGAGACCTTCGCGAAGGTTCCCGAGGCCGAGCTGCGGGCGATGCTCGGGGGGAACGCGGCGCAGGTCTTCGGCTTCGACGTGGCCCGGCTCGAAGAGGTCGCGCGGAGGATCGGGCCGAGCCTCGACGACATCCGGGCCGCGGCGTGAGCGGCCGGTCCACCCGTCCCGACGAAACCCGCAAGGACGACGAAACCCGAAAGGAGATCCCGATGACCGAGGCGAGCGCAGCGAAGATCAACCCCGGCGACATCGCGGGCTGGCCGATCCTGAAGATCGACTACCCGACGGATCCCGCGAAGCTGCGGGCGCTGCTGCCGCCGGGCATCGACCCGAGCGCCGAGTCGAGGGTGCACCTCTCGATCTACTGCGTGCCCGTGCCGGACGAGCCCGAGTACGGCGTGCTCCTGACCGTCGACGCGGACTACCGCGGCACGCAGGGCGGCTACGCGCTGGGCTACGGCATCGACCAGGAGTCGGCGATCTTCATCAGCCGCGACATGAACGGCCAGCCCAAGTATCCCTGCGAGATCGACTACTACCGGTTGGGCGAGCGGGTGCGCGCCCGCTGCACGCACCAGGGCTACACCTTCCTCGAGTTCCAGGGCCAGACGGCGGGCGCGCTGGCGAACCCGCCCGCGCACGTCGAACACGAGTGGTGGGTCAAGGTCTCGCGCGCCGTGGGCGGCGCGGAGAAGAGCTACGACTTCCCGCCGCACGTCGTGCAGGTGAAGGCCGGCTACCAGACCGTCCACCAGGAGAAGGTCGCGGGCGAGCTTCGGCTGCTCCCGAGCCCGTGGGATCCGATCGCCGAGCGGCTGCCGATCCGGGGCGAGGTCTCCGCGCGGCTGTGGACCGCCTTGCCGACCAGCCGCGAGATCACCCTCGAGGGGCCGCTCGACCCCGACGCCTTCTGGCCCTTCTCCGACACGATCGGCGGCTCGCGCTGGCCCGGACACTGGGGCGGTCCCCAGCGCGACCGCTCGGCCTAGGCTCCGATCGGTCGGAGCCCGCTGCACATCGGGTCTCCCGCCGCGCCCGGCGCGGCGCGCGAAGGAGGATTGCCGGATGAAGGAGTTCCGCGGCCGCGTCGCCGTCGTGACGGGCGGCGCCGGCGGCATCGGCAAGGCGCTCGCGAAGGCCTTCCTTGGGGCCGGCGCCCGGGTGGTGATCGCCGACGTGGAGAAGGACACGCTCGCGGCGACCTGCGGGGAGCTCGGCGCGGGCGGGGGAGAGATCTCGGGCGTCGTCGTCGACGTGCGCGACCGCGCGTCGCTGAACGCGCTCGCCGACGAGGTCTTCGACCGCCACGGGGCCTGCCACGTGCTGGTCAACAACGCGGGAGTCAGCGTCGCCAACCTGAACGTGTGGGAGACCGAGCCCTCGGACTGGCTCTGGGTGCATGGCGTCAACGTGATGGGCGTCGTGCACGGCATCCAGGCCTTCGTGCCGCGCATGATCGCGTCGGGCGAGGAGGGGTTCATCGTGAACACCTCGTCGGGCGACGGCGGCATCTCGCCGCTCGCGGGGCAGAGCGTCTATGCGTCGAGCAAGGCCGCCGTCTCGATCCTGACGGAGTGCCTCGCGGCGCAGCTCGTCGCCGAGGGGACGAAGGTTCGCGCCGCGATCTTCTACCCGTCGGGAGGCCTGCTCCGGACGGGGATCTGGACCACCCGGCGCAACCGCCCCGCGGAGCTCGCGCGCGCGAAGCCCTTCCCCGAGGGCTCGGAGACGACTTTCGAGGCGTTCCACGCCGGCATGAAGCAGGCGGGGCTCGACCTCCCGGTGCAGGATCTCGACGAGCTCGCCCGCTTCGCGCTCGCGGGCATCCTGAAGGGCGACTTCGTGATCATGATCGGCCGCGAGCAGATGGAAGCGCAGCTCGTCGCGCGCGCAAAGAAGCTTGCGAGCGGCGAGTGCCCGATCGGCGCCGGCTGGCACTGAGAGCCGGGCCTCAGCCGGCGATGGGCTCGCCGACCCGATCGACAACTGCCCGACCGCGGCGTTGACGAACCCCGATGGATCGATCACCGACGACCGGGCGGACGCGGACGGCGACGGGATCGGCGGGTGCGCGATCCGCTCGCCTTCAATCGACCGCGAGGTCGAGGGCGCGAGCGGCGGCCTGCATGCGGCGATCGAACGTCCAGATGGGAGCTCGGGAGAGCCTCGACGAGGCCAGCAGGTGCGCGTCGATCCAGCCGATGCCGCTGCCGGGCACTCCGCTCGCTTCCACGAAGCCCAGGACCTCGTCGTGGTCTGCCACCACGACCCGGGGAAGCCTTGCCAACCCCGCGAGGATCTCGCGCCTTCGCCGTAGCTGCCCGCACGCCAGCTCCCCGATCACGAACGGGTGGCAGGCCACGTCGCCCGCCTCGAGGTTCGCGGCGAGGCGGGCGTCTCCGTGGCGCAGGTGGTGCACCCAGACGGAGGTATCGACGAGGATCACCCGGACGCCGCCGCGCGCCGGCGGCGGATCGGGCGCAGCCCCTTCTCGGTCCCGCCGAGCGCCGCGAGGCGTCTCGCGCTCGCGCGCGCGATCAGCGCTTCGAGCCCCGCGTGGACGAGGGCCGTCTTCTCGCGGATTCCCGAGAGCCGGCGGGCCTCGTCGAGCAGTCGGTCGTCGAGGTTCAGCGTGGTTCGCATATGCATGAAGATGCATCAATCATGCAGATGCCGCCAGCCCTCTGGGCCTCCTCCGGCGCAGCGCGGCCAAACCCGGTCCGCCCCGTGCCTTCCGCGAGAGCTTCGCGGCGAAGGCAGAGACGAAGCCCGCGGAGGGTGCGGAGCCCGCCACGGAGACCGAGACGCCGGCGGAGTAGCTCACTCGCTCAGGTTCATCGCTTCGAGGTACGCCGCGTAGCGAGGGTCCGAGCGGTAGGGGGCGAAGAGCGGGTTGAGGCGGACGAAGGTCAAGAACACGCCCAGCCGCGCTTCTTCTTGGAGGCAACGAAACACGCCCTCCGCGTCTCCGAGCTGGGCGTAATAGCTGGCCGCCACGGTGGCCCGGGACCCGCACGGCTGGCCGCTGCGCTCCTGCTCCAACCGAAGATGCCGTTCGAGGAGCGCGTTCAGGCCGCCTGCTTCGTACGCGCTGCGCAGCTCGGCCTGCGCCGGAGGAGGGACTCCGGCCAGGATGGTCTCTGCCGACTCCTTGTCGCGCCCCGCAATGGCGTAGGCGTCCGCCAGGACCCTTCGCGGTTCGGGCGCCTGCGGGTTCAGGTCCACGGCTCGCCGGAGCAGCTCGATCGCGCGCTCGTGATCCCCGGTCATCCATGCGAATCTTCCGGCGTTCCAAAGGATGAACGGCGAGAGCGGGTCGAGCTCCAGTGCCCGCTGGACCTCCGCGAGGCCTTCTTCCACGCGTCCCTGGAAGATCAACACGTAGGCGTACCACAGGCGGGCTTGCGCATAGCCGGGATCCAGCTCGATCGCACGGAGGAGGTGCGCTTCCGCTTCCTTCCAGTTCCACCTCCCCCCCGAGACCTCCAGCCGCCCCAGGGACGTTTTCGCGGCGCCGAGCGAGGGGTCGCTGCGGACGGCCGCCTCCGCTGCTTCGCGGGCCCGCTCGTACCAGCCCGGGTCGGTGTCGAAGCCCAGAATCGGGAGCGTGAGGAGTACGTCCGCGATGCCGGAGAGGGCCGGCGCATACGAGGGCGAGAGCGCGAGGGCCTGCTCGAAGTACTCGATCGCGCGCCGCAGCGACGCCTCGGTGCGCAGGCCGAAGAGCTGCCGGCCGGTGAGATAGAGCTCGTAGGCGCGCGGGTCGCGCGGCGGCCCCTGCGCGAGCGAGCGGCCGCCGATCCGCACCGAGAGCGCCTCGGCCACCTTTGTAGCGACCTCCTCCTGGATCGCGAAGACGTCCGCGACACCTCGGTCATAGGTCTCGGACCAGACGTGGTAGCCGTCCGCCACCGAGATGAGCTGGGCCGTCACGCGCAGGCGCTCGCCCGACCTGCGCACGCTCCCCTCGACGACGTTCCGCACGCCGAGCTGCTCGCCGATCGTGCGGATGTCCGCGTCCTTCCCCTTGAAGGCGAAGGCGGAGGTGCGCGCCACCACGCGCAGATCGGGCAGGCGGGCCAGCGCGTTGATGATCTCCTCGGTCATGCCGTCGGCGAAGTACCCCTGGTCGCCAGTGGGGCTCATGTCGGCGAAGGGAAGCACCGCAACCGAAGCCGACAGGCCGGGCGACGAAGAACGCCAGCTCCTCGCCAGGTAGAGCGCAGTCGCCGTTGCGAGGACGAGGGCAGCGCCGAGCGCGGCTCGCCGGAGCGCGGAGCGGCTCTGGGGCGTCCGGGCACGCGTCGCGGCGCTGCCCGTGACGGCGTATACAGCAAGCGGACGCGCGACGTTCTTGAGGTCGTGCGTGCCGAGCGGCGTCAGCTCGATCCCGGCCTGGTTCTTCACGGCGTCGAAGACCGGCTCCGAGACGGCGACGCCCCCCGGCTCCGCGAGCGGCCGGATGCGGGAGGCCACGTTCACGCCGTCGCCGTAGACGCGCCCGCCCTCGAAGATCACGTCCCCCGAGTGGATCCCGATGCGAAGCTTCAGCTCCGGGTTGTCGCGCAGCGCGGCCTGCGCGGCCAGCGCGCAGGCCACCGCGTCGAGGCCGCTCGGGAACACCGCGACCAGCTCGTCGCCGTTCTCGTCCACGATCTTGCCGTGGTGGCGCGCCGCCAGCGGCCGGAGCAGGCTCCGGTGTCGCTCCCGAGCGCGGAGCCCCGCCTGCTCGTCTTGCCCCATCAGCGCCGTGTAGCCCACGATGTTGCTGAACCAGATGGCGGCGAGGCGGCGGTCGGCGCTCACCTCTTCAGATCAGCCGGTGGGAGCCGTTCGAGGGACGCGTGACGGAATCTGCTCTCGCCGTCCAGCATCCACGTGCTGCCCTCGATCCCGTACGCGGTGGGCCAGAATCATCGGGTCTCTCCCCGTAGCGCCACTCGCCCTGCGGACGAACTGCACCATAGCATCGACGACCGCCTCCTCTTGGACGCGTGCCTCTTCCTGGAGGGGTTGCGCGGTCTGGGTCCGGGGCTGTGCAGTCGGAGCGCCTCTGGCCCCGTGCGCGCCCGCTCAGTCCTCCAGCAGCCACGCGTAGCCGCGCCGCAGGGCGTCGCGCCCCCCGCGCTCCAGCACCACGCCGTGGGCCACGATCACGCGGTCGAAGTCCCAGTCGAGGATGCGCTCGAGCGACGCGCGCGCCGCGGCGCGGTCGCGCACCACGATCCACTTCTCAAATCGCGTCGGGCCGAAGCGTCCATAGCTGCCGAGCAGGCGGAAGGCGAGCCGCGTGTTCGGCGGGCTCTCGGGTCCGATGTGGAAGGCCAGGTCGCACAACAGCAGGGTGCGACTCGTGCGGTGACAGAACACCACCTCGTTCGCCAGAGGCGCTCCTGCGAAGACGAGCTGGTCGATCTGACCCTTCCAGGCGGGCGGCGCCTCGTCGTCGAGCTCGGCGTGGAAGGCGACGTCGCCGCGCTTGCGGGAGAGACCGGGCGCGGCGAAGAGGCGCGCCTCCGGATAGGCGGCCGCGTAGTCACCGATCCACAGGTGGTGGAAGCGGTTCGGCGCGACGACGTGGCGCACGGGCCCGAGCGCGTCGACCTGCTTCCGGAGCCCGGCCTCGAGGGCGATGGGCGAGTGCGCGAAGAGGGCGCCGTCCGCCAGTCGGATCACGGTCATGCGCGTGCCGACCTCGATGCCGAGCAAGCGCAGCGGGCGCTCGGCGACGAAGAGGTCGGGCGCGAGGGGTCGAAGCTCGCTCGCGTGGTTGCGCGGCATTGCTACCTCCGGCGGACGCGCGCAGGGAGGATGCGACTCCTCCATCCCGAGTGGAGAGGTGTCCGCGAAACCGGGGGCAACTTCACTCGCATCAATCGGGCCGGCCGTAGAAGAGCCGGTTCAGCTCGCGGACGCTCGGCTCGTCCGGGGCTTCGGGCCGTTCGCCGTACTGGAGGAGCGCCAGCAGCCGCTCGCGTCCGCCCTGCACGCGGGTAGCCCGGTGGTAGTGATAGCGCCCCTCGAAGAGGCTGAGGGTGCCGGGCGAGGCCGGCGGGCGGACCAGACCCGGATGGGTGCCGGCCTGGGCCCGGCGCATGCCCTCCAGGTCTTCGCCGTCGTCGTGGCGCAGGTGGGGCACGAACTCGAAGCCCGCGCCCGCCGACGCCTGGAGCAGGATCGTGACGCTGAAGTCGTGCTCGTCGAAGTGCCAGTCCTGCTCGTCGCCGTCCGCGTAGACCAGGTAGTTGACGCTGTTGAGCGCATCGGGCGCCCGATGGAGCGCCTCGCGCCCCAGCGCCCGGCGCACGAAGTCGAGCATGGGCGGCCACTCGTAGAGGGCCCACAGCGTCGAGCCGGGCGGAACCTCGTCGCCGGGGACGAAGCGCAGCGCGGTGCGGATGCGGTAGAGGCGGGGATCGTCCGGCGCCAGGCTGGACTCGTCCTGCCGGTAGGGCATGCCCTCGCCGTAGCCGAACATGCGCTCCATGTGATAGGCGCCCTCGCCGCAGCGCAGCGCCTCGCGGGCGCAGGACTCGACGGCCTCGGGCCGCAGGAAGCCGGGAAGCTGGGCCAGGCCGGCCCGGGCGAGGGCCGCCCGACAGCGCTCCACCAGCTCGCGACCGGGCGCTTCGTCGAGCCGGTCGAGGGGGTAGCGCTGCAGGTCGATGGCGTCGGGCCCGGGCATCCCGGACCTCCCAGGGCGCAGGATACCGCGGGTCGGTCCGCGCCCAGGGGCTCGCAGGCCGCGCTCTCAGAGCCTGAGCAGGAATCGGACTTCGGACCCCTTGACGGATCTACCGGCCGCAGCGCTCGACCTGCGAGCGGTTGGCGGTCTGAAGCCCGCGGAGCCGACGCCGTCTCGATTTCCTCGTGCTTCGGCTTCGGGCACTCCTGCAACGGAAAGAGTGTGTCCACCGCTCAATCCCCCCGATCCGGGAAGAATTCACGATCCGGTCGGGGAGACGGCGATATCGCCCGACCGGTAGCGGAGGAGCGGAGCGGCCCCCGGTCGCAGGCCGAGCTCGAAGACGAGCTCGCCGGGCGCGCGGCCGCGGATGCGCAGCAGCCCCGCGTGCAGCGCGCGCTGGTGGTGGAAGGCGCAGAGCGTGATGCGGTTCTCCGGCGCCTCGGAGCCGCAGGCCGAGCGGAAGACGATGTGATGGCCGTGCAGGTGGCGCCGCGACGTGCAGCCGGGGACCGCGCAGAGGTAGCCGTCGCGCTCCATCACCGGGCCGGGCCGGCGCGCCCGCGGGTCGCGCAGCGTCCAGGTCAGGAGCGCGCAGTCGAGCAGGCCGTCGAAGACCTCGCCGTCGGTGAGGAAGCGGCCGCGCTCGCGCCGGAGCTGCGAGCGCAGCGTTTCGAGCACCGCCGTGAAGAGTCCGGCCACCTCGCGCGGCACCCGCCAGACGAGCTCCTGCGTCGCCTCGGGGTCGACGTCGGGCGCACACAGTTGGCGCTCCCCGGGCGGGATCGGGTCCTGCGCCCGCTCGGGATGGAACTGGCAGCGCTGGAAGGCCCGGTCGTGGCCGGCCCGCAAGAGCAGCGCCCGCTCGACGTCCGCTTCCAGGCGCCGCACGGTGACCCGCTCGGCCCAGGCCACCCAGGCCGGCCGCCACGCGCCCTCGATGTCCAGGAGCAGGAGCGGGAGCAGGCCCTGGGCCTTGACCCACGAGAGACGCCCGCTGCGGTAGGCCTCGCGCAGCTCCGGGCACACGTCGCCGGCGCGCTCGAGGCGCAGCAGCGCGCGCGCCTTGCTGGACGAGATCCCGAGCTCCTCGCTCGCGTAGCTCGCGAGCGCGCGGTAGTCGCCGCGCCACTCGTACTCCGGGGCGAGGACGCAACGCAGCAGGGGCGCCATCGCCGCGTCGAGGGTCTGCTCGAGCGCGACGGCCTGCCGCAGGCGCCGATCGAGCTCGAAGGCATCGGCCTCTTCGAGCCCCGCGGCGAGCGATGCGACCGGGCCCGGCAGGTCGCGGGCGGACGCGCGCAGCGCGGGGCGCGTCTCCCCACCCCGAGGGCCCGCGTCGCGATCGCCTCGCGGCGGCGCGGGAGCTTCGTCCACCATCTCGGTGAACGCGGGGGCGATCGAGATGGCCGAGAAGACCTCGGCCGTGACCAGCTCGAGCGCCTCGCCGGCGCGCAGGCGCTGGCCGGCCACGCGCTCGGCCATCTCGCGAGCGAGGGCCCATTTCTCGCACACGGTGGGCGTGCAGCGCACCACGACGCGCTGCTCGGGCACGGCCTCGTCGAGATCCTGCGGCTCGAGGCGCGGAGCGCTCGCGCGCACTTCCTGCTCGAGCTGGCGGGTGGCCAGGGCCTGCGCGCGGGCGATCCACGCCGCCTCGTTCTCCGCGCTCGCCACGCGGGCGAGCAGGCGCACCTTGCTCCACGGCAGCTCGTTCGCGACCAGCGCGCGCTCGAGAGCGGGGAGCCCGGCCAGGGCGCGGTGCACGCGCGCGAGATCCTGGAGCTGGCGGGCGGAGAGCCCCAGCCGCTCGCGCGCAAAGTCGCCGAGCCGCGCGTAGGCGAGGCGCGCAGGCGCCTGCGTCGCGAGCAGCCGCTCGGCGAGAGCCGCGAGCACCCGGCGCAGCGGCCCGAATGCGCTCGCCAGCCGCGCGAGCCGCTCCTCGATCGGCTCGGTCGCGTCGGTCGCGCCGTCGCTCGCCGCGTCGGCGTCCCAGGCCGGCTGCGGCACCGGCTGCGGAGCGCGTTCCAGGCCCGGCCGCCCCAGGCGCCCGGGAGGCCGTTCCTCCCGCACGCGATGGATCTGCATGGCCAGGTCAGTCGACACGCCCGATCTTCCCGACTTCGCAACGTTCCCGACTTCGCAACGGGATTCAGTGTAGACGAAACAAAGTCGAAAGTCAACTCTCGACGCGATCGTGAGCCGTGAACGCATCGAGAGGCGGTGCGGTGAAGTCACCTATGGCCGTTAGGACGAGTAAATAAATAAAGGTTGCACTCCGAGTCTGGTGTTCGTATGATCGCGAGTATGAAGACTCGCTCCGAACTTCAGGCGAAGCTAGCCAGCCTGTGGCCGCTTCTGGACGAGCGGACACGCCGGCTCATGGCCGCCAACGAAGCGCGTGCCTTGGGTCGCGGCAGGATTTCGGAAGTGAGCCGTGCGTGTGGACTGTCGCGAAAGGCCATCGCAAAGGGCATCAAGGAAATCGAGGGTGGAACTGCGCCGCCTCCAGGCCGCATCCGGCAGCCGGGAGCGGGACGCAAGAAGATCACCGAACACGATCCCCGCTTGGCGGGCGCACTGGAGCGGCTGATTGATCCCGACACGCGGGGCGATCCGGAAACGCCGCTGCGCTGGACCTGCAGGAGCACGCGGACCCTGGCCGCACAACTCACCCGGCAGAGGCATCCGATCAGTCACATGAAAGTCGCACAGCTCCTTCACGCGCAGGGGTACAGCCTGCAGGGCAACCGCAAGACGGAAGAGGGCGACGACCACCCCGATCGGGACGCGCAGTTCCGCCACATCAACACGCAGGTCAAGCGGACCATGGCGAGGGGAGCGCCGGTCATCTCCGTTGACACCAAGAAGAAGGAGCTGGTGGGAAACTACGCCAACGGCGGACGGCAATGGCTCCCGGAGAAGAAGCCTGTCAAGGTCCAGGGGCACGACTTTCCCGGTCCCGACATTCCCCGGGCGTATCCTTACGGCGTCTACGACCTCGAGCGCAACACGGGCTTCGTGAACGTGGGGACGGACCACGATACCGCCGCTTTCGCCGTAGCGTCGATCAGAGGCTGGTGGCGACACCAAGGCCGACGCCTGTATCCCGCAGCGAAGGACATCCTGGTCACCGCGGACGGTGGAGGCAGCAACGGATCGCGGCTGAGACTGTGGAAGCTGGAACTGCAGACGCTGGCGGACGAAACGGGCCTCTCCATCTCCGTCTGCCACTTCCCGCCCGGAACGAGCAAATGGAACAAGATCGAGCACCGGCTGTTCTCTTTCATCTCCTCGAACTGGCGCGGCGAACCGCTGCGGGACTACGAGACGATCGTCAATCTGATCTCCCGGACTGCCACGGCCAAAGGTCTCAAAGTGACCTGCCGCCTGGACCGGCGAAAATACCCGACTGGCCGCAAGGTGACTGACGAAGAAATGCAGCGGGTGAATCTGGAGCGCCACAAGTTTCACGGCGATTGGAACTATGCCATTCGGCCCAGATCGTCATAGGCACGGGCTCGGTGCGACCATTATTTATTTACGTGTCCTTA
>CAZUYC010000028.1:0-3878 GCA_964624475.1 uncultured Spirochaetales bacterium | reverse complement strand
GATCTGGAAGGTGCGCGACGCGGTGTGGTTGCGGTTCCACCGGGAGACGATGCCGAGGTTCACGTCGAAGGAGCAGAGGGCCCGGGCGTACTCCTCCCCCCAGACGTAGCGGCGCTGGATCGCCTCGCGCAGCGGGCCGCGGGCCGCGCCCTCCCACGAGCCGCCGTAGATCTTGAGCGGGATCGCCGCCCGCGCGACGTGCGCGAGCAGGCGTTCCGTCTCCGGCTCGTGGTGCCCGACGAAGCCGACCGGGCCGCCGAGCCTCCGCCGCTCGTCGTCCGGGATCGACCCGGGATCGCGGATCGCAGGGTTCGCGGCGAGCTCCATGTGGTGCACGGGCACGAACCCCGCCTCACGGAACTCCCGCACGTTGTGCGCGTTCGAGAGCACGTAGAGGTCGTAGCGAGAGAGCTCGCGCAGCAAGTAGCGCCAGTGGAGGCCGTGGAGACGGCCCTGGGCGCGCCAGTCGTCGGTGTTGTGGTAGACGAAGCGAACGCCCGGCTCGCGCCGCAGGCGCCGGAAGGTGCTCGCAAAGACGAAGACCGGCTTCTCCAGCCAGACCAGGTTCGGGCGCAAGCGCGTGAAGTGGTCGCGGAGCGCGCGGTTGAACGCGTAGACGCCGGGAGTGCGCAGCGTGAGGTGCGTGAGCCGCCTTCCCCACGGGCCCTGCGCCGCGAGGAAGGGCCGCGTGTCGACGCCCTCGATCTCGACGCCGAGCTCGCGGAAGGCCGCGAAGCGCGCTCCGGTCGTGAGCAGCGGATCGAGCTCGCCCACCATGAGGACGCGCAGGGCCGGAAGACCGGGGGCCGGAGCGCTCATGGGGCGGCGGACGGTACCACAGGCGCTCCCTCGGCGACGGGGCCGGCGGAAGCCGCGGGCGCGGGGACGCCCAGCGGCTCGGCGAGGAGCTCGGCCATGCGCCGGTGGCCCGCCGGGTTCCAGTGCAGGTCGTGTAAGTGGTAGAGCTCCTCGCCGTGCGCGGCGAAGCCCTCGAAGACCTCGAGGAAGCGCAGGCCGTGCTCGCGGGCGAGGTCGCGCACGAGCTCGCAGGAGCGGCTCGGCTCCCCGAAGGCTCCGAGGGAGCCCCCATGCTCGCGGATCAAGGCCGCGAGCTGAGGCGACACGGTGTGCGCTTCGGGCACGCACGCGATCTCGACGCGACCGCGACGGACGCGATCGCCGAGCAGCCCGGCGAGCTCCGCGAAACGCGCGCGGAACGCCGCCACCTGCTGGGGTCCGGGCTCGACCATCGACCGAAAATAGTCGAGGTCCTGGCGCAGGGCGGAGAGCACCTGGTTCGGACGGCCGCCGAGGAAGGCGACCGCGCCGTCGCGCTCCTCGGCACTCTTGCGGACGCGGCTCAGGATCCACGCGTGATGGGCCCGCCGCAGGATGCCGAGCACCGCGAAGTCGTCGGCGCCGCGTCCGGCCGCGCTCCGCACCGTGGGGAGGTGCCCGACGTCGTTGGGGTGGAAGAGGACCGTGACCTCGCTGAACCCGTCGAGCAGGTCGCGCGCGACGAGAGCGTAGTGGTCGATGCCGGCGCCGATCAAACCGAGGTTCTCGAAGCGCTTGCTCGGCGACGCCGCGTTCAGGAGCGAGACGAAGTCCTCGCAGTCGGCCACCCCCTGGCCGAAGACGAAGGAGTCGCCGATCACGCCGACCCGCGCGGCGCCGAGTCCCCGGGGCTGCGGGCCGCAGGTTCGGCGGCGACCCTCGGGCGTGACGCCGTAGACGACGTCGAAGTCGGTCTGGGTGTCGTGAAACGAGCCCGTGTAGTAGAGCTGCGCGGGCGGTCCCACGACCCCGCGAACCAGGAGCTCGCCGAGACCGAGCGAGCACGCGACCGCTACGGCGGCGGTGGCGAGACCGAGCGCTGCGCGCCGCATCGCTAGCCGTCGACAGGGACCGCGACGCGGTGCAGCTCCCCCTCCCCCGCGATCGAGTACGCGCCCGCCGCCGCCGGGACGAGGCAGCTCCACCCGGGCCGGAGATCGACCCGGTCGCCTCCGGCGGCGACCACGGCGGTGCCTTGGGTGCAGAGCAGGAGCTCGACGCCGCGCTCGCCGTCCGATTCGAATCCACGGCCGGCTCCGATCCGGAGCGTGGAGAGCTCGAACTCCTCGGCCGGGGTGCGGTAGACGGCTGCTCCCGTCGCGTCGGGCTCCGGGCAGAGGGCTCGGCCGGAGCCGGGCTCGAAGCGCAGGATGCGCAGGAGCTCGTCTCCGTCGACGTGCTTGGCCGTGAGCCCGCCGCGGAGCACGTTGTCCGAGCTCGCCATCACCTCGACCCCGAAGCCGCCCAGGTAGGTGTGGAGCTCGCCCGGCGGCAGGAAGATCGCCTCGCCGGGCGCGAGCCGGAAGTGCCGGAGGAAGAGCGGGGCCAGGGCGCCGCCGTCGCCCGGATGGAGGTCTGCCAGCCTTGCGATCCAGCGCAGCGCCGGGTCGTCCACGTGGGCCGCGGCCTCCGCAGCCTCCGCGACGAGCGCGCGGCGCGGCGCCGGCTCGAGGCGCAGGAGGCGCGTCGCGAGCTCCTCCAGGGGGGCAGGGCGCGCGAGCGCCGCGGCGACGAAGGCGCGCGGGGCGGGTGCGCCGAGCCGCTCCGCGAGGCCGGCGATCTCGGCCGGCGGCCGGAAGCCGCACAGCGCCTCGAAGGGCTCGAGGGCGCACAGGAGCTCCGGCTTGTGGCTGCGGTCGCGGTAGCAGCGCTTCTCGGAGTCGAGCGGGATCCCGAGCGCCTGCTCGCGCGCGAAGCCCTCCCGCGCCTGTCGGGCATCGGGGTGGGCCTGGATCGAGAGCGGCGCCGCCGCCGCGAGGAGCTTCGCCAGGAAGGGCAGGCGCGGCCCGAAGCGCGCGATCACGCGGGGGCCGAGGATCGCCTCCGGGTCCGCGGCGACGGCCTCCGCGAGCGAGATCCGGCGGCCCTCGACCCGGACCCTCGAGGACGCGACCGGGTGCGCCCCCATCCAGAGCTCCGCCTGGGGCTCGGGCGAGGGCACCGCCTCGTCGAGCAGCCGCGCAATCGCGCTGCGCGAGCCCCAGGCGTAGTCGCGGATCGGGTTCTCGAGCAGGGCAATGCGACGCATCGGCGACCATTGTACGGAACGCCGGGCGGGGCTCCCCGTGTCCACCTCTGGTACATTTCGCGGGTGTCCGCCCGAGAACTCGGCCAGAACCTCGGCCTCGCGGCGTTCGCACTAGTCCTTCTCTTCGGAGCGCTCGAGTTCCTCGTGCGGCTCGTGCCGGGTGCCGGCGCCCAGCACTTCATCAACATCCACGACGTCGACTGGGGCCATCCGACCCGCTTCCTCGCCGGCCGTCGACGCACCTACCAGAGCGACGAGTTCACGTTCAGCGTCGCTTTCAACAGCCACGGCCGCCGCGACGGCGAATGGCCCGCGGAGGTAATCGCCGACCCGCGCAACATCCTGTTGATCGGCGACTCGTTCGTCCTCGGGAGCTCCGTGGAGGCCTCCGACACGATTCCCGCGCGCATGGAGGCCCGGCTCGCCGAGCGGGGCGAGCCGCGCGAGGTGCTTAACTTCGGCATGCCGGGCGGTGCGCCCCCACACTACGCGCGCCTTCTGGAGGACGCCCTCCGCGAGGGCTTCGGAGCCCGCAGCGTCGTCGTCGGCCTCTTCGTCGGAAACGACTTCTACCCCGAGGTCTTCGAGCCGCCACGGCGGCCGCAGCCGCCCCCGCCTGCCGCGGGGCTCCGGGCTCCCGAATCGGCCCTCTTGCGCTTCCTCCGGGTGCGGGTCTCGCAGTCGCCCCGCTTCGTCGGCCTCGCGCTCACCGTCGGTCGCTGGCTCGGGATCACCCTCTACGACACCGGCGGGAGCTACATCTTCCTGCGCGAGCAGACGCCGGAGCAGGCGG
>CAZUYC010000027.1:0-3771 GCA_964624475.1 uncultured Spirochaetales bacterium | reverse complement strand
GTACGACGCCCCCGCCGCCCGTGACCTTGTCCGTGAGTTCGAGCGCGGGCGGCAGCGTCACGCTGAACCCGCCCGGAGGCAGCTATACCTCGGGCACGACCGTGACCCTCACGGCCGTCCCGGCCGCGGGCTACAGCTTCGCCGGCTGGAGCGGCGCGCTCACCGGAACGGCGAACCCGGCGACCCTCGTCATGGACGCGAACAAGAGCGTCGGCGCGAGCTTCAGCACCGCCGCGCAGTACACGCTGACGGTCACGCCGACGACCGGCGGGAGCGTGACGCTGAACCCGCCCGGGGGCGTCTACGCCTCCGGCAGCGTGGTCACGGTGACGGCGGTCCCCGCCTCGGGCTACCGCTTCGGCGCCTGGAGCGGGGCCCTTTCGGGAACGACCAACCCCACGACCCTCGTCGTCAACTCGAACAAGACGATCTCGGCGGGCTTCGTCCGCCAGTACAGCGTGAACGCGTCGACCACGGGGAGCGGCAGCATCGTCCTGAATCCGCCCGGGGGCGTCTACGACGTGGGAACGATCGTGACCGTCACGGCCGTCCCCAGCAATGCGGTGGCGTCGTTCCTCGGCTGGGGCGGAGACCTCTCCGGCCTCACGACTCCCACGACGCTGCTCGTGAACGCGAACAAGTCGATCAGCGCGAACTTCACGGTGACCTACACGCTCTCCGTCTCGATCCGAAGGAAGGGCAGCGTCATCCTCGGCCCGCCCGGGGGCATCTACCTCGCCGGGACGCAGGTGACACTCACGGCGGTCCCCGCGGCCGGTTACGCCTTCGAAGGCTGGTCGGGCGCCCTCAGCGGCGTGACCAACCCCGCCGCGCTGCTCATGAACGCAAACCGGTCCGTCACCGCGAGCTTCCGAAGGCAGTGACGAGGGGCGTTCCTCAGGGTCGCGGCTGCGCGGGCACAGGCATTCGCCCGGCATTTCGTTCTACCCGCCTGGAGCCTCCCTATCCGCCGGCTCGTGCCACGCGCGAAGTGGGGAAGGCACCGGGCCATCGGATTCGAGCCGGAGCGAGAGCCGCGCTGGGGCGTCCTCGATCGACACCACGTAGTGATTCACGTAGTCTCCCGGCGGGGGCTCCAGGACCCGATCGCCGAGCGCCAGGCGAACGAACGAACGCGGGTACCTCGAGAGGGCGCCCACGTCGACGACGAGCCGATAGCGGCCCGGCCGCGCCACTCGGAGGACGGTCTCGGTCCGGCGCTGCGACCAGGGAACGATCCGCTCGACGCGGATGCTCGCTTCGCCGCTCGGCGCCGCCTCGCGGTGCACCAGCTGTAGATCGAACGCACTCGCGAGAAGGCGACGCGCAGGCCCGGGGAAGCGCTTGCCCTCGATCGCGACGAAGAAGGCGGCACCGGCCTCCTCCACCGCATCGATCAGATCCGCCCGGTGGGACGGGCTCCGCAGCGCGCTTCGTTGCGTCGCGGCGGCCCACGTGTCGAGATCGGGGTCACCGAAAGTCCGCACCGCCAGTATCTCGGGGTGCTCCGCCAGGACGAGCGCGCCTGCGGGCACCGCCCCGAGCGCCGCTTTCAACCTCCGCACATCGTCCATTCCGAAGCGCCGGTCCTCGGCCGGCTGCGCGAAGGCCGTGGCGACGGCGACCGCGAATCCCAGCACGAGGAGCGCACGCGCGGCGGCGAAGCGAAATCTGGGAGGCCAGCGCGCCGTCATCGCGCGAAGGAGCGCGGCCGCTCCGAATCCCGCGACCGGCGCCGCGAAAAGGTCGAGCACGAAGAGGTATCGGGCGACGGGCTTCACATAGCTTCCGTAGAAGATCAGGTAGACGAGGAGTGCAGGGAGAGAAAGAAAGAGGACCACGAGCTGACGATGCACGAGGCCAGCGATCACGCCGGCACTCAGGAGGCCGGCCCCCGTGAGTCCCCAGTGATCGCGCAGCATGGCGAGGATGCCGGGCAACGTGTGCGGAAGGAACGCGAGGCTCACCCCGGGCGTGAGCGATCCCTTGTTCGCATAGCTCTGCAACGCCTGGGCGGGTACGAGCGGATTCCCGGAGACGAGTGAGTTCTGGACGAGAAGCGGCACGATCGCGATTCCGAAGCCGATCCCGAACCAGGGCGCGGAGCGCAGCATCGGAAGCTGGTGCGGGCGCCGTCCGCTCGCGAGGCCGAAGAGGAGGAGCGGTGCGAGCATGACCAACGAGGTTTCCCGGGTCGAGGTGGCCAGTGCGAGACAGACGCCGCTCAGGAGGAGGGGAGCCCATGCCCCACCCGGTCGTTGGTAGGAGCGCACGAGGAGCAGGCAGCATGCGAGGACCAGGACATGGGCGAGGGGATCGCGGTAGGGATTGGCGAGCGCGCGGAGCAGTGCGCGATTCCAGTGCATCAGCAATGCCACGGCGAGGAACGCTCCCAATGCCGCCCAGGTCGTCTCCTGGCGCAGTGCCGCAGGCGCGTGCGCGCGGGCCAGCAGGTAGACCAGGACCGTGAGGAGCGCGAGCACCGGAACGTTCACGAAGTAGGCCCAGTCGGGGCCGACCAGCTCGGTCGCGGCGGCGACGAGTAGCGGGAAGCCGTAGGCGAGGCGGCGCGTCGGAAAGCTCGCGGCGAAGTGGCGCCCGTAGTGGTACCAGGTGCTCGGATCGGTGAACCAGTAGAAGCGGAAGGAGGTGGACAGCGAGATCGTGAGCGCCGCGAGGACGACGAGCAGGGCGCCCGTCTCGAGACCCCGCCTGCACTGGTCATCACGCGCTGTTTCAACGGCCAACGTGGGCAACCATCCGGGGCACCCGGGCGATCTCCTGCGACCCCCACCCCTTCCTCGAACGGTATAGGGGTTTTCCGGCTCCCGTAAGCAACGACGGAGCGAGGGGAACAGGCCCCGCACGGGGAACGGAACGAGCGCTCGCCGCGGCGCGCAGCCTCTGCGCCGTAACGCCGCCGGGACGCACTTCTTTCGCGAGTTCGAGCGCCGGCAAGGCGAGTGCAACGCGACGAGCCGATTGCGCCGATTTTGCGCGTGACCTGCTCGTACCGATCGCGTATAGAGGAGCGGCGAGCGGGCGACGCTGGATCGGGCCTGCCGCGGAACCCCGTCGCTCGCCGGGTGCGCCGCGGACCAGCTGCCGAGGTTCTGCGTGCGGGTGTCGCGATCCGGACGTTTCGAGACCGGGGCGCGCCGCCTGCTGCACCCGGCGCTCGCGGCCTTGCTCTTCTGCTGGATCCTCGCCTCCGGGCCCGCGCGCGGCGCCGGGGACGTGATCTTCTCCGCGATCGGCGACGTGCCCTACGGCGCGGACGAGATCGCCGACCTCGAGCAGCACGTGGCCGACCACAACCGCTACTCGCCGTCGGCGTTCCTGATCCACCTCGGCGACATCCAGTCGAGCAGCGAGGCGTGCCAGGAGATCCGCTACCAGACGGTCGCGGACATCCTCAAGACCTCCGAGGTGCCGGCCTTCATCGTGCCCGGCGACAACGAGTGGGTGAACTGCTCCAACCCCACCCAGGGCTGGGCGTGGTGGGAGCAGCACCTGCTCGGCCTCGAGCAGAACTTCTGCGGCATCTGGCCGGTGGACGCGCAGGCGGCGCGGCCCGAGAACTTCGCGTTCGTGCGGGACGGGGTGCTCTTCCTCGGCCTGAACAAGGTTTCGGGGACCCCCTCGAGCGTGGTGCAGGCCGATGCGGACTGGGTGGACGCCCAGTTCGCCGCGCGCGGCGCCTCCGCGCGGGCGGCCGTGCTGATGGCCCAGGAAGAGCCCAGCGGAGTTCTCTGGGATGCCGTGCTCTCG
>CAZUYC010000026.1:0-14224 GCA_964624475.1 uncultured Spirochaetales bacterium | reverse complement strand
CAGGCCGCGCTGCACGTGCGCAACCACGGCATGATCGACGGCGAGCCGGTCGTGCTCGACTCGATCGAGATCTACTGGATCGACGACGACGGCCTCGTCTACGAGGTACGCACCTATTTCAGCCCGCCCGAAGGCGTTGCGCTCGATCCGTTCTTCACGCAGGAGCCGCCGGTGGCTTAGGATGGTCCCCGCATGTCCAGGTCTTCTCTGCACCGGCCGATCACCCACACCGAGCTGGTGGCCAACGCGCTAGCGCGCTGGCCCGCGCGCGAGGCGTTTCGCCAGGACGGCCGCGCGTGGACATACGCTGAAGCCGCAGACCTGGTGAGCCGCTTCGCGCTGCTGTTCCAGCAGCGCGGCCTCGAGCGCCGCGAGGGCGTGGGCGTACTGTCGCCGAACCGGCCCGAGGTCTGGATGTCGCAGACCGCCACCAACGTGGCCGGCGGCCGCTACACGGCGCTTCACCCGATGGGATCGCTCGCCGATCACCGCTATGCGTGCAACGAGGCCGAGCTGCGCTTTCTGTGCGTCGATCCGGCCTTTGCTTTGCGTGCCGGCGAGCTGCTCGAGAGCTGTCCGTCGCTCCACGCGGTATTCACGTTTGGCCCCGCCGGGGTCGGCGAGGACCTGCTGAATCTCGCCGCCGGCAGCTCTGCGGGCCCGCTCGCGCCGGGGCCAAACGAGCCCGACGACACGAGCTGGCTCCTCTACACCGGCGGAACCACCGGCGTGCCGAAGGCCGCCGAGCTGCCCGAGAGCGCGGTCGCGCAGATGGCGCTGGCGGTGTCCTCGGGTTGGGACCTTCCGAAAGAGCGGCGCTACCTCGCCTGTGCGCCGATCTCGCACGCGGCGGGCATGCTGATCACGCCGACGCTCCTGTCCGGCGGCACGGTCGTCCTGCACCGGGGCTTCGACCCGGCGCACTGGCTCGCCGACATCGCGACCGAGCACGCGACGCTGTCGCTCCTGGTGCCGACGATGATCTACGTGCTGCTCGACGATCCCGGCCTCGGCGATGCGGACCTCGCGAGCCTCGAGACGATCATGTACGGCGCGTCACCGATGTCACCCGCGCGTCTCGTCGAGGGGATCGAGCGGATCGGTCCGGTGTTCGCGCAGCTCTACGGCCAGACCGAGTGCGGCGGCATCGCGACCAGCCTGTGGCGCGCGCATCACGATCCGACTCGCCTCGACCGCCTCGCGTCGTGCGGCCTGCCGATGCCCAACGTGCGCGTGGCGATCTTGAACGAGAACGGCGAGCGCGTGCCGCCCGGCGTGGCCGGCGAGATCTGTGTGCAGGGGCCGTGCGTGATGAAGGGATACTTCCGGCAGCCCGAGCTGACAGCAGAAGCGCTCGCCGGCGGCTGGCTCCACACCGGCGACATGGCCGTATCCGACAGCGAGGGGTTCCTCTCGATCGTCGACCGCAAGAAGGACATGATCGTCTCCGGCGGCTTCAACGTGTTCCCGCGCGAGATCGAGGACGTGCTCTCGACTCACCCGAGCGTGTCGTCGGTCGCGGTGATCGGCGTGCCGGACGAGAAGTGGGGCGAGGCGGTGAAGGCCGTGGTGGTGGCGCGCCCCGGGGAGCGCATCGACGAGGCGGCGCTGATCGCGCTCGTGAAGCAGCAGAAGGGCCCTGTGTACGCCCCGAAGACGATCGACGTGGTGGAGAGCCTGCCGCTGACGGCGGTCGGAAAAGCCGACAAGAAGGTACTGCGCGCGAAATACTGGGGAGGCGCTGCGCGCGGCGTGCATTAGTCAGCGCGTCCTTGCGATCCCCCGCGTCACCAGCGACACGATCGCCGCGACGTGGCGCGAGTCGCGCACGTCGACGAGCGGGCGCTCGGAGACGTGATTGCGCAGCAGGCCCAGCAGCACGGCTTGGAGGCCCTGGGCGGTGGAGTTCGCGTCGAGGTCGCTCGTGAGCTCACCGCTGCGCACGCCGCGGCGCAGCACCGACGCGAGCATGCGCAGCGTCTGGTCGAGTGCTTGCTCGGTCGCCGCGCGGTCGAGCAGCAGCGCCTGCTGCGTCTCGTCGGCCGTCACGACCCGCACCCCGGCGAGCTGCGCTTCGCTCGCGAGGCCCTCGCGGAGCCAGCTCGCGATCGCCTCTAGCGCGCTGCCCTCTGCGGAGAGCGTCCGCTGCGAGAGCGCCAGCCACTCCTCGATCACGCTCTCGTTCAGCCCGGCGAGCAGCGCCTCCTTGGTCGGGAAGTGCAGGTAGAGGCCCGCGCGCGACACGCCGGCCCGCTCCGCCACGGCCACCATGCGGGCGCGCTGGTAGCCCTCCTTCGCGAAGCACTCGGCCGCGGCGGCGAGAATGCGCGTGCGCGTGGAGGCGTCGGCGGGCCCGTTCGTGGCGTCCATCGGCGGTCTCGCAGCGTAGGCAAAACTGGCAAAAAGTGCCTACCTGAAGAAAAAAACCGGGCCGTGTGAAGCACTTCACACCCCCCGGTGGCGGATCGGACCGAAGCTTCCTCCAGAGCAAGGAGGTCATCCGATGTCGATTCTGAACACCGTCCACTCCGTTCTTCGACTGGCAGTCTCGAGTCTCTTGTTCGTTGGCTTCTTCGTGGCCCTCGAGCCGATCCTCTGAGCCGGCGCGGCGCGCTCGAAGCGGGCCGGCTCCTGTCCGCCTGAGGAATCAACCCCTACTAGCGCGCGCGGCCGCCGATCCCGCGCGCGGTGAAGAGCGGCAGGTCGAGCGTCGACACGACTCCCGGAGCGTGCGCGCACACGACCGGAATCGCGTTCACGACGCGCATCGCGGTGCCGAGGATTCCGGCGGTGTTGTGGTCGCCGTCCTCGCCGACCGGCTCGATCTCGCACGTGAAGGAGGGCGAGCCCACCACCTCGATCTTGTAGCCCGAGTGCTTGCTGCCGGACAGGCGATCCCACTGCGGTCCGATGTCCTGGCGCAAGCGATTCACGTGCGCCGCCACCAGCGCGGGCTTTCCGTCGACAATGCCCTGCACCTCGAAGCGCACGCCGGCGCAGGTGCCCTTCTCGATCTTGCCCATCGCCGTCTCGAAGGTCTCGGGTGCCGGTAGCCGCGCGTGCTCCTCGCGGATCTCGTCGAGCGACACGCCGAGCGCGTCGGCGAGCAAGAGCACCATGCAGCCCCACCCGCCCTTGAGCATCCCGGGCTGGAGCAGCGGCGCCGCGTAGTCGAGCGGGCGGCCGTAGCCGAAGAACACGCCGGTGAAACCGGGGTCTTCGTAGGTGGAGTAGTCCATGCACTCGGTCACGCGGATCCTGTCGACGCGCTCGCAGGTGGCGGCGAGCGCGAGTGGAATCACGTCGCCCGACCAGCCCGGATCGAAGCCCGAGGTGTAGAAGGTGGTTCCGCCGTCTTCGCACGCCTTCTGCAGTGCGTCGCGGAGCTTCGGAGAAAAGGATGGGTAACAGAGCGACACCAATGATGTGTTCACGGCGTTCTTCCCCGAGCGCAGGATGCGCGTCAGGTCGCCGATCGTCTCGCGGATCCGTGTCTCGCCCTGCGCCATGTAGCAGACGCAGTCCGCGTCGAGCGCGAGCAGCGCGTCGATGTCGTTGGTGGCGCGCACGCCGGTGGGCTCGGAGAGGCCGCACAGCTCGGCGGCGTCTACGCCTTGCTTCGCGGGCGAGTGCGCGTGGAGGCCCACCAGCTCGAGGTCGGGGTGGCGCACGATGCCGCGCACGGCGTTGCGCCCCGCATTTCCGGTCGCCCATTGGATCACGCGCAGCGGTCTGCGTTTGGGGTTTGCCATGTCGGTCTCCTTTGGCGGCATGGTACGATCGGCGGGCACTGGTCACCACGGCGAGGAATCACTCATGGCCACCATCTCCGAGACCCGTCCCCGCATCGTCGACGCCGACGGCCACGTACTCGAGCACCCGACCGCGATGCTCGAGTACATGCCGGAGCGCTACAAGCGGCGCTGCTTCCACGTCGAGACCGACGGCAACGGCACCGAGTGGTGCTACTACGACGACCTCAAGATGTACGCGAACCGCATGTCGCTCGCGGGTGCCGGCGGAATGACGCTCGAAGACCGACAGCGCGCGCTCAAAGGCGAGATGCGCTACTCGGACATCCGCACTGGTGCGTTCGACCCGGCGCGGCGCCTGATCGAGATGGCAACCGACGACATCGAGCAGGCTGTTGTCTATCCGACGCAGTTCCTCGGCATATCGAGTCGGCCCGATCTCGACTTCGCAGAGGCGCAAGCCCGCGCCTACAACCAATGGGTCGCCGACTACTGCAGCGAGGCTCCGACGCGCCTGTTCGGGATCGCCGCTGCGCCGCAGACCGATCTCGAGCGCTGCATCCGGATCACCGAAGACGCGCGCAAGCTCGGTCACGTCGGCGTGTTCCTGCGCCCGAACGCGAACCGCGAGGGCGGCTGGTTCTGCGACGCCTCCTACGATCGGCTGTGGGCCGCGCTACAGGATCTCGATCTCGCGGTCGGCTTCCATCCCTATCTGATGCCCGACATGCCGGGCGCCGTGCGTCAGCTCGGTCTGCACGAGTTCGTTGCACCCGGCGCGAAGTCGATCATGGAGATGACGGCCGACGCCGATCGCATCGCCGACGGCACCTACGGCAACAAGAACATCTTCTTCACCCAGGCGCTCGGCAACGTGTTCGACATGCAGATCGCATTGACGATGCTGATCTGCGGCGGCGTGCTCGAACGCTACCCGCGGCTGCGCTGCATCTTCCTGGAAGCGAATGGCGGCTGGATCGTCCCGATCCTCGAGCGGCTCGACCACCACTACGAGATCTTCCGGTGGGAGGTGCCGCAGCTCACGATGAAGCCCTCCGAGTACTTCCGGCGCCAGTGCTGGATCTCCTTCGACCCGGACGAGAGCACGCTGCGCATGACCGCCGAGAGCGGACTCGTGGGCGCGGAGCGCATCATCTGGGCCAGCGACTACCCGCACCCGGACGCGAAGATCCCCGGCGTCGTCGGCGAGCTGCGCGAGGCGATGGACGGCCTCGGCGCCGGAGCGCAGGCGCGAATCCTGGGGCTCAACGCCGTCGAGCTCTACGGCCTGCCGGAGCCGAGCTGAGGCACCCTCGCGGCATGGCGAGCGCCCGCCCGAGTCCCCGGCCGAGCGAGCCGGTGCGGCTGCTCGTGAGCGACGCCGAGGGGCGGATCTTCGATCACCCGCGCCTGCTCCTCGCCGGCGAGCGGGGCAGGGGGCCGGAGCCGATCGATGCCGGCGAGCTCCTCCCGCTCCCGCGCGGGAGCGACCTCTTCGCCCTGCCCGGCCGGGCACCGGTCGGGATCGCGCCCGGAACGGGGCGGCGCCAGGCGGTCGGGCGCGTCGCCGGCGGCGAGGCGCGCGCGGTGGCCGCCTTCCTGGCGCCCGCCCACACCGCCTGCCACCACGCCGTCTGGCGCACGCGCGCGGGCGCGCCCGTGCTCCCGACCTACGCCTACACCGCCGTGGGCTTCGCCGACGGCCGCTACTGGGCGAGCGCCTTCCGCAGCGACGCGGACCGGCGCCAGGACCCGTGGCGCTTCTCGCAGGCGCGCGTCCGCGCCGGGATCGCGGCGGGCCGCGCCGAGCTGCCGCGCAACCGCGTCGCGCGCCAGCTCGAGCATTGCGCGCTCGCGTACGGCTGTCGCGCCGCGCAGAACTTCTTCCTCGGGCGCCACGAGGCGCCGCTCCCGACCAGCATCGCCTGCAACGCGCAGTGCGTGGGCTGCATCTCGCTCCAGCCCGACGGCGCGTTCCGCGCGAGCCACGACCGCCTCGCGACCCCGCCCGGGCCGCGCGAGGTCGCCGACCTGGCGCTCGCCCACCTGGCGCGGGTGCCGGGCGGCGTGGTGAGCTTCGGCCAGGGCTGCGAGGGCGAGCCGCTGCTCTTCGCTGATCTCCTGGTCGAGTCGCTGCGGAGGATCCGCACGCGGACCGCGTGCGGGACGCTCAACCTCAACACGAACGCGAGCCGCCCGGACGACGTGTCGCGGCTCGTGGACGCCGGGCTCGACGCGATCCGCGCGAGCCTGAACTCGCCGCGCCCCGACGTCTACGCGGCCTACTACCAGCCGCGCGGCTACGGCGTGGCCGAGGTCGAGGAGAGCCTGCGGCGCGTGGTGCGCGCGGGCGGCCACGCCTCGATCAACCTGCTCTGCTTCCCCGGCGTCACCGACGGCGAGGCCGAGCTCGCGGCGCTCGCGGGCCTCGTCGAGCGGACGGGGCTCCACCTCGTGCAGCTGCGCAACCTGAACATCGACCCGGAGCTCTACCGGCGCGTGCTCCCGCGCGCTGCCGTCGCGCGCGGCCGGGGCATGCGCTGGCTGCAGGGCGCGCTCGCGGCGCGCTTCCCGCGGCTGCGCTTCGGCTACTTCAACCCCGCGCTCCGGCGGCGAGCCCGGGTCGCCCCGTCCGGGGCGCGGGGCGCACCGGGGGAGTGGGCTGACGGTCGGACCTAAGTCATCCTCGGCGAGAGGATCGCCACGGCCGACCTGCTCGCCCCCCCTCGAGCCCGCGGCCGCCCCAGAATCGGACGTGGCGGTGGAGGCGAGGAGAGAAGGGCAATGGCGATCCGGGCGGTCTCCCACGTGGCGATCGGAGTGCGCGAGATGGACCGCGCGCTCTGCTTCTACCGCGACGCGCTCGGCCTGCGCGTGAAGCTCGACACGATCGAGGAGGTGCCGGGCTTCTCGGGGGTGGAGGCCCGCAAGCGCCGGGCCGCCTACCTCGCCTGGAGCGAGGGTCCGCGCGAGTCCTTCGTGGTGCTCGACCAGCCGCTCTCGGTCGAGCCCCACGGCGAGCCGGCGCGCCTCTTCCAGACCGGGATCCACCACTTCTCGTTCTGGGTGGACGACATCGACGCGATCGTCGCTCGCGTGCGCGCGGCGGGCTTCGAGGTGCTCTTCGACCCGGGCGTCGCCGACACGGTGGCCTACGGCGAGCCGCCCGGCGGGAAGGTGAAGAGCACCTTCCTGCGCGACCCCGACGGCAACTACGTCCAGCTCGACCAGCGCCTCTGACGCGCTATCCTCTCGGGCGTTGGGGGCGATCGGCTTCGACGGGTGGTCGAAGGCGAGCGCTGCGTGCCGAGGTCGTCACATCCCTCGTTAAACAGGTGGCAAGTTGGTAGTGATAACTGCCGACGACAACTACGCTCTCGCTGCCTAGCTAAACCCTGGAGCAGCGACGCCCGTCCGCGACGCCTCCTGGCGGGTAGCGGGCGTCATCAGGAGGCTGGCCCCCGGCCGCTGGCAGGCCGTGACGGGGGCGAGAAAAGCGTCTGCCTGGGGGGGGCCTCTCCTGGCGCTGCGACGGGCCCCCGCCGAGATCGAGCAGCACCTACGCACGTAGATGCGCTGGCTGGACGCCGCGCGGACGCGGGTTCGATTCCCGCCGCCTCCACCATTTCCACCCGTAAAATCAAGCACTTACGCGGTCGTTTTTTTGTGGGCGCCACATGGGCGCCACATCGATCCTCAGAGACCCATCCGTTCGAGCGCGTGCGTGACCACCCAGAGGAGCGCCGGCACCACCAGCGCGCTGACGAAGCCCGTCACGGTGGCGGTGTCCCATGGCCACGTCGAGAGTCGGGACAGCGCCTCACGCTCGACGACGAGACTCGCGATCTGCATGTGGAGCTTGTCAGCGTCCACCAGGATCTCCTTGTCGACTCGCTCGTGCAGCCTGACGATCAAGGCTTCGAAGCGAGACGTGGCCTCCGCGAGCGCACGGCTCTTCTCGGCAGCGATCCGCAGGTGGATTCCACGCAGCGGCAGGACGAAGCTCGCGATTGCGATCGGAACCATGGCGATGAGCAGTGCCCGGAGCGCCGGGCTGTCGACCGCACCGGCCGGACGGCGGCGACGTAGTACATCGCCAGGAGAAAGCCCACACCGGTCCGGGCCGTCAGCCCCGAGAAGGCATAGAGCGGCTTCGAGCGGAAGAGACTGATCTTCCCGACGAGGTCGTAGATGCGATCGACCATCCGAAGCTGATGGATCACCTGGAACACGCTGACGGCGGTGACAGCGAGCACGAGCGCCACGATGGGACCGAATTGAAGCAACGCTTTTGCGCGCGACGACGCGAACTCCTCGATGTACGAATCCCGCAGGAGCGAAAGGTTGGCGAGCGAGACGGCGATTGCCACCGCCGTGACGATGCGAGTGGTTCGTGCCGGCAGAGTGGTCAGCTGGTAGCGCAGCGCAAAGAACTCGGCATCGCTGACGGCGAGGGCGGGCCGAAACGCATCCATGGCCGCGCCGGCGACGCGGTCCAGGTAGGACCGAAGCCAGAGGAAGTACGGCGCAACGATCACCATGAAGGTGCGCGGCAGGTCGACCGAGCCGACCGGCAGCCTGTCATTGAGCCACAGCACCCCCGTCACGTAGGCGAGCTGAACGGCCGCCAGCCCGAGATAGTAGGCGGAGTTGGGGCCGGGCATTCGATCGATCCAATCGGACAGGCGGTCGAACCAGCCCGGAGGGTAGGGGCGTTCGAAGCCTCTCGGCTCTTCGGTCGATCGCAACATGGTGCTCGGCTCCGTGCTGTCGAACGCGCGGCCCGATCATCGCATCGAGCGCCGCGCGGTAGGCCATCGCCCGTAGCGTAGGTCAGCGAGGACGAACTTGGTGAATCAGCCGTGGGGTCGCGTCGACGCCCGACGATGCTCGGAACCCGTTCGTCGACCACGCGTTGCCCGTGCGCGGGTTCGGGAAGAGCGGATCTCCCTGCAGGAGGGTCTCCGGCGACACGTGCTACTCGATCCGTGCCGCGAGAACGGCGTGCACGTTGGCCGGGACGTCGAACGTCTCGACGGGCGCATTTCGGGGAGTGGGCGGATCACGTCGATCGAACGTCACCGCAGGCGTTTCGCATCTCGACGCTGCCGGCGCGACAGGGGATCGCTAGGGCGCCGGCCTGCCAGGTGCTCGTCGAACTCGAACGGCTCAGCGTCGCCGATGATGAGCTGGCCGAAGTCCGGATGGCGCGGGTTCACGAGGAAGTTGTGCTCTTCCGGCACGACCGCCGATGGCACCTGGAGTACGACCGTTTGGGCAGACTCCGCCCAACGGATGCCGATGTCACGCAACCCGGGCGGACCCGGGTAGCGACGCCACTCGGCCGGCAGATCCCGAAGCCGCACCTCGGTCACCGCGAGGTCGTCCGGGATCTGCACCCCAAAGCAGACGAAGTGAGGAGGAAGCCGGTTCCGATGCAGATGGACGAGCTGTTCCAGCGCGGCGAGCGCGCGGCTCTCCGAACAGTAGACCACGGGAGTTCCCGGGTGATGCCAGCGGCCGGAGTAGAGGATCGCCCCTTTGCCCGTGAATGCCGTCGCGGCATGCTCGGCCTTGCAGAGGCGCCAGACGCGCATCAGCCGACGATGCCGTGCTCGATCCTGCCGAGAACCTGGTCGACCTGCTGGACGCCGATGTCCGTATCCAGGAGGGTGAGCGGCTGCTGCTTCCCCAGAGCCGCATTGGGCGTCCGGATCCAATCCGCCGACTCGTTCGGATCCTCGAAAACGCGGTTTGCATGGGCGATCACGCGAGCCAGCCGGTAGAGCCGGTCGGACTCCTCCGGCGACAGGCGCTCCTGCTCCTTCCGCCGCAGGAAGTTCCTGGGCGAGAGGTGGAGGATCTCGCCGAGAACGCCGCGGGAGATTCCGTAGTGCTGCATCACGGCGGAGAGCGCGGCGAAAGGGAGGCCTTCGCGCACGCGCTCGGCCAGCTCCTCCGGCGAGCGCACGCTGCGCCCCAGGACCTTGGGGCCCCCGAGGACGCTCACGACTCCTTCGACCTCCCGCGTGTTCGAAGTGGCCACCAGAAACCCCCTCGATCCGAGATGCGCCTTCTGGCGTGAGTATCGCGCCAAGTGGCGTAATCGTCAAGCCGCGCGGCTTGACTGGGCTGGCTCCAGCAGAGGGCAACCTCGCCGCGGAGGACCGTAAGCTATTGATTCTACGAAAAAATCCAACCTCCGCCGGGTTCGATTTCCGCCGCCTCCACCAGAATCACGCCCAAGATCGAGGGCCCAAGATCCCGGAGGCCTCGGATTCGGGCATGATCGATGCGTGAGCGAACCCGGTCGCACGCTCCGGGTGGGGATCCAGCTGCCCGAGGTCGAGCGGGTCGTCCGCTGGCCCGAGATCCGCGCGATGGCGCGGCTGGCCGAGGATGCGGGCTTCGATTCGCTGTGGGTTGGCGATCACCTCCTCTACCGGGAGGAGGCCCGCGGCGTCCGGGGGCCGTGGGAGGCGTGGACGTCGCTGGCCGGCCTTGCCGAAGCCACGACCCGGATCGCTCTCGGCCCGCTCGTCGCGGCGACCTCGTTCCACGCCCCGGCGATGTTGGCGAAGATGGCGGCCACGGTCGACGAGATCAGCGGCGGGCGGCTCGTCCTCGGCCTCGGCGCCGGCTGGAACGAGGTCGAGTACGAGGCTTTTGGCTTCCCGTACGATCACCGGATCAGCCGCTTCGAGGAGGCCTTTTCGATCGTCCGCCGCCTTCTCCGCGAGGGCGTCTGCGACTTCCACGGGACCTACTACACGGTCCGCGACTGCGAGCTGCTACCCCGCCCGCGGAGTGGCGGTCCGCCGCTGCTGATCGGCTCGTCGGGCGAGCGGATGCTGCGGATCGCGATGCCGTACGCCGATGCCTGGAACGTCTGGTACGACGACATCGACAACTCCCCGGCGCGCCTGCCCGAATACCGCGAGCGCGTCGATCGGGCCTGCCGCGACGTGGGCCGGGATCCGGCCGCGGTCGAGAGGACGGCAGCCGTGCTCGTCCGCCTCCGCGGCGGAGTGGGACGCGACGACGCCGGATCGCGCCGCGGCATCCCGCCGCTCGCGGGCACCAGCGAGCAGATCGCGGCCGGCCTGCGGGCATTCGCCCGCGAGGGCATCGCCCACGTGCAACTGGTGCTCGACCCGATCACGGAGGCGTCGATCGCCGAGTTGGCGCCCGTGCTCGGGCACCTCGAGCGCGCCTGAGCCTGGGCGCGCGTGTTGCTCGGTACCGCCCGGCGATCGCCCGCCAGCCGGTTACGCCGCTGGTCGGCGGATTCGATTCTCCTCATGGGCCCCCGCCCCTCCCTGGAGGGCCGCGCCCCCGTCGAAGTCCTGAGGCGGAGCGCTGCTGGTACCATCGGAAGCCAGGATCGTCGATGCGATACTCGTTCTGATCCCGGGCGGGAATCGATCCACTCGTGCCGGCTGCCCGGCAAGGAGTGCAGGAACATGGACTGGATCCGCAGCTGGCTCGAGGAGTCTCCCTACGGCGCGGCGCTGGGAGTGAGCGCAGAAGCGATCTCCGAGGAGCGCGTCCGCGTCGTGCTCCCCTTCGCGGAGGAGAACTCCAACGGCGACAAGGCGCTCCACGGCGGCGTGGCCGCCTCGCTGATCGATCTGGCGGGCCAGGCGGTGGCGCGCGCCGCCCTCGGTGCGGAGAGCGGGCCGTGGCACATGGCGGCGCTCCAGGTGGCCTACCTCTCGGCGGCACTCGGGGAGGCGATCGGGGCCGAGGCGCGGCTGCTCCGGCGCGGCAAGGAGCTCGCGTACGCCGAGGTCGGCGTGAACACGGAAGCGGGCAAGCCCGTCGCCCGGGGACTCGTGAGCGTGCGGGGCCGCTTCGGGGCGGCGCAGGGAGAGACGCCCGAGGCGCGCGGTGACGACGGCGCGGCGGATCGCGGTCCCATGGGTCCCTTCCTGCAGCGCGTTCCCTTTCACGGGAAGCTCGGCTTCTCGGCGGAGCACATGGCGGGAGGGCGCTCGCGCATCGTCATGCCCTGGCGGGAGGCGAACGGCGACGCGGCGGGCGGCGTCCACGAGGGCGCGCTCCTCGCGCTCCTCGACACGACCGGCGCGATGGCCGCCTGGGCGGTGACGGGGCCCGGTCGCTTCAAGGCGTCGACACCGGGGATCCAGGCGCGGATCCTGGCGCCGCCGCCACGCGCCGACCTGGTGGGCTACGGCCGGGTGCTGCACCGCGATCGGGAGCATTTCTTCTGCGAGGTGGAGGTCGCCGCGCGTCCGAGCGGTCGCCTGGTGGCCCACGGGGCCGTGAACTACCGCATCGTCACGCCGGAGCACGCCCGCTGAGCGCGCTCCTCGCTCACGGAGCGTTCCTGATGCGAACGAGGCTCCCGCCGGCGACGTCCCGTTCGCTGCGAAAGTCCGGAGGGTGGTGGCTCCGGTTCGGGCGCAGGAGCCCGTAGATGTCGGTCCTGGTCTACGTCGCCGTCCCGGTCTTCTTCGCGTTGATCGGCCTCGAGGTCCGCCGGCACCGGCAGCTCCGGCGCGCCGGCCGCCGCGACCTCGTCGGCTACGAGCGGCGCGACACGGCGACGAGCCTGTGGATGGGCCTCGGCAACGTGGCGGTCTCCGCCGCGGCGCACGGCGGCGCGTTCGCGCTCTTCTTCTTCGCCTACGAGCACCGCATCCTCGAGCTCGGCACGGGCGCGTGGGCCTGGGTCGCTCTCTTCTTCACCGAGGACTTCGTCTACTACTGGTGGCACCGCTCCTCGCACGAGGTGCGCGTGCTCTGGGCCGCGCACGAGAACCACCACTCGAGCCAGCGCTACAACTTCTCGACGGCGCTGCGCCAGTCGTGGACGACGCCCTTCACGACGCTGCCCTTCTACGTCTGGCTCCCCCTCCTCGGCTTCCACCCGCTGATGGTCCAGACGCAGGTAGGGATCAGCCTGCTCTACCAGTTCTGGCTCCACACCGAGCTCATCGGTCGCCTGGGGCCTCTGGAGGGCGCGCTCAACACGCCCTCGCACCACCGCGTCCACCACGGCACCAACGTCGAGTACCTCGACCGCAACCACGGCGGCATCCTGATCGTCTGGGACCGCCTCTTCGGAACCTTCGAGCCCGAACGCGCGCCGGTGCGCTACGGGCTCACGAAGAACCTCGAGACCTTCGATCCCTTCCGCGTCGCCTTCCACGAGGGGGTGGCAATGGCGCGCCAGGCCCGGCGCGCGCGCTCGCTGCGCCACGTGCTCGGCACCCTCTTCGCGCCGCCCGGCTGGAGCCCCGACGGCTCGACGCTCACCGCGAGCCAGCTCCGCGCGGTGCGCGTCAGCGCCGACTGATCGGATCGCGCGGCTCCAGGCCCGTCGGGCCGACGGGCGCGCCGCAAGAGGCCTCGAAACGCTGGCGCAGCTCGTGGAGCGCGATGGCGAGCGCCGCGACGACGTTGAGCGACGCCTTGGCGCCCGAGGTCGGGATGCGGGCCCGCGCGTCGGCCTCGGCCACGACGGAAGGCGAGAGCCCGAAGCGCTCGTTGCCGAGCAGCAGCGCGCACGGGAAGCGCGGCGCGAGCGCCGAGAGCGCAGGGTGGTCGTCGCCGGTCTCGAGCGCGACGACGAAGGCGCCGCGCCGGCGCAGGCGCAGCGCGGCGTCGCGCGCGCTGCGGCAGCGGCTCCACGCCACCAGGCGCTCCGTGCCCATCGCCGCGCGGGCGACGCGCGGGTCGTCCGGCGCCGAGCTGTAGCCCGAGAGCACGATCTCCTCGACGCCGAAGCACTCGCCGGTCCGGAAGACGCCCCCCACGTTGAACGCGGAGCGGAGGCTGTCGGCGACGATCGACACCGGCATCCGGTCGGCGCGCGCCGCGGGCCGGTCGGTCGCAGGCAGGAAGTCCTCGTCGCGCACCCGCCGGTCGAGCGCCCGCTCCAGGGGAACGATCAGCGACGCGAGCTCGCGGCGCTCGAGCCCTTCCGCGAGGCGCGCCGCGAGGTCGCGGGAGCCCGGCGGGAGCCCGATGCCGGCGTCCCGGACGCCGCGGGCGAAGCGGTGCGCGGCCTCGATCGCCCGACTCCGCCGCAGGCCGTCCTCCCACGCGCGCTCGACCGCCTCGAGGTGGGCGAGCATCTGCCGAAACACGGCCTTGCCGCCGAGTCCCGCGAGCTTCGGGTCGAGCTGCGCGGAGGGCCTCATGCCCGGAGCCTAGCTTCGGCCATCCTCCCACGCCGTCTCCCATCGGGCATGGTCGTGCCCGCGTGGTCCGCCGGGTTCGGGCGGGACGATCAGGCGGCGCTCGGCGGAGGGGCCGCGTCGTGGACGCGCACCAGGCGGACGAGCCGCACCGGGGGGGCGACCGGCTCGGCGAGCATCACGCGGGCGGTGGCGGCGGCCAGGGCGAGCAGGAACCACTGGTAGCGGATGAACGAGGCGTGCAGGAAGACGCTGGTGCTGAGGAAGGTGACCAGGGCGAGCAGCACGCCGGTGACGAGGCGGGCG
>CAZUYC010000025.1:0-21840 GCA_964624475.1 uncultured Spirochaetales bacterium | reverse complement strand
CCACACGCCCCAAGCCGCCTTCCAGACGGTGCTGGGCCTCGGAACCAGCCGCGGCCCGACCACCTACGAGCAGATACGCCACGGCGGTGACCACCAACCCCAACCTGTAGCGGTAGGCTGAAACAACCGGATAAGCAGGAGTCTGGTAGCCCGCCGCGATCGCCGAGGCGGTGCCGTTAGTCCCGTCGACCGAGGGGGGTGGTATCGCCTGCCCGATGCTGTTGTAGCCCCAGCAGACGACCGCGCCGGTGCCCGCCTGAATCGCGCAGGCGTACCCGCTGCCCGCCGCGATCGCCGAGGATGTGCCGGCGGTGCCGTCCACGGAGGGAGGCGGAGTCGCCTCCCCGTAGTCGTTGTAGCCCCAGCAGACCACCCCGCCGCTGCCGGCCTGGATCGCGCAGCTGTGTTGGCTGCCCGCCGCGATCGCCGAGGCGCTGATCGTCGGCGGAGGAGGAGCCGCCCCGCTTCCCCATACGACCACCGGCCCCGCGCCCCGCGCGGCGCTCGCCGCGAGGACGGCGAAGGAGAGGTTCATGGCGACCGTGAACGTCCTCAATGCGATCGAAGCTGCGCTCCGCATCCCTCGCTCCTTCCGGACCGGTGGAGCCGTTTCTCCGCGATCCGATTGTCAATTCGCCTGTGCTTCCGTCGGCGGTCTGAGGGCCGCGAACGCCCCCTTTGCGCCCCGATTCGCGCCCCGCCGGCGGTGGAGCCACATCATCGGCGGGAGCACGAAGGCCAGCTCGAAGCCGAGGCCGCAGGCCGGTACGGTCCGGATCGAGTCGCAGCCCTCGAACGGCGTGCCGTCGATGAGATCGCCGGTCACGCAGGCTTCGCTGTCCCCCATGGCGATGCCGGTCGCCTCGGTCCGATGGTGGGAGACGGAATCCACGAAGCCGTCCGCGTTCACGTCTTCGAGATGGGGGCAGTCGGCATGCGCCAGAGCGGCTCCGTTCGGTCCGAACACGAGCGTCGCCGCGTCGACGTCCTGCACGTCGAAGTCGCCGGAGCCCAGGATCGCCACCGGGATCACGCCGCGGGAGAACGGATTGATGGGATTGGTGCCGCTCCCGGGCTTGATGTCGATCGCGACCGGCAGCCGCTCGGTGAGGGTCAGGAACTGCCTCGGCGCCACGTCGTGCAGCTCCTGCACGATGCCCGAGGGCCACTCGACGCGCAGCGTGTCGATCCTCGCCGCATCGGCCAGCCCGAACTCGGCGTTCACGCTCTGCCGGTCGCCGCTGGCGATCTCGCGCACCTGCCAGCGACTCTCGCCGCGATAGAAAGCGTGCACCCGGACCTTCGCGCCGATCGCATCGCGGTTGGAAACAGTGCCCACCAGCTTCACGTTCAGCCAGGCATTGGCGTTGCCCTCGTTGTGATACAGCAGGTTGGTCTGCGGACGGGGCGCGAGCGCTCCCTGCGAGACGAAGAGATCCAGGAAGCCGTCGTTGTCGTAGTCGCCCCAGCTGCCTCCAGTGGACCCCGTCGTGAGGTCGGTGACCACGGGACCCTCCGTCACCTTCGCGAACGTGCCGTCGCCGTTGTTGTGATACAGGAAGCTGTGGTCCCTCGGTGGCACGGGGAAGGTCAGGTCGGCGACCCCGACGACGAGATCGAGGAAGCCATCGTTGTCGTAGTCACCCCATCCGCAAACGGAGAAGATCGCCGACGCCGGAATCGTGTCCTGGGTGAGCGCGCTGCCGAAGATCTGGGTGAAGGTGCCGTCTCCGTCGTTGTGGTAGAGGGAGTTCCTCTGGGCGTTCTTCAGGAAGACGTCGGCGAAGCCGTCGTTGTCGTAGTCGCCCCAGCAGCCCGCACCCGTGGCCTCGAACCGGCTGGTGAGCCCGCTGTCCGTGATCTTCGTGAAGACTCCGTCCCGATCGTTCCGGTAGAGGGCGTTCCGGAAGGGGGAGAAGGCATTGGGTACGAACAGGTCCACGTCGCCATCGTCGTCGTAGTCCACCCAGGACGCGTGTTCCGAGTTGGCGGCGTCATTCACGAGCACGTGACTCGTGATCCGGGTGAAGGATCCGCCGCCCTCGTTGTGGAACAATCGATTGCGAATGTCGTGGCCAGCGACGAAGAGATCGATGAGGCCGTCGTTGTCGTAGTCGCCCCACACCGGAGCATGGACTGCGGGGGTGCTGTAGTAGAAGTCGTTGTAGATGGCGTTTTCGGTGGTCCAGGAGAACGCCCCGTCGCCGGTGTTGCGGTAGAGCATGCTGTGCGAGACCTGGGGATTCCCGGCGGTCACGATCAGGTCGAGGTCACCGTCCTCGTCATGGTCGGCCCAGGCCGCGCCGTGCTGGTTGCTCGGGCTCTTCGGCTTCTGCGCAGCATCCACGAGCGTGAAGGTGCCGTCGCGCTCGTTGTGGTAGAGGAAGTTCCTCGCGGAGGCGTACGAAGAGCCGACGAAGAGGTCGAGGTAGCCATCGTCGTCGTAGTCGCCCCAGGTGCCATTCCAGTACAAGGCCGGAATGGTGACGAGGTCGCCGCTCGTGATCCTGGTGAACGCCGCGCCGGCCGCGAGCTCGCCCTCCGCCCGACCCGACTGTGGCCGGAAGAGGACGGGCGTCAGGACGAGCACTCCCAGGGTCAGGACACGCTTCAGCCCCATCCTGCGTCGGTACGGTTGATCGGCGATTTTCGGATGCGTCATCTGTTCTCCCTCCTCGTGCTGGGCGGACGTTCCTGGTGAGCGAGGCCGGGACCTCCCCGTGCCCGCGGCGGGCTGCACTGGGCTCAGGCCGGCCGCGATGATGATGAGCCCACCCGAACGCCTCCTCTGCACCGGTAGGTCGTGACAACCCGGCGATTCGGATCAGGGGGCAAAACCCTACGGGTGGGTTCGGTGGGCGGAGCCGGGGCTTGCGCGGACCGGCGACGAAGAGCCGGCCGCCGCCGGCCCTCTCGCTCGGAGCGAGGCGATCGAGTGATCCGGGCGCAGCGCGAGGCTCACCGCCGAGTGCCCGGCGTGAATCGTGCGCAGCCCTACTCTTGCTGCCGCTCCTGACGGAGCCGGCTCCCGAAGCGGAAGTAGGCCCGGGGTAGCGAACCGTCGATCAGCTCGGGGGCAGGCCTCCGGTCCGGGCGGATGCGGCTACCTGAGGCGCCGCATCCTGCGCGGCGGCCCTACGCGGAACTCCTGCGTTAGGTCCTCAGCGGGTAGAAACCGCGAATCGCCGGCCTGGTACGCCGTCACCCGGCAGATACCTACTCCCCTCTTCAGGAAGACCTGATCCCCACTCAGCGTGCAACGCCCGCTGGCAGTGAATGACACGGGCAGGCCCGAGGACGCCGAGGCGCTCAGCGTGAACGCTGGATCGCGCAGGGTGCGGTCCGGAAGAGGATCGAAGGTGATCCGCTGGCAGAGTTGGCCGGCTTCGAACACGCGATACACCAGAGCATCCTGGAATTGTTCGGCAACGCCATAAAGTGCGCAGTCATCGGCATGAACCAATGGGCTTGAGGGAGAGCCAATCTCGTTCGTATTGAGTGGGAACCATGTCAATGTTCCAGCGCTGTCGAGGCGAAATGCGTAGCCCCAGGTTGTCCCATAAAGTGCACCGTCCTTCCCCACGGAGAGTGGCTGGTTGGGAGGGCCGTGGATAAGGTCGAACGAATGTAGCGTGGTCACGATGCCTGCTGCGTGTATCTTGAAAACCGTACCTCCGAGGGCCGCGCCGCCGTACTGGTTCACGCCGTAGACGGCACCATCGCTGCCGAGGGTAAGGGGTGAAACAGGACACTTACCCTCGGGGCCAGTGAATTCGTGCAACATGGTGAAGGTGCCGGTCGCATCGAACCGAACAACCTTTTCGCATCCCATTACACCGTAGATCAATCCGTCGCCGCCAAGAATCAGGGCTGGCGACACGAAGCCTTCGCTGGGAGTGAATGTCCGGAGGTCCGTGTACTGTCCAGAAACTGTGTCCACACGAAAAATGGATTGCTCGGAACCAAAAAAATAGAAGAGTCTCGTTCCGTAGAGGGCGCCATCACTGCCGATGACAGAAGGCATGGGTGGCGTGAAGGGATTCTCGCCCGTCAACGAAGTAAAGTTTCCCACGCTGTCAATCCTGAAGATGTCGCCGCCGCGGCAGTTGCCGATGGCACAGTTGTCGACACCCAAAGGGCCATAGAACGCGCCGTCCTGTCCAGGGATGAGATTTGAACCCACAACGATGTAAAAGTTGTACAACAAGGTGTAGTTTCCGTCGTTGTCGAGACGAAAAAACTCCCCCTTCGGTGTGCTCCCGTCGTAGGTCGGCGTCGTACCGTAAAGTGCACCATCTCGACCGACAACGAGCCGCTGTCCCGGAGCGTCGACGCCGATCCATCCAAAATTCGCGAACGTATGCAACGTCGTGAAGGTCCCTGCACCGTCGATTCGGAAAGCGGTCTTGGACCGATCGGACGTGATGGCTGTCCCATAGACGTTGCCGTCGCTGCCGATGGTGAGGTTGACGTTTCCGTACGGGCGGAAACGCTGCACGACCTCGAGGGCGGTCTCCGCGCCCGCGGGCCGGTGCGATCCGGCAAGGCTCGTCAGGATCGCAAGGGCTGCGACGGTCACCGATACGGTGCGGGAGTGAGTTGAACTCATCGGCGTTCCTTACGCGCCGATCCGCGCGGCTGCGGCTCCCACCTGAGGCTCCGCGTCCTACGCGGCGGCCCCACGCGGAACTCCTGCGTTAGTTCTGGAGCGGGTCCAAACCGCGAATCGCCGGCCTGGTACGCCGTCACCCGGCAGATACCTACTCCCCTCTTCAGGAAGACCTGATCGCCGCTGAGCCTGCAACGTCCGCTGGCACTGAACGATACGGGCAATCCCGAAGACGCCGTGGCGCTGACGGTGAACGCTGGATCGCGCAAGGTGCGATCTGGGAGCGGATCGAAGCGGACGCGCTGGCAGAGATACCCGGCCTCGAAGAGGCGATACACGACACCGCCGCCGCCGGGTCCTCCTCTTGCCGCGGTGCCGTAGAGCGCGCAGTCGCTCCCCACGAGCAGGGGGGCAGCCGACGGCCAGGCGCCGAATGGGTAGGCGCCGTCCGTGCCGTCGAACGAATGCAGGGAGGAGAAGGTCCCGGCGCTGTCGATCTTGAAGGCAGTCCCCGCGTCGAACGAGCCACCCTCTGAGGTGCCCCCGTAGAGCGCGCCGTCGCTGCCCAGGACGAGGGCAGCCGACGGGTAGATGCCGTCGGTGCCGCTGAACGAGTGCAGGGCGGTGAAGTTCCCTGCGCGGTCGATCCGGAAAACGGTCCCCACGCCCGACGGCCCTCCGCGTTCGCAGGTCCCGTAGAGCGCGCCGTCGCTCCCGAGGGCAAGCGCAGCCGACGGGTAGGCGCCGTCCCTGCCGTCGAACGAGTGCAGGGAGGCGAAGACCCCGGCGCTGTCGATCTTGAAGACCGTGCCCGCGCCGAACGAGCCGCCCCCGTGAGTGGTCCCGTAGAGCGCGCCGTCGCTCCCGAGGGCGAGCGCAGCCGACGGGTAGGCGCCGTCCAACGCGTAGCCACCTTCCGTATACACGAACGAGTGCAGGGTGGTGAAGCTCCCCGCGCTGTCGATCCGGAAGACGGTCCCCACGCCCGACGACCCTCCGCGTTCACAGGTCCCGTAGAGCGCGCCGTCGCTCCCCAGAACGAGCCCGGGAGACCAGTAGCAGTCGCCCGACTCGAGATGCAGAACGGTGCCGTTCCCTGCGCCATCAGCCTTGAAGATTCCGAACGAACCGGGCACCCCGCTCTCGGAATCGGGGAAGAGCGACTCGGTCCAATAGAGGGCGCCGTCGGCCCCCAGCACGGCGGGGCTGACCTCGCGGCCGTACCGCCCCAGCGGCGGCAACTCGGACCCGTCGGGCCCTCGCACTGGCATGGAGGTCACTGTTCCCGATGTATCGATCCGGAACAATTCGCGCACCCTCAAGCCGTAGAGCGCGCCATCGCTCCCGAGGAGGAAGTGGGGGTACGGCATCCCTGGCCACCCGCTGAACGAGTGCAGGGGAGTGAAAGAGCCCGCGGGGTCGATGCGGAAGATCGTGCCCAGGTCCGAGGAACCGCCGGCTGTGGTCGTCCCGTAGACCGCACCGTCGCTCCCAAGGACGAGCGCAGGAGACGGCTGGTCGCCGTCCGCGGAGGTGAACGAGTGCAAGGAGGTCAAGGTCCCCGCGCTGTCGATGCGGAAGACCGTGGTCGGCGTGGTCCCGTAGATCTCGCCATCGCTCCCCAGAGCGACGGCCCGGTGGGCGTCGTCGGGCAGCCTGAACCAGTGGGTGAAGGCCCCGGTGTCATCGATTCCGAAGACCATGGTCCCGGACGAGGTGTAGACGGTCCCATAGAGCACGCCGTCGCTCCACAAGGCGGCAATCGGATACCACCCCTTCCCGCTGAACGAACGCAGGGTGGTGAGATTCCCCGCGCCGTCGACCTTGATGATGTCCGTGCTCGTGGTCACGTAGAGCGTTCCGTCGGTCCCCTGGACGAGGGCGGTCGTCACGTCATGGAAGGATCGGAAGTAGGTGAAGGTCCCCGCGCGATCGATCCTGAAGACGCTGACCGAGCTGATCGGGAAAGAAGATGAATAGGTCAGCCCATAGAGTGCGCCATCGCTCCCCGGAACGAGTGCGATCGGGCCGCCGTCCCCGTTCCGAAACGTGTAGAAGGATGTGAACGTCCCCCCAGCGTCGATCTTGAAGATCATGGCAGCGTTGAGAACGAGGCCACCATACGAGCCGGCGGCCGCGGTTGCGACTCCGTAGAGCGCGCCGTCGCTTCCCAGGACGAGGGTCGACGGGAACCAGCTGTCGGTGTAGTTGAACGAGTGCAGGGTGGTGAAGGTCCCCGAGCTGTCGATCTTGAAGACCATGCCAGCGCCATAGGAGCCGCCGTATCTCGTACTCCCGTAGAGCGCGCCATCGCTTCCCGGAACGAGGGTGTGCCCGTAGCCGAGCGTGCCGGACGTGAACGAGTGGAGGGAGGTAAAGGTCCCCGCACTGTCGAGCCTGAAGACCGTGCCACCGCCGTTGAAGACGGTGCCACCGCCAGGCGAGCCGCCGTATAGAGTGGTTCCGTACAGTACGCCGCCCCTTCCCGGGATGAGGGCCGCCGTTGGGTAGGCACCATCCGCTCCGCTGAACGAGTGCAAGCCTGTAAAGTTCCCGGCGCCGTCGATCCGGAAGACGGTTCCCATGTCCGACGAGCCACCATCGTGGGTGACTCCGTAGAGCGAGCCGTCGCTCCCCAGAACCAGGGAACTCGAGAGCCCATAGCCGTTCAGCGTGCTCACCGGATGGAGATGCGCCGTGCTTTCGAAGCTCTTCACCACCTCGAACGTGAGTTCCGCGAGCGCGGGCCCGCTCGGTCCGGCGAGGCTCACGAACATCGACAGCGTCACAACGGCCAGCGAGGTACTCCGGGAACTCGAACGCATCGGCCTGGACCTCCCCCTGCGAATCGTCATTCGACCTCCGGCTTCGGTCCGAACGAGCGCTCGGTCCGCGCCTCTGGGCTCCACTGGCCGCTCGTGCGCCGAGCGCTCGAAGCCCGAAGGTCCCGGAGCGAGCCCACCCGCCTCCTCTGCACCGGTAGGTCGGGGAAACGCTCGGGATCGGATCAGGGGCAAAACCCTACGGGCAGGCTCCGGGGGCGGGGCGAGGGTCCGGGAGGCTCGCGAGCAGGACCGGGGGCCCGGGCGTCGCGGCGGCGGTCGCTGACGTGTCGGGAAGCACCACCGGCGCGCGGAGCCAGCCGTCGGGCTCGGCGGGGATACCGCCCGGGCCACGCACGGCGAAGCTCCCCGAGCGCTCGCCGCCCCGGCGCGCCGCGCAGCGCTCGCGCATCAGGGAGGCCGCGTCGAGGAAGGCCGAGGGAAGCGGCGCCAGCGTCCCGGCGAGGTTCACGTCGGGGCTGTGGATCTCGACCGTGCCCGAGAGCTCTGGGTTGCCCGATTTGGCGCTGACCTCGCTGCCGGGGAAGGCGAAGAAGTTGTCGGTCGTGATCCGGATGCGGCCCCCATACCCTTCATCCGCCGTGGCCACGACGCGGCTGCCGTTCTCCAGGATCACGAAGACCGGGTCGATCGTGATGTCTCCGCCAGACGCCCGACCCCGGGGCGACGAGGTGGTGATGTCGCCATCGTCGAGGTGCACGAGGTGGCTCGCGGCGAGCGCGATCGACCCGGCGTTGCCCGTGGCGGCTGCGGGGAGGGCTGGGATCAGGCCCTCTTGGAAGAGGCTCGCGAAGATGTCGTCCACGTCCACGTCGAGCAGGCCGGCCGTGCTCTCCGCGGTGACTTCGGCCCCGCCGACCACCTCGATGCGGGGGGCGCGCAGCGTCAGATCACCCCCCGTTCCCTCGCCTCCCGTGCGGCTCGCGATGCCGCTTCCGCTACCCGCGATCACGATCGAGCCGGCCGCCGTAACGTCGATGGTCCCGCCCGGGTCCGCGACGAAGGTGCTGGCGTCGATCCGGCCTCCGTTCGTGACCCGGAGCTCCCCCGCGACGATCTCGACCGTGCCGCCGGCGCTCACCGAGCCGACCGCCGTGGTCGCCACGGCACCCCCGTCCACGACGATGCGGTGCGCCTTGAGCAAAACGATCCCGGGGGCGCCGGAGCCCAGCGCGGCCGAGCCGACGCGGCTCCACTCCTCGTACGCGGTGTCGCCGGGCGTCACGGACCGCCGGCCCACCACCTCGATCAGCTCATTGGCGTCGAGTGTGACGTTCCCCGCGGCGCCGCCGGGGGCACCCGAGTTGGGACTCGGCACGCTCGTGCTGTCCACGAAGCCGCCGTCCAGGATGTGGATGCGGTCGCCTGAGAGGAGGACGCGGCCCGCGTCGCCGCCGCCCACGGTCGAGGTCGCGACGATGGCGCCGTCGGTCACCGTGATCTCGGGCGCGGCCAGCGTGATCGAGCCGCCTTCGCCTCCGCCGGTCGCCGAGAAGATGCCCGTCATTGCGAGGGTTCCCGCCGCGGCCTCACGGAGCGAGAAGGCAACGCCGTTCTCATGATCGAGGAGTATCGACTTGTTGGCCACGACCTCGATCTCCCCGGCTCTACCTCCCTCACCGCTAATTGCCCGGCGACTGTTCGCGGTGATGACTCCTCCTCTGCGGAGCTCGACCGAGTCGGCATCCACCGTGATGGTGCCGGCGTTGCCCGCGCCAGAGGTATCCGCGGAGACGAAGCCCCGGTCCGTGATGACCAGCAAGCCCAGCGGGCGCTCGTCGCCGAGCTTGATGCTGCCGGCATTGCCGGCCCCACTCGTTCCGGCGTCGATCGCGCCCCCGGACCCGATCGTGACCGAGTCGGCGTCTATCCTGATGTTGCCTCCCTGGCCTGCACCCTGCGAGATGGCGCGGATCCCCCCGTCGCTCTGGACCCTGACCTCCCCGGCCTCGATCACGATGCTGCCCGCATCGCCTGTGCGCGAAAACGCGTTGACTCCCACTCCCGAGTTGAATCGGTCGCGACCCTCGACGAGGAGCCTATCCGCCACGATGTGCACGAGCCCGGCGTCGGCGCGGCGGCCCTCTTCGCCGATCTTGGACGAGCAGTCCCAACATTGGCCAGTGATGAATCCGCCGTTCACGAGCTCGACGGAGCCTGCCCTGACCTCGACGGTCCCCGGCGCGCCCGGCACGCTGAGATCGGAGTGGAATCCGAGTCCGAACACGCTGAACGCCGAGATCGCCGCGAAGTCGCCGGCGCCATCCACGAGGAGCCGGCCGGCGTCGATCTCGACGACTCCCGCGTCGCCCTGGCTCCTCCAGGCACCGGCGCTGATCTCCGAAGGGGCAGGACCGGCAGAGACGACCACCTCATCGGTGGCGCTGATCTCGATCCTCCCGGCGTTGCCGGTCGCCTGGAGCCCGAAGGTCCGAGCGCTCAGCGAAGCGCCTCCCGTGACCGTGAGAGACTTCGCGTCGATCTCGATCTTCCCGCCGGCGCCACTGCCGCTCGTCTCCGCACTGGCGCCGACCTCGGTCGCATGCGGGAGGTTTCTGGGGCCGCGAAGGTCTTGGTCGAAGTCCATGAAGCCCGGTCCATTCTGGAAGGTGACCACTGGACTCTCGACGTCGATCGTCCCCGCGTCTCCCGCCGCCGAGGTGTTGACCGAGAGCAGCCCGTTGTCGACGAGCACGGATTCGCTCGCCGCGACGTCGATGCGCCCGCCCGGCCCGGCGCCTTCGTTCTCGGCGAGCACCTGCGAGCCCTGCTCGATGACGATCTGGCCGCCGCGGATCGAGATGGTGCCCGGCGCCTCCCCGCCCACGTCGACCAGCGAGGCGCCCGAGAGCCGGACCTCGCCCGACGCCTCGAAGCCCAGGTGCCCGCCCGGAGCGCTTAGCTCCGCCCCCGAGAGCGCGACGTCGCCCCCCGCGAGGAGGGTCGCCTCTCCCCGGGTGACCTCGAGCCAGCCCTCGACCGCGAGCGAGGCTGCGCCGCCGCCGGGAAGGAACCCGAACGCCGCGGGCGGCGCCGTGGCGAGCATGCTCGGAAGTGAGGGATCGCCGTAGAAGCGCGCGAGGCCGCCATCGAAGCCGACGTAGTCGCCGGTGCCCGCGTGGAAGGAACCCTTGACGTCGAGCTCGGCACCCGCGCCGAAGACGACGCCGGTCGGGTTGAGCAGCCACACGTCCGCGCCCGGGATCGTCGAGTGCAGCGTCCCGTCGATCTGGGACTGCTCGCCTCCCGTCACGCGCGAGATCACGTTCTCGATCGCGCCCGGGTTCGGGGCGCCCTGGTCCGTGAAGGTGGCCCGCTCGCCGCTTCCGATCGAGAAGCGGGCGAAGCTGTGGAAGAGGTTGCCGCCGCGCTGCTCGCCGAGGTCGGCGCGGATCAGGTAGTCCGCGGTACCGAGGTCGTCGGGGCCGGGTGCGACCACGCCTCCGGGCGCGCTTCCGATCGTACCGTCCCGCTCAACGAGCCCCTGGCTTGGGGCAGGGGGCTGCTGCGCCGTGGCGGACGCGGCCCCGAGCCCGGCGAGCCCGAGCAGGAGCGCCGGAGCGAGGCCTGCCAGCAGCGGGGCACGTCCCATTGGGAACCTCGATGGAGTCATTCTACGCCCAGCGCGGGCGATCGTCACACCAGAAAGCGGTTTGCTTGACCGCCGGAGCCTCGCGGCCGCAGCATCGCCCGCGGTGCGCAATGCGCCGGATGGGACGCCCAAGGCTGTGGAAGGTGGCGGCCGCCTGTCTGGCAAGACCGGTAGGTCGTGGAAGCGCGGGAATTCGGATCAGGGGCCCACGGTCGCTCGGGTCGCGCGCACCACGCGAGGGTCGGATACCCTGCCCTCGATGAGCCGGCTCGAGGCGTTTCTCGCGGCCCTGCGTCCACTTCTGCGGAAGCAGGAGGCGCGCGCCGCGTGGGTCTTCGGGTCGCACGCACGGGGAGAGGCCGACGCCTACAGCGACATCGATGTGATCGTGGTCGCTCCCACGGATCGAGCGCCGGTCGAGCGCTTCCGGGACTACCTGCCGGCCATCCTCGAAGCGGGAGCGGGCGTGGACCTCTTCGTCTACACGCCCGAGGAGTTCGAGCGCATGAAGTCCGAAGAGCGCCCGTTCCTGATCACGGCGCTCGAAGACGCCAAGCTCGTGTATGAGGGATAGGCACGCCGAGGCCGAGCGCTGGCTCCGTCAGGCGGAGCACGACCTCGCGTTCGGACGCCTCGCGCTGAAGGAGCGCTTCTTCGCGCAGGCCTGTTTCGTCGCGCAGCAGACCGGCGAGAAAGCGCTCAAGACGATCGCCTACGCGCAGGGGGAGCGGGTGGTGATCGGCCACTCGCTCGTCGAGCTCACGAGCCGGCTCCAGGACCGGGTATCTGCGCTCCGCGCCCGGCGCGAAGACGCCGGGATCCTGGATCAGTACTACGTGCCAACCCGCTACCCGAACGGGCTGGCCGGAGGGGTTCCCTTCGAAGCGTTCGGAGAGTCCCAGGCGATGGGCGCTCTCGCAGCCGCCGAGCGCTTCGTCGAGTTGGCGCGTGCGGAGCTGCGCTCGGCCTGACGAAGAGCGCGCTGCGCCAGTTCGCGAGAACGCCAGGAATCGGATCAGGGGTCTTGCTTGACCGCCCGAGGGTCGCGGTCGTAGCATCGCCCGGGGTGCGCCATGCACCGGATCGGGCGCCACAGGCTGCGGACTCTCGCGGCCGCTTGCCTGCTTCTCGCGGCGAGCGGCGCGCAGGCCGTCGACCCGGAGCCCGATACAGCGGCGCGAGCGGCCGAGCTCACACGGAACGGCCGCTTCGAGGAAGCGGCCCTCGCCTGGCGCGAGGCCGCGCAGGGCTTCGCGGTGGAGGACAATCGGCCGGAGCAGGTCTCGGCGCTCGTCCGCGCGGCCGATGCACAGCAGGCGCTCGGCCGCTATGCCGACTCGCTCACGACGCTCTCGGAGGCGCAGGCCCTGGCCGGCGAGGGCGCCGGCGCGGCCGAGCTCGCGGCGATCCAGGGCTCGATCGGGAACGCCTACGTGGCGCTCGGGCCGCCCGGGCTGGCGCGCGAGCACCTCGCGAAGGCGCTCGAGCTGGCGAGAGCGGCCGCGGCCCCGGCGCTCGCCGCGGCGCTGCTCACCAACCTGGGGAACCTCGACGCGTCGAAGGAGGCGTACACGGAGGCGGCGCGCGAATACGCCGAGGCCGCGACGCTCGCAGCGAAGGCCGGCGATCCGGCGCTCGCGGCGCGCGCGCTCGCGAACCAGGCGCAGGCGGCAGAACGCGCCGGCGCGCCGGCCGGCGAGGTGCGCGCCGCGCTCGCGCGCGCGACCGCGCTCGCGGACGCGCTCCCCGCCTCCCACACCAAGGCCACCGTGCTGATCAGCGCCGGCCGCACCCACGCCCGCCTGGGCAATCTCGAGCCGGCCCACGCCCAGCTCCGCCGCGCCGAGGCGGTGGCCGAGGAGATCGGCGACGCGCGCGCGCAGTCCTACGCGCTTGGCTACCTGGGCGCGCTCTACGAGCAGAGCGGGAGGCTCGACGAGGCGCTCGCGCTCTCCCGCCGGGCGCTCTTCCTCGCGCAGCAGGCCAACGCCCCGGAGTCGCTCTACCGCTGGCACTGGCAGGTGGGCCGCCTGCTCGCCGCGAAGGGTGCCGCGGCCGAGGCGATCCCCTCCTACCAGCAGGCCGTGCAGGTCCTCTCGGGGATCCGCTTCGACATGGCCCACGGCTATGCGACCGGCGGGGGATCCTTTCGCGACGCGGTGGGGCCGGTCTTCTTCGAGCTGGTGGATCTCCTGCTCGCGACCGCGCCCGATCCTGTGGACGCCACCGCCTACCAAGCGCGGCTCCACGAGGCGCGCGAGATGCTCGAGAAGCTCAAGGCGGCGGAGCTCCGCGACTACTTCCGCGACGAGTGCGTGGACGCGATCCAGGCGAAGGTGGAGAGCCTCGACGAGGTCGCGCGCTCGGCGGTGGTGATCTACCCGGTCGTCCTGCCCGACCGCCTGGAGCTCCTGCTCACGTTCCCGAGCGGCCTGCGGCGCGCCACGGTGCCGGTGCGCGCCGAGGCGCTCACGGCCGAAGTGCGAAAGCTCCGTGCCCTGCTCGAGAGGCGCACGACGCAGCAGTACCTCCCCCACGCGCAGCAGCTCTACGACTGGCTCGTGCGCCCCTTCGCGGCCGAGCTCGCAGGCCTCGGCACCGACACCCTCGTCTTCGTGCCCGACGGGCCGCTGCGCACGATTCCGATGAGCGCGCTCCACGACGGAGAGCAGTTCCTGATCGAGCGCTACGCCGTGGTCACGACGCCGGGGCTCTCCCTCACCGACCCGCGCCCCCTGGGCCGCCAGAACCTGCGCGTGTTCCTGAGCGGGCTCAGCGCCTCGGTGCAGGGCTTCCCGGCGCTCGCGCACGTGCCGGCGGAGCTCGGCGCGATCCACGCGCTCTACGGGGGCGAGGTGCTGCTCGACGAGGACTTCCGCGTGCCGCGCATCGAGGCGGAGCTCGACCGGCGCGAGTTCAGCGTGGTCCACGTCGCCACCCACGGCGAGTTCTCGCAGGACGCCGAGCGCTCGTTCCTGCTCACCTGGGACGGGCGGCTCGGCATGGATCGGCTCGGCGAGGCGGTCGGGCACACGCGCTTCCGCGATCAGCCGATCGAGCTCTTGACACTCTCGGCCTGCGAGACGGCACAGGGGGACGACCGCGCGGCGCTCGGGCTCGCGGGCGTGGCCATCCAGGCCGGGGCGCGGAGCGCCCTCGGGACGCTCTGGAGCGTGAACGACGTCGCGGCCGCGGAGCTGGTGGGCGAGTTCTACGGCCAGCTCCACGCGCAGCCGGTCTCGAAGGCCGTGGCGCTCCAGCGCGCGCAGCAGAAGCTCGTGCACGACGTGAAGCACGGGCACCCCTACTATTGGGCGCCGTTCCTCTTGATCGGCAACTGGCTGTGAGCCCGCCCGCTGGCGCGCGGGCGACGCGAAGGTTCGCGCGGCCGTGAGCCATCGTTCTTGGAGTGGCGCCGGGGGATCACAGTGATTACTATGTGATCACTCCTGGGAGCGCCACCGCCATGAAGACCCGCCTCGTTCGAATCGGCAACTCGCGCGGCGTCCGCATTCCGAAGCCGCTCATCGAGGAAGCCGGCCTCTCGGAGGAGGTCGAGGTCCGCGCTCGCCAGGGGTCCATCGTCATCCTGCCCGTGGCAGGGCTGCGCTCAGGGTGGGCCGAGGCGGCGCAGCGCCTTCACACCCTCGAAGAAGACCGGCTCCTCGATGCGCCCACCCCCACACGGTTCGACGAGAAAGACTGGGCGTGGTAGCTCCCCCTGCGGTCCGCCGGGGCCAGGTGCTGCTCGTCCACCTCAGTCCCACCCGCGGGAGCGAGATCCGCAAGACCCGTCCCTGCGTCGTCGTGTCCCCGGATGAGCTCAATCGCCATTTGCGCACGTTCATCGTCGCACCGCTCACCACCGGAGGCCATCCCTATCCCTTCAGGATTCCTTGTCGCTTTCGGGTCCGGCCGGGTTTCGTCGTTCTCGATCAGATCCGCACGGTCGACCAGGAGCGCCTGGCCCGGAGCCTGGGGCGCTTGTCACCCGCCACCATGGCGCGGGTCCTTGCCGCGCTGCAAGAGATGTTCGCTCCGTGAGCGCAGCGGGGCCCCCACCCACCGGTCCTCCGCTCGATTGCCTCGCCGCGAGCGGGAGGGGTGAGGGACGATCGGGCGGCGCTCGGCCTCGCGGGCGTGGCGATCCAGGCCGGGGCGCGCAGCGCCTACGGGAGCAGATCTCCGCCCCAGAGGGTTTCGACGAAGGACTTCCAGGGGAGGATCTCGATCCGGGGATCGACGCGGCGCACCGCTCTTTCCAGGCAGACCACGAACGCTCGCTTCGGGCGGTGGCTCTGGCGCAGCGCGCGCAGGCCGCGCAGGTCGCCGTCGTGCACGCGCGCGCCGCCCTTGACCTCGATCGCCACCTCCATCTCGCCGAGCACGAAATCCACCTCCTGCCCGGTGGAGGTGCGCCAGAAGCGGATCTCGAGGTCGGGCAGCCGATAGCGGCGGAAGTTCAAGAGCTCCATCAGCACCCAGTGCTCGAAGGCCTTGCCGAAGTCGCTGCTGCCCGGGACCGGGTGTCGGCGGGCAAGGTGGTTCGCCACCCCGACGTCGAAGAGGTAGAACTTCTCGGTCTGGATCAGGCGCCGGTCGCGCGCGCGCTTCCAGGGAGCCAGGCGCGCGCCGAGCAGGGTGTCCTCGAGGATCTCGAAATAGCTGCGCACGACCTTCGCGCTGACACCCGCCTCGCGGGCGACGTTGGTGTAGTTCAAGAGTTCGCTCGACGTGAGGGCTGCCACGCGCAGGAACTCGGAGAAGGCGGGCACGTTGCGGACCGCGGCCTCGCCGGCGATCTCGTCCTTCAGGTAGTCGGCCACGTAGGCGCGCAGGTCGCGCTCCGGGTCGGGCGAGAGCAGGTGCGGCGGCAGCAGGCCCGAGCGCAGCGCCCGCGCGAGGTCGAAGCCGATGACTTCGCTCGCGGAGAGCGGCCCCATCTCGTAGCGCCACGCGCGCCCCGCGAGCAGGTTGGCGTGGCTCCGGCGCAGCTTGCGCGTGGAGGAGCCCGTCAACAAGAACGACGCCCGCTTGCGTTCGATCAGCCAGTGGACCTCGTCGAGGAGGGTCGGGAGCTTCTGGATCTCGTCGATGATCGTGAGGCCCGGCTTCCAGCGCTCGCGCAGAAGCGCTGGACGCGCGGCGTAGTCGGCGAAGCTGTCCGTCTCGAGCAGATCGACCAGCGTCGCACCCTGGAGATCGGGCTGATGATGGATCCAGTAGGACTTGCCGACCTTGCGCGGCCCCCAGAGGAAGGCCGAGCGCCCGGGCGCGATCTCCAGCCGAAGCTGCCGCTTGGAAATCCGCATCGTTAGGGAAGATTATCTGGATAAACCTCCCTCGCAAGCCGCTCTCGAACCCCGCGGCGGAGCTCCTCCGGCGGCGGCGGCGTTCTCGCCGACTTCCACAGATTCGGGACGGGACCTCCTGATCGGTAACTGGCTGTGAGCCCGCGGGCGGATCCCACACGGGTCGAGCAGCCCTTCTGATAGCCTGACCCCCAATGCCCGCGTCCGAGCGGAACTGGGCGGACGTGCTCCGACGCGTCGTCGAGGGCGACCGCCTCGCTCTGGCGCAGCTGAGCCGTCTCGTGAACGCCTTCCTCGCGCGCTTCGGCGCGTACGACTTCCGCGACGAGTGGGAGGACCTGGTCCAGGAGGTGATCTCCGCCGCGGCGCTCGCGCTGCGCGAGGGACGCCTTCGGGAGCCGCAGGCGGCGCTCGCCTTCCTGTGGTCCACCGCGCGCTTCAAGTACATGGACCGGCTCAGGATCCACCTCGGCTCGGGCAAGGGCGAGAAGCTCGCGTGGGAAGACGTCGCAAGCCGCGAGCCCCCGCTCCAGGAGGCGCTCGGAGCCGAGGGTCGGGAGGACCTGCGGCGAGCGCTCGCGCGCATTCCCGACAAGAAGCGGGAGGCCGTGACGGCGGTCTACGTCGGGGGGCTAACGTACGAGGAGGCTGCGCGAGCGACGGGAATCCCCCTCGGGACGCTCAAGCGCTACCTGCGGGATGGCCTGGCGCAGCTTCGAGCCGAGCTCTCGGACCTCCTCGATGGGAGGTGATCCGATTTGGCCAACGCGAACGACTAGCTCGAGGGCGGACCCTCGCTGCAGGGTCCGGAGGGGGGCACGGTGCCCTGCACCAGGATCCAGGAGATCGATGTCGCGGAGTTCGCGGTCGACCCGCGTGCGCCCGCGTGGGCCGATTTCCGCGACCACTACCCCCGCTGCCCCGAGTGCTCGAGCGAGGTCGCTCGCTTCGCGACGCTCAAGCGGGGTCTGGCAGGCGAAGGCGAAGGTGCATCGGCGCATCCCTCCGAAGCGGAGCTCGTCGCGCTCGCCACACCGGCCTCCCGCCTCGCGCCGGAGCAGCGCGTGCGGCTCGAGGCGCATCTCGCGGGCTGCGCCCCCTGCCGCACCGAGCTGGCCGTGGTGCGAGGCCCGGGCTTCCCTGCGGTCTCGGCAGCTCCCGCGCGGCCGCGGTGGCTCGAGTGGCTCGACGGGGTGCTCGCCCCGTTGCTTCGGCGGCCCGCGTTGGTGGCGGCGGTCATCGCGTTGCTCGCGGTCCCGGTCGCCGTCTTCTTGTGGCGCCGCGCGCAGGAGACGCCTGCCGCTCCCAGCGCGCCGACGGCGGAAATCGAGCGCGGCGCCTCCGGGGCCGCGGTTGCGAAGGCGCCACCGGCAGCGCCCGCCGCTGCCGAGCCGGAGCCCCCCGGCGTCGCGCCGGCGCCGCCGGAGGCGCAGCCCCAGCCCGTAGAGAGCCTCGTGGCGCGAGAGGAGCCGACCACTGCGCCGGCCCCGGCAGCCCGCCCCGAGCCGACCCCGGTCGCGGAGGAGCCCGCCGTCGCGAAGCATCCGGTCGTCGCGAAGCGGGTCCCCGGCGCGCAGCCGCCCTCGGAGCGCGCGGCGCCCGAGGCGAAGGCGCCCGAGCCGGCTCGCCCGCTCGAGATCGCGGCCCTGCTTCCCTCGGAGTCGCCAGTCTACGCGCCAGGCCCCCTCGCGAGCGCGCCTTCCGTGCGGATCGGAGGTGCCGCGCGGAGCCTCGGCGCGGGTGCTCCGACCCCCGAGGCGCTCGGCCCCGCGCACGCCGGCGCGAGCTCGCGGGAGTCCCCCAATTTGTATTGGTTCCTTCCGGAGGCGACCTCGTCGCCGGTCGAGGTCACCGTCGTCGACCCTGGCACGGTGGACCCACTGCTCGAGCTGACGCTCCCGGGACCGCTCGAGGCCGGTGTGCACCGCGTGAGCCTCGGGGAACACGGCGTGCGCCTCGCGCCGGGGGTGGACTACCGCTGGTTCGTCGCCCTGGTGCGCGATCCCGAGCGGCGCTCGCAGGACGCCGTGTCGGGAGCCGCCATTCGCTACGCGCCGCCCGCGCCCGAGCAGAGCGCCCGGCTCTCGGCCGCGCCGCCGGCGCGCGCCGCCCACCTCTACGCCGAGTCGGGCCTCTGGTACGACGCCTTCGATCAGCTCTCGAGCTGGCTCGCGGCCGAGCCCGGCTCGACACGCCTCCGCAACCACCGGGCTGCCCTCCTGGAGCAGGTCGGCCTCGACGACGCCGCGGCGTTCGAGCGCCGCGGCGCAGACGGCGCCGGCTGAGCGCGGAGAGCCGTCTACGGAGCGGCAAGGGCACCGAACCACTCTTGCGACCGCGCTGGGCCTGGCGCTGGCGTGCGCGTTCGCGTCGACCCCCTCGCTCGCTCAGGTCTTCGTGCCCCTCCAGCGCCCGGGTGACGTCCGCCCGGAGATGCCGCCACCCGCCCCCCCGACGCAGCCCGAGTTCACACTTCCGCCGCTTCCCGCGCCCTCGGCGGACGATCTCAAGCTCTCGCAGCGCCCGAGCCTCGTGGTGAGCGAGTTCCGCGTCACGGGGAGCACGGTCTTCTCGGACGAGGAGCTCGCCGCCGTCACCGCTCCCTTCACGGGGCGCCCGCTCGGCGCGGAGGAGCTCGAGGAGCTCCGCCAAAAGATCACGCTCCTTTACGTGAACGCCGGCTACCTGAACTCGGGCGCCATCCTCCCCGACCAGGACGTTCGCCAGGGAGTGATCGACTATCAGATCGTCGAGGGCCGGCTCGCGGACGTCGACCTCGAGGGCAACCGCTGGTTCCGGGACGGCTACCTGCGGAGCCGCATCCTGCGCGGCGCCCACACGCCGCTCGACGTCGCGGACCTCGAGCAGGAGCTCCAGCTCCTGCAGCAGGATCCGCGCATCCGTCGGGTCGACGCGGAGCTGCTCCCCGGCGAGCGGCCGGGCGAGGCGCGCCTGCGGGCGAGCTTCGAAGAGGAGCTGCCCTTCTTCGCGTCGCTCGAGTTCAGCAACCACGACTCGCCGAGCGTCGGGGACTACCGGCTCCAGCTCGATCTCGCCGATCGCAACCTGACCGGCTGGGGCGACACGCTGCGTTGGATGGGCGCCTGGACGGAGGGGCTCTGGGACACCGAGGCCGGCTACGAGATCCCCGTGACACCCTGGGACACGACGCTCGGCGCCTGGTTCCGCTGGGGAACGAGCGACGTCGTCGAGCGGCCCTTCGACGAGCTCGACATCACGAGCCGCGCACGCACGATCGGGCTCGAGCTCCGCCAACCCCTTTACCGCACGCTGCGCAACTGGCTCGACTTCGCGCTCACGGCCGAGAGCCGCAGGAGCACGACCTACCTGCTCGGAGAGCGCTTCCCGTTCGAGGAGGGCACCGATGACGGGCGCGTCGTGGTGAGCGTCCTGCGCCTGCGTCAGGACTGGGTCTACCGCGACCTCCACCAGGTGGTGGCCGTGCGCTCGCAGCTCAGCATCGGCCTCGACGTGCTCGGCGCCACGAACGACGGCTGCGCCTTCGACCTCCTCGGGGTCTGTACGACCCCCGCCGGCACGAGCAAGGACGAGATTCCCGACGCGCACTTCGTGGCCTGGCTCGGCCAGTTCCAATGGGCGCGCCGCTTCGACCGCTGGTGGGGCGTCGAGGCGGTCTTCCGCACGGACGTCCAGCTGGCGGCCCAGCCGCTCTTCTCCATGGAGCAGTTCTCGGTCGGCGGCTACCAGAGCGTGCGCGGCTACCGCGAGAACCAGCTCGTCCGCGACAACGGCCTCGCCTCCTCGCTCGAGCTGCGCATCCCGCTCTGGAGCGACCCGGCGCTGGGATTCGACGTGCAGCTCGCTCCCTTCTGCGACGTCGGCCGCTCCTGGAACACGAAGCGCGGCGAACCGAGCCCGCGCACGCTCGCGAGCGTGGGCGTGGGCCTGCGCGTCTTCACCACACGCTACCTGCGCGGCGAGATCTACTGGGGCCACCGGCTCCGATCCATCGACGAGCCCGGGGACCACGACCTCCAGGACGACGGCGTGACCTTCGCCGTCGTCGCGAGCTTCTAGCATAAGGGGATGGTCGTAGAGCCCGAGGGAAGCCGCTACGCTCCGTCGCGTCCCCTCGGGCGCATTAGCGACCGCCCCGCCCCAAGGCGCACCGGCGGAGCGACGGATCCGACTCCCTGCACCGGGCACCCATGAAGCCGAGCGACGCCTTCATCGACGAGGCCCGGGTCAGCGTCTCCGCCGGGGACGGTGGCGACGGGTGCGTCAGCCTGCGGCGCGAGAAATACGTGCCGCGCGGCGGGCCGGAGGGCGGAGACGGTGGGCGCGGGGGCGACGTCGTGCTCGTCGCAGACCGCAACCTCGGCACGCTCCTCGACCACCGCATGCGCCCCGAGATCCGCGCCGGGCACGGAGCCGCCGGCGGCGGCTCGAACAAGACGGGCGCGAACGGCGACGCGGTGGTGGTGCGACTCCCGGTGGGCACCCTCGTCTACGACCTCGCCAACCCCACCCGGCCGCTCGCGGACCTCGCCTCCGACGGCGCGAGCTTCGTCGTGGCGCACGGCGGGCGGGGCGGGCGCGGCAACGCGCGCTTCCGCACGTCCACGCGCCAGACGCCCGACTTCGCCGAAGCCGGGGGCCCGGGCGAGACCCGGAAGCTCCGGCTCTCGCTGAAGCTCCTCGCCGACGTGGGCCTCGTGGGCTTCCCGAACGCCGGCAAGTCGACGCTCCTGCGCCGGATCTCGGCCGCGCGCCCGCGCGTCGCCGCCTACCCCTTCACCACGCTCGTGCCCGCGCTCGGCGTGGTGGAGGTGGGTGAACACCGCTTCGTAGCCGCCGACATCCCGGGCCTGATCGAGGGCGCGAGCGAGGGCGCGGGCCTCGGCGACCGCTTCCTGCGCCACGTCGAGCGCACGCGCGTGCTCGTCCACCTGATCGACGCCGGGTCGCTCGCGTTGGGTCCGCGCGACCTCGTCGGCGACTACGACGCGATCCGCCGCGAGATCGGGGCGTACGAGGAGGCTCTGCTCGCGCGGCCCGAGATCGTGGCGCTCACCAAGGTCGACCTGCTCGCCGACCGCGATCCGCTCGCGCCGGTCGAGGTGGAGCTCGCGCGCCGCGGGCGGGAGGTGGTGCGCGTTTCCGGAGCGACGGGCGAGGGGGTCGAGGCGCTGCTGCGCGCCGTAGTGCGCGCCCTCGACGCGAATCCTGCCGCGCAGCGAGCCGAAGCCGAGCAAAGGCGCGGATAGGACGTACAAGAGCGAGTTTCGACGTCCGATAACCCTCGAACCGTTAAATCTCCGGGGGAGATGGACACTCTCCCTGCTCCTCACCCCCCGGTGGGCACGCGACCGTCGCTGACGCGGCGGGCCACCGATTTCATGAGCTCGACGTGCGGGATCTCATCGAAGTATCCCTTCAGGTCCGCGTCGACCACCTCCGCGTGCCCCGACTCGATGAGCGCATGGGCGGCCTTCACGGCAT
>CAZUYC010000024.1:0-2452 GCA_964624475.1 uncultured Spirochaetales bacterium | reverse complement strand
TGCCCGCTCCGGCAACCACCGGAAGTGCGCGGTCGACGCCGCCAACCCGGAAGACGGAGGAGCCGTCGCCCGTGCAGCGTCTCGGGCGAACGGCCAGATGCGCGAGCTGCCGGCGGTACAGAAGCTGGTCGCGCAAGGTCTGCAACGCGGCTACCTGACGTCCGAGGAGATGGCGCGCGCGCTCCCGAACGAGTTCGGCGCGGACAACCTCGCCGAGGTGCGCGCGATCGTCGGCGAGAGCGGCATCCGGATCGTCGCTGGCCGCCGCCCGGCGCCGCGGCGCGCGGCGCCGCCCCGGTTGCTCGACGACGCTCCGACCAACGATCCGGTGCGGGTGTACCTGCGCGAGATGGGTCAGGTTTCGCTCTTGACGCGCGAGGGCGAGGTCGAGATCGCGATGCGGATCGAGTCCGGCCAGCACGCGCAGCACCGCGCCGTGCTCGGGACGCCGTTCGGCGTTCGCGAGGTGTTAGCGGTCTCGGAGGAGCTGAAGAAGAACAGGGTCGAACTCAGGACCGTAGTCGACGGCATCGACGACCTCGAGCCGGCGCACAGCCCCGAAGAGCGCCGCCGCGATTTCTTCGCGAGGATCGCGAGGATCAAGCGACTCGAGGCCGAGGTCGTGAAGAAGCACGCCTCGATCTGCAACTCGCGCACCAGCGAAGACACCCGTCAGCGCCTGCGCGTCGAGATGTCCGAGATCTTCGACCGGGTGGTCGAGATGCTGCGCGAGACGCGCTACGCGGGCTCGCGGATCTTCGAGACGCAGATGCGCCTCGAGGCCGCCCACACCGACCTGCGCCGCTTTGCTTCGCGCGCGCGCAAGCTGGCCAAGCCGTTCGGCGTGATGCCGTCGAGGTTCCGCGAGCTGGCGAGCCTGTCGACGCGCCGCAGCCTGAAGGGCAAGGGGGCACTCGACCAGCTGCACGGCGACGCCGAGCAGGTGAAGGCGCTGCTCGAGAAGCTCGATCTGGTCGACAAGGGCATCGCGAAGATCGAAGGCGACCTGCGGATGACGCGCTTCGAGGTCAGCGACACGCTCGAGAAGCTGCACGAGGCCGCCGACCGCACCCACGAGGCGAAGAGTGAGCTGGTCGAGGCGAATCTGCGCTTGGTCGTGTCGATCGCCAAGAAGTACACGAACCGCGGGCTCCAGTTCCTCGACCTGATCCAGGAGGGCAACATCGGCCTGATGAAGGCCGTCGACAAGTTCGAGTACCAGCGCGGCTACAAGTTCTCGACCTACGCCACCTGGTGGATCCGGCAGGCGATCACGCGGGCCATCGCCGACCAGGCGCGCACGATCCGGATCCCCGTCCACATGATCGAGACGATCAACAAGCTGGTGCGCGCCACGCGCTTCCTGGTGCAGGTGCTCGGCCGCGAGCCCACCCCCGAGGAGCTCGCCGAGCGGATGGAGTACCCGGTCGACAAGGTGCGCATGGTGCTCAAGATCGCGAAGGAACCGATCAGCCTCGAGTCGCCGGTGGGCGAGGAGGAGGATTCCGCGATCGGCGACTTCATCGAGGACAAGAACGCCGTGAGCCCGCAGGACGCGACGCTCAACACCAGCCTTGCCGAGAACACCCGCCGCGTGCTCGCCACGCTCTCGCCGCGCGAGGCGCGCGTGCTCGAGATGCGCTTCGGCATCGGCAAGCAGGGCAGCCACACGCTCGAGGAGGTGGGCCACGGCTTCGAGGTGACCCGCGAGCGCATCCGGCAGATCGAAGCCAAGGCGCTGCGCAAGCTCCGCCACCCGAGCCGCAGCCGGATCCTCAAGAGCTTCGTCGACTAGCCCGAAGTTCCTCGGCGCGCCCGCGCCAAGCCGTTGATTTTGCGTGCTTTCGCAGAGAATCGGCGGTTTGATTCTGGCTACACGCGCCCGGTGATGCCCAGACGTTCGAGCGCCTCGCGCTGAAGCGGCGTGGGGGTCGTGTGGAGCTCGAAGCTTGCCGTGTCGTCGGCGTCGACGGGTCGGACGCGATTCCTGGCCAGCGTGGCGAGCTCGCCCAGGAGCGTGCGGAAGCTGTGGACGGGCTGGCCGTCGGGGCGGCGCTTGGTGTGGGCTTTGTCGGTGGCGGCGGCGGAGCGCTGAGCAGGCGAGACGGGCGACGTGCTTGTGCGCCCGGGCGGGAGCTCGTCGGCGAAGAGCATCGGGGCCCAGGCGCGCTGCATGTGCCATTGCACGTAGTAGGCGAGCATGCACAGGAACACGTGCGCCCGGACGCGCGCCTCGGTGTAGTGATGGATGGGCCGCACGTGCAGGTCGAGCGTCTTCAGGCTGCGGAAGGCGCGCTCGACCTGGCTCAGGGACTTGTAGCTCCGCACCACCGAGGCGGTGTCGAGCTGGGTCTCGGGCACGTTGGTCCGCAGGACGTAGAAGCCGTCGAGCGCCGCCTCCTGCGCGATCTGCTCCTGGTGGCGCTCGAACCCGAAGCCTCCCGCCTCGATG
>CAZUYC010000023.1:0-5188 GCA_964624475.1 uncultured Spirochaetales bacterium | reverse complement strand
ATGCCTGTCCTGGCACGAGATCGCGACCGAGGGAAGCGGAGGCGTAGCCGACGCTACGTCGAGCACCCGCAGGGAGCGATCTCGTGCCAGGGCGGGCAGATGCGTCGCCGCAGTAGCGCCCTGGTGAGACATGCGGGCTAGAGCTGCAAGAGCTGCTTGCCGAAGTTCTCGCCGCGGAAGAGGCGCTGGAAGGCGCGGGGGGCGTTCTCGAAGCCCTTCTGGACGTCGACGCGGTGGGCGATGCGTCCCTCGGCGACCCACTTCGCGAGCTCCCGCGTCGCCTCGGGAAAGCGCCCCGCGTAGTCGATCACGATGAACCCCTCCATGCGGGCGCGCCGGATGACGAGGTTCATGAGGTTGCGCGGCCCCGGCGGAGGCTCGGCCAGGTTGTAGGCGGAGATGCCGCCGCAGAGCACGACGCGGGCCCGCTCGGCGATCTGGCCGAGCACCGCCTCGAGGATCGCTCCACCGACGTTGTCGAAGTAGACGTGGACGCCCGACGCCGCCAGCTCGGCGAGGCGACCCGCCACGTCCTCGCGCTTGTAGTCGATGGCGGCGTCGAAGCGCGCCTCGCCGACGAGCCAGGCGCACTTGGCGGGGCCGCCGGCGATCCCGATCACCCGGCAGCCCTGGAGCTTCGCGATCTGGCCCGCCATCGAGCCGGTGGCGCCGGCCGCGCCCGAGACGACGACCGTCTCGCCGGCGCGGGGCTTGCCGAGGTCGAGCATGCCGAAGTAGGCCGTCAGGCCCGTGATCCCGAGCGCCGAGAGCGCCAGCGTCGGATCCGTGCCGGGCGGGAGCTTCTGGAGCCCCGTTCCCATCGCGAGCCATTCCTGCCAGCCGCCCATCGCCGTGACCAGGTCGCCCGGGGCGAGGCCGGGGAGGCGCGACTCGACGACCTCCCCGACGGTCATGCCGCGCATCACCTCGCCGAGCCCGACCGGCGGCATGTAGCTCGGGCGGTCCTCCATCCAGCCCCGCATCGCCGGCTCGAAGGCGAGATAGAGGTTGCGGACGAGCGCCTCGCCCGCGCCCGGCAAAGGCCTCGCCGACTCCTGGAGCTCGAAGTCGCTCTCCTTCACCATGCCGACCGGCCGCGCGCGCAGCAGCCAGCGGCGGTTCACCGCGGTCGCCATCGGACTCCTCCTCCACTCAGTCGATCGAGAGGATCTTCACGTCGAAGTGCAGCGTCCTGCCCGCGAGAGGGTGGTTCATGTCGACGAGGATCTTGTCCTCGCGCACCTCGTGCACGCGGGCGGGGTGGCGGTTGCCCTGCTCGTCCTCGGCAGCGAGCTCCGCGCCGACGACGCGGGCCTCCTCGGGGATCAGCTTCGGGTCGACCTCGTGGACCAGCTCCGGAATCACCGCCCCATAGCCCTTCTCGGGCGGCAGCGTGACCTCGCGCGACTCGCTCACCTTCATCCCGGAGATCGCCTCCTCGAGCGCCAGCGGGATCTGGTGCGCCCCGTGCTCGAAGACGAGCGGCTCGCCCCCGACGTTGCTGTCGACCTTCTTGCCGTCGTCGAGAGTCAGCGTGTACTCGATCGAGACCTTGCGCCCGGTCTCGACGCTGGCGGGCTTCGCCTCCTCGCCGGGGGCGGAGGCCGGGGCGAGGGCGACGCACACGAGGGCGCTCGCGGCTGCGAGGAAGCGCATGGGACCGGACTCCCCTGGCCCGCGAGCGGCCCGGCTCCGAAAGGGCGGGCTATGCTAGCACGGCGGGAAGCCACCGGGGGCGGATCGTGATCTTCGAGTCCGTGCGAACCGACCGGGGCTGCGTCTCGTACCTGATCGGTTGCGCGCGGTCGAACGCGGCGATCGTCGTCGACCCGGAGCTCTCGCAGCTCGACCGCTACCTCGCGCTCGCCGCCCAGCAGGGCCTGCGCATCCGCTACCTGCTCGACACGCACACCCACGCCGACCACTTCTCGGGCGTGCGCCCGCTCGCAGAGCGTCTCGACGCGCTCGCGGTGATGCACCAGCTCTCGGCCGCGCCGTTCGTCGACCTGCGGGTCGAGGACGGCGAGACGATCCTGGTGGGCGAGCTGCGCCTGCACGTGATCCACACCCCGGGGCACACGCGCGACTCGATCTGCCTGCTGGCGCCCGGTCGTCTGCTCACGGGCGATACCCTGCTGCTCGGAGCCACCGGGCGCACGGATCTCCCGACCGGCGACCCCGAGGCGCTGCACGCGAGCCTCTTCGAGCGGATCCTGCGCCTCGACGGCGCGCTCCGGGTCCACCCGGGGCACAACTACAAGAACCTCCCGCCGACGACGCTCGACGAACAGAGGGCGACGAACCCGCGCCTCCGGCCGCAAGATCGCGCGGCCTTCGTCGAGCAGATGCGACGCCTCTCGCTCGAGATGCCGGAGCACCTGACGGAGGCGCTCCGCACCAACCAGTCGGGCGGGAAGACCGTCGCGCAGATCATCGACGAAGCGGCCCGCCAGGTCCCCTTCATGACGATGCAGGAGCTGCGCCGCCGGATCGAGAGCGGCGCGCCCGGCATCGCGATCCTCGACGTGCGCGAGGCCGACGCCTACGCCGCGGGCCACGTACCGGGCGCGATCCACCTGCCGCGCGGGCAGCTCGAGCTGCGCGCCGACGCGGCCTTCCCGGACCCGACGCTGCGGATCCTCGCCTACTGCGAGTTCGGGAAGATCTCGACCATCGCCGCGGCGACGCTGCGCTCGATGGGCTTCCGCGGCGCGATCGCGCTCGACGGCGGCATCCGCGCCTGGAAGGAGGCAGGCTACCCGCTGGAGCCGGCAAGCGAAGCGCGCAGCGAGCCGTAGGCGAGCGAAGCACGGGCCCCTGCGCTGCCACAGACGGGGGCAGCAGCCCGAAGACCCACCTACGACACCTTCCGCTGCGAACGCAGGCGCCGCCGCCCTGGCGGAGCTGCTCTCAACGATCGCTCACTCGCACGCTTTGACGCTCGCCGAGCGCCGGTTTGACCTTCCGCCAGATCTGGTCCGCTATCTCCGGTAGCAGACCATTCAGCGTCTCTTTGATCAAGCCTTCTACTGAAGTGTGGCACTTCTCTCTCCCGTTTTTGATCATCCGCTCGAGACGGTTCTCCGAAAGGGCTGCTCGCATCACCATCCTGGGGAGTGCTACTCGCTTGATCATCCGCTCAGCTCTGTCGCGCCCCATGAAGTAGGCGGCACCGCCGATGGCGATTCCGGCGAGCGCACCGATCACAAACCCGATGGGTCCCGTGGTTCCTACTAGCCCAACGATGATCGCAGTACCGACGGAATGCCCGAAGCCCCCGCTTAGAGCTCCGAGTACCAGCCCCAGCGTTGCCGTTACCGAATAGCCCACGGCGCGGTTGAGCCCGACTCCGATCGCCTCCCCAACCGAAGCCGTGGATCCGACCGATGATCTTCCCAGCTCGCCGCTGAGAGATCCGGCGGAGTGGAATCGCAAAGAAACCCCTGCTCCAACGGAATCAGCGACTTTCGCCGTGAGGAACCTCTCGAAATCGTCTCTTGCGTCCTCCAGATGACGCTCGAGCTCGGGCTCGAATTTCTGGCATTCGGCTGCGATGGCCTCCTCAAGAGCATCGATCTTGCCACCCTCTTCGCGGAACTGCCTAAGCCTCGGCACGATTCTTTCATCGTAGAGCCGCGTTTCGACGAAGGTTGCGACGCCCTCGGCGAACTGCGAGCTCGCCACCCGGACGTCCGTTCGGATCATCTGTTCGATCTCTCCCACACGAGCCTCGCGAGCCTTCCGGATCGCCTTCTGGTAGTAGTCAGATCCGACACCCATTGCAAGTTCGGTGCGATACCAGCGCATTCGCACAGACTGCCATGCCGCCAGCAGCGCTCGGGGAACCAGGATCACCAGAGCCGTGGATAGTGCGTACCCTGCAATCCAGGGTCCAGCAGCGACGCCTTCAGAAGTCATCATCGCGCGAGCCGTATCGACATCGGGCACCGGCTGCCCGGAAACGAACGTCGTCAGCCCGAGCAGGACTCGGAGGACCGAAGCCACCGTCGCGGGATCCGTTATGAACGTGCTGCGCCAAACGACCTGATAGTCGAGGAACAAACCGCGCACGAACATCCCGAAAATCGCACCGACCGCCAGACCGACTGCGCCCAGATGGAGCGCCCGGCGCAGCGCCGGGGCAAGAAGTGGCTGAGCGACAGTCATCCAGGAACTCCAAAACGCGCGGGCTACCTTCGTTAAGTCTTGGGTACTCTCTCCTGTGTCGATCATCGCCTTGTGCAGACGAATCCAGAGGTTGGGAACGGCCCGGCGTACGATCCAGCGCCGGAGCCCTAGGCCGCGTGGAAGCGTTCGATGATTCGATGATGGTTCAGTGGAGGTTGCAGTGGTCTCACCCAGCCCCGGCACTGAGCTCGGTAGGCTCCCTCTATGACCCAGGACGGCGTGCAGAATCAGAGCCAGATAGACCGCGAGATTCCACAGAATCAGCGCCGTGGTCGGGTTGTAGACGACATGGATCTTCTGGCTTGGACCAAGGTAGTTGCTCAAGAGACCAACCAGCATTGGAAGACCCAAAAGGAGGGGCCAACTCGGGATCAGGGCTGTAGTCATGGCGAGCAGGGTCTGGTAGCTCGGACTCAGCTTGCCGAGCAGGTAGTCGGCGCGCCGTGCCAACCACTCACCATCATCATCGATCTCACCGGCTGCAACGATGGCGTCGAAGAGTACCTCTCCCGGAATAGTTACCGCGCCAGATTCCTCGATCGACCGGACCAGCAGCGTCTTAGCAACCTTGGACGCGTCCACCGGGAATGGGTCCTCTCGGCGATCCGGAATCCAGCCGGCAGTCCACCGATCGAGCTCGTAGGACGTGAGCCATCGTGGGCCGGGAGACCGGGAGCTGCGCCCTCAGGCTACCAGGAAGAAGCGGGACTCGTGCTGCAGGATGAGCCGGCCTCTTCGCATTAGCGCCGGTCCCAGCCGTCGGCACGGCCGGGGTACCCAAGTATCAGGACAGATCGACGGGGCGAAACGCCCCCCGAAGGGTCTGAGCGCCTCGAGCCCACGACCCGTGGGCTAAGGCTAAGGACGAGTAAATAAATAAAGGTTGCACTCCGAGTCTGGTGTTCGTATGATCGCGAGTATGAAGACTCGCTCCGAACTTCAGGCGAAGCTAGCCAGCCTGTGGCCGCTTCTGGACGAGCGGACACGCCGGCTCATGGCC
>CAZUYC010000022.1:0-28033 GCA_964624475.1 uncultured Spirochaetales bacterium | reverse complement strand
CTTCTCGAAGCCGAAGGCGCGGCAGAGCCACTCGATGGCGGCCGCCGCGTCGCGGTAGCGCAGCGTGGGGATGATCGGGGCCTTTCCTCTCGCGTTCGTCTCGGGCATCGGGGATCCCTCCTCGCCCACCATCCTACAGCGCCGCGTCCGCCCCGTCCTGGACGAAATTCACCTCGCTCGCGCGGCAGGCGGGGCCGGGGCGGCCGGGCGCCAGGGTGTCCGGTAGCGGCTTGGGTGTGACGACGCGCTCCGGGACCGCGGGCGGGCGTCCCGCCGCGAGCGCCGCGCGGCGCTGCAGCAGCTCCTCCGCGGCGCGCGCCCGCGAGTCGAGGAAGGGCCGCGGCACGAGGCCGCCGACCACGAGCAGCGCCGCCAGCGTCGCGAAGCCCAGCGCTTCGCGCGGGCGGATGCGCTGCGGCTCCGTCGAGCGATCTCGGGCCCCGCAGAAGAGCGCGAAGTACATCCGCACCACGCAGATCCCGTTCAGCGCGGTCGCGACCGCGACGCCGATCCCCGCGTACGGATGGCTCGTCACCGCTCCGTCGATCAGCAGCTCCTGTCCGACGAAGCCGAGGGTCCCCGGGAATCCCACGCTCGCGAGCCCGAAGACCAGGAAGCAGGTGGCGACGAGCGGCATGCGCTCGTAGCCGCCGTGGAAGGCGCGCAGCGAGAGCGGCCCGCGCCGCGCCTCCAGCACCCAGAGCGTGAGCCCGAAGCCCCCGAGCGAGAGCCCGCTCGAGATCCAGAGCGCGAGCCCGCCGGCGAGCCCCACCGCCGAGCTGCAGTCGAGGCCCACCATCACGAGCGCCGACTGGCTCATGAAGAGCCAGCCGAAGGCGCGGCGCGGGTCGTCCTGCACCAGCGCCGCCCCGGCGCCGTAGACCGCCGTCGCGAGCGCGGCGGCTCCGAACGCGAGCAGGAGATCCTCCGGCGCCTCGGGCGCGGCGATCCGCAGCAGCGCATAGGCCGCGAGCTGCGGGATGCAGTACAGCAGCGTGGCCGCGAGCGGAGCCCCGGCGAAGAACTCGGGCATCCACGAGTGGAGCGGGAATATTCCCTGGCGCAGCGCCGCCGAGGCCAGGACGGCCGCGACCCCGCCCGTGCGCAGGCCCGAGGCGCCGGCGGGGGCCCGCGCGAGCGCGAGCATCCCGCCGAGCAGCAGGACGACCGAGAGCGCCATGTAGCGCTCGAAGATACGCGACGTCGGGCGCGGGCTCGCGGCGCGGAGCTCGAAGACGAGGGGCGCGATCGAGAGCGCCCACAGCGCCGCGACTCCCGCGGGCTCCCGGCAGGCGAAGAGCGCGAGCAGGATCGCCTCGGAGACGAGCACCCGCGTCGCGAGCCCGGAGCCGAGCGCCCGGCGCGGCGCCACCAGGAGCGCCGCCGCGAACGCGAGCGCGGCGAAGGGCCAGAGCCAGGCCGAGAGCTCGTCGATCTCGAAGAGCGGCCAGCCGAAGAGGAGGGCTCCCGGATCCAGGGGATCGGCCAGGGGTGTCGCCGAGCGGCGCGAGCCCCACTCGACGAGCGCGCCGAGCGCCGCCGCCAGCGAGACGCCGGCGGCCGCGACGGCCCGGGGGCGCACGTCCTCTCCCGCGGCGTGGCGGCGCACGACGAGCGCTCCCGCGAGCGGTGCGGAGAGCCCGATCGCGAGCCACGGCAGGGAGAGCTCATGCGCCGCCACGAGCGCCCTCCCCTTCGCTTCGCGCAGAAGGCTCCGCCTCGCCGGCAACGACGCGGCAGAAGCGCCGCTCGAGAGCGTCGGCGCGCCGGAAGAGAGCGAGCCAGGGCGCGACGACGAAGACATCGAGGAGGGCGTCGAGGTACGCGCGCTCGAGCGCCAGGCGGTAGAGACGGAGCTGGAGACGCTCGGGGACCCAGCGCTCGAGGTGGAGCCCCGTGCGGGCCAGATGCCCGCCCACCGCGTTCTCGACCCGGTGCATGTCGTGGAGCAGCGAAGGCGCGCGCAGGAACTGGAGCGAGCGCACGCTCCCGTGGCCCAGGATGTGGAGCAGCGCGACCCAGCGTAGGCCGAGACCGATCTCGACCAGGATGATCCCCACCTGGGTGAGCGAGGCGTAGGCGAGCGCCGACTTGACGTCGCTCTGCGCCCGCCCGACGAGGGTCGCGTGCAGCGCCGTCACGGCTCCCACCGCGACGAGCGCGCCCGCCGCGAGCGGCGCAACGTCCAGGAGCGGCCCGGCGCGCAGCAGCAGGTAGGCGCCCGCGTGGACCGAGAGCGCTCCGTAGAAGATCGCGCTCGACGGCGTCGGCCCCTCCATCGCGCGCGGGAGCCAGCCGGAGAACGGGACCTGGGCGCACTTGCCCATCGCGGAGAGGCAGAGCAAGAGCGCCACCGCGGTCGCCGTCGCCCCCGCGAGCGCCGCCTCCCCGAGTGGCCACGGGTCGCCGCGGAAGAGCGCGTCGAACTCTCCGGTCCCGAGCGCGTGGTGGACGAGCACGGCGGCGCCGACGAGGCCCAGGTCGGTGACGCGGTAGACGGCCAGCGTCCGCAGCCCGTTGCGCACGGGAAGCGGCCGTTCGTGGAAGAAGGCGACGAGCAGGGCCGAGCTCGCGCCCACGAGCTCCCAGCCGGCGAAGACGAGCTCGATGCTGCCGCCCAGGACCACGAGCGCGATCCCGGTCGCGAAGAGCGCGAGATTCGTGAAGAAGCGGTTGTAGCCCGGCTCGCGGTGCAGGTAGCGGTGCGAGAAGCTTCCGACGACGCCGCAGAGCGCACAGGCGAAGGCGGCGAAGGGCAGCGAGAGCCGGTCGGCGAGCAGCGAGAGCCGGAACGCGTAGTGCCCGAAGCGGAACCACTCGCCGAGGTCGACGACGACGCGGGGCTCCGCTGCGAGCTCGAGCGCCAGCCACGCCGCGAGCAGGCTCGCGAGCCCGATCCCGAAGGCGAGGTGGACGAGGACTCCGGTGGCGCCCTCGCGCAGCGGGCGGTTCGCGAGCGCCGGCGCGCCGACGGCGGCGAGCAGGCAGGCAGGCGCCGCCGCGCCGAGCAGGGTGAGCCCGCCGACGACGGCTTCGACCGTCACGCGCTTTCCTCGCCCGCGGCCGCGATGCGCGCGCACGGGAGCCACTCGCGCTGCCCGCGGTACCAGTCCTCGGAAGAGCGGGCCACGGGCAGCTCGAGCGACTCGGGCTCGTAGCGCAAGAGGCCGCCTCGTCCGAAGACGAAGAGCGCGGGCGAGTCGGGCGAGAGCGTCGCCGCCTGCACCCAGCGGTTGCGCACGAGGCGCGCCAGCGACGCGCTGCGCGCCAGGATCCGCCGGAGCACCTCGGGCGTGGTCTCCAGGACGAGCAGGAGCCGCAGCGGCTCGTGGATCTCCGTCATCTGCCACGGGAGCCCCGTGCGCAGGTCGCTCGCGTGGCCGTCCATCACGCCGAGCATCGAGGTGACGTTGTGCGGGAGCTTCGTCCCGCAGCCGTACACCGTCGGATCCACGAACGAGAAGTAGTACTCGAGGTTGATCCCCGCCCCGACCGGCGCCACCGCGCCGAGCACCCGCTCGAGGAGCCGCCCGTCGGCATCGTCGGCGGTCGGGTCGTAGGACACCAGGAACACGCGCCGGTCGAGGAAGAGGCCCCGCGTGCGGCTGCGCCGCCCGACCACGCAGGCGGCGTTCGTCGCGTGCCCGTACTCCGGGCGCGGCTGCGCCAGGTCCTCGGCGCGCGCCTCGACGTGCGCGAGCGCGAGGGCCGGGGACACCCACGCGGGCACGCGGGCGTAGCGCCGGCAGCGTTCGTGGGCGTTGCGGGCGCGGGCCCGATCGAACGCGGCGGCGGCGTGCAGGGAGCGCTCGCGATGCGATTCCGGGAGCGCGTCGGCATCGAACCAGGTGAAGGCATCGCTCGAGCTGTCGTGCTGCGCGCCGAGGAAGACGGTATCGGCAGGGATCGCGATGCCGCGCGCGACGAGCAGGCGCCGCACCCCGGCGTCGTTGGCCATGCACGCGAAGGCGCGCGCGTTCGGGCCGCCCCTCCCTCCCCCGCAGGCGCCGCAATCGTGGGCCGACTCGTGCGGATTGTTGAGACTCGTCGAGCCATGGCCCACCACCAGCACCAGCTCGGCCATCCCGCGCGCGAGCCCGGTCTCCTCGAGCAGGTTTCCGACGATGGTGGCCATCTCGCCCTGCGTGAAGCCCGCGTGATCTCCGAGCGCCGGCGCCAGGTCTTCGCGGCGCTCGAGGCGAAGCCGCGTGCGTGCCGGGGGACGCACCAGGCGCGATGCATGCCGGAGCAGCCGGCCCGTCGTGCGCGGCAGCAGCACGCGGAAGACGAGGGGGACGGCGGCGAGCGTGCCGAGCAGCGCCGTGGCCAGGGTGCCGCGGGTCAGGGTGCGGCTCCCGACCTGCCACGCGCGGCGCAGGCGCCCCACGGCCTGGCGCAGCCACGCCCGCCGCAAGGCCTCCTCGCGCAGCTCCTGCGCCACCTCCTCCTCGACCGCGTGGCGCGGCCGGATGACGATCGGGCAGAGCGGCGCAGCCCGCGCGTCCGCGACCCCGCGGTAGTACATGGCCACGCCGAAGAAGCCCGGCGCGCCGAAGGTCTCGCAGGCGGGCTCCACCTCCTCCAGGTGTCGGCGCATCGACTCCTCGCGCTCGTCGATGCAGAAGACGGCCTGGAAGGCCGGCCGCGGCGGCGGCCCGGGCCGCGGCGCGCGCGCGTGGGCCGCGAGCGCATCGAGGAGCCCGACCCGATAGCGCCGCTCGTAGGCCCGGTGCAGGAGCCGGCGCCGCGGCACCTCGCCGAAGGCGGCGAGCTCGGCCAGCAGCGTGCGAACCGATGCCTGCGGCAGCGCCCGCAGCTCCGGCTCGGCGACGCCGAGGATCTGCGCCAGCTCGAAGAGCGCGAAGGCCCGCTCCACGGGCCGCGGCGCGGCGGCCGCCGGAAGCCGGCGGGCCAGCTCGGCGCGCAGCCCGGCGAGCGGACCGGGCTCGCCGAGGTGGCGGCGCGCGACCCAGGCGAGGGCCCGCGCCTCGAGCAGGAGCCGCACGGCCAGCAGGTCCTCGAGCGCGGCGGGCGGGGCGAAGGCCGGCACGCGGTCGGGGCGGACGGCGAGCTGGTGGAGCATCCCCGCGAAGCCGCGCAGGGCGAGCAGCGTCCGCGCCACGAACCCCTCCCACTCAGGTTCGGGCACGCCGAGGCGCCCGAGGCTGCGCACCGCCGAGGCGAGCGGAGACCTCTGGCTCGCTGCCTCCTCCGCGAGCTCGGCGGCGAGACCGACGAGCCAGCGCTCGCGGCTCCCGCCCGGCGCTCCGTAGAGGCGCAGGAACGCGCGGTAGAGGCCGAGCTCGCGCTCCGGCATCGGCCAGTAGGCGATCCCCTGGTCGAGATACGCGGCGCACAGGCGAATCAGCAGGGGGTGGACCAGCGCATCCGAGTCCTCGCCCGTGACGGCGAGCAGGAGGTCGCGGTGCCGCTGCGGCACGCGCGGCTGTGGAGCGGGCTCGGGCGCGAGCCGCTCCGCGTGCTCGAGGCAGGCGCGCCAGAGCGCGCGCGCCGCCTCCGCCTCCGAGCCATGGCCGCGCAGCAGGCGCGCGCGAAGGTCGCCCGCGAGGTCGGGGCGGAGGCGGCGGAGCACGTCGGTCTCGGCGAGGATCCAGTCGAGCTCGTGCCCGGCCGAGCGGCGGACGCCGTGGAGCAGGAGGCGCTCGCGCAGCAGGAGGCGCGTCGGCAACCCCGGCCCGAGCTCCACCTCGCCGCCCGCGCCGATCGCCTCGGCGAGGACCGCGCGCACGTCCCGCTCCCGCACCCGTCCGTTGGCCAGCGCCTCGCGGTAGCGCTCCTCCGCGAGGAAGGGCTCGCCGCCGAGCAGCTCCGCGGCCTCGACGACCGCCTGCTCGAAGGGCAGACCCTCGAAGGCGTGCAGCGTGTTGTGGTGGATGAAGAGCGAGATCGGGCCCTGCGCGGGGAGGAGCTCCGCCGCGAGCAGGATCGCCTCGCGCAGGCGCGACTCCGGCCCGGCCGGCTCGGGCTCGGCGCCCTCCGCTTCTCCTGGACCTATTCCGCCCACGCGAAGCGCACCCCCTCGGCGGCGAGCTCGCGCCCGAGCGCGCCGAGCTCGAGCAGGCGATCGACCTCCGCATCGGCGAACTCGGGCTTCGCGCCGGTCGCCGCCGCGACCGCCTGCTTGAGCTCGGCCACCGGATCCCCGCGGAAGGGAGGCAGCGACTCCACCACGTCGTCGAGCAGGAGCTTCCACAGGAGCTCCTGCCGGCGCCGCCGCAGGTAGGTCTTCTGCTCGTAGCCCGCGAGCTTGCCGGCCGCGAAGAGGTGGTCCTGGTAGGCGCGGTAGCGCTCGATCGTCGCGTCGTACTCGTCGGCTACCGCGCGGATCGCCTCGGGGCTCGCCCCCGCCGTGCGCGAGACGACGTGGTTGGCGTCGTACTCCGTCCAGTCGTTGGTCAGGATCTCGAGCCCGTAGTCGGCGGCGCGGTCGCGCACCTCGGTCCCCGGGAAGGGCGCCAGGATGTGGAAGCCGTAGAGCGCGCCGAACTCCTCGCGAAGGGACTCCGCGAAGGCCACGGTCTGGCGCAGCGTGGCCTCCGTCTCGCCGGGCAACCCGATGATGAAGGAGGCCAGCGCGCTGATCCCGGCCTCCTGCGCCATCCGCATCGCGGCGCGCACCTTGGCGAGGTCCGAGCGCTTCTTGGCCACGTCGAGGAGCTCCTGGCTCCCCGACTCGACGCCGAAGCAGATCGCCTGGCAGCCGGCGCGCGCCATCGTCTCGACGATCTCGGGGCTGATCGTGTCGACGCGCGAGAAGGCGTTCCAGCGGATCCCCGTGCGGCGCCGCTCGAGCTCGGCGCAGACGGCGAGGAAGTGCTTGCGGTAGAGGGTGAAGAGGTCGTCCTCGATCGTGATCTCCGTGAAGCCGAGCGACGCGAGCTCCTCCATCTCGTCGACGCAGAGCGTGGGCGTGCGATAGCGCACCTGGCGCCCGGTCCAGGCCGGCGCCGAGCAGAAGACGCACTCGTAGGGGCAACCGCGCGAGGTCACGACGCTCGCGTGGCTATCGAAGGCGAGATAGCGGGCGAGCGGCACGAGGTCGCGCGCCGGCGTAGGGAGCTCGTCGAGGTCGTCTTCCAGCGGGCGCGGCGCCGTGCGCACGATGCCGGCCCCGTCGCGGAAGGCGAGGCCCTTTACGTCCCGGAGGTCCATGCGCCCCTCGAGGGCGCGCGCGAGCTCCACCATCGTGTGCTCGCCCTCGCCGATCCCGATGAAGTCGAGCGCGGGCAGGTCGCGGAAGGAGCCCTCGATCTCGAAGGAGACGTGGGGACCCCCCATCGCGATCGGGACCCGGGCGTCGCACTCGCGCACCCAGCCGGCGATCCGGTTCGCGATGTGGTGGTTCAGCGTCACCGACGTGATGCCGACGAGCTCCGGGCGCAAGCGCTGCATGCGCCGCTCGACCTTCGCGCGGGTGGTGCGGGAGAGCAGGAGGTCGAGGATCTCCACCTCGTGCCCCTGCGCGCGAAGTGCCGACGCGAGGTACGGCAGCGTCACGAGCAGGCGCGGGAACTCCTCGAAGGGATACGACGGGTTCACGAGCAGGATGCGCACGCGGACCTCCGGTTCGCGCGGCTTCGGCCGCGCCGCTGGAGGCCGCATTCTACCCGGTCGCGGCTCCCGTCGAGAGCCCGCGACCCGTGGGGTCGATGCCGACCTCGGCCAGGCGCGCGTGGGCGAGCGGGAGCTCGTCGGTCTGGTTCGGGTGGAACGAGGGGCGGAGATAGCAGCGGATCCCCGCCCAGGTGGGGACGGTGTTCAGATCTTTCGGATTTTCAGATTCTCCTCGACCGCGGGGAGCCTTGGGGCGCTCTCCGGAGAATCTGAAAATCCGAAAGATCTGAACACCGTCCCCCTGCGCACGCGGACCTCCGGTTCGCGCGGCTTCGGCCGCGCCGCTGGAGGCCGCATTCTTACCCGGTCGCGGCTCCCGTCGAGAGCCCGCGACCCGTGGGGTCGATGCCGACCTCGGCCAGGCGCGCGTGGGCGAGCGGGAGCTCGTCGGTCTGGTTCGGGTGGAAGGAGGGGCGCAGATAGCGGCGGATCCCGGCCCAGAGCATGCGCGGCAGGTGCCCCCCGTCCTGGCGCCGGAGCTCCCGCCCCTGCTCGCGCAGGGCGCGGCGCGGGATCCCGTCCTGGCGGATCAGCATGCGGGCGCCGGCGAGCGTCCAGCCGAAGAGCGAGAGCGTCGCGAGCAGGAAGCCGAGGAGTCGGAGCGCTTGCGACGGGTGCGTCGCCCGCAGCACGTCGAAGGCCACAGCCTTGTGCTCGATCTCCTCGGTCGCGTGCCAGACGATCAGGCGCTGCATCACCGGGTGGGCCGCGCGGACGACCGGGTCCTCGAGGGCGAAGGCGCCGAAGGTCGCCGTGTAGTGCTCCGCGCCCGCCGTCATCGCGAGGCGCAGCGGCGCGGGCAGCCAGCGGGTGGTCCAGGCGCAGAAGCGCGCGAAGCGGCGCAGGAAGGCGTCGATCTCGTAGCCCTGGGCGCGCAGCACGTCGAAGTAGCGCTGGTGCTCGTGCGCGTGCCGCCCCTCCTGCCCCGCGAAGCCCTTCACCTGCTCGCGCAGCTCCGCATCCTCGATCCCGGGGAGGCACTCGCGCACCGCGCGGATGAAGAAGCGCTCGCCGTCCGGGAAGACGAGGTTCATGCCGTTGAAGAGATGCGTGGCGGGCGCCAGGCCCGCCAGCCAGTGGCGCGGGATCGTGGCGTCGAAGCCGAGCCGCGGGTCGCGGATCGGAATCGGGTGCCGCGAGCCGGGGACGAGGACCGCCTGCATCGGGCCTGGAGGATACTCCGCTCGGGTGCGCTGCGCTGCGCGGCCGGGCCCGATGGACTCCGCTCGGCTGCGCCTCGCTGCGCGGCCGCTTCGCGGCCTTGCGCGGTCTTGCGCGGCCTTGCGCGGCCTTGCCTAGCGGCCGAGGGGGCGCCCCGGGGTTCCCTGCCAGCCGCCGGAGCGGAAGCGCCAGACCAGGATCGAGGCCTTCACCACGTAGTCGCCGATCAGCGCGGCGAAGATCCACTCTACCGCGAGGCCCGCCCAGGCGAAGAGCGCCGCGAGCACGCAGCGCACGCCGAGGAGCCCCGCCAGCACGGCAAAGAACGGGGAGCGGGTGTCGCCAGCGCCGCGCAGCGCCCCGCCGAGCGCGAACTCGACCGCCATCAGCGGCTGCATCGCGCCGAGGAGGTAGATGAACACCACCGTGAGGCGCACCACCTCGGGGTCGTCGATCATGAGGCGGGCGATCGGCCGCGCGCCCGCGATGATCGCGCCGCCGAGGACCACCATCGCGGCGACCGAGAGCCGCATCGCCCGCCAGCCGCTCGCCGCGGCGCCCGCGCGGTCCCCGGCGCCGAGCCGCTGCCCGACGAGGGTCCCGGCCGCGATCGAGAACCCGAAGCCGACCACGAACGAGACGGCGAGGATGCTGACCCCGATGCCGTAGGCGGCGTAGGGAGCGGTCCCGTAGAGAGAGACGATCCAGAGGAAGAGGAGGAAGCCCCCTTGCCAGGCCACCTGCTCGAGCGCCGCCGGCCAGCCAATGCGCAGGAGCGCCCGCAGGCGCGGGAGCGTGAGCGAGCCGCGCGGGCCCACGCCGATCACGAAGCGGCCGCCGAGCCAGAGCGCCAGGGTGAGCGCGGCGCTGACCGTGAACGCGAGCCCGCTCGCGATGGCGGCTCCGGCGACGCCGAGCGCGGGCAGCCCGAAGCGCCCGTAGACGAGGCCGTAGACGAGGACCACGTTCACGACGTTCGCGATGGCTCCGAGCCAGAGCGGCGTGCGAGTGTCGCCGGCGGCGCGCAGAGCCGTCCCGAGCACGAAGAAGACCGCGAAGGCCGCATTGAAGGGGCTGGTCCAGCGGATGAAGGTCGCCGCGAGGGCGAGCGTCTGCGCGTCCAGGCGGAAGAAGCCGGCGAGCTGCTCGGCGAAGAGGATCCCGAGCAGGCCGAGCGCCGCCGCCAGCGCGGCGCAGACGAGCATCGACGCGCGGGTGACGCGCTCGGCCTCGAGCCGGTCGCCGGCGCCCCACGCGCGCGCGACCAGCGCGGTCGTGCCCGCCGTGACCCCCATCAAGAGGGCCTGGAGCACGAAGAAGATCCGGTTCCCGGTCGTCACGGCCGCCACGGCCCGCGCGCCGAGCACCCCCACGATCTTGATGTCGACGAGACCCACCGTCGCGTGGAGGAGATTCGCGGCGATCGCGGGCCACGCGAGCGTCCAGACACCCGCTCCGGGCCTGCGCGCGCGCGCCTCCACTCGGCCGCCGGGCGAGTGCTCGGCGGACAGGATCTTCTCGCCCATGTCTCCGTGTCCGCGGCGGGCGCCCGCGAGCTTACCGCAGGCGCGGAGCTACTTGACGAGCACGAGCCGCGCCCTCGGCACAGCCGCAGCCCTGCGCGGGCTGCGGCCCCGACCTGCCGAGCGGGGGCCGGGCGATCGGCGGGCGCCCGGCTCGGCTCGCTGGCCCCTGGCGCCAGCGTGGAGCAGCTCGGCGACGAGCTGCGGAGGCGACGGGCCGAGGCCGATCAACGCCTCCATGCCCTGGGTCAGGTCTGCGAGCGCGCGAGCCAGTAGGCCCGGGATTCCGCTGGGCATGGGTTGGACTCTCCCGCGGGGTGGACTGGCGGATGGAGGATGACCCTCGCGACGAGAACGTAGGGGACGCCTCCGAGCCCTTCGGTGATCGCCGTCACCAACGTGGTCCGTCCGCTCGACCGAGCGGGCGCGCTCATCCTAGGGCTCGCGCACCACGCAGATCGCCGAGAAGCCGCCTCCCGGAGTGCGCAGGTTGGTCACCTGCCCCTCGTACGCGCGCGCTCCGAGCAGCAGGACCTCGTCGCGGTAGGCGTAGGCGCGCACGTCGAACTTCATCTCGCGCGCTCCCGCGTCGGTCTGCACGGAGGTCCGGCCCGGCTCCACGCGGCGCTGCGCCACGAACCCGCCCGCGGCGGCGATCTCGGCGAGCTTGCGCCGGCTGATCTTGTCGCCGCGGTAGACCGCGCGGCCCCCGAAAGCAGCGGCCGGCTTGAAGAACCACTCGCGGCGCGTGCTCCAGGCCGCTTCGAGACCGAGCTCGTCGAGCAGCCTCGTCTCGGGCACGAGCGAGGCGAGCAGCGCCGCGTCGGCCGGTGCGGCGCCGAGGGCCAGGAGTGCGTCCGCCTGCGAGAAGAGCGCGAGGCGCGCCTTGTGGGCGAGCAGGTGGTGCTCGCGGGGCGCCGGCGTCAGGCAGACCTCGTCTGCGAGATAGGCGTCGCGCAGCGCCCGGCTGCGCGGCGCCTCGAGCCGCCAGTCGGTGTCGCGCAGGTACACGAGGTCGAGCCGACGCCCCGCCGTCGCGAGGCCGCCCGGGGCGCGTTCGAGCGCCGCCACGTCGCAGACGGAGGCGCGCACGCCGTGACGCTCGAAGAGCAGGCGGAAGAGCTCGAACTCGGCCCGCAGCGGCTGCGCCTCGGGGTGATGGTCGGCGATCGCCACCCGCGCCAGGGCGTCTGCGGGCCGCGCGGCCGCGAGCTCGGCCGCGAAGGTCGCGAGGAAGCGCTCCTCCATGGCGTCGACCGGCAGCAGCTCGCGACAGGCGCAGCCCAGGCGCTCCGGGTTGCAGAGCGCGGCGGTGTGCAGGCCGTTCAACAGCGCGCCGCCGGCGTTGGTGTTGATCTCGATCAGCCGGGGGCCCTCGGGCCCGATGTGGAAGTCGTAGCCCATGAAGACGGCGAAGTTGCGCGGGCGATGGCGAGCCACCTCGGGCGCGCCCGCATCGACCTGGCGCTGGTAGGCCGGGCCGTGGGCGACGCGGAACGCCGCGGCCACCGCGCGCCGGATCTGGTCGAAGTGCTCCGGGGCGAGGGCCACCAGGCTGCGCGCGTACGGGATTTCCGGAGCTAGAGTCCCCAGCGTCGAGCGGCCTCCGCGTCCTCGAGGTGCCAGGTCGCGCGGTGCAGCTCGCGCATGAGCCGCGCATCGCCGAGCAGGATGCGCCGCTCCGCGAGCGCGAGCGAAGCGGGACCCTGTGTGAGCGCACGCTCGCGCAGCTCGTCGCGCGCCGCGGCGATGCGCGGCGCGAGCGAGCGGGGCCGGCGCAGCAGCGCGCAATGGATCGCGTTCGCGTAGGGGTCGACCGCCGCCCGGACCAGCCCGTCGGACCAGCGGTGCGCCCCGTTCGGCTTCTCGAGCCGCGCCTCGAGCTCGCCGACCTCGAGCGGGGTGTGGCGCTCCTCGGGCACGGCGAAGAGGCCCCCCTTGCGGGCCGCGTCGCCGAGCCGCCTCCGGCTCGTCAGCACGGAGACGGGCACCGAGAGCACGAGCGCGGCGGCCACCGGGGTGAGCCACCAGAAGTAGTCGGGGTTCAGCGCGTAGACCGCGAGCGCCCAGCTCGTCGCCACGACGGTGTCCCCGCCGTGGCGGCGCAGCGCCTCGCCCCAACGCGTCTCGTGACCCTCCGCATCGCCGAGGCGCCAGCCCACGGCCCGACCGAAGAGCGCGAACAGCACGAAGCGGCAGTAGAAGACCATCCGGATCGGCGCGAGCAGGGCGGAGAGCAGGATCTCGCAGAGCACGCTCGCCACCAGCGCCGCCACCCCGCCGTACGCGGCCGAGCGCCGCGAGCGGAGCAGCGCGAGCGCCATCCCGAGGAGCTTCGGCAGGAAGAGCAGGACCACGGTGGTCGCGAGCAGCGAGAGCACCCAGTCGGGCCGCCAGATCGGCCACTGCGGAAAGAGGCTCGGGCCGGACGGGAAGTAGTCCGGCGCGACCACGACCTGGCGGATCGCCTCGGCCGTGCTCGCGGCGAGGAAGGCCAGCCAGAGCAGCGCCGACCCGTAGGCGAGCACGCCGTTCAGGAACAGGGCGCGGTGGGCGCCGAAGCGCCCGCGCGTGAAGAGCAGGCGCAGGTGCTGGAGGTTGCCCTGGCACCAGCGGCGGTCGCGCTGCATCTCCTCCAGCAACGAGGCCGGCGCCTCCTCGTAGCTCCCGCCGAGGTCGTAGGCCACCCACAGGGACCAGCCCGCGCGCCCGAGCAGCGCCGCCTCCACGAAGTCGTGGCTCATGATGTCGCCGCCGAAGGGCGGATCGCCCGGCAGCCGGGGCAGCCCGCAGTGGCGCGTGAAGGGCTCGACGCGCAGGATCGCGTTGTGGCCCCAGTAGGGGCTCTCGCCGAGGTGCCAGAAGTGGAGCCCGGCGGCGAACATCGGGCCGTAGAGGCGGCTCGCGAACTGCTGGGCGCGGGCGAAGAGCGAGCGGGCGCGGAACACCACCGGAGCGGTCTGGATCACGCCGGCGTCCGGGTTGCGCTCCATCAGGCGCACCAGGCGGACGATCGTCTCCGCGCTCATCAGGCTGTCCGCGTCGAGCACGATCATGTAGCGGTAGCCGGCGCCGAAGCGCCGGCAGAAGTCCGCGACGTTGCCGCTCTTGCGCTTGCGGCGCACCTTGCGGCGGCGGTAGAAGACGCGCTCCGCCCGGCGGCGCCACGCGGCCCAGGCGAGCTGCTCCTCGACGATCGTCCCGGGATCGATGCTGTCGCTCAGTGCGAAGAAGTCGAAGTGCTCGAGCGCCCCGTGGCGCTCGAGCGCGCCCTGGATCACCTCGAGGCCCGCGTAGACGCGCTCGACCGGCTCTTCGCAGATCGGCATCACGATCGCCGTGCGCGCGGAGGGGTCGATCGGCCCCGCCCCGGCCGCGTCGGTGCGGGTGATGAGGTAGCGGTCGCCCCCCCGGAGCAGCACGGCGAAGCCCGCGAACGCGGTCCAGAACCCGACCGAGATCCAGCCGAAGAGCGCGCCGAAGAGGAGCGCGATCACGAGCTCGAGCGGCGTGCGCCCCTGGTAGGGAAGGACCTGGAGCATGAAGCCGCTCGCGACCACCGCCGGAACCAGCACGAGCAGGACGAGCACGCGGCGCCGCCGGCGGCCGGCGCGGGCCCACCGCGTCTTGCGCCGCGCGCGCCCCGGGCGCTCGTCCACTGCCCGCCGGGAGCCCAGCAGCGGCGCCGGGGGCATCGAGCGCCGCGTGATCGGCGGCGCCGGAGCGAAGGGGCGAGGAGCCCCGGTGTGGGCCGGCTCGGCGGGCCGCCCCGCTCCCGCCCACCACGCGGCGAGCCGCCACGCCTCGAAGGCGTCGCCCTCCGACCCCGCGGCCGCGCCGCCGTTGCCGGCTTCCGCCGCCAGGATCTGGGCCAGCGCGTCGAGGGAATCGCCGCGCGCACCGCGGCCTCCCGCGTGACCCTCCGCGGCCACCGCGCGCTCGACCGCGCGCCGCGCCAGCACGGCGCACTCGTGCGGGTCCATCCCGAGCGCCCGCGCGTAGGCCTCCGTCCGATCCCGCGCCCCCCGCCAGTCGAGGAGCAGCCGATCGAAGGGGAGGACCGGGAGGCGCGCACGCCCGACGCCGACCGCGTCCTGGTCGCTCAACTCGTTTGCGACCTCACGGCTCGAGCAGGTAGGACCAGGTCTCGGTGAGCACGTCCTCGCCCCGGCGCAGGAAGGCCCGCAGCTCGAGCGGGTTCCCCCCGGAGGGTCGCACCTGGAAGACGAGGCGCCACCCCCCGGTGACCGTGTTCGGGATCACCTGCTGCTCGATCAGCTCGCCCTCGCCTTCGCGGGTCCCGACGGTCACCACGCCCTGGAGGACGGCGTCCGGCGGAAGCGTCTCGAGCTCGGGGCCCTCGAAGTCCACGACGAAGCGGTAGGCGTCCTCGTGGGTGCCCCCGTCGACGCGCGTCGCCACCGCGCGCCCCGCCGGAGGCCACTTCGCGTCCTCCCCGTACCAGGTGAGCCCGTAGGAGTAGGCGAGGGGCTCGCTGCCCGGCAGGATGGGCCGGCTCGGCACCCAGTAGGCGACCACGTTGTCGTTCACGTCGGTGCGCGTCGGGATCTGCACCAGCTCCACCCGACCGGCGCCCCAGTCGCCTTCGAGAGCCACCCAGACACTCGGGCGCAGGTCCGGGCGCGCTTCGAGGTCCTGGTAGTGGTCGAAGTCGCGGTCGCGCTGGAGCAGGCCGAAGCCGCGGACGTTGTCGAGCGCGAACGAGGAGACGTGGAGGCGCTCCGGATTGTCCAGCGCGCGCCAGATCCACTCCCCGGTGCCCGAGGCGATCAGCAGGCCGTCCGAGTCGTGGGTCTCCGGCCGGAAGTCGAGCAGGTCGTCGATGCTGTTCTCGCCGCGCAGGAACATGCTCGTGAGCGGAGCGACGCCGAGCTTCTCTACGGGCTCCCGGAAGAAGAGGCGCAGGGCGACGCCCGTGCGGGTCTGCTCGCCCGCCGCCACGACGAAGCGATAGGCCCCCGTCACCCGCTCGCTATCGAGGAGCGCGAAGAGCGTGATCTCGCGTGCTCCCGGCGCCGGGCGGACGATCCAGAACTCGCGGAACCAGGGGAACTCCTCACCGCGCGGCAACGCGGTATCGATCGCGAGCCCCCGCGCCGAGAGCCCGTAGCCGAGGTTGCGGCCGACGGCGCGAAAATAGGTGGCGCCGAGGAAGACGACCAGCTCGTCGTGGTAGTCGGGCCGCTTGAGCAGGTGGTGCAGCCGGAAGCCCGCGTAGCCGAGATCCTGCGGCACGCGGCTCGCGATCTCGGTCACCCCGTAGTCGAAGTGCTCGGGAGAGAAGGCGATCGGGCGCACGTCGGCCCCGTCCACCTCGTGGACGACGACCCGCCGGTCGTAGAAGAGCCCGGGATGGAAGAATTGGACCGTGAAGGGGAGCTTCCGCTCCTTCCATGCCGCGAACTCCGGGCGGAAGCGGATCTGCCGCCACTGGTCGTAGCTGAGCTCGAGGAGCCAGCTCGGCACCTGGCCGCGCGGGTCCTCGTAGGGCCGGCTCGCGAGCTCGCGCGCGCGCTCCGTGACCTGGTCGAGGCCGAACGCGGGATCGGCCGCGCGCGCCCCCGGTCCGGCGAGGCAGAGTGCCGCCAGCGCCGACGCGACGGCGACGCCCCCGGCGCGGGGACGCACGGTCGGCGGGCGAGCTGGCGAGGAGCGATACATCGCGGGCGACCTCGAGCGCGGGCGTACCATAGGCCAAGGGCGAGGGGGCGCCCAGCCGAGCCGACGCGGCGGCGGAGGGTCACGCGCGGATCCCGCGCAGGAGCGCGCCCGCCAGCGCGTAGAGCGCGAGTGCGGCGACGAGGACGGCGCGGAAGCCAAAGGTCATCGAGCCGATCGTCACCAGCAGCGAGCCGAGCACGGAGCAGAAGCCGTTCACGGCCCAGCACCACGCGACGTACGCGCTGCGCCGCTCGGGGGCGCAGGTGGCGGCCACCCGCCGGATGCCGAGGGGCAGGAAGGCTCCGAGCGCGAGTCCGAGCGGCGCGATCACGGCGACCGCCGCGCCGACCCGGACCGGGAGATCCTGGCCGCCGAGCAGCGCCATCCCGGCGTCGAGTCCGAAGAGCAGGAAGGCCGTGACGGCAGCCACGGCGGCCACGAGCGGAAGCGCCGCGCGCTCGCTCCGCTCGGCGTACCGGCTGCTCCACCAGCTCCCGATCCCCGAGAAGAGCAGGAGCGCGAAGAGCGTCACGGAGAGCGAGCGCGTGGGATAGCCGAGGAAGAGCGTGAGCTTCTGGATCAGACAGATCTCGTAGCTCATGAAGCCGAGGCCGATCGCCGCGAAGTAGGGCACGCTCGCGCGCTTGGCCGGGAGCTCCCGCCAGCGCGCGCGCAGCCGCGCGAAGGGCAGGATCAAGAACGCAAAGGCGAAGACGGCCGAGACGGCGAGCATCATGAGCAGCGCCGTCTCGCCCTTGGCGACCTCCGGATCCATGTGCTCCGAGGCGCCGCGGCCTGCGAACAGGTCGGCGAAGCGCGTGAAGTGCCAGAAATACGGGGCGTCGTCGAAGACGGGGCCCACATCGTAGGCGTAGCGGGAGAGCAGCTCCGCGAGCCGGGGACCCGGGAGCTCGATCACGCCGCCGATCACGCCGCGCTCGCGCGCGCGACCTGGCGCATGTCTCGCCACGGTGTCCGGCACCGCCGCGGCGGCCGCCAGGAAGCGCTCGACCTGCGCCTCGCTGAAGGGCGTCGCCTGGAGCAGGATCGTCGACGTCTGGAAGGGGAATCCCCGGGAGGTGGAGAGCAGCAGGTGCCGCGCGAAGTCGTGGATCCCGATCTCCTCGAACGCCCGCCGCGCCGTCGCCAGGTAGCGTGGCGTGCGCATGGGCTTCCCGTAGTCGACCTCGCCGAACTGGACCGCGAGGATCCCTCCGGGCGCGAGGTGACCCAGCGCCTCGCGGATCGCCTCGACCGTGTAGAGATAGCTCTCGACGAGCACGAAGCCCGACGCCTGTGCGGCGTTCATCGTGGCGAAGCTGTCGGGTGCGACGAAGTAGACCAGGTCGTATAGGCCCGGGTCGCCGCGGAGATACGCGCGGCCCTCCGCGTTCACGAGAGCCACCCGCTCGTCGCGCGGGATGTGGCCGGTGAACTCCGCGAACCGATCCTCGAGGAGCGAGACCGTGACCGGGTTGAGCTCCACGGCTACCACGCGGGAGGCGCCGAAGTGGAGCGAGGCCTGGACTTCGTAGCCACCGGCGGCTCCGACGACGAGGACGCGCGGGTCCGCGTTCGCCACGGCGAAGGGCAGGCGCGGCGTCGCCCGATCGAAATGCGCGAGCCCGCCCTTCGCGGGGTCGAAGCTCCAGAGCCCCGAGCCCCAGAGCCCGTCGTGCAACAGCGCCTTCACCTCCGGTTTCCAGGCGAGCTCGACCACGTCGACGCGGAAGACCGGGCTCCAGCGCTGGAAGACACGCGTCCCGAGGCGGGCGAGGTTCTCGCGGCCCATGTGCTTCGCGGGGTCGACGACGGGGTCCGGGAGCCTCCCGCCGACCGCCGCCAGCGCCGCGAGGGCAGCGGCCACCGCCAGCGCGCGCCACGCCGGCCGCTCGCGCGCGCCGAAGCCGGCTCCGGCAAGCGCGAGCGCGGCGCCGCTCGCGAAGACGCAGCCCGGTGGGGTGAGGCTGACGAGGAGCGGGATCGCGAGCGCGCAGCCCGTGGCCGCGCCCGCGAGGTCCGCCGCGTAGAGCCGGCTCACCGCCTCGGGACGCCCCGCGAGGATCGAGGCCACCGCGAGCCCCATCGCGAGGAAGCCCAGGTACAGGACGGCGCAGAGCCCCGCGAGCCGCGCCACCTGCTCGGGGCTCGTCGTGTGCTCGTAGAGGGAGAGCTCGAGCGTCGCGACGACCGCGTAGCCGAGCCCGATCGCCGCGCCGCCCACCGGCCCGATCCATCCGAGGAGCCGGTCGCTCGGAACCCGCCGCAGCCGCTCGGAGACGGCGAGGAAGACCCCTCCCGATCCGATCCCGAGCATCGCGAAGCCGATCACGAGGTAGGTGAAGTAGGACGAGAGCTTGAACGAGAAGATTCGCGTGTAGCTGATCTGGAGCAGCAGCGCCGCGAAGGAGACCAGGGAGATCGCGAGGGCGGAGCGCAGCCCTCGCGGGTCGGCGGCCGGCGATGAGCCGGCCGCCGGGCCCGGCTCGCCGCGCGCGTAGCACTCCCCGCTCATCGACCGCGGCGCGCCGCGCGGGCGAGGGCGATCCCCATTCCGTTCTTCATCGCGATCCCAAGCCGGCTACGCCGTCGAGCAGGGCGTCGATCCCTGCGCCGAACGAGTCGGGCTCCGGGAGCAGCGAGAGCACGAGCTGGGCCGCCGGGGGCCCGGGCAAGCCCTCGAGGTCGAAGAGGAATCCCGGCTGCACCAGGACGCCGGCGCGGTCGAGGAGCGCGAGCGCGAGCGCCTCCTCGTCGGGCGCGCAGCGGTCGCGCGCCTCGATGCGCAGGATCGCGGCCCAGCCGGCCTCGGCCGGCAGGCACTCGAGCCCCGGCCTCCCGAGGAGCGCCGCCGCGAGCCGCGCGCGGTTTCCGGCGACGCGCGCGCGCACTTCGCTCCGGATCCCCGCGCGCTGCGCGAGGAGGCGCGGCAGCGCGCGCGCGAGGAGCGGCGAGACCGAGAGGTAGGCGTCCGCCACGAACTCGAGCCGGGCGAGCGCCTCCGCGCGCTCGCGCTCCGGCCCGCCGACCGCGATCCAGGCGAGCTTGAGCTGCGGGAGCGCCAGGAGTTTCGAAGCACCCCCGAGGACGAAGTGGAGGGGCCCCGCTTCGGCCCCGACGAGCGCGCCCGGCGGCGCGGCGGCGCCGAGCCCCGACTCGGCGAAGACCTCGTCGGAGACGATCGCCAGGCCCCTCGCACGGCCGAGCGCGCGGAGCGCGCCCCAGTCCTGCGGGTCGACGAAGGATCCCGTCGGGTTGTGCGGGTGAATCACGAGCACCGCGCGGCTGCGCGGGGAGAGGGTGGCGGCGAGCGCTTCCACGTCGATGCGCCAGCGCGCGCCGCCGCCGGCCGGGGGCGGGCGGAGCGGGTAGCGCGAGACCTCGAGGCCCTCGAGCTCCGCCAGGTGCTCGAAGAGCGGATAGCCGGGGGTCGGCACGTGAACCCGCTCGCCCGGGTCCGCGAGGATCCGAAACAGATGCGCGTATCCCTCGCTGGTCCCGGCGGTCAGCACCACGCCGTCCGGCGCCGCGCCCGGGTGGCACGCCGCGACCGCGGCCCGGGCCGCCGGGTCGCCGCGCGGGTCGGGGTCGTAGCGGAGCGCCCGGGCGTCGCGCGCGAGCTCGCCGAGGGCGAGGGCGAGCGCCTCCGCAGGCGCGGCGAGCCCGGCGCGCGTCGGGTTCGCGTCGGAGAGGTCGAGCACCGGAAGTCCGAGCCGCTGCCGCGCGGCGACGCGCTCGGCGAGCGGGTTCGGCCGGAGGTCCCACGCAGCGCGGCGGGCGAACACCGTGCGAGCGTAGCCGCTACCCTCCGGCCCCACGACGGAGGCGTCCGTCGCCGGAGGCTTCGCATGAAGGTCGGGATCCTCTTTGCCAACGTCGGGCCCTTCGGGGAGCCCGAAGGGCTCGTGCACCTCGCGCGCACGGCCGAGGCGATCGGCTTCGAGTCTCTCTGGACCGTCGAGCACGTGGTCGTGCCGAAGGGCTACGTCTCCCGGTACCCGTACAGCGAATCGGGCCGGATGCCGGGACCCGAGCAGGTGCCGATCCCCGATCCCTTCGTGTGGCTCGCCTACGCCGCGGCCGTGACCGAGCGGATCCGGCTCGCGACGGGCGTGCTGATCCTGCCGCAGCGCCACCCGCTCTACGTCGCCAAGGCGGTCGCGACGCTCGACCGCCTCTCGCGCGGCCGCGCGATCCTCGGCGTCGGCATCGGCTGGCTCGAGGAGGAGTTCCGCGCGCTCGGAGTCCCCTTCGCGGAGCGCGCCGCCCGCACCGAGGAGTCGATCGAGGCGCTGCGGAGCCTCTGGAGCGACGGCCCCTCCGAGTTCGCCGGGCGCCACCATCGCTGGGCGCCGCTCGAGTCGAATCCCAAGCCGGTGCAGCGGCCGGGCGTCCCGATCCACGTCGGTGGCCACGCCCCGGGCGCGGCGCGCCGCGCGGCGAGGCTCGGCGACGGCTTCTTCCCGGCCCGCGCCGACGATCTCCCCGAGCTGCTGCGCGAGCTCCGCGAGGAGTGCGCCCGAATCGGCCGCGACCCGCGCGAGATCGAGATCACGACCGGCGGCGCGCCGACGCTCGACGAGGCGAAGCGGCTGCGCGACCTCGGCGTCGCGCGCTTCGTCGTGCCCCCGCCCGCCTTCGCGCCCGACGAGCTGCGCAAGGGCCTCGAGCGCATCGGCGACGACTTGATCGCGCGGCTTTAGAGCCACAACGGAGACTCGGGGCGTGCGGGGGTGGGGGGCGTTTCGAGGGGAGGAGCGTCCCGATTTACTCCGCTCGCCTGCGGCTCGCTGCGCGCTCCGCGCTGCCGCGCTCCGCTTGCGAAGCCATGCCGGAACGCCGCCCCCGGTGATTCGGGGTCTGCCTACGCCGCGACCCGGGGATAGGCCAAGCCCCGCACGACCCCGGTAAGCTTCCGGACGGGCTCTTCGCAAGCGGAGCGCGCCAGCGCGGAGCGCGCAGCGAGCCGCAGGCGAGCGGAGTCAATGCGATAGCGCCCGGAGAGCAAAGGCCACCAGCGCGTCGCCCGGGGGCTTTCGGAACAGCATGTGCCCGCCGGCGGCGATCACCACGAACTGGCGGCCGCCCTGGCGCAGGCGATAGGTCATCGGCGTCGCGTGGCCGCTGTACGGGAGCCGCCCGCGCCAGAGCTCTTCGCCCGTCGCCGTGTCGAAGGCGCGCAGGTAGTTGTCGGTGGTGGCGGCGATGAAGGTCACTCCGCTCCCCGTCGTGATCGGGCCGCCGATATTCGGGACGCCGATCGTCCCAAGGAAGAGCCAGATCGGGAAGGGCGCGAGGTCGCGCGCCGTCCCGAGCGGCACCTCCCAGCGCACGTCGCCCGTCGCGAGGTCGATCCCGACGAGCGTGCCCCAGGGCGGCGGGTTGCAGGGGGCGCCGAGCGGCGAGAGGAGCGGCCGCCGCTCGAGCGCGTAGGGCGTGCCCGCCTGCGGCTCGAAGCCGTACTTCGGGGGACCCGTCTCCGCGAACATCGCGTCGAACTCTGCACGTGGGACGAGCCGGATCAGCGTCGCGACGCGCTGCGTGTTGACCACGAGCGTGCCCCGCTCGGAGTCGATCGAGAAGCTCCCCCAGTTGATCCCTCCCAGCATGCCGGGGTACTGGAGGCCCGGCGCGACGCTCGGCGGCGTGAAGATGCCCTCGAAGCGCAGCGACTCGAGGAGCTCTCGGCAGCGGCCGCGGTCCCAGAAGGTGAAGCCGAACGCGTCCTGCGGCCCGAGCGTCGCCGGGTGGAGCGGCGGAGGCCGCACCGGGAACGGCTGCGTCTTCGCCAGGACCTCGCCCTCGGCCGCCCCGTCCTGCGGCACCGGGCGCTCCTCGACCGGCAGCAGCGGCGCTCCGCTGCGGCGGTCGAGCACGAAGATGTGGCCCATCTTGGTCGCGGCGGCGACGGCGGGGACGCGGCCGTCGGGGCCCGGGAAGTCGAAGAGCACGGGCTGCGCCGCGACGTCGTAGTCCCAGATGTCGTGGTGCACCGTCTGGAAGTGCCAGGCCACCTCGCCGGTGTCGGCATCGAGGGCGACGATCGAGCTCGAGTAGTGGTCGAGGCCCTTGCGGTGCCCGCCGTAGTAGTCGGGGGAGGTGTTGCCCGTCGGCACGTAGACGAGGTTCAGCGCGGGGTCGGCGGAGAGGATCGACCAGGCGTTCGTAGTGCCGCGCGCGTAGCGCTCCCCGCCCTCGCCGGACCCGACCGGTGCCGCCGCGCCGGGGGGCAGCGGGTCCCAGGCCCAGAGCAGGCGCCCCGTGCGCGCCGAGTAGGCCCGCACGACGCCGCCGGGCGAGTCCGCGCGGCGGTCGTCGAGCACCATGGACCCGGTCACGATGCGGTCGCCGACGACGAGGGGCGGCGAGGTGACGCCGTACTCGCCGGGCCGCGTGTCGCCGATCCCGGCGCGGAGGTCCACGATCCCGCCCGCGCCGAAGCCCTCGCAGGGGTGCCCCGTCTCGGCGTCGAGGGCGATCAGGCGCGCGTCGAGCGTCCCCGTGAAGATGCGCCGCGCGCAGGCCAGGCCCGCGCCTGCCCGCGCGTCGGTCCAGGACGAGACGCCGCGGCAGTTGAGCGTGTAGATCCCCTCCAGGTTCGCACGCGGGTCGTAGCTCCAGAGCTCCGCGCCGGTCTCGGGGTCGAGCGCGATCACGCGGTTGCGTGGCGTGCAGAGGTAGAGCGAGTCGCCGAAGAGGATCGGCGTGTTCTGGAACGCCGAAGGCGCGAGGCTCGACTTGCCGTCGAGGATGTCGCCGTTTCGATGGGTCCAGGCGACCTCGAGGTCCCCGACGTTCGCGGGCGTGATCTGCGTGAGGGGTGAATGACGGGTTCCGCCGAGGTCCGCGGCGTAGACGGGCCAGCCCGCGACGGGCCCCGAGGTGCCGGCGTCGGGCGCGCCGCTGCACGCGGCGAGCGCGGCGAGCGCGCCGGCGCCGGCGAGGCCGCGGACTCGGGCGAGCTGCACGGATGGGGCTCCTCGGGCCGCGATCCTATCATGCGCCCCCGTGGCCGTGCCCTACGCCGCGACGATCTTCCTCTCCGCCTTCCTGCTCTTCCTCGTCCAGCCGCTCGTCGCGCGCTACATCCTGCCCTGGTTCGGCGGCGGTCCGAGCGTGTGGACGACGTGCATGCTCTTCTTCCAGGCCGTCCTCCTCGCCGGCTACGCCTTTGCGCACGCGGTCGCGGCAGCGCTCCGCCCACGGCGGCAGGCGCTCGCCCACACGCTGCTCGTCGCCGTGGCGCTGGCGACGCTGCCGATCACCCCCGACGCCGCCTGGAAGCCCGGCCCGGGAGACGCGCCGACGCCCCGGATCCTCGCGCTCCTCGCCGCGAGCCTGGGCCTTCCCTACCTCGCGCTCGCGGCGACGGGCCCTCTGCTGCAGGCGTGGTTCGCACGCGCGCTGCCCACGCGCTCGCCCTACCGGCTCTATGCGCTCTCGAACGCGGGGTCGCTGCTCGCGCTCCTCGCCTATCCCTTCGCAATCGAGCCCGCCGCGACGCGCGCCGAGCAGGCCCTCGGCTGGTCGCTCGGCTTCGCGCTCTTCGCGCCGGCCTGCGCGTGGTGCGCGTGGCACGCGGCGCGCGCCGCGGGCGCCGGGCGCGCGCGCGCGCCCGCGAGGGCCGAGGCCCCCAGCGCGCCCGCCCCCGGATGGCGCGAGCGCGCGCTCTGGATCGGCCTGCCCGCGATCGCCTCCGTGCTGCTCCTGGCCGTGACCCACCAGCTCAGCTACGACGTCGCCGCCGTCCCCTTCCTCTGGGTCGCGCCGCTCGCGATCTATCTCGTGAGCTTCGTCGTCTGCTTCGAGCGCGAGCGCGGCTACTCGCGCCCGATCTTCGGCGCGATGCTCGCGCTGGCGCTCCTCGCCGCCGCGGCGCTCGGCCGCGAGTCCCTCGGGCTCGGCGTGCCCGCGCAGGTCGCCGCCTGGGGCGGCGTCCTCTTCGCGGCGTGCATGGTCTGCCACGGCGAGCTCCACCGGCTGCGGCCGGAGCCGAGCCGCCTCACGGCCTACTACCTCGGGATCGCCGCGGGAGGCGCGCTCGGCGGCCTGCTCGTCGCCGTCGTGGCGCCGCTCGCGCTCGACCGCTTCGTGGAGCTCCCGCTCGGCCTCCTCGCCGCGGCCGCCCTCTTCGCGGCGGCGCTGCTGCGCGACCGGAGCGGCGGGCCGCACGCGCGGCGTCGCGCGGCCGGCGCAGCCCTCGTCCTCGCCGCCGCCGCCGTGTACGGCGCGGTCGCCTTCCGCGACCTCGCGGCCCAGTACGCGGAGGCGATCGCCAGCTCGCGAAACTTCTACGGCGTGCTCGCCGTGCGCGAGGTGGGAGACGATCCGGCGCTGCGCTTCCGCGAGCTGCGCCACGGGCGCATCGCGCACGGAATCCAGTTCGTCGCCGAGGAGCGCCGCCGCTGGCCCACCGCCTACTACGGCGAGCGCAGCGGCGTCGGGCTCGCGTTCGCGCTGCTATCCCCCGCCTCGCCCCGACACGTGGGCGTCGTCGGCCTCGGCGCGGGGACGCTCGCCGCCTACGGCCGACCCGGCGACCGGATCCGCTTCTACGAGATCGACCCCGCCGTGGTCGCGCTCGCGCGCGGTCATTTCTCCTTCCTCGCCGAGAGCCGCGCCTCGGTCGAGGTCGTCCTCGGCGACGCGCGGCTCTCGCTCGAGCGCGAGCCGCCGCAGGCGTTCGATCTCCTCGTCCTCGACGCCTTCAGCGGCGACGCCATCCCCGTGCACCTGCTCACGCGCGAGGCCTTCGCGACCTGGCGCCGGCACCTGCGCGACGACGGCCTGATCGCCGTGCAGGCGAGCAACCGCTACGTCGACCTGCTCCCCGTCCTCTGGGCCGCGGCCGACCAGCTCGGCTGGCGCGCCGGCCTCGTGCGCACCAAGGCCGACCGCTCGCGAGGCGTGGGCCCTGCGCACTGGGTGATCCTCAGCGGCAGCGCCGAGCGGCTCGCCCGCCTCGCCCGCGAGACCCGCGTCGTGGAGCACCCGGCGGGGCTCGCCCCGATCGCCTGGAGCGACGAAGATGCGAGCCTCTTCGAGCTGCTGAAGTAGGAGTGGGCTGCTGCGGCCGCAGCGCCGGCAGCTCCGCCCCCGGCCCGCGCGAGGCTGCGATCCGAAAGTGCGTTCGTCACCCCCGGGATCTTGCCTGGGCGCGCCGCATCCTGGCTGGAGAGCAGCGGGCTTTCGGCGCCTTCTTCGACCGCTTCGTCGGCGCGGTGCACGCCTTCGCGAGCGCGCGCGAGCCGGAGCTTCGCTCCGCCGAGGCGCTCACGGAGCGCGTGCTAGCGACCGCGCTCGGGGAGATCGGGCGCTACGGTGGCGAGGCACCCCTGGCCGCGTGGCTGCTCGCGGTCGCGCGCCGCACGGCGCGCGCGCGGGCGAGCACGGGAGCACGCGACGAGGCGATCCGGGCCTGAGAGACGATCCCTACTGGGCGGCGCTCATCCGGAACTGGCTGGGCGTGAAGCCGACGCGGCGGCGGAATACCGAGTTGAAGTGCGCGAGCGAGCTCCAGCCCGTCTCGCCGGCGACCTCGAGCACCGTCATCTCCGTATCGCGCAGCAGGGCCTTGGCGCGCTCGAGGCGCAGCTCCGCCAGGTGCTCGCGGAAGGTCTTGCCGAGCTCGACCTGAAAGAGCCGCGAGACGTGGCGCTCGGAGAGGCCCGCGCGGCGCGCGAAGACCGGGAGCGTGAGCTCGTCGAGGGGCTCGCCGCAGAGCTCCTCCACGGTCCGCAGGAAGCACGCGCGCCGGCCGCTCCCGCGCGTCGCGACCCCCGCGGAGAGAGGCGTGGGCCTCGACTCGAGCGTCATGGCCAGGAGCTCCACGCAGCGAGCCGCCAGGCGCAGGCCCCAGCCCTCGCCGGACTCCCGCCCGACGCTCGCGATCTCGCGCAGGAGCCGCGCCCCCCGCCGCGCGCGGTCCGTGGCGTGGCGGTCCACCAGGAAGGCCGCCTCGCCGGGACCCTCCGCCGACCCCGCAAGATCCAGGGCGCGCTCGACCCACGCGGCGTCGACCTCGAGGCGGTCCACGCGCGCCGTGCCGTGCGCGCAGCGCAGGCGCAGGCGCGCCCTCGGCGTCACGCAGACGAGGTCCCCGGTGCCGGCGCGTACCAGTTCGTCTCCGGAGCCAACGACGACCTCGCCCTGCGCGACCTCGAGCACGGTCGGACCTTCGATCGCGATCCATCCGGATCCGATCGTGCTCGTCTCGATCCTGGGAATCGAGCTCGGCACGGACATCGCGTTGAGACCCCTCACGCTCCCCTGCCAACAAGTGGACTTCTACCCCTGCGCCGTGGCAAGGCAAGGTGCACGAGGCGAAGATTTCGCGAGCAGCCCTCACACGTTCGCAACGCCGCGACTCGCGCCCGATCGCCCTCCAACCACGGGCGTGTTCACCCAATGGCCACGAACTCGACGCTTCGGATTCACCAGAACGACCGCAGCGTGTCACGCCTCCACGGTATACATGGCCGGAGCCCGGGAGAGAGGTTTCATGCTCCGCAACCTTGTGATCGCGGTCGGCGGCTCGGCCCGCGCGGGGGCGCGGGACCTTGCGCGCTCCGCGCCTCGTTGACTCGTTCGGCAGGATCTCTTGACCCGGCTTCCGGTCGCGTTGGTCGTGGCCTGGTGCATCTCGGTGGGGCTCTTCTGGATGCTTCGGGCGCTGATCGGAGTGAGCGGAGCGCTCGACGAGATCCAGGCACCGCCCAAGATCGAGTTCGTTCGCCTGCGCAAGGACACCGGCGTCGAGGAGAGGAAGCGGGTGAAGCCGCAGATCGAGAAGCCGGAGCCTCCGCCGACGGCAGAGAACGTGAGCACGGCCGAGAAGACGAGCGTCATCCCGGGCGCCGACTTCGCCGCGCTCGCCCCGTCGGTGGACTACTCCGGGGTGGGCGGCGGCATCGGCGGGCTCGGCGCCTCCGAGCTGGCCAGCGCGGGGGGCTCCGACCGCGACGCGGTGCCGCAGGTGCGAATCCAGCCGGACTACCCGATCCAGGCGCGACAGAAGAAGATCGAGGGCTGGGTCGACGTCCAGTTCACGGTCGGAGCGGACGGCGGCGTCCGGAACCCCGTGGTGATCGCCGCCGAGCCCCGGACGATCTTCGACCGCGCCGCGATCCAGGCCGTCAAGGGCTGGAAGTACAACCCCAGGATCCAGGACGGAAAGCCCGTCGAGCGCCGGGACCTCCGGGTCCGCATTCGCTTCAAATTGGAGAGCTGACGCGTGTCCCAAGCCTTCGTTCGACGCGTGCTGATCGGCCTCGCCCTGGCGGCGGCGCTCGGGCTCCCTCCGCTCGGCGGGGCTCGTGCCGAGGTGGACATCGCGGATCCGCCCGGAGCGGGAGCGCCGGACGGCGAAGCCAAGAGCGCGAAGAAGACCCGGAAGGAGGAGCGCGCGGAGCGCGAGAAATACCGGGTGAAGCCCCGTACGGCCAAGGCTTTCGGAAAGACGAGGGAGCACCTCGACGCGCAGCGCTACACCGAGGCCGAGGCCGCGCTCGACAGGCTGCGCCTCGACAAGCTGAGCCCCCACGAGCGGGCGCAAGCGCACCGTCTCTACGGCTACAGCGCCTATGGCAAGCAGGAGAACGACGCGGCGATCGAGCACCTGAGGAAGGCGCTCGGGGAGGATGGCCTGTCGAAGCCGGACCAGGCGGACGTCCTCTTCCAGATCGCCCAGATCCAGGGCGTGGAGCGGCGCTGGAGGGACGTGATCGCGACGCTGGAGACCTGGTTCCGGACCGTCGAGCGACCGAACTCGGTCGGCTACTTCCTGATGGCCCTGTCCTACTTCCAGCTCGAAGATCTCGACGCGGCGCTGCTGCCGGCGAAGAAGGCGGTCCAGATTGCGGAGGTCCCGCAGCAGGCCTGGCTCCAGCTGTTGCTGGCCCTCTACCTGACCCGGGAGGACTACGCCGCGGCGAAGCCGATCCTCGACCAGATGATCGCCCTCTACCCGAACAGCGGAAAGGACTACTGGCTGCAGCTCTCCGCCCTGCACGGGGTCACGGGGGACGACGCGC
>CAZUYC010000021.1:0-8750 GCA_964624475.1 uncultured Spirochaetales bacterium | reverse complement strand
GTCGCGGCCGGAGGCGGCGCGCTCGTCACGGTCGCATCGGTCGCGGGAATCCGCGGCGGAATGGGCCAGGGCCTCGGCTACACCGCGAGCAAGGGAGGCGTCGTGAGCCTCTCCCAGCATCTCGCCTGCCTCGTCGCGCGCAACGGCGTGCGCGTGAACTGCCTCTGTCCGGGCGCCACCGCCGGCGAGGGCATGGGCGCGTTCTTCCGCACGCCCGAGGGCCAGGCCGCCGTGGCGCGGGGGATTCCAATGGGACGCGTCGGGATGTGCGAAGAGGTCGGGCAGGTGGCCGCGTATCTGCTCAGCGACGAGGCCTCCTATATCACCGGCCAGACCCTCGCCGTCGACGGCGGCGCGACCGCGCGCTGAACCACACGGACCGCGGTCCAGTAGCGCGCGACAGTCACTTCGCCTCGACGAACACGTACTCATGCTGCGCGTCACGCATGATGAGCTGGCGCGTGCCGTCCGCACCGACGCCGACGACCAGCTGAAAGCCGACCATCCCCGGCGCGATCGTGACGAACGAGGTCGTGCCGTCATCGTTCTTGTGGGAGGCGACCGGGCTCTTCCACTCCTTGAAGTCGAAGATCGTCTGGCCGCCCTTGTCGCCCACGTCGATCGTGCCGAGCGCCGGGCTGATGTAGCGGCGCGACAGCTTGGCGACCTCCGCCGGGTCGGCCGGGATCGAGAGCCGCGGCCGCTCCTCGGCGAGGGTCTCCTTGAAGCTCTTCGCGGCCGCGCGGAGGTCGTCCTCCGCCTCGGGCTTGCCGTCGAACAGCTGCTCGACGAGGAAGCGCTTGAACGCGTCGAGCGAGAACCAGCCCCCGGTCGAGTTGGTCAGGATCACCGCGCCGACGCCGTGATCGGGGAGGAAGAGCATGTTGCTCGCGTAGCCGGTGATGCCACCGCAGTGGTCGACGACCGGGATGCCCCACTTGGTGTCGACCACGAGGCCCATGCCGTAGGTCGAGGTCTCGCCGGTCGGAACCTTGGGCGCGCGGCGCTCCAGCAGGTTGCCCCGGGAGACGAGCTGTTTGCCTCCGGGCAGCTTCCCGCCGTCGAGCTCGAGCTGGACGTACTTGATGAACTCGCGCGCGCTCGACCACTCCCCACCCGCGGGGCGGACCGGGATGATGGCTCGATTGATGTCCATCGTCGCGATCGCGGTGCGCGCGTCGACGTCCCAGGCGTGGCCCGTGGCGTGGTTGCCGCGCAGCGCGCGTGCGAAGTCGAACGTCGTCGCCTTCATCCCAAGCGGGGCGAACACCCGGGTGCGCATCGCCTCGTCGTAGCCCCGGCCCAGTTCCGTCGCCGGGTAGAGGACGTGAGCCGCAGTGTACCCGGCGGCCGCGGCGAGCAGGCTGGAGTACTGGAAGGCCTCGCCGAACTTCGTCGTCGGCCGGAACGTGGCGAGGAGCTTCATCTGCGACGCCGAGGTCGCCTCGTCAAACTCGACCAGGATCTCGGCATCCTGCTGTGCAACCGGCGCGAGCAGGAGCACGTCGCCTCCGCGCTCGCGCAGGGGCGGGATGTGGATCGGGAAGACCGCGAGGCGGAAGTAGAGGTCCGGGCGGAAGCCTGCCGCCGCTCCCTCGCGCCAGAGGTCGCGGTTGGTCGCGGCGATCACGCGCGCGTCGACGGCGCGCGAGCGGGTTCCGCCCACGGGCCGCACCTCGCGCTCCTGGAGCGCGCGCAGGAGCTTCGCCTGGAAGGGGCCCGAGGTCTCGCCGATCTCGTCGAGGAAGAGCGTCCCGCCGTCCGCCACCTCGAAGAGGCCGCGCTTGTCGCGGTCCGCGCCGGTGGTGCGGCACCGCTGGCGACAAGCGGCGGGGGCTCCTCCTGGTGCTGTAGACCGGCGCGGGAGGATCCGCCGGGGCATCCTGCGCCCCGTACCGGCTCGCCGGAAGAGCGCCGCGTCTGGGTCGAGATGCATCTGACGCGGTCCGAGATCAGGGAGCTCGGGGACCGGGCCTACGCCGACTGGCGGGCCGCAGGTAGATACGTCGCCTGGCGCGTGGCGCAGGCGCTCGACGGTAGCGGCCGACCCGCAGGCGAGCGCGAGACGCGAGCCCCGCGTCCCCTACTCGATCGACTTCCGGATGCCGCCGGCGCCGCACGCGCGGCTGGTCGCCGCGGCGCGGAAGGAGTTGCGGGATCTCGAACTACGTCGCGGTAGCGGTGGGGGAGCTCGGGCGGAAGAGGTGAGCTTGGGCTGCGCGCGGATCAGCCGCCCAGCTCTTCCAGCAGCGCCGTGGCGTCCTTCAGGTCTCCCGTGTCGAAGCCTTCGCTGAACCAGTCGTAGACGGGCTGGAGCAGTGTGCGGGCCTCGGCCGGCTTGCCTTGATCCTGCCACAGGCGCGCCAGGCGGATCGCCGCGCGCAGCTCGAAGGATCTGGCCTCCTGCGAGCGCGCGATCTCGAGGGCGCGCTGGAAGTGGGCCTCGGCCTCGGCCGGCGTACTCCCGGTCGCGAGGACGATCTCGCCCCGCAGCCGGTGCAGGTCGGCATCGAAGTGCGCCTGGCCCGTCTGCGCGGCGAGCGCGAGACCCCCCTCGACGGCGCCGTGCGCCTCGGAGTGCCGCCCGACGGCCAGGTACGCTTCGCCGACGAGGGAGAGCAAGCCCGGTGCGCCGGCCCGGCTGCCGGTCCCGCCACTCTGGGTGAGACCGGGGAGCAGATCGGCGACCGCCTGCGGCTCGCCGGCTGCGACACGCGCCGCCGCGTGGAACGTTCTCGCGAGTCCCAGGAAGAACGGAAACCCGTGCTTCTCCCCGAACGCCATCAGCTCGGCCGCCCGCTCGCGCTGCTCCGAAGCAGTGCGCCGCAGCAGGTGAACGACCGTCTCGAAGATGAGTGCGTGGCCCAGGCTGAAGGGATGGCCGAGCTGGCGGGCCGACGCGACCGCCTCGCGGACGCGGGTGAGCGCACGATCGGGCCAGCCGAGCATCCAGAGATCCCACGCGGCGTGGCCGAGCGCATGGACCGCCCGATCCAAGATACCGTCCCGGTGATGTCGCTCCGCGCGCAGCGCGAGCGCCGTCTCGCAATGAGCGAGTGAGGAGGTGAGCTTGCCCTGGAAGTGCTCGGCCACTCCGAGCTCGGCGTGGCCGCTGAGCGCCAGGTCGGCGTCGTTCGTCTCCTCCGCGATCTCGAGCACCCGAGCGAGCAACGCGCTCGCGCGCTCGACCTGCCCGGATTGGTGCGAGAACACGGCGAGAGCCGAAAGCGCACGGCCCAGTCCACGGGTATCCCCGAGGGCTTGGCGGAGCATGCGCGCCCGCTCGTACGCCGCTCCGACTTCGGGGTGCGCGAAGCCGCGCGCCGCGGCCAGGGAGTGCCCGAGCGTGAGCTGGAACGCCGCCTCGCGGGCGTCCCGCTCCCTGCCCTCGGGCTGCGTCGCGAGCAGCGCGATGGCGCGGCGCAGGTGCAGGATCGCCTCCTCGTAGGCGGAGCGCTCGCGGGCCCGCTCGCCCGCGCGTTCGTAGCCGGCGATCGCCTCCTGGGTCCGCCCCGCAGCCTCCGCGTGCCGCGCCAGCAGCTCCGGCTCCGCCGCTGCGCGCTCCGGATACTCCGCCACCAGCACGTCGGCGATCCGCCCGTGGAGCTCCCGGCGCTGGCTCTCGAGCAGCGACTGGTAAGCCGCGTCTTGGATGAGCGCGTGCTTGAAGCTGTAGGTCGCCTGCGGCGGGAGCCCGCGCTGGTAGACGAGCTCGGCCTCCACCAGGCCCGAGAGCGCCGCGTCGAGCCGATCGCCCGGGAGCTCCGAGACCGCGCGCAGGAGCGCCCACGAGAACTCCCGCCCGATGGCGGCGCCCAACTGCGCCACCTCCCGGGTGGGGCCGAGCCGGTCGAGCCGCGCCAGGAGCGAGCCCCGCACCGAGCCCGGGATCTCGCGCAGGGCGCCCGGCGCGCTTCCCGCCTCCAGCACGGCCTTCGTGAGCTCCTCGACGAAGAGCGGAACGCCCTCCGTGCGCTCGACCACCAGCTCCACGACGTCGTCGGGTAGCGCGGCCCCGGGCACGAGGCTCCGCACCATCGCCTCGACCTGCCCGCGACCCAGGCGGCTCAGGGTCAGGTGCGTGTGATGCGAGAGGAGCGGCCAGGGGGCGCGGAGCTCCGGCCGCGCCGTCAGCACCAGCAGCAGCGGAGCGCTCGCTCCGGCTTCGCCAAGGAGCCCCAAGAGCTCGAGCGTCGAGGGATCCATCCAGTGCAGGTCCTCGAACACGACCACCAGGGGCTCGAGCCGCGCCATCCCCACCAGCCAGGCCACGAGCGTCGCCAAGAGCTGGCGCCGCGCCTGCTCGGGCGACGCGAGGAGCGGAGGATGGAGCTCCCCCACGGCCAGCCCGAGCAGCGTCGAGACCAGCGGGAGAGCCTCTGCGGGCTTCACCCCCGCCCGCGCCACGGCGCGCGAGAATCCGTCCCAGCGCTTCTCGAGCGGAAGCTCACTCTCCCCCGCCGGGCCCCGACCCAGGAGCTCGATGATCGGGTGGAAGGGCGTGTGCGGGTGCTGCGGCGAGCCCCGGCAGGCGAGCCAGGCGTGCGGCCTGTCCTCGAGATCGGCGGCGAGCTCGAGCGCGAGCCGCGACTTCCCGATCCCGGGCTCCCCGGTGACGAGCACCACCTGGCCCTGGCCGCTCTTCGCGGCGTCGAAGCGCTCCTGGAGGAGGCGCCGCTCGAGCTCCCGCCCGACGAAGGGAGTGAGACCCGGGACGAAGGCGGGAGTCGCCGGGCCGAAAGAGCGCGCCCTGGGCGCGCTGAGCGCTCCAGGGTCCGAGGCTCCTCCGTTCTCGCTCTCGATCTCCCCGATGAAGCGGTAGCCGCGCCGGCCCACGGTCTCGATCCAGCGCGGGCGCGAGGTCGGGTCGCGGAGCGCCCGCCGGAGCTTCTGGATCGCGGTATGAATGCCGTGCTCGAAGTCGACGTGGATCCCGTCCTGCCAGAGCGCCGCCGCGAGCTCCTGGCGCGTCACCACCTGGCCCGCGCGCTCGACGAGCAGCGCCAGGGCCCGGAAGGGCTGCTCCTGGAGCCTCACCCTGGCGCCGCGGAAGCGGAGCTCTCCGGAGCGGAGGTCGGCCTCGAAACGGCCGAAGCGCACGACCGGCGGATCCAACGCCTCGCCCATCCAGCTAGCTCCCCCGGCCATTCTATCACTTGCGAAGCCGCTCCCTACGAACCGCGCTGCCTGGAAAGATCAATCCCGACCGAGACTTGGCTCGCGGCGACCGGTACAGCCGCGGTAGAGCGAGAGTCGAGCGCGAGTGGAGCCCGCCGCAGGGCCCTTGCCCGTAGGCTGGGGGCGCAGAGGACCACAAGGAGGTTGTCATGTCGTGGATGAATCGCGTTCTCCGTCTGGCACTCACGGGCCTCGTCGCGGCCAGTCTTGGGATCGGCGTGCTGCCACAGATCGGTCACGCGCAGAACGCAGTGACGGATTGGGCCAGCATCGTCCAGCCGGCCATCAATAGCGCCAGCGCGCCCAGGCCCCCCGCGAGCTCCGAGATCGTGCACACCATCATCCAGCTGGCGGTGTATGACGCGGTCGTCGCGATCGAGGGCGGCTACGAGCCCTACGCCGCGGCGATCGATGCTCCGGACGGGGCAGATGTACGCGCCGCCGTCACAACGGCCGCCTATCGCACGGCGCGCGGCCGAGTGGCCCCTTCGCAGTTCCCGTATCTCGACGGGCAATATGCCTCCTACCTGGCCGGCATCGCCGACGGCCCGGCCAAGACCGACGGCATCGCCGTCGGCGAAGCGGCCGCGGCCGCCATGCTGGCCCTGCGCGCCAACGACGGCTTCAACAACGCCGTGCTCTACAGCTGCAGCACGGTCCCGCCTCCCTACGCCGAGTTCGAGCCCAACGGCGGATGCGGCACGCAGCCGGTCGACGCCAAGGTCGGCCAGATCACTCCCTTCACCTTCGACGATCCAGCGGAATTCCTCCCGCGCGGTCCCGATCCATTCGGATCCAACCACTGGGTCCGCGACTACGACGAGACCAGGGACTACGGGCGCTCGAACAGCTCCGTGCGCACCGCAGAACAGACGGACATCGCGTACTTCTGGGCGGAGCACGCCTACGTGCATTGGAATCGCAATCTGAACCAGCTCGCGATCGCCCAAGGCCTCGACACCCTGGGTGCGGCCCGTCTGCTCGCACTGGCACACACCGCGGCGTCCGATGCAGTGATCACGGGATTCCATGCCAAGTATTCCTTCCGCTTCGTTCGGCCGCGCACTGCGATCCCGCGCGCGGCGGAGGATGGCAACCCCGATACCGAAGCCGACCCGACCTGGACGCCGCTCCTCACGGTCAATCACCCCGAGTACCCGTCGGCCCATGCCTTCTGGTCGACCGCTCTGACCGATGTCGTTGCCAGGTTCTTCTGCACGGACGAGGTGACGTGGACGATCACGACCAGCCAGGCCGCCGTGCCGCAGCTGGTGCAGACCCAGAGGACCTATACCGGGCTCAACGCGATCACCAAGGAGCTCGACGACGCGCGGGTCTGGGCGGGGCTGCACTGGCGGAACTCGATGAAGGACGGCGACAAGCTCGGCGCCAGGGTGGCCAGGCACGTGCTCCACTACTTCCGCGCCGGAGACGATTGTGAGGGCTAGTCGAGCTTCGCTCGCTTGAGCGCAAGGCGCCTCGAACCGGGAGCACCGGTATGGAGGCGGAATTTCTCTGCAGACCTCTCGGAAGGAGGGAGAACAGATGGCGCACCCGCGAATCGGCGATGGCCCGTACCGGCGCAGGGTGGGACTGAAGCGTGTCCTGACGCTGGGAGTGCTCGTCCTGATGCCCGCCCTCCTCCGGCCACAGCCGGGTCGGGCGCAGGGCGAGCCCACGGCCGGCGCGACGTTCACCAGGATCACGAGCGGCGACCTCGTCACGATTCCGGCCCTGTACTGGAACGGCGTCTGGGGTGATTACGACGACGATGGCTACCTGGACCTCTTCGTCGGGTCTTCGTACGCCTCCGCGAGGAACTTCCTCTACCACAACGATCGCGACGGCACCTTCACACTCGTGGATCCGGCGCAGATGCCGAAGAGCCCGAGCAACCAGCACGGTGCGGCCTGGGGCGACCACGACGAGGACGGTGACCTCGACCTGATCGTGACGGCCGGGAATCCCCAAGTCTCACGCAGCATGCTCTACCGCAACGACGGCGACGGGGCGTTCTCATGGACCACCGACAACGCCATCTACAACGACTTCTACTACAGCATCCCCGCAGTCCATGCTCCGGTGTGGGGCGACTACGACAACGACGGCCGCATCGATCTCTTCGTCGCTGGCCACGACATTCGCAATCGCCTGCTCCACAACGAGGGTGGCGGGTCCTTCACCCGGATCACGAGTCACGTGCTCGTGAATGACGTCGCCAACTCGGAACACGCGTCCTGGGTGGACTACGACGACGATGGCGACGTGGACCTGTTCGTACCCAACGCCTTCTCCGCCCTCCGGAACGCCCTCTACCGGAACGATCGGGATGGAGTCTTCACGAAGATCACGGACAGCGGGCTCACCAGCCGGTTCGAGGCCACGGGTGCGGGCTGCTGGGCCGACTACGACAACGACGGCTTCGCCGACGTCTTCCTGAAGAATGCCCGGAGGAACTCCCTCTACCACAACGACGGAGACGGCACCTTCACCGAGATTCTCGACAGCGCGGTCACCCAGGACACGATTCCGGCGTCGGCGATCTTCTCCGTCTGCGGATGGGGTGACTACGACAACGATGGCTTCCTCGATCTCGTCGTCGGGGTCGCCGACCTGACCTTCCCCGTGCCACCGAGGGACCACAGCTTCCTGTACCACAACAACGGCGACGGCACGTTCGCGAAGGTCACGGAGGGCCCCGTAGTCACCGACCTCACCACGGGATCCACGGGGGGCAGCTGGGGCGACTACGACAACGACGGCTTCCTGGATCTTTTCGTCTCGCAGGGAGCGCTGGCGCCCCGTCCGCAGACCAACCTGCTCTATCACAACGAGGGCAACGGCAACGCCTGGCTGAACGTGAAGCTGGTGGGCACCGTCTCCAACCGCGATGCGATCGGCGCGAAGGTCCGGGTGCACGCTTTCTATCGCGGCGCGAGTCGCTGGCAGGTGCGCGAGATCGCCAGCGGCGACCGGCAGAGCGTGAACGCCGAGTTCGGGCTGGCCGATGCGGCGATCATCGATACGGTTCGGGTCGAGTGGCCCTCGGGGATCGTGCAGGAGCGGCACGGCCTGGCGCCGAGGCAGTTCCTGACGATCATCGAGCGGCTCCCGGTCGCCATCGACATCAAGCCGGGGAGCGGCACCAATCCCATCCAGCCGTTCTCCCACGGCATGATCCCGGTTGCGATCCTTGGTTCCGACGACTTCGAGGTGAACGAGATCGACGTGACGACGCTCGCGTTCGGACCCGATGGGGCGGCTCCTGCGCACAAGAAACCTGCCGTTCTCGAAGACGTGAACGCCGATGGCCTGCTGGATCTCGTCTCCCACTACCGAACGGAGGAGACCGGCATCGCGATCGGAGACAGCGAGGCGTGCGTGACCGGCGACCTCGTCGACGGCACGCCCTTCGAGGGCTGCGACTCGATTCGGACGGTGCCCGCCTGCGGCCTCGGCTTCGAGCTGGCCTTCGTGCTCCCGCCGATGATGTGGCTCCACCGCCGGCGGGGCGCGAATCGGAGTGCAAAGGGCCGTCCGCGCCCCGCAGACCGCCGACGGAAGCGCAGGTG
>CAZUYC010000020.1:0-39800 GCA_964624475.1 uncultured Spirochaetales bacterium | reverse complement strand
CTGCGCGCTCCGCGGGCCCGATGAACTCCGCTCGCCTCCGGCTCGCTGCGCGCTCCGCGGGCCCGATGAACTCCGCTCGCCTCCGGCTCGCTGCGCGCTCCGCTTGCCTCCGCGTCGGCCGAGACGGCGCCTGCGCGCACGAGCTCGACCCCGCGCGACCAGATTTCGCTCGTGCAGGCGGCGCGGATCGTCTCGAAGAGCTCCTGCACGGCGCTGCGCTAGGCCGGCTTGCGCAGGGCGTCCTCGATCTCGGCGCCGAGCCCGGCGGCGAGCGCGAAGGACGAGGCATGGGCCTCCTCGCGCAGGCGCACCCGCACGGCCTCGCGGCCGCCGAACCGGGCGAGCCCATAGCTCCCGTAGCGCCGCTCGAGCGCCTCGAGGACGAAGCTCTCGCGGCCTCGTGCCCGTCGTTCGCGCAGGCGGCCGGCCGCGAGCAGGTGCTCGCGGTGGCGCTCGAGCGCCGCGAGGATCTCGCCCGTGCCCGCGCCGTCGCGGGCCGAGGCGAGCAGCACCGGGGGCGCAGAGCCCGCGTCGGCGCGCTCGCCGAGGGCGAGGCTCGACTCGAGCTCGCGGGCCGTGCGCTGCGCGGCGGCGCCGAGATCGGACTTGTTCACGACGAAGACGTCCGGCAGCTCGAGCACGCCCGCCTTCATGAACTGGAGCACGTCTCCGGTGCCGGGATTGGCGACGTAGACGAGCGTATCGACGAGGGCGGCGACCTCGACCTCCGACTGACCCACGCCGACCGTCTCGACGAAGACGCGGTCGAAGACCGCGGCCAGGACCGTGACCCCGGCGCGCGTCGCGTCGGCGAGCCCGCCGAGCCGCTCGCGCGCCGCCATCGAGCGGATGAAGACCCCCGCATCGCGTCCCGCCGCGCGCAGGCGGATGCGGTCGCCGAGGAGCGCGCCTCCGCTCTCGCGGCTCGAGGGATCCACTGCCACGATCCCGACCGTCTCACCGCCCGCGCGCAGCCGGCGCACGAGCGCGTCGAGGAGCGTCGACTTGCCGGACCCCGGAGCCCCGGTCACTCCCACGCGCGGCGCACCGGGGAAGGGCGACTCGCGCTCGAGGCGGTCGAGGAGCCGCAGCGCCTGCGCGCGCCGCTCGGGGCGGGCATCGTCGGCGAGGTTCAGCGCCTCCGCGACCGCCTCGCGCTCGCGGGCCAGCAGCCGCTTTGCGAGCGCGTCGGCGTCAGGCGGCAGGAGCGGACTCCGCGACGACGTCGACGATCTCGTCCATGATGCGCGTCAGGTCGTAGTCCTTCGGCGTGTAGACGCGCTTTACCCCGGCCCGGCGCAGCGCCTCCGCGTCCGCCTCCGGGATGATGCCCCCGATCACGAGCGGCAGCTCCTCGAGCCCCGCCTTGCGCAGCCGCTCGAGGACGTCGAAGACGAGGACGCCGTGCGAGCCCGAGAGGATCGAGAGACCGATCAGGTGCACGCCCTCGTCGCGGGCGGAGCGGACGATCTGCTCGGGAGTCAGGCGGATCCCGTCGTAGACGACCTCCATCCCGACGTCGCGCGCGCGCACCGCGATCTGCTCGGCTCCGTTGCTGTGGCCGTCGAGCCCGGGCTTGCCGACCAGCACCTTGAGCGGGCGGCCGAGGCGTTCGGCCAGGGCGTGCACGCGTGCGCGCACCTGCGCGGCCTGCGCGCTCGGCTGGGCCTCCGGGCGCGCGACGACGCCGGTCGGGGCCCGGTACTCGCCGAAGAGCCCGCGCAGCACGTCGGCCCACTCGCCGGTCGTGACGCCGGCGTGCGCCGCGCGGATCGAGGGCGGCATGGCGTTCCCGCCGCCGGCGACGGTGTCGCGGAGGCCCTGCAGCGCCGCCTCCACCTCCTTCGCGGAGCGCCGCGCGCGGAACGCCGCGAGCTTCTCCACCTGCTCGCGCTCCGCGCGCTCGTCCACGCGCAGGATCGCCTGGTCGCCGGCCAGGAGCGGCGAGGGCTCCGCCCCGGTGAAGCGGTTCACGCCCACCACGGTGAGCTCGCCGCGCTCGATCGCGCGCGCGCGGCGGGTCTGCGACTCGACGAGCTGCTGCTTCATCCACGCGTTCTCGACCGCCGCGATGCAGCCTCCCATCGCGAGCACGCGGTCGAGCTCGGCGCGTGCCTCCCGGCGCAGCGCGCGCGTGTGCTCCTCCACCACCTTCGAGCCGTCGAAGAGGTCCTCGTACTCGAGCAGGTCCGTCTCGTAGGCCAGGATCTGCTGGATGCGCAGCGACCACTGCTGGTCCCAGGGGCGCGGGAGGCCGAGCGCCTCGTTCCAGGCCGGGAGCTGGAGCGCTCGGCAGCGCGCGCGCTTGGAGAGCGTGACGCCGAGCGCCTCGAGCGCGATCCGGATCGCGTTGTTCTCGGGCTGCGACTCGGTGAGGCCGAGGCTGTTCACCTGCACGCCGTAGCGGAAGCGCCGGAGCTCCTCGTCCGCGACGCCGTAGCGCTCGCGGGTGATCTCGTCCCAGAGCTCCGCCATCGCGCGCGTCTTGCACACCTCCTCGACGAAGCGGATCCCCGAGTTCAGGAAGAAGGAGATCCGCCCCACGACGCGCGGGAGCGCCTGCGCGGGCACGTCGCCGCGCGCGCGCACGGCGTCGAGGACGCCGATCGCCGTCGCCAAGGCAAAGGCGATCTCCTGCACCGGCGTCGCCCCCGCCTCCTGGAGGTGGTACGAGCAGACGTTGATCGGGTTCCACTTCGGGATCGCTTCGACGCTGTACGCCACCACGTCGCTGGTGAGGCGCATCGAGGGCTCGGGCGGGAAGATGTAGGTGCCGCGAGACAGGTATTCCTTGATGATGTCGTTCTGGGTCGTGCCCTGGAGCTGGCGCGGATCGACGCCGGTGCGCTCGGCGGCAGCGACGTAGAGGGCGAGGAGCCACGCGGCCGGGGCGTTGATCGTCATCGAGGTGTTCATGCGGTCGAGCGGGAGCCCCGCGAAGAGCTCGAGCATGTCGTCGAGGCTGCAGATCGGGACGCCGACCTTGCCGACCTCGCCGCGCGCGAGCGGGTGGTCGGAGTCGAATCCGGTCTGCGTGGGCAGGTCGAAGGCGACCGAGAGGCCCGTCTGGCCTCTCGCGAGGTTCGTGCGGTAGAGCTCGTTGCTGGCCCGCGCCGAGGTGTGGCCCGAGTAGGTGCGAAAGACCCAGGGGCGGTCGGGGGCGTGGTGGGACCGGGTCATCTGGCCTCCAAGTCCCCGAGAAGCCTAACGAAACGGACCCGCGCGGGCAAACCGCGCCGGCGCATCCACTAGACTGGCCCGGCGATGACCGATTTCTTCTACCGCCTCACGCCGGATTCGGTGCTGCGCGCCGTCGAGACGGGCGGCTTCCGTCCCACCGGCCACTGCTCGCCGCTCGTCTGCCTCGAGAACCGCGTCTACGACGTGCGTCTCGAGGACGGGAGCCACGTCGTCGCGAAGTTCTACCGTCCCGGCCGCTGGAGCCGGGAGGCGATCCAGGACGAGCACCGCTTCCTCGCGGACCTCGGCGAAGCCGAGATCCCCGTCTGCGCGCCGATCCCCTTCGCCGACGGCGAGACGCTCCACGAGGTCGAGGGCATCCACTACGCGGTCTGGCACCGGACCGGCGGGCGCGCGCCCGACGAGTTCCGCGACGAGGAGCTCGAGGTCCTCGGCCGCCTGCTCGCGCGCATCCACAACGCCGGGGCGGCGCGGAGCTCCGAGCACCGCCCGCGGCTCGACTCCGAGACCGGCGCCCTCGCCCCGCTGCGGCTGCTGGAGGAGCGCGGCTTCCTGCCGCGCGAGTGCGCGCGCCGCTACCGCGCGGCCGTGGAGCAGGTGGCCGGCCTGTACGATGCGTGGAGCCAGGGCGTGCCGATGCACCGCATCCACGGCGACTGCCACGTCGGGAACCTCCTGCACGGAACCGGCGGCTGGTTCTTCCTGGACTTCGACGACTTCCTCGCCGGCCCCGCGGTGCACGACGTCTGGATGCTGCTCCCGGGGCGCGACGCCGAGGCCCGCCGCCAGCGCGAGCTCCTGATCTCGGCCTACCGGACCTTCCGCGACTTCGAGCCGCGCTGGCTGCGGCTCGTGGAGCCCCTGCGCGCGTTCCGCTTCGTCGCGTACCCGGCGTGGATCGCCCGCCGCTGGGAGGATCCCGCCTTCCCGGCCGCCTTCCCGCACTTCGGCAGCGCCCAGTACTGGGAGAGCGAGACCCGCGACCTCGAGGAGCAGGCCCTGCGCCTGCTGCGCGACGACGACGTCCCGGAAGCGCTGCGACGGCCCGCCGAGCCCGAGCCCGAGCTCAGCAACGAGGATCTTTTCTGGGATCTGTGAGCGGGGTCAGGGAATCCCGACGCTCACGGCCTGCGGCAGGCGCGTCGTCTGGCCGTCCGGGTTCTCGACCACGAGGTCGTAGGTGCCGGGCAGGGCCTGGGAGGAGAGCACCCAGCCGCGTACCTCCGTCGCGGAGACGAAGGACTCGCCCATGAGCTGCGCGACGAACGCGTCGTTCTCGAGGCGCATCGACGGCGTGGCCCGGAAGCCGCTGCCGAGGACGGTCAGCTGCTTGTTGGTCCCCGGCGGGACGCTCGCCGGCGCGACGGAGGTCGCATTGGGCGGGAAGTAGAGCCCCGTCACCCTCGCGTCGACGACGACCCGGTCACGCAGGTAAGCGAAGTCGAGCGGGCGCAGCACGGCGAGTGCCTGGCCCTCGAGGCCGGCGAGTCGCGCGAAGGTGAAGGTGTTGCCCGCGTTCAGCAGGAAGTTCGCGCTCGGGCTCGCCCCGCTCGGCGTGACGTCGTGGCTGGTCGCGGCGCCGGAGGTCCCGCCGTAGAGCCCGCCGCCCGGAGGGCCACCGGGCACCAGGCCGAGGGCGTGGGCGGCCTCGTGACCGACGATCGTGCCGAGGGCGTCGCCGAAGGCCGCGATCGCCGCCTCGATCTGCTCCAGACGGGCGAGCTCCTCGGGGCTCGCGCTCGCCGGGTCGAAGGCCGGGTCGAGGACGACGGCGTCGAGGGGGTCCCCGCCGACCGGCGTCCCTCCGACCGCGGGTCGGAGCGCGTCGAAGGCCTGCTGGAAGGCGCTCTGGCCGGCGAACCAGAGCAGCTCGCGCGGGAAGACCCCGCTCGGCGGGATCGTGCCGCACTCGGTCGACGTTCGCTTCGCGTTGTTGCGATCGATCAGGATGTTCCCGATCGTCCAGCCCCCGCTCGGGTCCTCGCCACCGACGCAGATCCGCGTCACGTCGCCCGGCCCGGGATCGTCGGCGAAGAAATCGACCTGCACCGGGTCGGGAGCGCCGATCCCGTTCCCGTCGGCCTCGTGGTAGAGCTCGGCGAGCCGGTCGAGCACGGCTGCGATCGCCCGTTCCCGGGCCTCGGCCGAGAGGGCCGGGGCGGTGGGGGAGCCGAGCCCGAAGTGCTCGAGGTCGACCGGGAAGTCCGGACCCGGCACGGCGTCGCGATCGGATTCGAAGTCGAGCCAGATCTTCTGCCCCACCCCGATCGGGGCGGCGCCGCCCGCGAAGCCGCGCACCGCGAAGGAGAGCGAAGCCGTGCCCCAGCGGCCGTCCACGTCGCTCGCGACGGCGTTCAGCGTGAAGGTGCCGATCGTGGCTTCGTCCAGCTGGAGGACGCCGACGGCGCTGCGGCCATCCGGGGCCCGGACGATCCCCGGAATCGTCTGGTTGAACAACCCACCCCAGTGATCGAGGAAGACCCCGAAGCCGTACTGGGACGCGTCGAGCGGCAGGGTTCCCGGAGTGATCGCGACATTCACGACGGAGCCGGAGCCCGGGAGGACGAGGAGCTGGTTCATCTCCGGCGGGATGCCGTTCAGCGTGATCGTGATCTGAGGCGGGGTCCCGGGCGGCGGCGAAGAGGGCTTGGTGCAGTCTCCCCCCGTCTGGAGCAGCAGGAGCGCCGCGAGGGCGAGTCGGGTGGTCCGACCGGTCCACCGGGTCTGGGATCGCGCGGGAAGCATCGCGGGCTCGCGGCGCTCTAGGCGCGCCGCGACCGCCGGTAGCCGAGGGCAACGAGGCCGAGGCCGAGCAGGAGGGCGCTCGCGGGCTCGGGGATCGGCGTGATCGTCGTCGTCGGCTGCGCCGTGAAGTTCTGGAGATCGTTGCCCGCGAAGGAGGAGACGCAGTTCCCGCTCACGATGGCGGGGATCGTCGTGAGCTGGCAGACGTTGGCGACCGCGAAGGTGAGGAGCGAGTGCAGGTGGCCGATCGGCGCGAAGGCGTTGGCGAAGTCCGGGTCGCCCCCGGAGGTCGCGAAGTCGCCGAGCAGCGACCCGCCGAAGACGGGGCTCTGGCTGGCGCCGAAACCGAGCGTGTCGAAGGTGAACTCGCCTTCGAGCAGCGAGTTCCCGCCGTCCGCGAAGTCCGTGATCGTGAGATCCACCGGGACGATGCCGCCCTTGAACTCGGCCGCGATCGTGCGGCCGATGATGAGCAGCGTCGCCTGGTCCAGCTTCATGGTCATGGAGAGCAGCACGTCGCCGAGCGGCAGGTTGAAGATCTGCCCGCCCTGCAGCGTGATGGTCGAGACCGAGCCCGAGACGGTGAGCAGGTCCGTCGCGCGGGTGTAGGTGACCGGTCCGCTGTAGGCCGCCGAGAGCTGGATCGAGGCGATCCGGTCCACCCCCGGCGTGAAGGTGCCGAAGGAGAAGGCGCCCGCCGGCGCAGGAAGGAGAAGGCACGCCGCAGCGAGCCAGACCCGCCAGACCCGCGTTCGCGCCCGCATCCGCCCCTCTGCTGCTCCGGCGCCCCTCCCGGCCGTCATTCCGTCCCCCACCGTCCTGCCTCTCGTTCCGGCTACCGCCGCCGCCCGCCCGCGAGCAGCGCGATTCCCGCCGCGAGGAGCAGGCCGCTCGCCGGCTCCGGCACCTCAAAGGAGCCCGACTCCACGCGGAAGAGCTGCGCGTTGATCTCCGCCGTGAAATCCGGCAGCTCGCCGTTCAGGAACGCCTCGGTGACGATGTCGTCGAGGTTGCCGCCGAGCCCGTCGGAGAAGTCCGCGGCGGATCCGATGTCGAGGGCGAAGTAGTTGCCGTCCCCGTTGTCGAAGAGCGACGCGTAGGCGCTCGCGAGATCGACGCTCAAGAAGCCGCGGGTGTCAGCCAGATCGAGGGTCGCCGTCCCGTTGACCGAGTCGTAGAGCACGGTCGCCGTGAGGCCGGTGGTGGTCGTCGGACCGAAGCCGTCGTCGTAGGTCCCGGCGGCCCAGTCCGCCTCGAGGACCACGGCGTTCGAGTCCGACGGATCGCTCCAGATCACGTCGGCGACGGAGTCCGGCGTCGTCGCGAAATTGGCGACGATGTTGTAGAAGCCGAAGCCGAGGAACTGGACGTCGAGGTTGACGAGCACCGCCTCGACCACGAGGTCGAGATCGGGCGCCGTGTTGAAGCCGCAGTTCGAGCCGACGTCCGTCGGACACGCGCCGTTCCCGGGGTCGAAGTAGTTGATGACGTCGACGACGCCCGTGACCGTGAGCGTCTGCGTCCCGGAGTCGTAGCTGATCTGGCCACCGACGCCGACGCCGCTCGTGTTGTATTCGACGCCCGGCTGGCCGCTGGTCGCCGTATGGACCCGAGCGCCGGCCGTGGGCGTGAACTGGATCGCCTGCGCAGGGCCCGCCGCAGCGATCGACGCGACGAGACCGACGAGCCCAGCGCGAGCGCGCATCCCCAGCATCCCCATCCCCTTCCCCAGCGCCACTGCCCCCCCCAGGGCCAGCGACCGGGCCGGCGTCCGGAAATACGAAGCGCCGGCAGCCTGCGAAGAGGCGTGCCGGCGCGCGGGATACGCGTCGACGACCCCTTCCCGAAGCGAGGAGGCCTGCAAGCAGCATGCCGCGCCTCGGGACGGGATCTCCAAGATTTTTCTCTTCATTTCCAGTAGGTTGAGCCGAGCGCGTTCCGATCCCTTGCCGCCGCCGGGAAATCGGGTTCCGTTCTCACGGAAATTGCTTTCCGGGTCTCCCCTCGGGATCAGCGAGCGGCTCTTCGTAGCCGAGTGCGCGCAGCTGGGTGCGGATCGCCTCGGGGACTTCGGGACCGTAGACGGGGACCACGAATCCACGGTCGAGGAACTCCGCCAGGAGGGGCTCCAGGGGGTTCTCTCCAGCCCGGGTCTCGGAGCTCTCGTAGGCCCCGGGTGGGCCGTCGGAAGGCAGCGCGGCCGTGCGCGCGGGCAGCGCCGGCGACTTCCCGTCCCAGCGTCTTCCGTCGGGATCGGCGCCCGCCCCCGGGCTCCGGTCGCGCGCGAAGTAGCCCCCGCCCTGGACGACGGCGACCTGCCGGCGGTGCTCCGCGAAGACCGGGCGCCCCGGCGCGGCCTCGTCCGGGCCCGGGAGCCCCCGCCCCTCGGAGCCGGGGAGTGTCTCGGAGCCGAGCCCGGCGGCGCGCAGGAGCGTCGGCGCCACGTCGACGAGGCTCACCGGCGTCTCGACGACGCGTGGCCGTCCGGGCTCGATCGTGCGCACGAGTAGCGGCACCCGGATCTGGTCGAGCCCGACGGAGTGCCCGTGGGCGAAGAAGAAGCCGTCCTCGCCGAAGGCCTCGCCGTGGTCGGCCGTCGCGACCACGAGCGGAGGGCGGCCCGTGGCGTCGATCTCCTGCACCAGGCGCCCGAGCTCGCCGTCGAGGTACCGCACCTCCGCCAGGTAGCGGGCTTCGTAGGCCTCGCGCGTGCGCACGCCGGCGAGCGCCTGGTACGCGGGGATCCCTCCCGCGCCCGAGTCCTCGTCGAGGATCGGCAGCGGCTCGCCGCCCGGAGGGTCGAGCGCCGGCAGCGCCCCCGGCGGCTCGTAGGGGCCGTGCGGATCCTGGTAGTGGACCCACACGAACCAGGGCTCCCGGGCCTCGCTCACCCAGGCGAGCGCGGCGTCGCTGGTGTCGCGGGCGGTCCGCTCGCGGTAGCCGGGGCGGTTGCGCTCGCGGCGGGGCAGACGCTCGTCGTAGGTCTCGAATCCCCGGTCGAGGCGCCTCCTGCGCCCGAGGACCGGGTTCGAGACGAAGGCCGCCGTCGCGTAGCCGGCCGCGCGCAGCGTCTCGGCGAGGGTCGGAACCTCCTCGCGCAGCCGGCTTCGCGCCTCCTGGCGGAGGCCGTGCGAGCGCGGATAGCGCCCCGTCAGCAGCGATGCGACCGACGGAGCCGTGGCGGGCGCCGTCGCGAAGGCCCACGCGTAGCGCGTGCCGTGCAGGGCGAGCGCGCACAGCGCGACCCCCGCGTCCGCCGGACCGCCGTAGCACGCGAGCCGGTCGGCGCGCAGCGTGTCGATGGAGACGAGGAGCAGGTTCGGGGGCGGCGACGCCGGGCCACAGCCGCCGGCCAGGACCAGCGCGAGGCAGGTCGCGACGCGGCGCACGCGCCGACGCTAGCGCAAGGCCGCGTAGCGGCCGCGGAGCGGCCGCGCAGCGAGGCGAAGCCGAGCGGAGCCCAGTTGGAACGGTCAGGGCCGCGCAGCGGCCGCGGAGCGGCCGCGCAGCGAGCCGCAGACGAGCGGAGCCCAGTTGGAACGGTCAAGGCCGCGCAGCGGCCGCGGAGCGGCCGCGCAGCGAGCCGCAGACGAGCGGAGCCCAGTTGGAACGGTCAAGGCCGCGAAGCGGCCGCGGAGCGGCCGCAAAGCGGCGCGACGCTTCCCAGGCGCGCCCCGGACGGCTAGACTGCGTCATGGCCGGCGTCGCTTCCCGCGCCGATCTCCCGGACGATCTCGAGACGGCGATCCTCGCGCTCAAGGACGAGCGCAACGCCGTGATCCTCGCCCACTACTACCAGGAGTCGGAGATCCAGGATCTCGCCGACTTCGTCGGCGACTCGCTCGCGCTCGCGCGCGCCGCGCAGCGGGTCGACCGCGAGGTGATCGCGTTCTGCGGCGTCCATTTCATGGCCGAGACGGCGAAGATCCTGAACCCCACGCGCAAGGTCGTGGTGCCCGATCTGGCCGCCGGCTGCTCGCTCGCCGACGGCTGTCCCGCCGACGAGTTCCGGGCCTTCGTCGCGCGCCACCCGGGCGCCAGGGTCGTCACCTACATCAACACGAGCGCCGAGGTGAAGGCGCTCTCCGACCTCGTCTGCACCTCGTCGAACGCGGTGCAGATGGTGAAGCACTTCTCCGGGGAGCCGGTGGTCTTCGCGCCGGACCGCCACCTCGCGCGCTGGGTCGCGAAGGAGTCCGGGCGCGACGACCTGATCGTCTGGCCGGGGACCTGCATCGTGCACGAGCAGTTCAGCGCCCGGCGGCTGGCCGAGCTCAAGCTCAAGCACCCCGACGCCGAGGTGCTCGCCCACCCCGAGTGCGACGAGGCGGTGCTCGAGCTCGCGGACTTCGTCGCTTCGACGACGGGGATCATCCGCCGCGCCGTGGACTCGAAGGCGCAGACGCTGATCATCGCCACCGAGGACGGCGTCTTCCACCAGATCCAGAAGGCGGCGCCGACGAAGCGGCTCCTCCAGGCGCCGGGAACGGACGAGAGCTGCGCCTGCAACCAGTGCCCGTTCATGCGCCTCAACACGCTCGAGAAGCTCTACCTCTGCCTGCGCGACCTGCGCCCCGAGGTGAGCGTGCCGGAGGACGTGCGCGTGGCGGCGCTGCGCCCGATCGAGCGAATGCTCGAGCTCTCGGCCTGAGGGGAGGATGGGCGTACGCGCGCGGCGGGCCGCTCGCGGCGTGTGGGCGTCGCTCGGGGTGACGGCGGGCCTCGGCGCGGCGTGCGCTTCGTCCTCGGGGGTCTACGCCACCGGCCCCGGCTCCGTGGCGGGGGACGGCCTCCTGCGCGTGCGTTGGAGCCAGCACGGCGCGGAGTTCCTGCGGCCGGGGGCAGAGTTCGCGGGCTACCGGCAGGTGCTGCTCGATCCCCTGACGATCTCCGCCGCGCCGCAGGGCGAGCGGCGGCCGATGGGCCCGACCCCCCACTACGCGCCGACTCCCGAGTACCTCGACGGGTTGCGGCGCACCTTCCAGCACTCCTTCGCGAAGGAGTTCGGGCGGGGCGGCATGAGCGTGGCCTCCGTGCCGGGACCCGGCGTGCTGCGGATCGCGGGGCTCGTGACCGACCTCGTGCTCACGGCGCGTCTCGACCCCGAGCAGGAGGTCGACCAGTTCGACGTCGTGTCGAGCTTCGGCGAGCTCACGCTGCTGCTCGACGTGCGCGACTCCGCGAGCGGCAAGTCTCTGCTGCGTACGGTGGACCGTGAGCCGATCGCGCGCGACCCCGTCGCCGGCGCCGCCGTCAACTCGACCGGAGCGAACCTGGGCGCGCAGCGGCAGCTCTTCGACCACCAGGCGCTGCTGCTGCACGAGCGGCTCGACGAGCTCCGGGCGATGGGGAGGACGCCCGAGCCTCCGAGCGCGGTGCCCCCGCCGCCCGCGGCCGGGCGGCGCCAGCGCAAGCGCTAGTCCTCCCCGAATCCCCGCAGCGCGACGCGACGTCGGATCCCCCGCTCGAAGCTCCGCCGACTTCAAAGCTTCTCCTCCCGCCCTCGAGGAGCCATCCTTCCACCGCGCATGAAGAAGCCCCTCGATCCGGACGCGCTCCGCGAGATCTCGCGCGCGACCCTGCGCCACTACGACGACCAGGCCGCTGCGTTCCGCGACGGGACGCGCGACCACGACGTCTCCCAGAACGTCGCGGCGCTGCTCTGCCGGATCGAGGATCCCGCGCCCTTCACGATCCTCGACCTCGGGTGCGGCCCTGGCCGCGACCTCGTCACCTTCCGCTCCCTCGGGCACGAGGCGGTGGGGCTGGACGGCTCGCTTCGCTTCGTGGAGATGGCACGAGCCAGCGCGGGCTGCGAGGTCCTGCACCAGGACTTCCTCGCCCTCGACCTGCCCGCCCTGCGCTTCCACGGCATCTTCGCGAACGCGTCCCTGTTCCACGTCCCCACGCAGGAGCTGCCGCGCGTGCTGCGGGAGCTCCACGCCGCGCTGCGAGCACGCGGGGTCCTGTTCGCCTCGAACCCGCGCGGCCAGGGCGAGGAGGCCTGGCACGGCGAGCGCTACGGCGCCTATCACGATCTGGCGAGCTGGCGGAGCTTCGTCACCGCCACGGGCTTCCAGGAGCTCGATCACTACTACCGCCCGCCGGGCCGCCCGCGCCACGAGCAGCCCTGGCTCGCCAGCGTCTGGCGGAAGCGGGCCTGACGCGCTCCGCCCCCACCCGCCCTCGACCACCGGGGTCGACGGCGCGAGGCGGATCAGGCCGCGGCGAGCTCGGCGGCGCTGAAGCCGCAGCGGGCGGCGTAGTCGGGGTCGCGGCGGGCGATCAGGCGCGCGGCGTTCACCATCACCTTGCACTGCTTGAAGGTGGCATCGTCCTGCATCTTGCCGTCGATCATGACGCAGCCCGTGCCGTCGCCCATCTCGCGGATCACGCGCTGCGCCCAGACCACCTCTTCCACTGGCGGCGTGAAGACCTTGCGCGCGATCTCGATCTGCGCCGGGTGGAGCGACCAGGCGCCGACGCAGCCGAGCAGGAAGGCGGTGCGGAACTGGTCCTCGCAGGCGATCGTGTCCTGGATGTCGCCGAAGGGTCCGTAGTAGGGATAGATCCCGTTCGACGTGCAGGCGTCGACCATGCGCGCGAGCGTGTAGTGCCACGGGTCCTGCTGCGCGGTGACGCGCGGCGCGTCGGGGTGCGCCGGGTCGGGGTCGGTGCGCACCAGGTAGCCCGGGTGGCCACCGCCGACGCGCGTCGTCTTCATGCGCCGGCTCGCGGCGAGGTCGGCCGGCCCGAAGGAGAGGCCCTGCATGCGCGGGCTCGCCGCGCAGATCTCCTCGACGTTCACGACGCCCTGATGCGTCTCGAGGATCGCGTGCAGGAGCAGCGGACGCTCGAACCCGGCGCGCGCCTCGAGCTGCGCCAGGAGCTGGTCCACGTAGTGGATGTCCCAGGGCCCCTCGACCTTCGGGATCATCACCACCTGCAGGCGGTCGCCGATCTCGGTCACGAGCTGCACGAGGTCGTCGAGCACCCACGGCGAGTCGAGGCTGTTGACGCGCGTCCAGAGCTGGCACTCGCCGAAGTCGACCTCGCGCGCGATCTTGATCAGGCCCTCGCGCGCGGCGACCTTGTTCGCGCTCTCGATCGCGTCCTCGAGGTTCCCGAGCAGCACGTCGCAGCGCCGGGCCAGGTCCGGGACCTTCGCCGCCATCTTCGGGTTGCTCGGGTCGAAGAAGTGGATCATCCGCGACGGGCGGAACGGGATCTCGCGCGGCGGCGCCGGAGCCCCGACTGCCTTCGGCTTGAAGAAGTCCTTCGCGCTACGCATCGGGCGACTCCTCGTAGAGCTTCACCACCCGCACCGCGCCCGGCGGGGCGGCGGCAAGGCAGAGGTCGCAGAGCACGCACTCGTCGAGGTTCTCCTCAACGATCCGGAGCAACGGCCCCTTCGCCTCGAAGATCCCGACCGGGCAGACCTCGGCGAGCCGGCGCGCCGCCTCCGGGTCCGCGACCCGCTCCGCGTCGACGCGCACGTCGATGAACATCCCGGGCACTAGAGCGCCCCCCCGAGCTTGCGGTGGATCGCCGCCGGGATCTCCTCGATCCGCTCGACCACCTCGATTCCCGCGGCGCTCATGCGCTCGATCTTCGCGGCGGTCGTGTCCTCGCGCCCCTCGACGATGGTGCCGGCGTGGCCGAAGCGCATGCCCTGCATCTCGTCCATGAAGCGCCCGGCCATGAAGGCCACGATCGGGAGCCTGGAGCGGTGCTCCCGGACCCGGTCGGCGAGCTCGGCCTCCATGCGGCCGCCGGGCTCGGAGTAGATCGCGAGGGCGCGCGTGCGCGGATCGGCCTCGAAGAGCGGCAGGAGCTCCGCGTAGGTCGAGCCGATGATCGCGTCGCCGCCGATCGAGACGGCGGTCGACTGGCCGATCCCGGCGGCGCTGAGCGTGCTCGCGATCTCGGTCGTCATGCCCCCGGAGCGCGACATGATGCCGACCGGCCCCGGCGTGTAGGCCTGGCGTGTGTTCGCCGCGGGGCCGCCGATCCCCCCCATCTTGGCCTCGCCGGGAGAGATGATCCCGAGGCAGTTCGGGCCGATGATGCGCGCGCCGCGCAGCCCCGCGAGCTCGACCATCTGCGCCACCTCGCGGCGCGGGATGCGCTCGGTCACGACGACGATGAGCCGGATCCCGTGCTCGAGCGCCTCGAAGACGGCGTCCTTCGCGAAGCGCGGCGGCACGCACACCACCGAGCCGTCGACGCGCGTGCGGCTCGTGATGTCGCGCACGCAGTCGTAGACGGGAACGCCGTAGACGTCGCGGCCGGCGCGCCCGGGCGTCACGCCGCCGACGATCTTGGCGCCGTAGTCGAGATTCTCGCGGGTCAGGTTCACCGCCTCGCGGCCGGTGATGCCCTGGACGATGAAGGTCGTGTTCCCGTCGATCAGGATCGGCACGCTACGAAGCTCCCGCGAGCTTCGCGACGGCGCGCCCGGCGGCCTCGTACATCGAGACGCTCCGGTCGCAGTACTCGACGCCGTGGCGGCGCAGGATCTTGAACCCCTCCTGCTCCCAGGAGCCGGGGATGCGGAAGATCGCGATCGCGTCGCGCGGGTCGCGGCCGGACTCGACGCAGCCCTTGATCACGCCGCGCGCCACGATGTCGACGCGCGTGTTCGAGACCACGTTCATCATCACCGCGATCTTGCGCACGCCGGGCTTGGCGAGCACGAGCTTGGTGAGCTCGCAGGCCTTGCGGACGCTCGGGTTGCCGCCGATCTCGCAGTAGTTGGCCGGGCGACCCCCGTGCTGGCGCACCGCGTCGAAGAGCGTCAGCGACCCGCCGCCGGCGCCGATGATGAGCCCGAGGTCGCCGTCGAACTCGACCACGTTGCCGGCGACGCCGCGGTGGTCCGAGGCGTCGACCCGGGCGCCCGCGATCTCGAAGGGCGTGGGCGGGCGCGCCTGGCGCGTCTCCTCCGGGCGGATCCCGAGCTCGGCGAGCAGAGTCGCGTGGGTTTCGCGCGCCTCCGCCTCCATGTCGACGTGGCCGTCGAGGACGACGAAGCGGCCGTCGGCGAGCCGGGCCAGCGGGTTGATCTCGGCGAGCACGAGGTCGTAGCGCAGGAAGAGCTCGAGGAGCGAGAAGACGATGGGCGCGATCCGCACCAGGTCGTCGCCCGTGACGCCGGTCGCGCCGATCGCCTCCTTCGCGATCCGCGGCGTCGGCGCCACGAGCGTCGAGACGTGGACCTTCGCCACGTGCTGCGGATGCCTCTCCGCCACCTCCTCGATGTCGATCCCACCCATGTCGGAGAAGATCAGGACGGGGAGCTTGCGCCGGCCGTCCCAGGTGACGCCGGCGTAGTACTCCTGGGCGACGGCGCTCTTCGCCTCGACCAGCACCGACTCCGGGAGGAGACCGCGCACGGGCGTGCGCAGGATGCTCTCGAAGAGGGCCGGGACCTCCTCCGCCGCGTCCGCGAAGAGGATCGCCCCGGCCTTCATGCGCCCGCCCGAGAGCACCTGACTCTTGAGCACCACAGGACCGCCGATCTCCGCCGCGATCCGCCTCGCCTCCTCGCGGCTTCGGGCGAGTCCGCTCTTCCCGAGCGGGAGCCCGTGGCGCGCGAAGAGCGCCTTGGTCTCGTGCTCGTAGAAGCGCATGGGGTCCTCTCCCTGTCGGGGCGACGCCTGCGTCTGGTGGCGGCGGCCCGGCGGGCTCGCGGGGCGCGCGCGAGGATGCGAACGCTAGTCGCTGCGTCCGACCGCTGCAAGTCGGCGCAAGCGGCCGAAGGCCGCGCGCAGCGAGCCGGAGGCGAGCGGAGGTCATCTGGATCGCCTGCTTCGCGCTCGTGTTCGCCTCACTCGACCGTCCCCGGCCGCCGAAGGAGCGGAGGCATGGCCGCCACCGCCCCGCTCGCCGCGCCCGGGCCCGAGGAGGAGCTGCTGCTGCTCTGCGCCCGGCTGCGGCCGACCGCCGGCGCGCGCCGCCGGCTCGACGCGCTCCTGGCGGGGAGCTGCGACTGGACGCGGGTCGTGCGGCTCGCGCTCCACCACAAGGTGACGCCCCTGCTGTACCGGGCGCTCGCGCGGCGGCGCCAGGTGCCGGGCGAGATCCGCGCGGCGCTACGGCAGCACCAGGCCGGGCACGCGCGCCGCGGGCTGGCCCTGCTGGCGGAGCTCCAGGAGCTGCTCGCGGGCTTCGAGAGCGCCGGGATCCCGGTGATTCCCTGGAAGGGGCCGGCCCTGGCGGAGCTCGCCTATGGGAGCGTCTCCGCGCGGCTCGCGGGCGATCTCGACCTGCTCGTGCGGCCGGGCGACCTCGCGCGCGTCGCGGCCTTGCTCGAGGCGCGCGCGGTTACGTGGAGCAGACCCGCTACCGCACGGGGCGCGCGCTCGATGCGACCGAGGACGCCTGGTACCGGCACGCGCAGGCCGAGTACGTCTACCTGCGCCCGCGCGACGGGATGGTCGTGGAGCCGCACTGGACGCTCGCGCCGCGCCCGCTCGCCGTGGACCTCGACCTGCCGGGGATCTGGCGGCGCGCGCGGCGCTTCCCGCTCGCGGGCCGCGAGGTCCCCGGCATGGCGCTCGAGGACCTCGTGCTCGCGCTCTGCATCCACGGCTCGAAGCACGAGTGGACGGAGCTGCGTTGGATCTGCGACATCGCCGAGCTCGTGGCGCGCCAGCCCGGGGTCGACTGGGCCGCCGCGCTCGCCCGGGCGGAAACGCAGGGCTGCGCGCGCATGCTGCGGCCCGGGCTCGCGCTCGCGGAGCGCGTCCTCGGGGAGCCGCTCCCGGCGGCCGCGCGCACCGCGACCCTCGCCGACGCGACCGCGCTCGCCCTCGCGGCCCACGTCGAGGCCCGGCTCTTCGACGTCGACTACGACGCGCCCTCGGTCTTCCGGGTGAGCCGCTTCCGGCTCCGCATGCGCGAGCGCGCGCGCGACCGCGTCGCCTGCCTGGCGCGCACGCTCGCCACGCCGCAGGGCGGGGAGCGGGCGCTTCGAGGCGCGCCTGCCGCCCGCCTGCCGCCGGGTGGGAACGGGGAGCGGAGGGCGCGCACTGCGGCTCGCCTGCCGGTGGGGAGGGCCGGGCGCCCGGCGCGACCTCAGCCGCCGTAGTGGCTGCGGCGCTTCACGGCGATCGACCGCTCGAGCTCGAAGATGCGCGTGCGCTTCCAGCCGGGCGGGGCGTCCTCGTGCGCGGCGCCTTCGGCGCGCTCGAACTTGTGGCCGAAGAGCCGCGTCTCGAGGATCCCGAGGTCCGGCCGCCCGGGGTACTCGCGCCGGCCGAGCACCTCGGTCGTGGCGAAGACGGTGTCGCCCGCGAAGAGCGGCGCCGTGTGCCGCCCGGTCCGGTAGGCGATGTCGCCGAGCGCGTTGTCGCCGACGTCGGGCGAGGAGAGCCCGAGGCAGAGCACGAAGGGGATCCCGCCGAAGACGATGAGCCGCCCTCCGACGTAGCGCTTCGGGTCGAGGTCGATCATGAGCTGGTTGCAGTGCACCTGGCTCGTGTTGTCGAGGACCGCCGTCAGGTGGATGTGCTCGTCGGTGATGGTGCGGCCGCGGGAGTGCTCGATCAGCGTGCCGGGCTCGAGATCCTCGAAGTAGCTGTCCGGGCTCGAGAGGTGGGCGAGCGACGCGTAGCCGCGGCCCGGATCGTGGGGCGGGAGCCAGAGCTCGCACTCGACGCGCTCCGGCGGCGCCTCGCCGGGGTGGAGCGGCGCGGACTCGTCGCGCTTGTAGACCTGCACCTTGCGCTGCCACGTCAGCACGATGGCCTCTTCGCGCGCTCCGACGTTCTTGCGGGCCGTCGACTGTACGTGGACGATCCCGAGGTTCGGCTGGCTGGTGGAGGGGCGTACCCCGAGCACCTTCGTCTCCACCTCGACGGTGTCGCCCACGTAGAGGGGGGCGCCGAAGCGCATGTCGAGGTACTCCAGGTTGGCACGGGCGTTCTCGGAGACGTCCTCGACGGTCTGGCTGAAGGCCACGAGCATCGCGAGCCCGGGCGGCGAGACGAGGCCCTCGAAGCCGTAGGCGCGCGCGTAGCGCGCGTTCTTCGCCAGCGGGTTCGAGGTCATCGAGAACTCGGTGAAGGTCGCGAAGAGGCCCTCGGTGAGCGTCTTCCCCCCCTTGTGACGGAACACCTGCCCGGGGCGGAACTCCTCGAGGAAGTGGCCGGTCTGCTTGCGGATGCGGCGCAGGCCTGCGCTCACCGATCCTCCTCCCTGCCACGCACCAGCCCGCGGCGCGCTCAATCTAGATGGGGCCCACGGCCCCCGCCACGTCTTGGGACGGTGCGTCGATTCGCCTGCCTGTGCCCGTCTCCGCTCGCCTGGGCCGAGCTCCACCGGAGCTCCGGCCCGCTGCGCGCAGGTCTTGGGACGATCCGTCGATTCGCCTGCGTGTGCCCACTCCGCTCGCCTGCGGCTCGCTGCGCGCTTCGCTTGCCGTCCCGTGCGGGGCTAGGCTCTCGGGTGTGCACGAGGTCTCTTCCAACGCGCAGCGCGTGCTCGAGGCGCGCTACCTGCTGCGCGACGCGGCGGGGCGCCCGATCGAGGACTTCGAGGGGCTCTGCCGCAGGGTGGCGCGGGCCATCGCCGCGGCGGAGCCGGCCTTCGGCGGGGATGCCGCGGCGGTTTCCGAGCGCTTCTTCGGGCTGCTCTCGCGCCGCGAGTTCCTGCCCAACAGCCCGACCCTCATGAACGCCGGGACGCCGCTCGGACAGCTCTCGGCCTGCTTCGTGCTGCCGATCGAGGACTCGCTCGAGAGCATCTTCGAGGCGGCCAAGCGCATGGCGGTGATCCACCAGTCCGGTGGCGGCACCGGCTTCTCCTTCTCGCGGCTGCGCCCGGCCGGCGACTCGGTGCAGACGAGCCCGGGAATCGCTTCGGGGCCGGTCTCCTTCATCACCGTCTTCGACGCGGCCACCGCCGTGATCCGGCAGGGTGGGCGCCGGCGCGGCGCGAACATGGGTGTGCTGCGCGTGGACCACCCCGACGTCCTCGAGTTCGCCGCGGCGAAGTCGGACCCCGAGCGGATCGCCAACTTCAACCTCTCGGTGGCCGCGACGGACGCCTTCCTCGAGGCGGTGGTCGGCGGGAAGGACTTCGACCTCGTGAACCCGCGCAACGGGAGGGTCGCGCGCAGCGTCCCCGCGCGCGAGATCCTCGCCGCGATCGCCCGCCACGCCTGGGCGAGCGGCGACCCCGGGATGCTCTTCCAGGGCGCGATCGAGCGCGGCAACCCGACGCCGGCGCAGGGGCCGATCGAGGCGACCAACCCGTGCGGCGAGCTCCCGCTGCTCGCGAACGAGAGCTGCAACCTCGGCTCGCTGCGGCTCGACGCCTTCGTGCGGGGCGCGGCGGCGGACTCGGCGGGCCTGCCCTGGGAGCGCGCCCTCGACTGGGAGCGGCTCGACGCGGCCGTCGACCTCGCGGTGCGCTTCCTCGACGACGTGATCGAGGTGAGCCGCTTCCCGTTCCCGGAGATCGCGCGCGCGACCCGGCGCAACCGCAAGATCGGGCTCGGCGTGATGGGCTTCGCCGACCTCCTGGTCGACCTCGGCGTTCCCTACGACGACGCCCTGGCGTGCGAGGTGGCGAGCGGGGTGATGGCGCGGATCGCGGCCCGCGCCGAGCGCGCCTCGGCGGCGCTCGGGGCCGAGCGCGGGGTCTTCCCGGGCTTCCCCGGTTCGCGCGCGGCGGCGCGGGGCCTGCGCCTGCGCAACGCGAGCCTGACCTCGATCGCACCGACGGGGACGCTCTCGATCCTCGCCGAGTGCTCGGGCGGGATCGAGCCGTACTTCGCGCTCGCGTTCGTGCGCCACGTCCTCGACGGGGAGCGGCTTCCCGAGACGAACCCCCGCTTCGAGGCCGCGCTGCGCCGGGCCGGCGCGTGGAGCGGGGACCTCGTGGCCGAGGTGCGCGCGCGCGGCTCGGCGCGCGGCGTCGCCGGCGTCCCGGCGCGGCTCCAGCGCCTCTTCCCGACGGCGACCGACGTCGTTCCCGAGGCGCACCTCGCGGTGCAGGACGCCTTCCAGCGCCACGCGGACAACGCCGTCTCGAAGACGATCAACCTCCCCGCCGGCGCGGACCCCGACGAGGTGCGCGAGATCTATCTCTCGGCGTGGCGGCGCGGCCTCAAGGGCGTCACGGTCTTCCGCGAAGGTTGCAAGGGTCGCGCCGCGCTCGTGCGCGGGAGCGACGGCCTCGAGCTAGCCCCCGACGCGCCGGCCTGCACGCCGCAGCGCTGCGAGTAGCCTGATCGGGCGCGTCGTGCTACAAGGCGATTCCGCCCGAGATGCTCGATTTGCGCGGGGACGGTGTTTAGATCTTGCGAATATTCAGATTCTCCCGGGTAGGGCCTCAGGGGATCCCCGCGGTGAAAGAGAATCTGAATATTCGCAAGATCTAAACACCGTCCCCGCTCCGCCGCGGGGAGGAGGGGACATGCCGAGGGCCTTCTCGATCAGCGCGGAGGCGATCGCGGTCGAGCGGGCGCGCGTCGGGGGCGACCTCGAGAACTTCGACGTCTCGCGCGTGATCCGCCTCGACCAGGCGGAGCTGCGGCCGATGGGCCCGCGCGACGTCCGGCTTCGCATTCTCGCGGTCTCGGCCGAGCACAACGTCGACCACGCCGCCCTCGCCGACACGCTGAACATCGCCGAGGCCCGCGGCGGGAAGATCCACCCGGGCAACAGCGCCGTCGGCGAGGTGGTCGCGGTCGGGCCGGAGGTGAAGCGCTTCCGGGCGGGAGACGTCGTCGTCACCCACTGCAACGGCGAGCCCGACATCTACGGCTATCCGCTGCGCATCTGGGCCTACGACCAGCCGGACTCGATCGGCTGGTACGGCGAGGAGGCGGTGGTCGGCGACTGGCAGATCGTGCGGGCGCCCCTCGAGTGCGGGCTCTCGCTCTGGGAGATCGCGGCGCTTCCGCTGCGCGCTCCCACCGCCTATCACCTCTGGCGGCGCGCGATCGGGATCTTCCGCGTGAAGGTCGGGCGCGCGCAGCGGGCGCGCCTCCACGTGCTCGGCTTCGGCGGCGGCGTCTCCGAGCTCTTCCTGATGCTCGCGCACCACGAGGGGCACCGCGCGATCTTCTGCTCGGGAAACCCGGACCGCCGCAAGCACCTGGAGGGCCTCGGCATCGAGACGATCGACCAGGCGCGCTACCACCGCTTCGCGTCGGGGGACGACGTCAAGGCCTTCAACAAGGAGGTGAAGGCCTTGACCGAGAACGAGGGCGCCCACATCGTCTGCGACATGCTGCGCGGCCCGGTCTTCCCGGCCGGGCTCGCCGCGATGTCGCGCCTCGGCGTGAACGTGAGCGCTGGCTGGCAGCTCTCGATGAACCTCGCCTACAACTCGGCGAACCTCTCGGTGCGGCAGATCACGCTCGACCACGTCCACTTCGAGACCATCGACGGCTGCCACGCGGCGACCGAGCTCTACGGCCGCGTCTTCAAGCCGACCGTGCACCGCGAGATCTACGCCTTCGAGGACCTGCCCCGTGCGATGGAGGAGATGCACCAGAACGCGCAGACGGGCATCCCGATCGTGCGCGTCGCCCGGGAGCTTCCTCCCTCGGTCCAGAAGCTCGCCCGCGCCTAGGGGAGCCCGGTGATCGTCGCCGTTCCCAGGGAGATCGCGGCCGGGGAGCGTCGCGTCGCGCTCGTTCCCGACGCGGTGAAGCAGCTCGCGGGCAAGGGCGTCGAGGTGGTCGTCGAGCGCGGCGCCGGGGCGGAGGCGGGCTTCGACGACGCGGCCTACGAGCGGGCGGGAGCCAGGATCGAGCCCGATGCGAAGGCGCTGCTCGCGCGCGCCGACGTCGTGGTCAAGGTGCAGCCGCCGGCCGCGCGGGCGGACGGCAGCCACGAGGTCGACGCGCTCCGGCCGGGCTCGGTGCTCGTCGGCTTCCTGCGCCCGCTCGATGCCCCCGAGCTCGCCCGCCGGCTCGCGACTGCGCGGGTCACCGCCTTCGCCGTCGAGCTCATACCGCGCATCACGCGCGCGCAGTCGATGGACGCGCTCTCCTCGATGAGCTCGCTGGCCGGCTACCGCGCCGTGCTGCTCGCCGCGGCGGCGCTGCCGCGGATCTTCCCGATGCTCGTCACGGCGGCGGGCACGATCTCGCCCGCGCGGGTGCTCGTGATCGGAGCCGGGGTCGCGGGGCTCCAGGCGATCGCGACGGCGCGCCGCCTCGGCGCGATCGTCGAGGCCTACGACACGCGGCCCGCGGTGAGGGAGCAGGTCGAGAGCCTCGGCGCCCGCTTCGTCGAGCTTGACCTCGAGACGGCCGACGCCGAGGCCGCGGGCGGCTACGCGAAGGCGCAGAGCGAGGAGTTCTATCGCCGCCAGCGCGAGCAGCTCGGCAAGCGGGTCGTGGCGGCGGACGTGGTGATCACGACCGCGCTCGTCCCCGGGCAGCCCGCTCCGGTCCTGATCGAGGAGGCGGTGGTGCGCGCCATGCGGTCCGGCTCCGTGATCGTCGATCTCGCGGCGGAGAAGGGCGGGAACTGCGCCTGCACGGAGGCGGACCGCGAGGTGGTGGTGAACGGCGTCCGCGTCCTCGGCCCGACCAACCTGCCGAGCGATCTCGCGACCAACGCGAGCCAGATGTACGCGAGGAACCTGGTGACCTTCCTGCTGCACCTGCTGCGCGAAGGGAAGCTCGCGCTCGACCTCGAGGACGAGATCACGCGCGGCGCGCTCCTCACCCACGAGGGCGCGATCGCGAACGACGCCGTGCGCGCTCGCGCGCCGGCCTAGTCCGAGAGCAGCCGCTCGCGGCGGGCGTCGGCTTCCGCGTGGGCGTTGCCCACGTTTTCGCCGGCGCGCAGGCCGAGGCTGCGGCCGTCGTGCTCCGCCGCCTCCTCGCCCGAGAAGCGGGCGAGCGCGCCGCCGAAGGCGCCGGCCGTCCCGCGCAGATAGACCTCGCTCGCCGCCCAGATCCCGAGCACGCCGAGGAGGAGTCCGAAGATCCGGCCCATGGCTGCCTCCGAATCGCTCGGCCCGGCGTATCGGTCGGACGGGGGGAGCGCCTTTGCGCGTATACTCGCGGAGTGCGCGCGGTCGACGCGGAGCTCGGCTATCTGGCCCATCCCGAGCCGGGCTCGCACCCCGGCGTGGTGGTGATCCACGATGTGTGGGGCCTCTCGGAACACACCCGCGACATCGCCCGGCGCCTCGCCGGCGATGGCTTCGCGGCCCTCGCCGTCGACCTCTACCGGCGCCTCCCGAAGGCGGAGATCCGGGATCCCGGTCGCTGGATCCGGGAGCTCTCGGACCCCCAGATGCAGGAGGAGGTGCAGGCCGGTCTCGACTTCCTCGCGGCCCACCCGGCGGTCTCGGGGCACCGCCTGGCGGTCGTCGGCTTCTGCATGGGCGGCATGTACGCGCTGCTCGCGGCGGCGGGCTGCCGGGGGCTCTCCGGGGCGGTGGTCTTCTACGGGCTCCTCTCCCACGCGCACGGCTTGCTCCACGGGGAGGACGGGCCCGATCCCGCGCGCAAGCCGCGCGAGCCCGTCGCGGCCGCGGCGGCGATCGGCTGCCCGCTGCTCTGCTTCTACGGGGAGGAGGACGAGTTCGTCCCGCTCTCCGACGTGGGACGCCTGCGCGAGGCGCTGTCGGGCGCGGCCCATCCGGCGGACGTCGTGGTCTACCCCGGGGCCGGCCACGCCTTCGTGAACGACACCCGCCCGGCCGCCTACCGGCCGGAGCAGGCCCGCCGCGCCTGGGCCCGCATGCTCGAGTTCTTGGGCCGGGAAGTCAGGTAGGGGTGGCTTCGACGGGAGTTCTCGGCTCGCGCGGTGGTGAGATGCCTGGGGGGGGGGATCGGCCTTACTTACTCCGCTCGCCTTCGGCTCGCTGCGCGCTCGGCGCTGCCGCGCCTCGCTTGCGAAGAGCGAATCCGGAAGGCCGCCCCCGGTAATGCAGGGTTGGCCTACGACCGTCCGGGGATAGGCCAAGCCCGCACCACCGCAACCGTCTTCCGGTCGGGTTCTTCGCAAGCGAGGCGCGGCAGCGCCGAGCGCGCAGCGAGGCGAAGCCGAGCGGAGTGAATCGGGCTGATTCCTGAGACCTTCTCCCGGCCGCGCGAGCCGATGACTCCCGTCGAAGCCTAGGCCAACCGCGCCAGGATCAGGGCGAGGGTGCGCTCGCGGGTGGCGAAGGCGGTCAGGCTGCACTCGACCTCGATCGCGCCTCCCTGAGCGTCGCGCAGCGAGCTGCGGAAACGGCGGGGCTCCGAGCCCTCGGCCACGGCGTCGAGCTCGGCGAGCAAGCCGCCGCGGCATTCCTCGGCGACGAAGGCGGTGGCCTCCACGCCGAGCAGCGCGTCGCGGGCGACGCCGAGGAGGGCCCCGGCGGCGGGATTGGCGTCCACGACCCGGCCGGTGTCGGCATCGACGGCGAGGAAGGCGTCGGCCACGCGGTCGATGGCCGCGTTCACCGCCCGCCGCCGCGTCCGCGGCGCGCCGCTGCGACCGCGCCCCGCCGCGGTCGTGCGCAGCGAGGCCCGGAAGGTCTTGAGCCACGGGCCGAGCGCCGCACGCAGCTCGGGGGCTTCCGCGCCGGCGACCTCGGCCGCCGCGTCGACCCACGCGCTCAAGAGGGCCGAGACGCGCTTCTCGTTCGCGACGATGCCCTCGAGCGCCGGCTGCGCGGCCGCGCCGCGGCGCAGCGCAGCCGCCGCGAAGGATCGGAACCGGCGCAGGACCTCGCTCTCCGGGCCGGCCGGGTCCGGCCGGGCCGGGCCGAGGCGGGCTCCGAGGACCCCTTCGATCTCCGCCCTGCGCACGACGAGCCAGGCCGCCAGGTCGCCGTTCCCCATCGGCCGGAGTCTAGCCCGACCCCGCCCCGGCTCAATCGTGCGGGCGGCGCTGCCGATAGGGCCGTGGATGAGCGCTCCTCCGCTGCCGCGCCGCGTTCTGGTCATGCATGCCTCGCCGGAGGCCTTCGCCCCACGCACGCGGCTGCTCTTCCACAAGCTCGGCTACGTGATCGTCGACCCCGACGAGCTGGCCGCGCTGATCGACTCGGGCGCCTGCCAGCGCCCGGACCTGCGCATCGTGGACGAGCGCAGCCTCGGCGAGGTGCCCGAGGACTCCGGCACGCAGGTTCCGATCGTCGTGCTCTCCAGCCGTCACGGCGTGACCGGGGCCGATCCCCGCATCGTGGGCGCGGTGCGGCGCCCGGCCGGCCTGCACGAGCTCTACCGGCTCGTGCAGCAGGTGCTCGAGGACACGCCGCGCGCCTCGCCGCGGATCCCCACCCACCTGCAAGCCCGCTGCCGGGTGGGGGACCGCGAGTGGGCCGGAGCCGTCCTCTCGCTCTCCGAGAACGGCTGCCTGATGCGCTCGGCCGAGAGCCCGAACCTCGGGACGCGCCTCGAGATGAGCTTCGCACTGCCGCGGGCCGGCGTGCTGCGGCTCGACGCGGAGATCGCCTACCAGCTCGTGCCCGACTTCGGGATCGTCTTCAACGGCACCTCTCCGGCGGTGCGGGAGGCGATCAAGAGCTTCGTCCAGTCCGCGCTCGCGACGACGCGCTGACCGCCCCGGCGCTATCCTGCGGCCGCATGAGCGCGAGCGAGTGGAGCCGCCTCGACCTCTCCGCACCCACGCCGGAGCACGAGCTCTTCGCCGCCACCCTCGCGGAGTTCGTCGCCCGCGAGGTCGAGCCGCAGGCGGCGGAGCACGATCGCAGCGAGACCTTCAACCACGCGCTCTTCCGGCGCGCCGCGGCGCTCGGGCTGCTCGGCGTGACGATCCCCGAGGAGTACGGCGGCGCCGGCCTCGACGCGACGGCGGCCGTGCAGCTCCTCGAGGCGCTCTCCAGCTCCGATCCGGGCTTCGCCCTCGCGCTGCTCGCCCACTCGGTCCTCTTCGCGCAGAACGTGAACGTGAACGGGAACGAGCTCCAGCGCAAGCACGTGCTGCCGCGCGCGGTTTCGGGCGAGTGGATCGGCGGCCTGTGCATGACCGAGCCCTCGGTCGGCACCGACGTGCTCGCGATGCGCACGCGCGCCCGGCGCGAGGGCGACGCCTACGTCCTCGACGGCACCAAGACCTTCATCACCAACGGGGGGATCGACGAACGCACCCTCGGCGACGCCTTCGTGGTCTACGCCGCCACGGGGCCGCGCGAGCTGAGCGCCTTCCTGGTGGAGAAGGGGATGCCCGGCTTCCGCCTCGGCCAGAAGTGGAAGGACAAGCTCGGCATGCGCGCCTCCTTCACCGCGGAGCTCGTCTTCGAGGGCGTGCGCGTCCCGGTCGCGAGCCGCCTCGGCGCCGAGGGCGAGGGGACCCTCGCGATGATGCGCAACCTCGAGATCGAGCGGCTTACGCTCGCCGCCATGTCGGTGGGGATCGCGGGGCGCTGCCTGCGGGTGATGATCGACTGGGCGAACCAGCGCGAGAGCTTCGGCCGGCCGCTGCGCGAGCACGGGCAGATCCAGCGCCACCTCGCCGAGAGCTACGCCGAGTACCGCGCCGCGAGGACCCTGGTCTACGACATCGCGCGCCGCTTCGACCTCGCCGCCACCGGCCAGCGCATCGAGGCCGACGCCGCCAAGCTCTTCGCGGCGCAGGTCGGCAAGCGCGCGGCCGACGCCGCCATCCAGGTCCTCGGCGGCTACGGCTACATGGGCGAGAACGTCGTCGAGCGCCTCTGGCGCGACGCCAAGCTGCTCGAGATCGGCGGCGGCACCCTGGAGGCGCACCAGCGCAACCTCACCAAGGACCTCTGCCACGACCCCTCGCGGCTGGGCTGAGCGGCTCGACGATCCCGAGCCTGCCGGGATCCGGGCCGGCGTCTACGGCCGCTTCGGCGCCTCGGACGCGTCGGGCTTCCGGCACAGGAAGATCGGGTAGGCGGCGTGGACGCCGCGCCGCCCCTTCTCCGCGGCCGGCAGCCCCGCTCCGTACTCGCGGCGGGTCACCGCGAAGCCCGCCGCCTGCAGCCGACCGGCGAGGTCGGCGCCGTAGACCCGCAGGTGGCCCGGGTGGCCGTAGCGGCGCAGGCGCTCCTCGGGGCTCCGCACGCCCGGGTCCTCGACCGTCTCGGCGAGCGTCTCCGGGAAGCCGAGCCGCGGACCCGGGCCGGGGACGGTCAGCACCGCCCAGCCGCCGGGCGCGAGCACGCGGACGAGTTCCCGCATCGCGGCGCGGTCGTCCTCGACGTGCTCGAGCACGTGGTTGCAGAGCACGAAGTCGAAGCTCTCCGCGGCGAAGCCGAGTCGGGAGAGATCCCCGCGCACCGCCACGTCGTCGCGCGCGAGGTCGAGGCTGACGTACGCGCGCAGCCGGAGCTCGCGCAGCCGAGGCTCGAAGCAGCGCTCGGGACCCACGTGCAGCACCCGGAGTGGCGTCCGCCCGAGCGGGGTCTCCTCCACGAGGAAGGGCCAGATCGAGCGATGGCGCTCGAGCGAGCCGCAGATCGGACAGGCCGCCCCGGGCCGGCCCGTCCGCCCATCGGGGAGGAAGGCGCGGCACCGCGAGCGGCAGACCGGGCAGAAGCGGTCGCGACCGAAGTGCCGGATCCTGCGCGCCGCGAAGCGCAGCGCCCGGCGCGGACGCGCGGGCAGCGACCATCGGACGAGAGCGCGCACGAGCCCCACGCCGGATCTACCGGCGGCGGGTCGGCGCCGGGACGGAGAGGCCGCGCTCGCGCTCGAGCTCGGCCCAGCGCGCGTAGGCGAGGTCCGCCTCCTCGTCGAAGCCGAGGCTGTCGGCCGCGAGGGCGAGGCCGGAGACGGCGCGGAGGTCGTCGGGCGCGAGCTCGGACGCGCGGCGGAAGGCGACGTAGGCGTCGGGCGGGTTGCGCCGCCGCGTCTCGAGCTCGCCGAGCGCGATCCAGCTCTCGGCGTTCCCGGGCCCGAGGCGGATCGCGACCTCGAGGTGGTCGACCGCGCGAGTGGGGTTGCCCGCGTTCGCCTGGATGCTCGCGGCCTGCCGGCGGAGGTCCGCGTCCTCGGGCCGGGCTCGCACGGCGAGCTCGATCTCGCGCGCGGCCTCCACGAAGCGCCCGGCCTCCGCGTAGGCCGTCGCGATGGAAGCCGCATCGTTCGCAGGGCCGACGCTCGCGCAGCCTGCGGCGAGGGTGAGGGCGAGCGCGAGCCGGGGCAGACGCCGGGCCATGCTGGGCAGCTCCCGAGATCGGAGATCTCCCGAGTCTATCGGCTGGTCGCCGCTGCGGATGTAAGCTCGGAACCTCAGTGGACCTGGTTTCCCCGTTCCCCAGGTTTCCCGGGAGGTGCCATGGAGACGCTCCGCACGGAGACCCTGGACCGCGTGCGCCACGTCGTGCTCTGCCGGCCCGACGCCTACAACACGATCACCCCGCAGCTTCGCGACGAGCTCTCGGCGGCGATCGACGCCGCCGACGCCGATCCGGAGGTGCGCGTGATGCTGCTGCGCGCCGAGGGCCCCGCCTTCTGCGCGGGCTACGGGCTCGACTGGTCGACCGCGGCGCAGGCCCGCGAGGCCCACCCGGCGGGCGGCCCCGCCCGCGACGGCGGCCGCGTCTGGGACTCGGTCTCCGACCTGCGCATGATCGGGAGCTTCGTCGACGTCTACATGAAGCTCTGGTACGCGCGAAAGCCGACCGTCGCGGCCGTGCAAGGCTGGTGCATCGGCGGGGGCACCGACATGGTGCTGTGCGCGGACCTCGTCGTCGCCGGCGAGGGCGCCACCTTCGGCTATCCGCCGGCCCGCGTCTGGGGGACGCCGACGACGGCGATGTGGGTCCATCGGATGGGCCTCGAGCAGGCCAAGCGGTACCTCCTGACCGGCGACGCGATCCCCGCCCGCAAGGCCGCCGAGCTCGGCATGATCCTCGAGGTCGTCCCGGACGCGGAGCTCGACTCCCACGCCCAGGGGCTCGCCGGGCGGATGGCGCTTCTCCCGACGACCCAGCTCGTGATGCTCAAGCTCCTGTGCAACCAGACGGCCGAGAACATGGGCCTCGCCTCGAGCCGCACGCTCGGCACCCTCTTCGACGGGATCGCCCGGCACACCCAGGAGGGGCTCGACTTCGTCGCGCGGGCGCAGGCCGTCGGGTTCCGGCAGGCCGTGCGCGAACGGGACGACCCGTTCGGCGACTATGGGAGCCGCCCGCGGGGGTGACGCGTTTCCTGGGCTCGCCCCCCCCATTCTTTTGATTGTCAGCGACCGCGGCCGCCCCGTAGACTGGGGGGCCGAACGGGTCGACGCCCCAGGGCGTCGACGGAGGAGGTTGCATGCGCGCCCGCCTGTCGCTGCTGCTCGCCAGCGTGGCCTCGATCCTGCTCGGGGCGCCCTGCGGGAACTCCCACAAGATCCTGATCAGCGCGCCGGACCCGGTGGTCGACACCTTCTCCTTCCTGATCGAGTTCCACGTGATGGGCGAGATCGAGCCCGGCTCGCTCGAGGTCGAGCTCAACCAGGTCTCGATCCTCGACCGCGTGACCGGGGGACCCGAGGACTTCACCGCGACGATCGACCCCGGCTCGCCGCTGCGCGACGAGAACCACCTGAAGATCTGGGCGCGGCGCACCGGGGACAACGGCAACGGCAAAGGCAACGGTCACGGCAAGATCGTCGCGAACCGCCACTTCGACTATCTGCCGCCGGGAAAGGCGCGCGCCCGCCGCATCGAAGACCCCGAGGACCTGATCCGCGGGCCGCTCGGCCACAGCAAGATCGACGACTTCCTGCTCGAGAACGGCACCGCGCGCTTCGCGATCCAGGACGTGGGCCAGCGCGAGCTCTACAGCGTCGGCCAGTACGGCGGGAACCTGATCGACGCCGAGCTCGTCGGGCGCCCGGACAAGGACAACTTCCTCGAGGTCCAGGCGGGGCTCAACATCGAGACGGTGATCAACGCGCAGAGCGTCGAGATCGTGAACGACGGGCAGGACGGCACCGCGGCGGTGATCCGCATCTGCGGGCCGGACGACCTGCTCGACTTCGTGAACCCTTCGAGCCAGGTCGTGGACCTCGGGCTCGCGTTCCCGGCGCTCGCCGACGACCGCGACCTCGAGATCGAGGGCTGCAGCAGCTACAGCCTCGCGCCGTTCAAGGACTTCGTACGCGTCGACACGGAGGTCTTCAACAACGAGCCCTCCCCCGGGCCGGTTCCCGATCCGCTCCCGCTCCTCGTCGGCGACTGGCTGAACCCCTCGGGCGAGCTCGACTCCTTCACCCGCGCCCCCGGCGTGAACGGGCTCGTCACCCCGTCGGCGAGCGGTGTCGGGCCGCCGGTCGCGAGCTTCCTCGGCACGCTCGGCTTCTACGGCTACGACGAGGCCGCGGGGGTCGACTACGCCTTCACCCAGGTCCCGCTCCCGCCGCCGAACGCGACCACGGGGACCTTCGTCTTCGTGAGCGGCGTCCTCGTCGTGCTGCACAGCCAGAACGTGGTGCTGACCCTGATCGGGGCCGATCCGGTCCGCTTCCGGGTGGCGAGCGGCGGCAGCAACACCTTCACGCGCTACTTCGGGGTCGGCGACGGCTCGCCCTCGAACGCCGTCGATCTCGAGAACGAGGTGCGCGCGGTCGCCACGGGGACCGTCCAGGGCTGCGTCTCGGTCGCCGCGACCCCGGTCGCCGGCGCCCGCGTCAGCGTCGGCACGAGCCTCTTCACCAACTCCCAGAAGCTGGCCTCGCACTTCAAGACGCGCCCTGGGGCGTGCCCGAACTTCTCCGGCAGCGTGCCGCCGGGGGCCTACAGCGCCGTCGCGGGCCTCCCGGGCCACCCCTACGAGGGCGGGGGGGCGCTCCCGCCCGCGAAGCCCGTGAACGTCGTCGCGGCGGCCACGTCGACCGTGAACTTCAACCTGCCCGCCACCGGCGCGCTGCGCGTCCAGGCCAGCGACGAGTCCGGCGCGCCGATCCCCGCCCGCGTCAGCGTGGTGGGCTTCGACCCGAGCCCCGAGGCCACGGTCCTGGGGCCGACGCTCCCGGGCTTCGGCAGCTCGCGCCAGGGCGTGCTGCTCGACACGAGCGACTTCCTCCCCTACGGGATCGCCGCGGTCGGCTACACGGACGCTGCGGGCATGGTCGAGTTCCCGCTCGAGCCGGGCGTCTCGCGCTACCACGTCTACGTGTCGCGGGGGACCGAGTACTCGCTCTTCCGCAGCGCGGTGCCGGTCACGATCTCGGCCGGGAGCACGACGGTCGTGAACGCCCAGATCGCGCGCGTCCTCGACACAAGCGGCTTCGTCTCCTCGGACTTCCACGTCCACGGGATCCGCTCGGCCGACTCGCGCGTCTCCGACGTGCACCGCGTCCAGTCCTACTCGGCCGAGGGCGTCGAGAACGTGATCATGACCGACCACCACGTCCACACCGACCTGCGGCCGGCGATCGCGGACGCGGGCCTGGGCGGCTTCCTCACCGCGACGATCGGCGAGGAGATCACGTCGTTCGACTACGGCCACTTCAACGCCTACCCGCTGCTCATCGACCCGGACTCGCCGCACGCGACCTACTCGGCGGACGGCTCGACGCAGCTCTCGGGCGGCTCGACCGACTGGGCGCAGGCGGCGCCGCCGGGGCAGGACTTCCCGATCTACGGGGCGCTCAACGCCACGCCGGCGGAGGTCCTCGGGCTCGCCACGGCGGGCGCGCTCTCGACGCCGGACACGACGATCCAGATCAACCACATCGGCAGCCACTTCCAGCCGCTCAAGATCGATACGTCGCTGGTTCCCCCGCAGGACCTGATGACGGACCTCGACCGCGCGAACCGCAGGCTCCCGAGCACGGGGGCGGTGCCGAACCTCTTCCAGCACTACCCGGCGCTCGAGCTCTGGAACGGGAACGCCCGCAGCCACCAGGCGGAGTTCCTGGTGCAGCGGATCGGGATCTGGATGAACCACCTGAACCAGGGCCTGCGCACGACCTTCATCGCCGACACGGACTCGCACACCTTCACGGACCTGAACAGCGCGGGGGCGCGCACCTGGACGGCCTCGCCGACCGACGACCCGGCGGCGATCGACGGCGCCGACGTGGCCGCGGCGGTCGTGAGCGGGCGCGCCGTGGGCGGGCAGGGCGTGTACGTGCAGGCCCGGCTGCTCGCGACCGACGGCTCGGGCGACGTCGCGGACCTCGCGCTCGGCGGCGACACGACCATGAGCGACTCCGGCGGCAACGTGAACCTCGAGATCCGGGTGCAGTCGCCGGCCTGGGCGCGCTGGGACCGGGTGGAGGTCTACGCCAACGCGGCGACGGCTCCGGCGGGCTCGCCGTACCTCTTCGGCGCGACCCCGGCGGCCGTCCGCGACGAGGGCGACTGCAACCCGGCGACCCTCGGCGACGGCGACTTCGACATCACGGTGACGCCCGCGGTCGGCGGCGTGCCGGGCGCGGATCACCTCTCCGCTACGCTCGTCGTGCCCTTCGGCGGGCTCGCGGCCGACACCTGGTTCGTCGTGGTGGTGAAGGGCACGGACGGCCAGTGCCCGCCGATGTTCCCCATCTATCCTGACGACATCACGCAGGCGGTGAACACGACGCTGGCGCAGCTCGTGGACGGGAACCTCGGCCAGGGCGGCGTGATGGCGCTCGGCGCGACGAACGCGCTCTACTTCGAGCCCTGAGCGCGCGAGCCCTGAGCGCGCGAGCCTCGAGCACGCCGGGGAGGCCGCCCCGGGGCCTCGCGCGGGCGCCCCTGGCCCTGGCGCTCGCGCTCGTCGCGGCGGCGGGCGAGGAGCGGCCGCGCGCCGCAGGAGGCGTGCGCCTGGTCGAGGCGCTCGAGGCCGCGCCGAGTGCGGTGGTCGCGGTCGTGGCGGAGCCGCGCCATATCGACGCGCACGGGCACACGGCGCTCCTGCGCGTCGAGAGCGCGCTCGCCGGGCCGGTGCCCGACGGCTCCGAGCTGCGCATCGGCTGGGAGGAGCTCGCGGTCTCGCGGGCGCCGCGCTTCGCAGAGGGCGAACGCATCCTGGTGGCGCTCGAGCCGCTCCCCGGGGCCTCGATCTGGGCCGCGCGCTTCCCCGATCCGACGCGGCGCGCGCGGGTCTTCGGCGTGTCGATGCGGGGCGACGCCTTCCTGCGCGCGCCCTCGTCCGCGAGCGTCGAAGTGCTCCGCCACTACCTGAAGCTCGCGGAGCGCGATCGCGACGGAGCGGGCGGAGTGGCTCTGCTCGCCGAGCTCGCGGCGCAGGGCGAGCCGCCGCTCGCCGTCGGCGCGGCCGAGCGCCTCGCGCGCGGCTCCGGGCTCGCCGAGAGCCTCGACCCGGCCGCCGCGTCGCTCGTCGTGCGGGCCCTGCTCCGCACGGACGCGGGGCCCGCTCTCTCCGCCGCACTCCAGGGCGCGATCGCTCGCGAGCGGCCGCCCGCGCTGCGCGCGCCGCTCGAGGCGCTCGCCACCCGCGAGACGCTCGCGCCCGCGGTCGTCTTCGAGGCGCTCGCGGCGCTCGACTCCGGCGTCGCGCCCACACGCGCTTCGCGGCTACTCGCCGCGTCGTCGCCGGCCCATCGCGAGGTGGCGGTCCGGCACGCGAGCGGGCCGGGCGCCCGGGAGGAGCTCGCCCGCCTCGCGCGGAGCGATCCGGAGCCCTCGGTGCGCGCCGTTGCCGTCGAGCGCCTCTGCGTGCTCGGCGGCGCGTCGGCGCTCGAGGACGGGCTCTCTGCGCTGCACGACCCGGATGCCTCCGTGCGCGGCGCGGCCGCGCGCGCGCTCGGCTCGCTCGGGGGGGGCGCCGTGGCGGGCCTGCGCCGCACGGCGGATTCGAGCGACCCGGACGCGGCACGCGCCGCCGTGGTCGCGCTGCATCTCGCCGGGACCTCCGAGGCCGCCGACGCGCTCGCCGAGATCGCGGAGTCGCACCGGGACGAGGGCGTCCGGGCCCTCGCCGCGATCGCCCTCGGCCGCGAGATCGGCCACGTGCACGAGTAGCCGAGCGAGCCTGGCGCGCTTGCCCGCCTAGCGATCGAAGCGTTCCATCAGCGCGCGGACGATGAAGGGCCAGGCGATCGTCGCGTCGGCGTAGACCTCGGCGAAGCGACCGCCCTCGCTCTCGGGCACGAACTTTCCCCAGGAGACGCCCTCCTGGTAGGAGCAGCCCGAGAGGCCGCCGAAGTGCTCGGGCTCCGGGCAGATGCGCACCGCGTACTGGTAGCGGCGCACGGGCTCCGGCAGGCCGAGGCGCGTGCGGCGGATCTCGAGGTAGGGGCCCACCTGCTGCGCCCAGTTGCGCGGGACGCCGCCACCGACCGTGAAGATGCCGAGCGTCTCGTGGCGGCGGACGAGCTCCGCGAAGTGGTCGAGGTCGAGGTAGGGATCGAAGGCGAAGGGGCGCCGACCGGACTCGCGGCGCAGGTGGTTGTAGATCGCGAGGTCGAGGCCGAGCTCGGAGTCGGTGAAGGCCGGGACGTAGATCGGGACGTTGCGGCGCGCCGCGCTGGCCAGGATCGCGCGCCCGGGCGCGTGCTTCTCGAGGTGGCGTCCGAGGCGCTCGAGCACGAGGCGGCTCGAGAGCACGCTCTGCTCGGGCAGGTCGGCGAGCGCCGCTCCGAGGAGCTTCTCCACGTCGTCGAGGTTGCTCTCGAGCTCGATCGTGTCGTAGACGCGGTTGTAGCCCTTGCGGTAGAGCTCCTCGTCGCGCAGGCGCGGGTCGTGCGCGAAGTGGAGCAGGCCGGCGCCTTCGGAGAGGCCGTGGGTCATGAGCGCCCCGGTGGCGACGACGGCCTGCACCCAGCCGCGGTCGATCATCTCGCAGAGCAGCAGGCTCTGCTTCGCGATCGTCATCGCGCCGGAGACGGTGACGACGCGGAAGCAGGCCTCGTCGCGCACCATCGCCTCGAGCACGTCGGCGGCGCGCGCGAGGCGGCGCCCGCCGAAGGCGGTCCGGCCCATCGCGCGCACGAGCGCGTCCACGCTCCCCGCGGCGCCCGGGTCCAGGGAGGCGAGCGGCTCGAGACCGTCCTCGTGGCCTGCGCCGTAGCGGCTCTGGTCGCGGTGCTTCGACATGGCGCGCGGCAAGCTAGCAAAGGTCGAGTGCGAAGAGATGGACGCGCAGCCCGCCGTGGGGCAGGACGAAGTGCGCGGCCCGGCGCCCCGGGAACCCCGCGGCCAGCGCGGGCTCCGGCGCGAGCAGGCCCACGCGCCAGCCCGCGAAGCCGGGCAGCAGCGCGCGCGAGAGCTTCGCATAGCCCTCCCGCGCCTGGCCGGCGTCTCCGAGCCGGCGCCCGTAGGGCGGGTCGAGCACGAGCAGCCCGCGCGGCGCGGGCGGCGCGAGCTCGGCGAGCTCACGCGTCTCGAAGCGGATCGCCGCGGCCACGCCGGCGCGTCCGGCGTTGCGGCGCGCGATGGCGATGGCGCGAGGGCTCCGGTCCGACGCCACGATGGCCGCAGGAGGAGACTCGCGCCGGATCGCCTCGGCCTCGCGGCGCAGGCGCGCGAAGCGCGCGGCATCGGCGCAGGGCCAGGCCTCGCACGCGAAGGGGCGTCCGGCACCGGGAGCCGCACGCAGGGCGACCTGCGCGGCCTCGATCGCGAAGGTCCCCGCGCCGCACAGACCGTCGACGAAGGCGGTCGCGGGATCCCACTCGCAGAGCTCGAGCACGAGCGCCGCGAGCGTCTCGCGCACCGCCGCGGCGCCGCGCTCGAGCCGCCAGCCGCGCCGATCGAGGCGCGCGCCCGAGCTGTCGAGCGAGAGCATCCAGCGGTCGCGCTCGCCGCGCGCGTGGACGGTCTGCGTCGCCTCGGTGGGTCCCACCAGCGCGAGCTCGGGCCCGCAGGCATCGCGGAGCGCGAGCCCCACGCGCTCGGCGACCGCTCCGGTGTGGTAGAGGCGCGAGCGGCGCTGCGAGACCTGGATCGCCACGCGCGCATCGGCCGGGAGCAGCGCCTTCCAGTCGACGCGGGCCACGCCGGCGCGCAGCCGGTCGAAGTCGCGCGCGCGAAAGTCGCCGAGCCGCAGCAGCACCCGGGTGGCGCTGCGCAACCAGAGGTTGGCGCGGAATCCGGCGCCCTGGTCGCCCCGGAAGGAGACGCCTCCGCGCTCTGCGCGCACCTGCGCCGCCCCCGGGAGCGCGGCGAGCTCGCGCGCGGCCGCCGCCTCGCCGCCCGGGGCGACGACCGCGAACCAGGCGCTCTGCGCGCTGGGCCGCGCTGCCGCTGCGCCTTGCTGCGAAGCCGGGGTCGGCGGCGCCATGCGCGGATCATAGGGGCTCGACGAACGCGATCGCGTGAAGGCCCGCCTGCGGAGCGGTCCGTCCGGCCTCGGACCCCGCTCGTCGTCTGCCTGGCTCTGGCGTCCGGCATGGCGTCCGCTCTGGCCGTCCGGTCGCCAGGGCCTCGGCTTCCCTCGGTGGGTGCGGCGGCCGTCGAAGGCTGCCTGTCCGAGCCCTGCGCGGAGGGGCCCGAGATCTGCCCGGTCCGGCCCCTCGAGCCGAGGGTGGCGATCGCCGGCCCCGGCACCCCGCCGCGCGCTGCCCCGCCCGCCGTGCTCGCGCCGGGCAACGGGGCCGCGAATCAGGGCGACGGGCGAGGGAGCGGGAACGGCGCCCTCGCCCCGCGCAAGCGGGCCTGGGAGGAGTCGCTGGGTGGAGCGCAGGCCGCCAAGGAGCACCTGCGGGCGCGGCTCTCCGGCTGGCCCTCGCGCCGGCTCGCGGACCGGAGCGCGCTGCCCTTGGACGACGGCGCCTTCCTCGAGCGCGTGGCGCGCGACACCTGGCGCGGCATCGCCGCCCTCAGCGACCGCGAGAACGGACACGACCTCGCTCGAGCGCACCTCGGGCTTCGTCTCGTTCATCGACTCCGCCTGGCTCAGCGCGGGCCTGATGGTCGTGCGCGGCACCTTCCCCGAGCTCGCAGCGACGGCCACCGCGATGATCGAGTCCCGCGACTACGCGTTCTTCTACGATCCCGAGCAGCGGCAGATGTCGCACGGCTACCACGTCGACGATCGGGTCCGTCTTCGATTCCGTGGATCCGCGCACGGGGGCCGTGGCCCCGGCCTACCTGATCCTCGACCAGGCGATGCTCTTCGTCGCCCTCGCGAATCACCTGGAGTCGGGGGTCGTGCAGCGGCGCTTCGCCTCGGACCCGATCGCGGCGCGTGCGCTATCCATCCTGGCCGACGAGGACTTCCTCGACTGACGGGGCGACGCGCAGCCGTCCCCTGCGCCGGGGAGGCCCGCCGCCCGGTGGTCCCGACCGTCCATGGCCAGCGTCGACTTCGAGCAGATCGAGAAGCGCTACGCCGAAGTCGTCGCGCTCGTGGATCTGCGTCTTTCGGTCGCGGACCGCGAGCGGCTCGCGGTGGTCGGCCCCTCGGGCTGCGGCAAGTCGACGCTGCTGCGCCTGCTCGCCGGGCTCGAGGAGCCGACACGTGGGACGATCCGGATCGATGGAAAGCCCGTGAACGAGCGCTCGCCGCAGGAGCGCAACGTCGCGATGGTCTTCCAGGACTACGCGCTCTATCCCCACCGCACGGTGCGCGGGAACCTGGCCTTCCCGCTCGAGATGCGGCGCGTTGCGCGCGACGAGATCCGCCGCCGCGTCGCGGCGGTGGCCGAGCTGCTCGCGATCGCCCCGCTCCTCGACCGCCGCCCGAGCGAGCTCTCGGGGGGCGAGCGCCAGCGCGTGGCGATGGGCCGCGCGCTGGTACGCGAGCCCAGCGTCTTCCTGCTCGACGAGCCGCTCTCGAACCTCGACGCGAAGCTGCGCGTCCGCGTGCGCGCCGAGATCGCGGAGCTCCAGCGCCGCACGGGCACCACGATGCTCTACGTGACCCACGATCAGGTGGAGGCGATGACGCTCGGCGAGCGGGTCGCGGTGCTGCACCAGGGCCGGCTCCAGCAGGTGGCGCCGCCCCGCGAGCTCTATGCCCGGCCCGCGAACCTCTTCGTCGCCGGCTTCATCGGGAGCCCGCCGATGAACCTGCTTCCCGCGCGGCTCGCTGCCGACGCGGGCGGGCGCCTGGTCCTCGACCTCGCCGGGCAGCGCCTCGCGCTTCCCGATCTACTGGCCGCGGCCGCGCGCGCGGCGACCGAAGGGGCCCTGACGCTCGGGATGCGGCCCGAGGCGCTGCGCCTCGTCGGGCCGCGAGCCGGCGCGCTCCGCGCGCGCGTCCTGTACGGCGAGTTCCTGGGCCACGAGCTGCTCGCGCACCTCGCCCTCGGGACGGAGGGCGCCGCCGGCGAGGGCGCGCGCCTCGTGGCCCGCCTGGCGCACCCCTGCGAGATCGCCCCCGGCGACGCCGTCTCGCTCGAGGTCGACCCGGAAGGCCTGCACCTCTTCGCCGCCGACGGGCGGGCGCTCGGCGTGGCGTAGTCCGCGCTGCGGGGGAGCTCCCCCGCGAGCGGGCGGACCCTGACGAAGGGGATGCGCCGGCAGGGTCCCCGGACGCGCGCGCCACCTCAGAGCAGCCGGTGCTCGGCGAGGAAGCGCCGCAGCGCGTCCCAGGGGCGCGGGCAGTCGTTGTGGCCGCAGCGCGAGAGGTGGAGCTCGGAGCTCCGGGCCGCGGCGTGGAGGGCCCGGGCGTGGCGCGGATCCACGATCTCGTCGCGCTCGCCGTGCACGAGCAGGATCGGCCCCTCGAAGGCGCGCACCGCGCTCGCGTTGTCGAAGGGGTCGCGCACCAGGAAGCGGGGGAGGCCGAATCGCCGCGCCATGCTGCGCACGCTCGTGAAGGTGGACTCGAGCACCAGCGCGGCGAGCCGGCGCTCGCGCGAGAGGGCGCAGACGGCGCCGCCGCCGAGCGAGCGCCCCCATCCGACGATGCGGTCCGCATCGACGTCCGGCTGGGATGCGGCGAAGTCGTAGGCCAGGGACATCGCCTCGGTGATGGAGTCCTGCGAGGGGCTCCCGGCCGAGCGTCCGTAGCCCGGGTACTCGACGAGCAGGACCGAGAGCCCCCACTCGCGCAGCGGCTCGAGCTCGTCGACCCAGTGGTCGATCAGCTCGCCGTTGCCGTGGGCGAAGAGGACGAGCGGATGACGGGCCTCGGCGCGCCCCGCCGCCGGGAGCAGCCACGCCTCGACGCGCCCGCCGGACGGCTCGAGCCAGACCCGCTGGCCCCGCGCGCGCTCCAGGCCCGCCGTCCCGCCCGCCGCGATCGGACGCGGGTAGAGCAGCGGGCGCTGCAGGGCGAAGAGCAGCGCCCAGTAGCAGGCGACGCCGACGAGCAGGAACGCCGCGATCCCGATCACCCCGCGCAGATCGCTCATCGCGCGATCAGGCGGCCGCGACCGCCTCGGCCGAGCGGACGCGCCCGAGCGCGACGAGTGCCAGCACGGTGAGCGTCAGCTCCGTCGCGAGGCCGCCGAGGTGGAAGCCGTTCAGGCTGCCGTCGAGCAGGAGCCCCGTGGCCCGGGAGAGCGCCACCGCTCCGATCGTGAGGGCCACCAGCACGAGCGCGAGACGCACGCGGCCTGCGTCGGCCGCCGCCCAGAGCACGAAGACGCCCGAGCCGAGCTGGAACCCGCCGTAGGTGGCGCGGACGTCGGTCATGGCGCCGGGCGAGAGCGGGCCGAAGCCGGTGGGGGCGGTCAGGCTCTCGGGTGCCAGCAGATAGACGAGGCCGAAGAGCACGCTCATCGCGCCCATCAGGCGCAAGTAGATCCGGGCGAAGGCCATGGCTCGGGCTCCTCTCTACGGGGTCGGACTCCTACGGGGTCGGACTCGCTCGCGACTGTACATCGATTGGAATCGCCGTGGGGAGGCGCGCCATGGGGATGCAGGTCATCTCCGCACGCCTCTCCCAGTCCGCACAAACGTTGGCCCGGTGGCCCGGGAGCCGGGACGGGGAATCGGGGCTATCACTACCGCGAGGAGGAAGCACCATGGCGGCACGGACGCCCGAGGATTGCGATCGCCTGTTCGGCGAGTACACGAACGCGGGGGATCTCGACGCGCTCATCGAGCTCTACGAGCCGCGAGCG
>CAZUYC010000019.1:0-47826 GCA_964624475.1 uncultured Spirochaetales bacterium | reverse complement strand
CGCGCCACGGCCGCCGATCCCGAAGAGCGGATGCCGCCGCCGGGCGTGCAGACCAAGCCACTCTCGGCCGCGCAAATTGCCGCGATCGCGCGCTGGATCGACCAGGGCGCCGTGTGGCCCGATGCCGCCGAGATCACCCATTGGGCGTTCAAGCCGCTGGCGCGCCCGGCCGTCCCCGCGATCAAGAATGCAGGGTGGGTCCGCACGCCTGTCGACGCGGCGCACGACGATCCTGCGCGGCGGACACCTCGAGAGCTGGCTCCTCGACGCCTACTCCGCCCGCAAGCTCGGCCTCGCGCCGACCGGGAGCGCCGCGCGCGGCCCGGCGAGCGCGCCCTCGGTCGCGCCGAGCAACCTGTGGCTCGAGCCCGGCTCGGGCACGCTCGAGGAGCTGGTCGCCGCGACCGGGCGCGGGCTCCTCGTGACGGAGCTCATCGGCATGGGCTTCCACCCGGTGACCGGCGACTACTCGCGCGGGGCGGCGGGCCTGTGGATCGAGGGCGGCGAGATCGCCTTTGCTGTCGAGGAGGTCACGATCGCCGGGAACCTGGGCGAGATGCTGACTTCGATCGATGCCGTCGCCGACGACCTCGTCTGGCTCGGGCGCGTGGCCTCGCCGTCGCTGCGCGTCGCGCGCATGACCGTCGCCGGGGAGTAGCGCCGCGCCGTGGGCCAACCGGCGGTGCTGCTCGGGCTCAGGCTCCCGGACGTCGACGTCTGGTCGGAGCGCGTGGTGGTCGCGCTCGGCCAGAACCCCGGCCCCTTCACCGGACCCGGGACCAACACCTACCTCGTGGGGACCGGGCGCGAGCGGCTGCTGCTCGACACGGGCCAGGGCCTCCCGGCCTACCTGCCGGTGCTCGAGCGCGCGCTCGAGCTCGCCGGGGGCGCGCGCATCCGCGAGATCGTGCTGACGCACGGGCATCCCGACCACCTCGGCGGCGTGCCCGGGGTGCGCGGGCGCTTCGGAGCGGTGCGCGTCTCGAAGCGGCCCTGGCCCGGCGTCGACGAGGCGGCCGGTTGCGAGATCGCGCCGATCGACGACGGCGCCGTGATCGAGGTGGAGGGCGCGACGCTGCGCGCGGTCCACGCCCCAGGCCACGCCGAGGACCACCTCTGCTTCGTCCTCGAGGAGGAGGGCGCGCTCTTCTCCGGGGACAACGTGCTCGGCGTCGGCACGACCGTGATCCCGGACCGCGGCGGCGACCTGGCCCTCTACCTGCGCTCGCTCGCCCGGCTCCTCGCAGAGCAGCCGCGCGTCATCTATCCGGCGCACGGCCCGAAGATCCCGGATGGCAGCGCCAGGATCCGCGAGTACATCGCGCACCGGCTCGACCGCGAGCAGCAGATCCTCGCGGCGCTCGGCGACGGGCTCGCGCGCGTGGCGGAGATGGTGAAGCGGATCTACGCCGCCTACCCCGAGGTGCTCCACGGCCCGGCCGCCGCCTCGGTGTCGGCGCACCTGCGCAAGCTCGAGCGCGAGGGCCGCGTCGTTTGCTCCGGCGAGCCGGACGCGCTGCGAGCGCGCTGGCGCCTCGCATGAGCCAGCCCGAGGACGTTGCGAGGAGTCGAGTGGTGGTTGCCCGCTCCGCTCGCCTGCGGCTCGCTGCGGGCCGAGCTCCACTGGAGCTCCGGCCCCTTCGGTCGCTTGCCTGAGTGCCTGAGCGGCACCCGATCCTCGCGCGACTGCGGAGCCCCGACCCCGCCGTGCGCCGCGACGCCTGCCTCGCCGCAGCGGAGGATCCGTCCGCGGTGCTCCTCGTCGGTGCGCTCGTCCCGGCGCTCGGCGATCCAATCCGCGCGGTCTGGCGCGCGGCCTCCGACGCGCTCGCGGCGATCGGGCAGCGCGACCCCGGCGTATGGGCGGCGCTGCGCGAGGCCCTCGCGAGCGACGAGCCGCGCACGCGGCGCGTGGCCGCGCTGACCGGCGCTCGGGTCGCGCCCCGGGAGCTCCGCCTCCTCCCCCCGCTCATCGAGGCGCTCGCATCGGAGGACGGGTACCTGCGCTGGGGTGCGGCGCGCGCGCTCGTCGAGCTCGGCCGCACCCAGGGTGAGGTGCATCCGCTCCTGCTCCATCTCGCGCAGGCGGACCCGAACGCGGTGGCGCGCCGCATGGCGGCCTTCTGCCTGCGCGACCTCGGGCCGGACGATCCGCGCACCGCCGCGGCGCTCGTCGCCGCGAGCCGCGACGCCGAGATCCGCGTGCGGCGCGCGGCGCTCTCCGCGCTCGGCGCGCTCCTCGATCCGCCGCGCGAGGTCGAGGAGCGCCTGCGCGAGGCGCTCACCCTGGATCCCGACGGCGCGAGCCGCCGCATCGCGGCCGCCGTCCTCGGCACGCTCGGAGCCGGCGATCCGCGTTTCCTCGGCCCGGCGACGCGCGAGGCGCTCGCCCGGGCCCGGGACGGCTCGCCCGACCCCGATCTGCGCCGCGCCGCGCAGCGCGCGCTGCTGGGTCTCGAGGAGATTCTCTCGCCCGATGCGTAAGGGGCCGTCTGGACTAGGAAAAGATGAGAGCGTCGAGAGAGATCCGGCCGGGTCCCGCGAGCGCGAAGCAGGCGCAGATCGCGGCCAGGTTGATCGTGTACTCGGCGCCGGGCGGGTCGTTCGTGATCAGGTAGCCGGCGCCGCGGTGGCCGATCCGCCCGGCCACGATCATCGTGAAGACGAGGAGCCCGCAGGCCGGGCGTGTGAAGAGACCGAGCGCCAGCAGGCTCCCGCCCGTGAGCTCGGAGAGCATCGCCATCCGTGCCTGGAGGGCGGCGTGCGGCACGCCGAGCTCGCGCAGCCAGGCGACGAAGCCCGCCATGCTCCCCGTGCCGACGAGCCCGAGCTTCCCGAGCCCGTGCACCACGAAGCAGACGCCGATCGCCACCCTGCCGACGAGCAGCGCCAGATCCACGAGCCCCGGCGTCGTCGCCACGAGGAGCTGACCCCACTCCGGCATCGAACCCTCCGCGGCCCAGGTTGTACCATCCCGGCCGGCCGAGAAGAAGGCCCGGGGGGAGCATGCAGCGGGGCGAGTTCTTCAGAGAAGCGCGCCAAGACCTCCCCGGCCCGCTCGCGGGGCTCCGGGTCGTCGAGGTCACCACCACCTGGGCCGGCCCGATGTGCGGCTGCCTCCTCGCCGACTTCGGCGCCGACGTGATCAAGGTCGAGCACCCGGAGGGCGAGATCGCGCGGCGCGTGCCGCCGTACCTGCCCGGCACGGATCCGCCGCTCTCGTTCATGCACGCGACGGTGAACCGCAACAAGCGCGGCCTCGGCCTCGACCTCCACGTGGCCCAGGCGCGCGAGATCGCGCTCCGCCTCGCGCGCAGCGCCGACGTCTTCGTCGAGAACTTCCGACCCGGGGCGCTCGCGCGCTTCGGGCTCGACTACCCGGGCGTGCGCGCGGTCCGGCCCGACATCGTGTACGTCTCGATCAGCGGCTTCGGCCACTGGGGCCCCGGCCAGGGCCGCCTCGGCTACGACCCGCTCGCGCAGGCCGAGAGCGGCTTCCTCTCGCTCAACGGAAGCCCCGACGGCGAGCCGGTCAAGTCGCCGACCTTCCTCGCCGACGACCTCGCCGGCCTGCACGCGGCGCTCGCTGCCCTGGCGGCCCTCCGCCACCGCGACCGCACCGGCGAGGGCCAGCACGTCGACGTCTCGCTCCTCGACTCGATGCTCTTCCAGTCGACGGGCTACCTCACGCTCGGCGCGATGGGTGTTCCGCTCCCGCGCATGGGCAACGAGTTCCGGATCGCCGCGCCCGCGAACGCCTACCGCTGCCGCGACGGTCGCATCGTCGTGGGCGTGCTCCTCGACACGCAGTGGCGGCGGCTCGCTCCCGTCCTCGGCCGCGCGGAGCTCGCCGACCACCCGGACTTCGCGACGGTGGCTGCGCGGATCGCGCGCCGCGCCGAGGTCGACGCCCTCGTCGCGGCCTGGGCCGCGGAGCGCGGCGCCGCCGAGGCGCTCGCGGCCCTCGCCGCGGCCGAGGTCCCCGCGTCCCCGATCCGCAGCTACGCCGAGGCCGCGCGCGATCCGGTGGTGCGGGCGCGCGAGATGCTCCAGCCGACCGTGCAGCCGGACGGAACGACCGTGCCCCTCACCGGCCCGCCCGCGAAGCTCTCGCGCACCCCGATCCGCGTGCGTAGCGCCGCCCCCGCGCTCGGCGCCGACGACGACGAGATCCTGGAGGAGCTCGGCTACGACGCCCCTGCGCGCGCGCGCCTGCGCGCGGCGGGGGTGATCGCCTGACGGAGCTATCCTGAGGCCCATGGTTCGAAACGACTCGATCCGATTCGCCGCCTTCCTGCTCGCGCTCGGAATCGCCCCTGCGGTCGCCGCCCAGGACGTGGTTCCGGAGCCAAAGGATCTCCAACCGCCTGCCAAGAGCTATTCGAGCTACGCGGGCAAGGCGCGCATCCCCCAACGCGTGTACTTCGGCGACACGCATCTCCACACCTCCAACTCGTTCGACGCCGGCTTCGTGAACTCGAGGGTGGGACCGGAGGAGGCGTTCCGCTTCGCGCGCGGCGAGGAAGTCACGGCGAACAACGGCATGCGCGTGCGCCTGGTTCGCCCGCTCGACTTCCTCGTCGTCTCGGATCACGCCGAGTACCTGGGGCTCACGCCGGGCCTCCGGCGCGACGACCCGGAGCTCGTCTCCACCGAGTACGGGAAGAAGTGGGCCGACCTGCTCCAGACCGGCTACGAGGGAGCGTTCCAGGCGGCGATGGAGGCGATCGGCACCGTGCAGGCGCGCGACGAGAAGCTCAAGAACCCGGCATTCTCGCGCGCGGTCTGGGACCAAGCGACCGCGATCGCCGACCGCTTCGACCAGCCCGGCGCCTTCACCGCCTTCATCGGCTTCGAGTGGACCTCCGAGCTCGACTCGCGAAACCTCCACCGCGTCGTGATCTTCAAGGAGGGCGCCAGGCTCGCTACCCAGGTCTTGCCGTTCTCGGCCTTCGATAGCGTCGATCCCGAGGATCTCTGGACCTACCTCGAGAGCTACGAGAGGAAGACCGGCGGGCAGGTCCTCGCCATTCCGCACAACGGGAACCTCTCGAACGGGCTCATGTTCGCCGTCGAGACGCATTCCGGGAAGCCCTTCGATCTCCGCTATGCCGAGCGCCGCGCGCGCTGGGAGCCGCTCTACGAGGTCACCCAGATCAAGGGCGACGGCGAGAGCCATCCCTACCTGTCACCGGAAGACGAGTTCGCGGACTACGAGACCTGGGACGCCGCGAACCTCACCGGGTCGCTGCCGAAGACGAAGGACATGCTGAAGACCGAGTACGCGCGCGAGGCGCTGAAGGTCGGGCTTGCGCTCGAGCAGAAGCTCGGCGCGAACCCGTTCAAGTTCGGCATGGTCGGAAGCACGGACGCTCACACGGGGCTCAGCGCCGTGGGCGAGGACAACTTCTTCGGCAAGCACAGCGGCGTCGAGCCGAGCCCCGAGCGCTGGAAGGACGTGGTGATCAAGTCGCCGAAGGACCCGAGCCTCGACTGGCTGGGGTGGAAGCAGGCGAGCGGCGGATACGCGGGAGTCTGGGCGGTCGAGAACACGCGTCAGGCGCTCTTCGAGGCCATGGAGCGCAAGGAGACCTATGCCACCACCGGCACGCGGCTGCTGGTGCGAGTCTTCGCGGGCTTCGAGTTCACGGCCGATGACCTCGCCCGCTCCGACTTCGCAGAGCACGGCTACGCCCATGGCGTGCCGATGGGCGGCGACCTCAAGCGCGCGCCGGCTCGGAAGGCGCCGGTGCTGCTGGTGCGCACGATGCGCGACCCCGACGGCGCGAACCTCGACCGGATCCAGGTCGTGAAGGGCTGGCTCGACGCGGCCGGGTCGCTGCACGAGAAGGTCTACGACGTGGCGCTCTCGGATGGGCGCAAGCTGGACCCCGAGACGGGCAAGGCGCCGGCCGTCGGCAATACGGTCGACGTCGCCAATGCGACGTACTCGAACCGGATCGGCGATCCCGTGCTCGAGGCGCACTGGTTGGACCCCGACTTCGATGCCGGGGAACGCGCGGTCTACTACGTGCGGGTGATCGAGATCCCGACACCGCGCTGGACCGCTTTCGACGCCAAGCGCTTCGGCGTGAAGATGGGACCCGAGGTCCCGATGACGATCCAGGAGCGCGCGTACACTTCGCCGATCTGGTACACGCCGTGATCGGAGGCACGCTCCGCGACGGATCTACGCGCGCGGCGCGAGGCGGTAGCGGATCGGAAGGTGCTTCACGCCGGCCACGAAGCTCGCGGCGAGGCGCTCGGGCGGCGCGGCGAGCTCCACGTCCTCGAGGCGCGGGACGAGCTCCGCGAAGAGCGCGCGCTGCGAGGCGCGCGCGAGGTGCGCACCCAGGCAGAAGTGCTCGCCGATCCCGAAGCCCAGGTGCGGGTTGGGCCGGCGATCGACGCGGAACTCGAAGGGCTTCTCGAACACGGCCTCGTCGCGGTTCGCCGAGGCGTAGAAGAGCAGCAGGCGGTCGCCCTCGCGGACCTTCGCGCCGGAGAGCTCCGCGTCGCGCGCGGCTACCCGCATCATGTAGTTGACCGGCGTGGTCCAGCGCACGATCTCCTCGACGGCGTCGGCCACGCGCCCGGCCGGATCGCGGCGCAGCTTCGCGCGCTCGACCGGGTGCTCGACGAGCGCCAGCATGCCGCCCGCCAGGCTGTTGCGGGTGGTGTCGTGGCCGGCCGTGAAGGTGATCAGGTAGTAGCCGAGGGTCTCGCGGTCGCCCATCGGCGCGCCGTCGACCCGGGCGCTCGCGAGCACGCTCGCGAGATCGTCGCGGGGATGCGCGCGCCGGTCGGCGATGATCTTCCCGAAGTAGCGCAGGATCTCGAGCCCGAGGTTGCGGAACGCCTCCTCCCGGTCGGACTCGGGGCGCTGGAACTCGGGGTCGTCCCCCGCGAAGAGCTGCTGGGTGATGCGCAGGATCTCGGGCTCGTCCTCCTGCGCGACCCCGAGGATGGTCGAGAGGATGCGGAGCGGATGCTCGGCCGCGACCTCCGTCGCGAAGTCGCAGACGCCCTCGCCGGCGACCTGCGCGTCGTAGAGCCGGTCGACGAGCCGGCGCGCGCTCGCCTCGACTACCGTGTCGAGCTTGGCGATCGCGCGCGGGCTGAACCACGGGCTCGCGACCCGCCGGAACTTGCGGTGCTTGGGCGGATCCATCGTGATGATGGTCTGCATCGCGTCGAGCGGGGTCCGCTCGCCGCGGGCGATGCGTGCCGCGGCCTCGCGCGGCGCCGGCAGGATCCCCTTCCCGTTCAGGAAGAGGCCGGGCTGCTTCGACACCTCGCAGATCTGCGCGTGACGGGTCACCGCCCAGAACGGCATCACCACCGGCGGCTCGCACCAGTGCACCGGCGACTCGCGCCGCAGCCTCGCCCAGAGGGCGTGCGGGTAGCCCGTGCGCGCGTAGGCGTGCGGGTCGATCAGCTCGCTCCCGTCGGTGATCGACACGAGGCTAGCCCCCCGGCTCGGTCTGCCGCCTCGGGTCGAGCAGGCGGTCGAGCGTCGCGGCGTCGAGGACGCCGCGGGCGAGGGCGACCTCGCGCAGCGTGCGGCCCGTGGCCAGGGCCTCCTTCGCGAGCTCCGCGGCGGCGTCGTAGCCGAGGGCGGGGACGAGCGCCGTGGCGAGCGCGAGGCTCCGCTCCGCGAGCTCCTCGCAGCGCTCGCGGTCAGCCGCGAGGCCCGCGACGGCGCGGGACGCGAAGAGCCCTGCCGCGCTCGCGAGCAGCCGGATCGACTCGAGCAGGTTGCGCGCGACGAGCGGCAGGCAGGCGTTGAGCTCGAGCTGGCCCCCGAGCCCGCCCAGCGCGACCGCGACGTCGTTCCCGATCACCTGGCCGGCGACCTGCACCACCACCTCGCAGGCCACCGGGTTGACCTTCCCGGGCATGATCGACGAGCCGGGCTGGAGCGCGGGCAGCCGGAGCTCGCCCAGGCCGCAGCGCGGACCCGAGGCCAGGAGGCGCACGTCGTTCGCGACCTTCGCGAGCGAGATCGCCACCGTGCGTAGCGCCGCGCTCGCCTGCACCGCGGCGTCGCGCGCTCCCTGCGCCTCGAAGCGGTCGGCCGCTTCGCGAAAGACGAGCCCCGTCGCGGCGGAGAGCCGCGCCACGGCCTCCGCGGCGAAGCCCGGCGGGCAGTTGATCCCGGTGCCGACGGCGGTCCCGCCGAGCGCGAGCTCGGCGAGCTCCTCGCTCGCCGCCTGCGCCCGCGAGATCCCGAGCTCCACCTGGCGGGCCCAGCCGAGGAGCTCCTGCGAGAGCCGCACCGGCGTCGCGTCCATCCCGTGCGTACGCCCCGGCTTCACCACGTCGTCGAGCTCGTCGGCCCGGGCGAGCAGCGCCGCATGGAGCTCGCGCAGCGCCGGCACGAGCCGCTCGTGGATCCCGAGCCGCGCCGCTACGTGCAGCGCCGTCGGCATCACGTCGTTCGACGACTGCGAGCGGTTCACGTGGTCGTTCGGGTGGACCGCGGGCGCGTGCGGGCCCAGGAGCTGGCGCGCGCGGCTCGCGATCACCTCGTTGGCGTTCATGTTCGTCGAGGTGCCCGAGCCGGTCTGGAAGACGTCGAGCACGAAGTGCGCGTCGAGCCGGCCCTCCGCGACCTCGCGCGACGCCGCCTCGATCGCGGCCGCGAGCGTCGGGTCGAGCGCCCCGACGCGAGCGTTCGCCGCCGCGGCCGCCGCCTTCACGAGCCCGAGGGCGCGCAGGAACTCGCGGGGAAAGCGCTCTCCGCTCACCGGGAAGTTCTCGAGCGCGCGCTGCGTCGCGGCGCCCCAGAGCGCATCGGCGGGCACCGCGACCTCGCCGAGGGCGTCGCGCTCGATCCGCGTCCTGCCCGAGCGTGCCGCGCCTGCCGCGCCTTCCGCGTCGCTGGCCGTCGTGCGCGCTTCCCCCTTCGGGCGCAGAGCCGCCGTGCTTCGGAGGGTATCCGCGGCGCCTGCCGACCACCAGCAGCCCGGGTGGGCGCGAGCCCCCCGACGCGGGCCGCGCATTTGACCGCAGCCCGACCCTCGGTCAAGATCCGTGCGTCTGCCAGGAGGGAGCGAACCATGGCCAAGCTCGAGGGCTCGAAGACCCACCAGAACCTGAAGGAGGCCTTCGCCGGCGAATCGCAGGCGAACCGCCGCTACCTCTACTTCGCGCGCCAGGCGGACATCGAGGGCCACCCCGACGTCGGCGGCCTCTTCCGCGACACGGCCGAGGCCGAGACGGGCCACGCGCACGGGCACCTCGACTTCCTGAAGCCGGCGGGCGACCCGGCGACGGGCAAGCCGATCGGCAGCACGGACAGGAACCTCGCGGCGGCCGTCGCGGGCGAGACCTACGAGTACACCGAGATGTATCCGGGGATGGCCAAGCAGGCGCGCAACGAGAACTTCGAGGAGATCGCGGAGTGGTTCGAGACGCTCGCCAAGGCCGAGCGGTCCCACGCGGGCCGCTTCCAGAAGGCGCTCGACTCGCTCCCGAAGCTCTAGCCCGCGATGGCTGCCGCGGCCGGGGCATGATCCGCGATGAAGGTCGACCCGCCTGAGCATCCGTCCCGGTCCCTCGACTACGCAGACGCCGCCTACTCCGACGCGGCTGCGCTCGACCGCGAGCTGCACCGGGTCGCCGAGGTGTGCCACCAGTGCCGGCGCTGCCTGCCGCTCTGCCCCGCCTTCCCGAAGCTCTTCGAGCTGGTCGACGCGAGCCCGACGGAGGCCGCCGGCGTCGGCGCGGCCGGCTTCGAGCAGGTGAACGAGCTCTGCTTCCACTGCCGCCTCTGCTACAACCACTGCCCGTACACGCCGCCGCACGCGTGGGATGTCGATTTCCCGGCGCTGATGCGGCGGGAACAGCTCGCGCGCGCCCGGCGCGACGGGATCCCGCTCGCGCGGCGCCTCACGACCCGTACCGACTGGATCGGACGGCTCGGCTCTTTCGCGCCGGCGCTCCTGAACTTCGCGAACCGCAACCGCCTGTCGCGCATCGCGATGGAGAAGACGCTCGGGATCCACCGCGACTGGGTGCAGCCCCGCTACACCGCGCGGACGCTGCGCCGCTGGTTCCGCCGCCGCGGGCCGCGCGGCGACGGCTCGAACGGCCGCGTCGTCCTCTTCGCGACCTGCTCGGTCGAGTACAGCGACCCGGAGGCCGGGCGCGCCGCGGTCGAGGTGCTCGAGCGAAGCCACGTGCGCGTCGACGTCCACTACGAGCGCTGCTGCGGGATGCCCTTCACGGACACGGGCGACCTCGAGGCGACGCGCCGCGCGGCCGCGCGCAACGTCGCGGAGCTCGTGCGCTTCGTCGACCAGGGCGCGCAGGTCGTCGTGCCGGGACCCTCCTGCTCGCTCCTGATCAAGACCGAGTACCCGAAGCTCGTCCCGGGCGAGGCGGCGCAGCGGGTCGCCGCGGCGACGCGCGACCTGATGGAGCACCTCTACCAGCTGGCGCTTGAGAAGAAGCTCGACCGGAGCTTCGCGCAGCCGCTCGGACGGGTCGCCTACCACGCGCCCTGCCACCTGCGCGCCCAGAACGTCGGGCTGCGCGCGCGCGACCTGCTCCAGCTCGCGGGCGCCGAGGTCGAGGTCGTCGAGGCCTGCTCCGGCGTCGACGGCACCTGGGGGATGCAGGCGCGCTTCCACGAGGAGTCCATGGGCGTCGCGCGCAAGATGCTCCGCGCCCTCGACGCGGCGGGCGCCGAGCATCTCTCGACCGACTGCCCCCTCGCGGCGCTGCGCATCCAGGAGGGCCTCGGCCGCCGCGCGGTGCACCCCGTGGTGCTGCTCCACCGGGCGTACGGCGACGCAGGGGATGGAGGCGCCGCCGCGTGAGACCGATCGGCGCGGGCGAGATCGTCGATCTCGAGGTCTACGCCGGCGTCCGCCGCGACTACCGCCAGCGCGTGATCGAGTACAAGCGCAGGCGACGCCTCGCCGTGGGCGAACACGTGAGCCTGCTCTTCGAGGACCGCGAGACGCTCCGCTTCCAGATCCAGGAGATGCTCTTCGTCGAGCGGATCAGCGATCCGGAGAAGGTCCAGCAGCAGATCGACGTCTACAACGAGCTCGTCCCGGGCGAGGGCGAGCTCTCGGCCACGCTCTTCATCGAGGTGAGCGACCTCGCGCGCATCAAGGCGGAGCTCGACCGGCTGGTCGGGATCGACGAGCACGTGCGGCTCGTGCTCGGCGAGGGCGGCGGCGCCTTCGAGACCCGGGCGAGCTTCGACCCGCGGCAGCGCGAGGCCGAGCGGATCTCCGCGGTCCAGTACCTGCGCTTCGCGCTCCCGCCCGAGGCCGCACGGCGCCTCGCCGACCGCGCGCTGCGCGCGCGGATCCGGATCGACCACCCCGCCTACGCGCAGGAGGTGGAGATCCCGGAGGAGGTGCGCGCGAGCCTCGTCGGCACGCTCAGCGGCGAGCCCGCGCCGCTGCTGCGCGCAGACGCGGCCCCCGCCCCGGCGCGCGACGAGGTGGAGCTCGAGACGGCGCGCGTCCGCGTGTTCCGGGCGGCCGGATCGGCCGACCACTGGATCGTCGAGCCGGCGGAGCCCTGCTCGCTGCTCGCCGCCGATCGGGACCTGCTGGTGGAGGTCAGCCTGGCGCTCCAGGCCGTCGCCTCCCGCCTCGCGGAGCGACACGGCGCGGTCCGCATCGAGGCGCCGAGGGTGGCCGCCGGCGTCCCCTTGCGCTGGTGCTTGACCGCGGTCCCGCGTTGACCCAGCTGCCCGATCGCTGGGCGGGCGTGACCAGGAAAACGCACTGAGCGGCGCCCACGACGACCTCTGGCTGCGCCGGGGTCTCGCCATCCCCGGCTCGGAGCTCGGCGAGCAGGCCAGCCGCTCGGGCGGCCCGGGCGGCCAGCACGTGAACAAGGCCAACACCCGCGTGACCCTGCGCTGGAGCGTCGCGCGGAGCGCCGTCCTCTCCGAGGCGCAGCGCGCGCGGCTCACGGAGCGCCTCGGGGCACGCCTCACGCGCACGGGCGAGCTCGTCCTCCACGCCGGAGGCGAGCGCAGCCGCGCGCGCAACCGCCAGCTGGCGCGCGACCGGCTCGCTTCGCTCGTGCGCGCCGCCCTGACGGTCCGCCGCCCGCGCCGCCCGACCGGCCCGAGCGCCGGCGGCCGCGAGCGCCGCCTCGCGACGAAGCGCCGACGGGCGGCGCGCAAACGCGAGCGCTCGCGCTCGGGCGACGAGGCGTGAGCCCCCACATCACTCGCGAGCTGAAGAGTCGACCGGTCGAGGCGCAGCGACGAGCCGCTCGAGGGAGAACGCCTCGAGCGGCGCGTCGCCGGGCCCGGTCAGCGCTTCCAGCAGCAGCTCGGCCAGCGCGGGCGCGAACTTGAAGCCGTGGCCGGAGCAGGCGCTGAGCAGCCAGACGCCCGGGTCTGCCGGGTCGCGGTCGATCAGGAAGTGACCGTCCGCCGTGTTCGTGTAGAGGCAGACCGCGGAGCTCCGCAGCCTGCCCGCGGCACGCGGCAGGAAGCGTGCGAGCAGCGATCGCACCCGCTCGTGCTCCGCGGGTCGAAGCCGCCGCTCGACGCTGTCTGCGGTCGTGACCTCGCCCTCGTGGTGGATGGCGCACTTGAGGCCGTGGCCCAGGTCGGGAAATCCGTAGAAGAAGCGGCCCGGCTCGAACTCGATCAGGAAATGCGGCAGCCGCTCCGGCGCGTGGAGGGCGGGCTCGAGGGGATCGAACCAGAAGATGGGCTGGCGCGCGACGCGCAACGCAAGCTCCGGCCGGAACACGGGCAGCCAGGCACCGAGCGCCAACACCAGCGTCCGCGCCGTGCACTCGCCGCTCGCCGTCGTGACGCGCAGCTCCGCGCCGGCGCGGCGCCAGGCGACCAGCCCATCCCCGAGGCGCAGCTGCGCACCGGCCGCGCGTGCCGACTCGATCTGGGCCGCAACACATTCCTCGGGATCCAGGATCCCCGCATCGGGCTCGAAGACGGCGGTCTCGTCGGGTCCCACACGCAGTGCAGGGTATCGCTGCATCAGCTCGGCGCCGCCGACCCGCTCGTGCGCAATCCCGTACCTGCTCGCACTCGCGAGCGCGCCGCGGACGAGCGCCCCAGCGTCGAGCCCGATGTTGAGCCCGCCCGTCACGCGGAGCAGGGAGCGGCCGGTTTCCTCTTCCAGCGCGCGCCAGAGCGCCACTGCGCGTCGTGCCAGCGGCGCGTAGACCGGACCCTCGAAATAGGCCGCGCGGATGATGCGGGATTCGCCGTGCGACGAGCCGCGATCGTGCGGCGGCTGCCGTTCGTCGCAGCCGGCGACTCGCAAGCCGGCCCGCGCCAGCGCACGCGCGACGGCGCCGCCCATGACGCCGAGTCCCGCAACGAACGCATCGTAGATCATGGTCGTACCAACCTGATGAGGTGCGATGGGCACGAGGTCTGCCGGTGTCAGTCGCCGGCAGCAGGCACGGGCTGCTGCGCCCCGGCGCGCCACTCCCGCGCGGCGGAGCGGAGCATCATCCCCGCCGTGTAGATCACGACCACGACGACCAGCCAGCGCACTGCGTCGAGCGGCAGCGACTTCACCAGGTACGCCGCGACGAGTACCGCCGGGATGCCGCCCAGCGCGAGGCCGATCGCCGCGCGCAGGTCGTAGCTGCCCGCGCGAATGAAGCGCAGGCTGCCCACGGGCATCAGGAAGGCGCACGAGCCCATCATGATCGGGAACGCGGTGATGGGAGACATGCCGAGCAGGCTGACCAGGATCAGGCACGGCGCGTAGAGCCCGATGCCGAGGGTCATCAGCGCGCCCAGGGCGAAGTTGCCCGCGAGACCCAGCGCCAGTTTCGCACCCGAGAGCGCGGTCGCCTCGCCGCCCTCGGTGAGCTGGAGCAGCCGGACGAGCATGACGATCGCCACGCCGAGGAGCGCCAGGCCCATGCCGATCTGGACCCTCCTGCGGTCCCACCCCGCGACGACCCCTGCGCCGAGCCAGGCGCCCAGGACCGCCGCCACGATCAACGCGACCAGCGTCCGCATGTCGACCTGGACGAGGGCGATGTAGATGAACGCCTGCGCCACCGTCGGCAGCGTGTGGCCGACGTTGAGCGTGCCCGGGATCACCCGGTCATCGATCGACCCCAGGAACTTCCAGATCGAGGTGGTGGTCGCGAAGGAGCCGATCCCCAACGTATCGAAGAAGTTGGTGACGAAGCCGATTCCCGCGTCGCGCGCGGGGGGTCGGGTCGGGGTGGCCGCGGCCTGGCCGCGCGCCAGACGGATCCAGCCGACCACGAAACAGAGCACCCATACGCCCAGCGTGACGAAGAGGATTGCCTTGACGCTCATGGGCCGCTGCCTTCCGATCGGTTTGCCAGCGTGACCGGACGGAGGACGATACCCGAGGGCCGGCGCCCGCCCGCGCCGGCACGCGCTCTACCGGCTCCAGCGCGACCCCTGCTAGCCTTCCCCCTCGCGCGCGGCGGCGCGGCCCGTCAGGGCGCCGCGAAGCAGAGCGCTTCGCTGCGCCCGTCCGCCCAGGAGCAGCCCGCCCAGGAGCACTCCGCCCAGGAGCAGGATGGCTTCATCCGTGGTCCAGACGCCCGCTTCGCGCGCGCGGGCGCGGCTCGACGTCGAGCCGGAGGCCGGGGGGGGCCTCGCCCTGCGCCTGGCGGGCCGCCTCGACGCCGAGTCCACCGGCGAGATCTGGCGCCAGGCCCTGGCGGCCGTGACCTCGCTCGAACCGCAGCGTCTGCGCGTCGATGCCGACGGCATCCGCTACCTCGACGGATCGGGCGCCGCCCTGCTCCTCGCCCTGCGCCAGCACCAGGAGCGTGCCGGCAGGGAGTTCTCGCTGGAAGCGCTGCGGCCGGAGCTCGCCCGGCTGCTCTCCCTCTTCGAGCTCAGGGGCGATCCCGAGCTCGAGCGTCCCGCTCCCGGCTTCTTCGAGTCCGTGGGCCGCGGCGTGTTCGAGCTCGGCCGCGAGGCCCGCCTCCTGTTCACCTTCGTCGGCGAGCTCACCAGCGCCCTCGCCTGGGCGCTGCGGCACCCGGCGAGCCTCCGCTGGCGCGACGCCCTGCTGGTCGCCCAGCGCGCCGGCTCCGACGCCGTGGGCATCGTCGCCCTCGTCGGCTTCCTCTTCGGCCTGATCCTGAGCTTCCAGTCCGCGACCGCGCTCGAGCGCTTCGGCGCCCAGGTCTTCATTCCCGACGGGCTCGGGATCGGGCTCTTCCGCGAGCTCGGCGCGGTGATCACGGCGATCCTGCTCACGGGCCGCTCGGGCTCGGCCTTCGCGGCCGAGATCGGGACCATGAAGGTGAACCAGGAGATCGACGCCCTCGGCACGATGGGCCTCGATCCGGTGCGTTTCCTCGTGGTGCCCCGCGTGATCGCCGCCGTCGCCGTGATGCCGTTCCTGACCCTGATCTTCGACCTCGCTGCGCTGCTCGGGGGCGTGCTGATCTACGACTCGCTCGGCTACAGCGCCCACATCTTCTACGATCGGCTGGTGGCGTCCTCCCGGCTCGGGGACTTCGTCGGCGGCCTCGGCAAGGGCCTCGTCTTCGCCGCGCTGGTGGCCGCCGCGGGCTGCCTGCGCGGGATCCAGACGCGCGTCGGGGCGAGCGCGGTGGGCGTCTCCACCACGCGCGCCGTGGTGAGCGGAATCGTGCTGATCGTCGTCGCCGACGGCATCATGGCCTCCGTCCTCTACGCCCTGGGGATCTGAGCCCCGTGGCGGAGGAGGAGCCCATGATCCGGGTCGAGCACCTGACGGCTGCCTACGGCCAGAGCGTCGTGCTCGAGGACGTGAGCCTCGAGGTGAAGCGCGGCGAGATCTTCGTCATCGTCGGCGAAACGGGGTGTGGGAAGAGCACGCTGCTCAACCACATGATCGGACTGCTGCGTCCGGTGCGCGGCCGCGTCCTGGTCTGCGGCGAGGACGTCTCCACGGCCGAAGGCGAGGCGCGGCGGCGGATCCTGCGCCACCTCGGGGTGATGTACCAGAGTGGCGCGCTCTTCGGGTCGCTCGATCTGCTCGACAACGTGCGGCTCCCGCTCGAGGAGTGGACCGACCTGCCCGACGAGGCGATCGAGCTGGTCGCCGAGATCAAGCTCGGCCTGGTCGGGCTCACCGGCTTCGAGCGCCACATGCCGGCGGAGCTGAGCGGCGGCATGGTGAAGCGCGCGGCCATCGCCCGCGCGATGGCGCTCGATCCGGAGATCCTCTTCCTGGACGAGCCCTCCGCCGGGCTCGACCCCGTCACCTGCGCCGATCTCGACCAGCGGATCCTGCGGCTCTCGCGCGATCTCGGCATCACCTTCGTGGTGGTGACGCACGAGCTGCCGAGCATCTTCGCCATCAGCGACCGGCTGGTGATGCTCGACCGGAGCGTCAAGGGCGTGATCGCGAGCGGTCGGCCGGAGGAGCTGCGGGACCACGAAGATGCCGTGGTGCGCCGCTTCTTCCGGCGCGAGCCCTCGAGTGCGGACGCGGTGAGCGCTACGTGAGCGAGCGCGCGAGCTACACGAAGATCGGCGCCTTCGTGGTCCTCGGTACCCTCCTCTTCGCGACGGGCCTGGCCGTCTTCGGCTCCGGCCTGCTCCAGCGCGGTGGGATCGTCGCCGAGACCTACTTCCAGGAATCCGTGCTGGGGCTGAACGTCGGCGCGGCCGTCTACGAGCGCGGCGTGAAGGTGGGAGAGGTGATCGACATCGACTTCGCGCGCACGGTCTACGAGATCCCGCCCGACGATTCGCGCTTCGACGCGGCCGGGAGCTGGGTCGTGACGCGCTTCCGCCTGCGGCCTCCGCGCGAGTCCTACCTGCGAACCGCGAGCGCCGAGGAGGCCACCCGCTTGATCGAGCAGATGGTCGCGCGCGGGCTCCGCGTGCAGCTCGCGAGCTCGGTCGTGACGCAGCTGGCCTACCTGGAGATCAGCTACCAGGCCCGGCCCCCGCCTCCGCTCCAGCCCGAGGGCTGGGAGCCGGTCTACGACTACATCCCCTCGACGCCGAGCACCTTCGCGCGGATCGGCGAGGCGGCCGAGCACGTCTTCGCGCGCCTCGACGCCCTCGACATCGAGGGGCTGATGACCGACCTGCACGCGGCGCTCACGACGGCGACCCAGACGCTGCAGGAGGCGAGGCTGCCGCAGCTGAGCCAGGAGGCCGAGGGCCTGATGCGCGAGCTTCGCGAGACGAACCGCCGCGCCCAGAGTGCGCTCGCGCAGCTCGATACAAAGCAGCTCGGCGAGGGTCTCAAGGGCTCGCTCGCCCGCCTGGAGCGCAGCCTCGAGCGCGCGGACTCGCTGCTGGGCGGCGCGGACGGCGCGGTGCGCTCCAGCTCGGCGCAGCTCATGGTCCTGCTCTCCGAGCTGCGCGAGTCGGTGGGGGCGCTCGACGACGTGCTCGACGAGGCGCGCGACGCCCCCTCGCTCCTGCTGCTCGGCGCGCCGCCCGCGCCCGTCGAGCTGCCGAGGCCCGAATGAGCTCCCGCCTCCGGCGCGCGAGCGCGCTCGCCCTGCTCGCCGCGCTGCCGCTCGGCCTCGGCTGCCGCGGCCTGCTCACGCGCGAGCATCCCGCGCAGAAGCGCTTCCTGCTCGAGGCCGAGCGCGGCGAGGCGCTGCCCTCGCCCCCCGGCGCGCCGGAGCTCGAGGTCCGCCCGTTCACGGCCTCGAGCCACCTCCACGGCAAGCGCTTCGTCTACCGCCTCGGGCCGGACCGGCTGGACTTCGACTACTACCACGAGTTCTGGGCCAAGCCGGAACGCCTCGTGACCGACGCGACGATCCGGTGGCTGGCGCGAGCCGGCCTCTTCGCCTTCGTCGCCGAGGCGGGACGGGGGGGAGCGGGCCGCCTCGTGCTCGACGGGGAGCTGAGCGAGGCGTATGGCGACTACCGCGATCCGCGGGCGCCGCGGGCCGTGCTGCAGCTGCGCTGCGCGCTCCTCGAGGAATCGGGGGGCGCTTCGCGCGTGCTGCTCTACCGCGAATACGAAGCCGCCCGCCCGGTCGCCCCGGCCTCGCGCGAGGCCCTCGTCGCGGGCTGGAACGAGGCCCTGCGCGAGATCCTCGCCGCCCTCGAGCAGGACCTCGCGGCGGCGCGGGGGTCGTGGTGACCGAGCTCGCGCAACGCCCCGGCGCCGCCGCTTGACGCGCCCCGGCGGGATCGTTACCCCGCAGCGCGTGGGCGGACTCACCCTTCCGCTGGTCCTCGCGAGCGCTTCGCCGCGCCGGCGCGAGCTGCTCGCCCGCGCCGGGATCGCCTTCGAGGTGCTGGCGCCCGAGGTCCCGGAGGAGCGCGCGCCGGGCGAGGCGCCGGAGGCCTTCGCGATCCGGGTGGCGCTCGAGAAGGCCCTCGCCGTGGCGCGACGCGTGGGCCGCGAGCCCCGGCGGGTCGTGCTCGCGGCCGACACGATCGTGGTGCAGGGCGATCAGGTCCTCGGCAAGCCGCGCGACGCCGACGAGGCCGCCTCCCATCTGCGGCGCCTCGCGGGACGCCGCCACCGCGTGCTCACGGCGGTCGCCGTGATGGACAGCGCGACCCTCGAGGCGCGCCGCTCGCTGGTCGAGAGCGGCGTCGCGCTGCGCCCCGTGAGCGAGGCCGAGATCGCGGCGTACGTCGCCTCGGGCGAGCCTCTCGACAAGGCGGGCGCCTACGCCGCGCAAGGCGAGGGCCGCCGCTTCGTCGCGCGCATCGAGGGCAGCGAGACGAACGTGATCGGGCTCCCGCTCGAGGAGGCGCTCGCGCTGCTGCGCGAGGCCGGCGTGGAGGCGCGCCGGTGATCGGGGTCGGCGCGCGGCTCGCGGCCGTGCGCGAGCGCGTCGCGCGGGCGGCGCAGCGCGCGGGGCGGAGCGCCGACGCGGTGGAGCTCGTCGGCGTCGCGAAGCTCCAAGGCGCCGCCGACGTCGCCGACGCGGTCGGCGCGGGCCTCGGCAGCGTAGGCGAGAGCTACGTGCAGGAAGCGCGGGCGAAGATCCCGGAGGTGGCGCGGCGTCTCGCGGCCGCGGGCTTTCCGCCTCCGCGCTGGCACTTCGTCGGCCGCCTCCAGCGCAACAAGGCGCGCCAGGCGGCGGAGCTCTTCGACGTCGTGGAGACGCTCGATGGCGCCGGGCTCGGCGCCGAGCTCGACCAGCGCGCCGGGGCCCTCGGCCGCCGCCTCGCGGTGCTCTTCCAGGTGAACCTCTCCGGCGAGCCCCAGAAGGGCGGCGTGGCGCCGGACGTGCTCCCCGCGCTGATCGAGGCGAGCGGCGCCTGGGCCTCGATCGAGCCGATCGGCCTGATGACCCTCCCCGCGGCAGCGCCCGACCCGGAGGCGGCGCGCCCGATCTTCGCGACGCTGCGCGAGCTGCTCGAGAAGGCACCGCGGACGCCTCGAGGCGCGCGCCTGCGCGAGCTCTCGATGGGGATGTCGGGCGACTTCGAGGTGGCGATCGAAGAAGGCGCGACGATCGTGCGCGTGGGGACCGCGATCTTCGGCCCGCGCGCGGAGGGGGGCGCGTGATGCTCGCAGAGCGCAGGATCGGCTTCATCGGAGCGGGCGCGATGGCCGAGGCGCTCGCCGGGGGCCTGCTCGCCTCCGGCGTGGCGCGCGAGCGACTCCTGGCCTCGGACGTCGACGCCGCGCGCCGGCGGGCCTTCGCGGAGCGGCTCGGCGTCGCCACCGGCGCGGACAACGCCCTGGTCGCCCGCCGCAGCGACGTCGTGGTCCTCGCCGTGAAGCCCGGGGCGATCGTCCCGCTCCTCTCCGAGCTGCGGCGCGCCGCGGCCGGCGAGGCCCTGCGCGTGCTCTGGATCTCGATCGCCGCCGGCGTCCCGCTCGCCGTCCTCGAGGCGGGGCTCGGGGCCAAGGCGCGGATCGTGCGCGCGATGCCGAATACGCCGGCGCTCGTCCGCGCCGGAACGACGGGGCTCCACGGCAACGCGGCCACGAGCGCCGGGGACCGGAGCACGGCTCGGGCGCTCTTCGAGGGGGTCGGAATCGCCTGGGAGACGTCGGACGAGTCGCAGCTCGACGCGGTGACCGGCCTCTCCGGCAGCGGACCGGCCTACGTCTTCGCGTTCCTCGAGGCGCTCGTCGAGGCCGGCGCGGGCGTGGGGCTGCCGCGGGACGCCGCGGAGCGGCTGGCCCGGCAAACCGTCTACGGGGCCGCGAAGCTCGCACTCGAGAGCGATCGTTCCCCGGCGGAGCTGCGCCAGCAGGTGAGCTCGCCGGGCGGAACCACCGTGGCCGGGCTGGCGCGGCTCGAGGCCGGGGGATTCGCCCGGGCGCTCGGCGAGGCGGTCGCCGCCGCCACCCGCCGCGCCGCGGAGCTCGGGGCCGCCGCCCGGGCCGCCGCCGCGCTCCGGGACGCGGGAGACTCCTAAAGATTCCAGCCGCTTCGGTCGATCTCCTGCCCGCAGATGCGCATCACCCCGCTCGACCTGCGAAACCACCGCTTTCCCCGGCGGATGGGAGGGTACGACCGCGAGGAGGTCGATGGCTTCCTGCAGGTCGCGGCCGAGGACTACGAGACGGCGCTGCGCCGGGTCGAGCAGCAGGGCGCGCGCATCCGCGAGCTCGAGCAGCGCATCGAGGACCTCTCCGTCAACGAGAAGATCGTCCAGAACACGCTCGCCACCGCGCAGAAGCTCAGCGAAGACCTGAAGCGCACGGCGGTGAAGGAGGCCGAGGTGATCGTCGGCGAGGCGGAGATCCGGGGCGAGAAGGTGCTCGAGGTGGCCCACCGGCGCGCGGCGAAACTCTCGGACGACATCCGCGAGATGAAGATGCTGAAGACGCGGCTCGCGGCGGCGGTGCGCGCGGCGATCGAGACCCACCTCGGGCTGCTCGAGACCCTCGCGGCGGACCCGTCCGAGGCGCCGGAGCGGGCCGCGCCCGCCGCGCGCGCCCCGCAGGAGATCGTGCGCCTGCGCAAGCCTTGACGGCCCCGCAGGGCGTGCGCAGGGTTCCGCCGCCCCCGCAGGGCAGCTAGACTCGGGTCCGCCCAGAGCGACGTGGGAGCCGAGCGGGAGACCGGGAGAGCGATGCCGATCTACGAGTACCTCTGCGGCAAGTGCGAGACCGAGTTCGAGGCCGAGCAGCGGATCACGGACGATCCGATCCGCAGCTGCCCCCACTGCCGCTCCCGGAAGGTGCGCCGGCTCATCTCCCAAACGTCGTTCGTCCTGAAGGGCAAGGGCTGGTACTCGGACCTCTACTCCTCGAGCCCCTCGAAGTCCGAGCCCGCCGCCGCGGACGCAGGCGCCGAGGCTTCGAAGCCGTCCGAATCGAAGCCCGAGGTGTCCGAGGCGAAGAGCCCGAAGGAAACCAAGAGTCCCGAGTCCAGCGGCAAGGGCAAGAAGAAGTCCGAGCCCAAGGCCGCCGCCTAGCCCGGTGAGCTTCGCTCGCCTTCGGCTCGCTGCGCGGCCGCGCCTCTCGCCTGCTTCGCAGGCTCGGCTCCGGCCTTGCGCGTCGGCCTTCTAGCCAATGGCGAGACGCGCGCCTCCGGGCCCCGGTATACTCGCGCCCCGCTCTTGGAGGCGTTCCCTGCATGGCGTCCGCGCGCATCGAGACCGTCGTCGTCGACGGCCTCGCGCTCGCCCACCAGATCCGCGACGAGCTCGCCGCCGCGGTCGGGCGCCACCGGCGCGCCGGTCGCCGCGCCCCGACGCTCGGCGTCGTGCTCGTGGGCGACGATCCGGCGAGCGCCTCCTACATCCAGGGCAAGCGGCGCGCCTGCGAGCGCGTGGGCCTGGACTCCGTCGAGCGGCGGCTCCCGGCCGAGGCTCGCGAGCGCGCCGTCCTCGCGGCCGTGGGCGAGCTCGGTCGCGACCCGGCGGTGGACGGCATCCTGGTCCAGCTCCCGCTGCCGAAGGACGTGCGCCAGAACGCCATCGCGGAGGCGATCGACCCCGCCAAGGACGTGGACGGGCTCCACCCCCTGAACGCCGGCCGCCTGCTGCTGGGCGAGCCGGGCCTGCGCCCCTGCACGCCGCTCGGGATCCTCGAGATCCTCGCGCGTCACGAGATCCCGCTCGAGGGCGCGCACGCCGTCGTGATCGGCCGCAGCTTCATCGTCGGGAAGCCGGTCGCGCTCCTGCTCCAGCAGGCGCACGCGACCGTCACGATGTGCCACTCGCGAACGCGGAACCTGCCCGAGCTGTGCCGGATGGCCGACGTGCTCGTGGCCGCCGTCGGCGTGCCGCGGCTGGTGAAGGGCGACTGGGTGAAGCCCGGCGCCGCCGTCGTCGACGTGGGGGTGAGCGCGGTGCTGGGCGAGCTCGTCGGCGACGTCGACACGCAGGCGGTGATCGGCCGCGCGAGCCTCGTGACGCCGCACCGGCGCGGCGTCGGCCCGATGACGATCACGATGCTGCTGCGGAACACCCTCGCCGCCTACGAGGCGCGCGGCGCGACATGACGGGGCCCCGTCGCACGCCCCTCTACGAGACCCACCGCCGCCTTTCCGCCCGCATGGTCGAGTTCGCGGGCTTCGAGATGCCGGTGCACTACACCTCGATCGTCGAGGAGCACCGGGCGGTGCGCACGGCCGCGGGGCTCTTCGACGTCTCCCACATGGGCCAGATCGCGCTCACCGGCCCCGGAGCGGTGCACGCCGCCGACCGCCTGCTGACGCGCGCCGTCCAGCCGATGCGGGCGGGCCGCGTGCGCTACGCCCTGCTCTGCAACGAGGCCGGTGGGGTCGTGGACGACGTGACCGTCTACCGGCTCTCGGAGGACGCGCTCTTCCTGTGCGTCAACGCCGCGAACGTGGAGAAGGACTACCGCTGGGTCGTGCGGCACGCCGGCAACGACGCGACGGTGCGCAACACCAGCGAGGAGACGGGCCTGCTCGCCCTCCAGGGCCCGGCGAGCCGCGAGATCCTGCGCAGGGTCTGCGACTCCCCGCCCCCGGATCTCCGGCGCTACGCCTTCGACCGCATCGCGTTCGCGGGCAGCACCGCGCTCGTCTCGCGCACCGGCTACACGGGGGCGGACGGCTTCGAGATCTACGTCGGTGTGGGCGACCTCGTGCGCGTCTTCGAGGCGCTGCTCGCCGAGGGCAAGCCCCTGGGCCTCGTGCCGGCGGGGCTCGGCGCCCGCGACACCCTCCGCCTCGAGGCCGCCCTGCCCCTCTACGGCCACGAGCTCGACGACTCGACCTCCCCGCTCGAGGCCGGCCTCGAGCGCTTCGTCGAGCTCGACCGCGGCGGCTTCCTCGGCGCGGAGGCGCTCTCGCGCCAGCGCGCGGCGGGGCTCTCGCGCCGCCTCGCCGGCTTCGTGCTCGAGGAGCGGGGGGTCGCGCGAGCCGGCTACCCGGTGGCCTTCGAGGGCCGGAGCGTGGGCGCGGTCAGCTCGGGCGCGCCGTCGCCGACCCTCGGTACCTCGATCGGACTGGCCTACGTCCCGCCCGAGCTCGCGCGGCCGGGAACCCGGCTCGAGATCCTGATCCGGGGGCGCGCCACGCGCGCCCGCGTGGTAGAAACTCCCTTCGTGTGACCCGAGCGGGGCACACGCCTGGAGCATCGGGAGGACGCGCCGTGGCCGACTACGACATCCCCGAGGATCTCCGCTACTCGAAGGACGACGAGTGGGCGCGGCCCGAGGGCTCGCGCGTCGTGGTCGGGATCACCGACTACGCCCAGAAGCAGCTCGGCGACATCGTCTACGTCGAGCTCCCCGTCGTGGGCACGACGCTGCACCAGGGCGACGTCTTCGGCGTCGTGGAGTCGGTGAAGGCCGTCTCGGATCTCTACTCCCCGCTGAGCGGCGAGGTCGTCGAGATCAACTCCGACCTCGGGGGCCGCCCCGAGACCGTGAACGAGGACTGCTACGGCGACGGCTGGATGATCGCGCTCGCCGTCGACGACCCCGCCGAGGTCGACGATCTGCTCGACGCGGCGGCGTACGCGAGGCACGTCGGGGAGCGGAACGAGTAGGGCCCGGAGGTGCGCTACATCCCGCACACCGAGGCGGACGTCGCCCGCATGCTCGATGCGATCGGCGTCGACTCCGTGGAGGCGCTCTTCGAGGCCGTCCCGGAGAAGCTCCGGCTGCGGCGGCCGCTGGCGCTGGCCGCCGCGCTCTCCGAGCAGGAGCTGCTGGCGCAGCTCGACGCCCTGGCCGCGCGCAACGCGCATACCGGCAGCCACGACTGGTTCCTCGGCGCGGGCACCTACGCGCACTTCACCCCGAGCGCAGTCGACGCGATTGCGTCGCGCTCGGAGTTCAGCACCGCCTACACCCCCTACCAGGCCGAGATCGCGCAGGGCACGCTCCAGGCGATCTTCGAGTGGCAGACGATGATCGCCGGGCTGACGGGGCTCGAGGTGGCCAACGCCTCGCTCTACGACGGCGCCTCCGCCGCGGCCGAGGGGGCGCTGATGGCGATGCGCACGACGCGGCGCACCCGCGTCGTGCTCTCGGCGGGCCTTCACCCGCACTACGCGGAGGTGGTGCGAACCTACCTCGCCGGGCTCGGCGCCGAGGTCGCCCTGGCCGAACGCGCTGCGGACGGGCGAAGCCAGCCGCTGACGGCGCTCGTCGACGCGGCGACAGCCTGCGTGGTGCTCCAGCAGCCGGCCTTCCTCGGCTGCATCGAGGACGTGGCCGCGGCCGCCGAGGTGACGCGCGCGCACGACGCACGGCTCGTCGTGGTCGTGGCCGAGGCGCTCTCGCTCGCGCTCCTGCGCCCGCCCGGAGAGTGCGGGGCAGACCTCGCCTGCGGCGAGGCGCAGAGCTTCGGGGTGCCGATGGGACTCGGCGGCCCGCACCTCGGCTTCCTCGCCACGCGGCAGCGCTTCGTGCGCCAGCTCCCGGGGCGCCTCGTCGGCGAGACGGTCGACGCGGAGGGCCGGCGCGGCTTCGTGCTCACCCTTTCGACCCGCGAGCAGCACATCCGCCGCGAGCGGGCGACGTCCAACATCTGCACGAACCAGGGCCTCTGCCTGCTGATGGCGACGGTCTACCTGGCGCTGCTCGGTCCCGTCGGCCTGCGCCGGCTCGCCCGCCGGAACCTCGAGAAGGCCGAGTACGCGAAGGCGCGCGTGCGCGCGACCCCGGGGCTCTCGCTCCCGCTCGCCGCCCCGACCTTCAACGAGTTCGTGGTCGGGGTCCCGGACTCGGCCGAGGCGGCGCTGGCGCGGGCGGCCGAGCGGAGGATCGTCGGCGGGCTCGACCTCGAGCCCTTCGCGCCGGAGCTCGGCCCCGCCGTCCTGGTCTGCACGACCGAGCTCGCGAGCCGCGAGGCGATCGACCGGCTGGTGGCGGCGCTGGCCGCGAGGCCCGCATGAGCGCGGACCGGCGCGACGCGGTCGGCAACGCGACCCGCGGCTTCGCCTACGAGGAGCCGCTGCTCTTCGAGCGCTCGACCCCGGGGCGCGCCGGCTACTCGATCCCCGCCGCGGACGTCCCGGAGCTGGACCCCGCGGAGTGGCTCCCGCGCGAGGCGCTGCGCGATTCGATCCCGGGGCTCCCGGAGCTCTCCGAGGTGGACGTCGTGCGCCACTTCACGCGCCTCTCGACCTGGAACGCCGCGGTCGACCTCGGCCTCTATCCCCTCGGCTCGTGCACGATGAAGTACAACCCGAAGCTGAACGAGAAGGTGGCGCGCCTGCCCGGCTTCGCCGGCGCCCACCCGATGCAGCCGGCGGCGCTGATGCAGGGATTCCTCGAGCTCTGCTTCGAGCTCGAGCAGGAGCTCGCCGAGGTGACCGGCATGGACCGCGTGACGCTCCAGCCCGCCGCCGGCGCTCAGGGCGAGCTCGCCGGAGTGATGATGATCCGCGCCTACCACGAGCAGCGGGGCGAGCGGCGCACGCGCGTGCTCGTACCGGACTCGGCCCACGGGACGAACCCGGCGAGCGCGGCCTTGAACGGCTACGAGGTGGTCGCGGTCGCCTCGGGAGAGGACGGCCTGCTGCACCCGGAGGCGGTGGCCCAGGCGATGGACGAGGGCGTCGCGGCGCTCATGATCACGAACCCGAGCACGCTCGGCCTCTTCGAGGAGCACATCGCGCGCATCACGGAGATCGTCCACGCCAAGGGGGGGCTCGTCTACGGCGACGGCGCCAACCTGAACGCTCTGCTCGGGATCGCACGGCCCGGCGACCTCGGCATCGACGTGATGCACCTGAACCTGCACAAGACCTTCTCCACGCCCCACGGCGGCGGCGGCCCCGGCGCCGGGCCGGTCGGCGTGAAGAACCTGCTCGCCCCCTACCTGCCGACACCGGTGGTGCGCCGGCGCGAGCCCGCGCAAGGCGGGGGCTTCGAGCTCGACTGGCACTTCCCGCACTCGATCGGCCGCCTCCACGGCCACTTCGGCAACGTCGGGATGCTCGTGCGCGCCTACGCCTGGCTGCGTTCGCTCGGGCCGGAGGGGCTCCGGCGCTGCGCCGAGATGGCGGTGCTCAACGCCAACTACCTCCTCGCCCGCCTGCGCGGGGCCTACGACGTGCCCTACGACCGCCGCGTGATGCACGAGTGCGTCCTCTCGGACCGGCGCCTCGCCGCGAGCGGCGTCACCACGCTCGACGTCGCCAAGCGGCTGATCGACTACGGCTACCACCCGCCGACGGTCTACTTCCCGCTGATCGTGCACGGCGCGATCATGATCGAGCCGACCGAGAGCGAGAGCCTCGAGGGGCTCGACCGCTTCGTCGCGGCGATGCTCGCCATCGCCGACGAGGCCCGCGAGGACCCGGAGCTCGTTCGCTCGGCGCCGCACCACACGCGCCGCTCGCGCCTCGACGAGACGCGCGCTGCGCGGCAGCCGGTGCTGCGCTGGCAACCGTCCCGGTGAGCTCCGCTCGCCTGCGGCTCGCTGCGCGCTTCGCAGGCTTTAGCGGGGGCCCGCACGCCGCTCGCCTGGGCCGAGCTCCACAGGAGCTCCGGCCCGCTGCGCGCTTCGCTTGCTGGGTGAGTCGCCGTCGCGCGACCGGGATCGCCGCCCTGCTCGGGATCGCGGCTACCGGCTGCCTCCAGGACGACGGCCGGCGCTTCAACCCGCTGCGGGCGCTCGGGCCCCCCGACCCCCAGGACGAGCGCGACCTCGGCGCCCAGTTCGACGCGGAGCTGCGCAAGCACGTCGTGCTGATCGACGACCCGGTCGTGGCCGGCTACGCGAACGAGGTCGGGCAGGAGCTGGTCGCGGGGCTCGGAGAGCGCCAGCCCTTCGTGTACCGCTTCCGCGTCGTGCGCGACCCGACGCTCAACGCCTTCGCCGTGCCCGGCGGCTACGTCTACCTGCACAGCGGGACGCTGCTCGCCGCCGGGAGCCCCGACGAGTTCGCCGGAGTGATCGGACACGAGATCGCGCACGTGAAGGCGCGCCACTTCGCGCGCATGCAGTCGCGCACCCGGATCCCGGACCTGCTCGCGAACCTCGCGGGCATGGCGGGGGCCGTGGCGACGGGCGAGCCCGGCCTGCTGGTGGCGGCCCAGGCCGCCAACGTGGCGATGCAGCTCCGCTTCACGCGCGAGTTCGAGACCGAGGCCGACCAGCTCGCCGTGGTCTACACGTCGCGCGCGGGCTACGAGCCCGCCGCGATGACCCGCTTCTTCGAGCGGATCCTGGAGGAGCAGCGGAGGCTTCCGAAGCAGGAGCTCCCACCCTACTTGTACAGCCATCCGGACGTCGAGCAGCGCATCGAGGCCGTGGAGATCGCGGCGAGGGCAGCCCGCCCAAAGCACGCCCCCGAGCCCGGGGGCCGCGAGGAGCTCGCCGCCGCGCAGGCGCGCCTCGCGCTGCTCGTCGATCGAAACCGCGCGAGCCTGCCGGGTGGCGCGGCGCCGGCCGCGCCGGAGCGGACGGCGCCTGTGCGGGCCGAGGCGGAGCGGCTCGCCGCGGCGGGCCAGGCGGACGAGGCGCTGCTCGCGCTCGCGCGCGCGGAGGCGCTCGACGCCGGCGACCCGCGCATCCCCTTCCGCACCGGCGAGATCCTGGGCGCCGCCGGGCGCCACGGCGAGGCGATCGTGGCCTATGGCCGCACGCTCGCGCTCGACTCGACCCACGCGCTCGTCTTCTTCCGGCTCGGCGAGGCCTGGAGCGCGCAGGGCGACCGCGGCCGCGCGGTCTTCGCCTTCGAGCAGGCGCGCGACCGCTCCGGCGCGAACAGCGCGCTCCGCCAGCGCGCCGAGTGGGAGCTCGCGAAGCAGACCTACGAGGTGCTCTTCGCGACGGGCGTGAGCGAGACGGACCCCCGCGGGCGCCCGATGGTCGGGGTATCGCGCGAGGAGATCCCCGCGGGAGTCACGCACATCGCCTGGTGGGGGAAGCTCTCGCCCCGCTTCGATGCGTTCCTGGACCGCGTCTCGGTGCGCTGGACCGATCCGGCGGGCCGCGTGCGCGCGCAGACGCCCGCGGAGCGGCTCGACCGCCCGTTCGTGGGCAGCATGCTCGATCTCGCGGGCGACTCCGGAGGCCCCGGCCTCTGGGCCGCGGAGGCCCTGATCGACGACGACGTGATCGACCGCCGCGCCTTCCGGTTTCAGTCGGAAGCGGCGCCGAGGTGACGCCGGGCCACCTCGGCCCACGATCCGCCGGGATCGATCTGGAGGTAGCGGCGCCAGTGCTCGCGGGCCGCGCGCCGGAGGCCGAGCTTCTCGTAGAGGAGCGCCGCGCTCACGTGGGCGTCGGCGTAGAAGGGATCGGTCTCGAGCGCGCGCTTGTAGTGCCGCAGCGCCAGCTGGTTCTGCTCCTCTTCTTCGAGCATCGTCGCAAGGTTCAGGTTGGCCTCGACGTGGCACCGGTCGGCCTCGAGGGCGCGCTCGAAGCAGGCGCGGGCCGGGCCGCGGCGCCCCTGGTTGTAGTAGATCGAGCCGAGGTTGCAGTGGGAGTCGGCGTGATCGGGGTCGATCGCGAGGGCGCGCTGGTAGGCCTCTGTCGCCTCGGCGAAGGTCTTCGGGTCCGAGTCGAGGCGACAGCCGACCTCGAACAGATCGGAGGCACTCTCTTCGACTCCGCTCGCCTGGGCCGAGCTCCACAGGAGCTCCGGCCCGCTGCGCGCTGCGCTTGCGCCCGGCGCGCCCTCACGAGCTCGATCCCCCCGCTCCAGCGCGGCGATGCGCGCGCGGGCGTCGGAGTCGGCGAAGTCGAGGACGAGCTGTCCGTCCGTCTCTGCGAGGACGCCGGCGGCGCGCAGCACGACGCGCGGCACGCCCGCGACCCAGACGTCGAGCGCCGCGACGGGCCGATCGAGCTCCGGATGCCGTGCGCGCACGGCCTGCACCCCGCGGTGGATCTGGCGCAGTGGCACGCCGCGCTCGAGGAGGCCGCGCAGGCGGCGAACCGCCACGAGGTCGCGGAACTCGAAGGGCCCGGCCGCGCCGCGCTCGGGATCGGCGCGCAGGAGCGCCATGCGCTCCCAGCGCCGCAGGCGGGACGCCGGGACGCGACAGATGCGCGCGACCTCCGCGAGGCTGTAGGAGCTCACCCCGCTGGCGAGTTTACACCGCGGCCGGGGCATCGGTACAGCCCCCACGCGAAGAATTCCGAGCGGGGGCCCGCGCTCCACGCGCTGGCTCACCCCCGCGGGCCGAGCCTCGCCGGCGAGACGTGGGGGTTGCCGCGGATCAGGAAGCGCAGCCGGCGACGGGCCCAGCGACCCGCGTAGTCGACGCCGATGCGTCGCGTCGCTGCGACGCGGTCGTCCGGGAGCCGGCGGCCGCGCCTGCGCTCGATCCAGAGCCCGGCGTCGTTGCGCAGGTCGCTGCCATCGCGCGCGAGATCGATCCCGAGCGCCTGGGTGAGGCGCGCCGGCCCGGAGCAGAGCTCGGTCGCGCGGCGCGCCGCGGGGCGCCGCGAGAACATCTCGTCGAGCCCCTCGCTGGGCTCGAGGGCGCGCAGCAGCACCGCCGTTCCGGCCCCCTCCCTTCCGCAGACGACGTTGATGCAGTGGTGCATCCCATAGACGAAGTAGACGTACGCGTGCCCTCCGCCCGCCCACATCGACGCGTTGCGCGGGGTGCGGCGGCCGCCGAAGGTGTGCGCGGCGCGATCCACGGGACCGAGGTAGGCCTCGACCTCGACGATCCGCCCGGCGAGCCGCCGCCCGGCGACCACGTGCACGAGCTCCTGTCCGAGCAGGCGGCGGGCCGTCGTGACCGGGTCGGACTCGAAGGCGAGGAAGCGGCGCGCGGGCACCAAGCGGGAGCGTGACCCGTCGCGCGCCGTCCGTCGAGCGCCCCCCGCAAGGCTCGTCGCGCCGTTCGCCCTGCTGGTGCCGAAACCTCGGCACTGGCATCTTGTGCACCGGCAGCAACGCGATGGCGAGCCGGCCTTCGCCGCGTTCCAGGCCTGGATCGCAGAGGCGGCGCAGGCCAGCGCGGCGGGCGCTACGGGCGGCGCACCGCGGCGCGGCGGCGCTCCACCATTTCCTCCTCCATCGCGCGGGGATACCGCGGCGGAAGCAGCGACACGGCGTCGAGCCGGCTGCGCGCGGCCTCCGGCAGGCCCCAGCCGGCGGCGTTCAGCGTGTCGGCGATCTGCTCCTGGTTGCGCGCGCCGACGATGGCCGAGGTGACGAAGCCCTGGTCGAGCACCCAGCGCAGCGCCACCTGGGCCGGGCTGCGGCCGAGTTCGCCGGCGACCTCGAGCAGGGTGGCCAGGATGTTGTTCCGGTCGGGGTGGAAATAGCGCTCGGGAAAGGCCCAGCCCTCCTCGCTGCGCGAGCCGGCGGCGCGCGCCTGGCCGGGCTGGTACTTGCCGGAGAGATAGCCGCCGGCGAGCGGTGACCACACCACCACGCCCAGGCCGAAGCCCGCGCAGACCGGCACGATCTCCTCCTCGACGTCGCGTACCACGAGGCTGTACTGCGGCTGGTAGGCCTCGACGCGGGTGAGGTTGCGCACATCGCTGATCCACAGCGTCTCCATCAGCCGCCAGGCCTCGTAGTTGCTGACGGCGGGGTAGCGGATCTTGCCCTGGCGGGTGAGGTCGTCGAGCGCGCGCAGCGCCTCCTCCAGCGGGGTCTGCTCGTCGACATGGTGCAGGTAGTAGATATCGATATGGTCCGTGCCCAACCGGCGCAGGCTGTCCTCCGCCGCGCGCATGATGTGGACGCGCGACATGCCGGAATCGTTGGGTCCCCCGCCCATCGGATTGAACACCTTGGTGGCCAGCACGACCTCGTGGCGCCGGCCGCGCAGCAGGTTGCCGAGGATCACCTCGGTCTCCCCGCCATTGTAGGAGTTGGCGGTGTCGAGGAAGTTTACGCCGGCATCGAGGCAGGCGCCCAGGATGCGGTCGGCCTCCGCCTCGTCCGCGCCGTGGCCGAAGGTCATCGTGCCGAGACAGATCTCGGAGACCTGCAGGCCGCTGCGGCCCATCCTGCGGTATTCCATGGCGAAACTCCCGCGTTCGAGAACGCGTACGCTATCCGCGCGGCCGCGGTCGCACCAGAGGCGTCACGGTGCGGACGCGCAACGCCGACCGCGTGCGTAACGGGACCATGCGCAGGAAAGATTGCGGCGCGATGAATCCGCGGGCGATGGTGAGCTGCACCAGCAGCACGGCCGAGATGTTCGGCAGCACGTGGCGGAGCATGATGGCGAACTCGCCGCGCCCGGTGGCACGCGCGGCCACCACATAGTCGAGCTCGCGCACCGCCAGCGCGGCGCCGCGCGTGACGCGGGCGAACACCGGGATATTGAACAGGCCGATTGCCAGGATGGCGTTGCTGGTCCCGGGGCCGGCGAGCGCGGTGATCATCACGGCGGTGAGCACGGCGGGAAAGGCACAGGCGAGATCCACCCCGCGCATCACCACCATTTCCACCCAGCCGCCCGCGGCGCTGCAGGCGGCCCCGGGCGGGCGGGGCTGTGTGAGTCTGGTGCTCGCGAGAGAGAGGCTATCGGTGACTGCCGGTCTCTGCGGGGGGTGGGGAAGTTCACTTGAACAATACGGACGCTGGGTTATGATCCATCCTAACTAACGACCCGTCTACCAAGGAAGCGTTCCCGCGGCTGGTGCCCGGCTCGGACTTCAAATCCGATGGGGGGCGCGGCGACGCGTCCCCGGCGGGTTCGATTCCCGTCCGCTTCCGCCTCTTTCGCAACCCTATGGATCGCCGCGGGCTGCCGCACCTCGGCTATCGTTTCGGCTGCACTCGCGCCCGGCCGGAGAGAACCGCATGGGGACGCGGATCGCACGGGCCCGCGGCGCCGCGGCGGGGCTCGTCCTGGCCGCGATCACCTGAGCCGCCGAACCGGCGCGCGACGTCCCGTGGCCGGCGCGGGGCGCGACGACCGCCGCCTGGCCCGCCTACGGCGGCGACGCCGGCGGCTCCCGGCATTCGCCCCTCGCGCAGATCCACCGCGCTAACGTCGCGGACCTCGAGGTCGCCTGGACCTACCGCACGGGCGACCTCTGCAACCGCCCCGGCACGTGGGAGGCCAGATCGTTCCAGTCCACGCCGATCATCGTCGACGGGCTCCTGGTGCTGAGCACGAGCTCGTCCCGCGTGATCGCGCTCGACCCCGAGCGCGGAGAGGAGCGCTGGGTCTTCGATCCCGGGATCCGCGACCCCGACGTGGGCGCCGCTGCCTCCCGCGGCGTGTCGAGTTGGCTCGACGCGGAGCGCGCCCCCGGCGCCGCCTGCCGGCGGCGGCTCTTCCTGGGAAACGCCGTCGGACAGCTCATCGCGCTCGACGCCCGCACCGGGCTCCCCTGCATCGATTTCGGGGAAGGCGGCTTCGTCGACCTGATCGGCGCGGCAACCGACCAGTACCTGCGCGCGTTCGACGTCGAGACGGGCGAGGAGCTCTGGAAGGCGCACCTCCCCGCCGGCGCGCACGCGACGCCCATGACGTACCGGCTCCGCGAGGACGGACGGCAGCTCGTGGTGATCGCGGCCGGAGGACACCCCGATCTTCCCACGGCGCGCGGCGACTACGTGATCGCGTTCGCCCTGCCTCCGTGACGGGGCGCGCGCGCGGCACCGGCCGGGGCGAGGCCGGAACCATATGTCATTACATAGGTATTGACACCATATCCCACTTGTTCTAGATTGGGTCAGCAATGAAGCAGCAGCGAAAGTCTCGTTATCTTCAGATCCGAGTCTCACCGGCACAAAAGGCAGCCATCCGCCGGAACGCGAAGCGAGCTGCCATGGGGATGTCGGACTGGGTCCTGAGTCAAGTGTTGCCGGACGCACGCGAGACTTTTCAGGGGATCGCAAGCCAACTTGCGTCGACAGAGAACCCCACCTACATCCTCGCCGAGCTGAACGATCTGCTGACTTCACTAACGTCTGATGAGTATCTCCATGCAGTCTGCGAACGCCCTCGGACTCGCCTGAACCCACAGTCCGCAAACTACCTTGCAGCCATGGTCGAGCAGGCGGCAACCATCAAGGGGACAAGACCCCCTGCGTGGACGCTCGAGGTGCCTCCGCTGAATGAGCCGCTCTTTGGCTCATCCGTACCGGCACTGCGGCTCTACCTGCTGATGAATTCTCCGCCTCCGTTTCACCGGAGGAACCTCTTCATCGACTCCACCATTGGCGATCGGGTCTGAATGGCGCAGAGCCTCTCGAAGGCTGACATCAGGCGCCTATTGACCCTCCTGAACGATGAGTTGAGCAGGGAAGGCATCAGTGCGCGCATCTATCTCGTCGGTGGCGCTGTCATGTGTCTAGTATTCGATGCTCGCAGATCGACCAAGGACGTCGATGCATATTTTGAGCCCTCGCAACGGGTCCGTGAGGCAGCTGCAAGAGTCGCGGCTAAACACGGAGTCGATCCGGGGTGGCTCAATGATGGAGTCAAGGCGTATCTCAGCCCGCAAGGCGAATACGCGGATTACCTTCAGCTGAGCAACCTACAGGTGTTCACCGCGCAACCCGAGACGATGTTGGCAATGAAGTGTCTGGCCATGCGCCTGGGAGAAGAGTTTCAAGATGAAGCTGATATCAGGTACCTACTGAGGACTCTCAACATCGACAGCTATGAGCAAGCCGTTGAACTCATCGCCAGATACTTTCCACTCCAACGATTTCCCCAGAAGACGCTGTATTTCTTGGAAGAGATTCTTTCCCCTTCGGGACAGTGAGCCGCAGAGATCAACACGATGCACACCTCCCTTCGATCCCGTCCGCTCCGCCTGCTCGCAAGAGCGCCTGAGAGCGCGATCTGAGGAGGTTCGCCGGACGGGCGACGGCGTGATAGTCTCTTTGTGTTCACGTGACTCGTCGCCGTCCCCGCGATCGGTCCCGCTACGACCTCGTCGCCCGAGGTTACGAGTCCCTGCTCCGGCTCGGGTCCATGGGGCGCATCGACCGGCTGTATACGGCCGTCGCCGAGGCGCTCGACCCGCTGCCCGGCGGCACCCTCGTGGAGCTCGGCTGCGGCCCCGCCACGGTCACTCCGCATCTGCTGGCGAAGTTGGGAGCCTCGGGCACGCTGATCGGGGTCGACCTCGCCGAGGCAATGGTCGCGGAGGCGCGGCGGAAGGCCGAGCGCCTGGGCTGGCGCAACGTCCGCTTCGAGTGCGCCGACGCCCTCCACTACTCGCCTGCTTCCCCGGTCGATGCCGTCGTCTTCTCGCTCTCGCTCAGCACCATGCCGGAGGTCGAGCGCGCCCTCGAGCGGGCGTTCGCGATGCTCGCGCCGGGAGGCCAGCTCGTCGTCCTCGACTCGATCCCGGAGCCCCGCCGGCCGCTCGCGAAGGTGATCATCTATCTCAAGGCCCCCCTCGTCGGCGCGCGGCCCACGCGGGCTCCGCTGGACTTCGCCCGGGCGAAGCTCGAGGAGGTGCGCGGCCGCCGGCTCTTCCTCGGCGCGTACACCGTCGTCTCGGGCCGCAAACCGGGCAACGCGCAGACGGGGACGCAGACGGGGACGGTGTTCAGATGTTTCGAATATTCAGATTCTCCGCAGCCAGCCCCCAGCGACTTCGGAGGTGGAGGAGAATCTGAATATTCGAAACATCTGAACACCGTCCCCTGAACACACACCAGGAGGTACGAGCACGTGACGCAGAACCCCACCGTGGTGGTGGCCTTCAAGGACATCGAGCACGACGAGCAGGTGCGTGAGGCGGTCCAGCAGCGCTGCCAGGCGCTCTCCGCGGAGTTCCACGAGCTGACGCGGGTGGAGATCACGCTGCTCGAGGACGGCGGCGCCGGCTACTCGGCGCATGGCCACGCGACGGGCAAGAGCGAGGACGTCGGCGCGCACGCCACCGCGAAGCAGCTCCTGCCCGCTGCCGAAGCCCTCCTCGACAAGCTCGAGCGGCAGCTCCGCAAGCACCACGACAAGCGCATCTTCAGCCAGCGCCGCGAGGCGCAGCGCGACTCGATGCGCAAGAAGACGAGCTAGGCAGGCGGTTCTCGAAGCGGCGATCTAGCCTCGGAGATCGCTAGCGCATTTCACTCCGCTCGCCTGCGGCTCGCTGCGGGCCGAGCTCCACAGGAGCTCCGGCCCCTGCGGGCGCTTGCCTAGAGCCCGACCGCGCGGAGGGCCGCTCCGGTGGCGGAGTCCGGGCAGCGCGCGATCTCCGCCGGGGTGCCGGCCGCCACGAGGCGTCCGCCGGCGGGGCCCGCGCCGGGGCCGAGATCGAGGACGAAGTCGGCGGCTCGGATCAGGTCGAGGTTGTGCTCGACGACCAGCACGCTGCTCCCGGCCGCGATCACCTGGTCCAGGCACTCGAGCAGGAGCCGGACGTCGGCGGGATGCAGCCCGGTGGTCGGCTCGTCGAGGACGTAGAGGGCGCCGGCGCTCCGCTCCACCAGCGCCTGCGCGAGGCGCAGGCGCTGCGTCTCGCCGCCCGAGAGCGTCGAGAGCGGCTGGCCGAGCGTCAGGTAGCCGAGCCCCACCCGCTCGAGCGGGCGCAGGCGCTTCGCGATCGCGGGCTCGTCGTCGAAGAGCGCGAGGGCTTCGTCGATGGTGAGCCCGAGCACGTCGACGATCGAGCGGCCCGCGAGGCGCACCTGCATCACCTCCGGGCGGTAGCGGAGTCCGTCGCAGACCTCGCAGGGCATGCGCACGTCCTCCAGGAAGTGCATGTCGACCACCACCTCGCCGGCGCCCTCGCAGGCCTCGCAGCGCCCGCCCGCGACGTTGAAGGAGAACCAGCCGGGACCCGCGCCGAGGGCGCGCGCCTCGCGCGTCGCCGCGAAGCGGGCGCGGATCGCATCGAAGGCCTTCGAGACGGTGGCCGGGTTCGAGCGCGGGCTGCGCGCCGGCGGCGTGGGCTCGACGAGCACGACCAGGGCGACCGCCGCCGCGCCCTCGATCCCGTCGCACGCGCCGCGCTCGGCCTCGCGGCGGAGGCCGCCGACCAGGACCGAGCGCACGAGGGTGGACTTGCCCGCGCCCGAGACCCCCGTCACCGCGACGAGGTTGCCGAGCGGGAGCTCGACGCTGAGGTTCTGCAGGTTGTTCGCGCGCGCCCCGACGATGCGCAGCCGGCCCCGCGCCGGGCGCGGCGCGCGGCGCGGGGGCGCGAGCTCGCCACGCAGCGCGCGGCCCGTCCAGGACTCCGGGTGGACGCGCACCTCCGCGACGCTGCCCTCGGCCACGACCAGGCCGCCCTTGCTCCCACCGCCCGGGCCGAGATCGATCAGGTGGTCGGCGGCCGCGACGATCTCCGGGTCGTGCTCGACCACCACCACGGTGTTGCCCTGGTCCCGGATGCGCTGGAGCGTCTCGACCAGGCGGCGCGCGTCCTGCGCGTGCAGGCCGATCGAGGGCTCGTCGAGGACGTAGAGCGATGCGGTGAGCGTCCCGCCGAGGGCCGCCGCGAGCTGGATCCGCTGCGCCTCGCCCCCCGAGAGCGTGCGCATCGGGCGCTCGAGCGCCACGTAGCCGAGGCCCACCGCGTTCGCGGTCGCGACGCGCGAGCGGAGCTCCGCGAGCACGCGTCCGGCCCGCTCGCGCTCCCCCGGCGCGAGGACGAGGCCGTCGATCCACGCCAGGAGCTCGGCGAGCGTCTTGCGCGCGAGCTCTCCCGCGTGGAGCCCGCCGAGGCGAACCTGCAGCGCCTCGGGGCGCAGTCGCGTCCCCCCGCAGGCACCGCACGGCGTGAAGCAGCGATAGCGCGCGATCAGCACGCGCGCGCCGACCTTGTAGCGCTTGCGCTCGAGGCGCTCGAAGTAGCCGCGCACGCCCGGCCAGCCGGGTCCGCCCTCGAAGACCCAGGCGAGCTGCTCGGCCGGGAGCTCGCCGACCGGCCGCTCCGCCGCGACCCCCGCCTCGCGGCAGGCGCGCAGCAGGCGGCGCTGCCAGCGCTGTCCGCGCGGCGTACGGAACGGAGCGATCGCGCCGCCGGCGAGGCTCTGCCCCGGGTCGGGCAGCACGCGCTCCCGGTCGAGCCCCGGGATGCGCCCGAACCCCTCGCACTCGGGGCAGGCGCCGCGCGGGCTGTTGAAGGAGAAGAGGGCGGGCTCGGGTGCCTGGAAGGTCCGCCCGCAGCCGTCGCAGGCGAGGGCGCGCAGGAAAACGGCGCGCTCGCCGCCCTCCGCGACGACGACGCAGACGCCGCCTCCGCGCGCGAAGGCCGCCGCCACCGCCTCGACGAGGCGCGCCGCCCCCCCGTCCGTCCGCTCCACGGCGAGGCGGTCGACGAGGAGCAGGGGCCCTGCGCCAGCCTTCGCGGCCCGCACGCCGCGCTGGAGCGCCGCGAGCTCGGCCGGCGCGAGCTCCGCGAGCTCCACGACCTTGCCGCTCGCGTCGAGGAGGCGGCCGTAGCCCTCGCGCAGGAGCGACTCTCGCCACGCCTCGGCGGCGCTCCGCCCCGCTCGCGGCGTGCGCTCGTCGCCGCCGACCGCCGGCGCGGCCGCCGGCGCCCCGACGCAGACGCGCCGCCCCTCGAAGCGCGCGAGGATCCGCTCGGTCACCGCCGCGACCGTCCCCGGCGCGACGCGCCGGTCGCAGTCGGGGCAGCGCAGCTCGCCGATCCGGGCGAGCAGCAGGCGCAGGTGGTCCTGGATCTCGGTCGCGGTCCCGACGGTCGAGCGCGCGTTCGTGACCCGGTTGTGCCGCTCGATCGCGATCGCGGGGGGCAGGTTCGAGATGAAATCGACCTCGGGGCGCGGCAGGCGCTCGAGGAACTGGCGCGCATAGGTCGAGAGCGAGGTCAGGTAGCGGCGCTGGCCCTCGGCGTAGAGCGTGTCGAAGGCGAGCGTCGACTTGCCGGAGCCGGAGACGCCGCTGATCACGGTGAGCGAGTTCAGCGGGACCCGGCACGAGAGCCCGCGCAGGTTGTGCGAGCGCGCGTTGTGGATCAGGATCTCGGACACGCGCCGCTCGCCGCGACCGGGACCTCGGCGTGGATCAGGCCTCGATCCCCCGCTCGCGCAGCAGGTCGAGCTCGTCGACGATCAGCGTGACGCTGATGTGGTCGCCGGTCTCGCTCTGGGCCATGTGCAGCACGCGGACCTCGTGGGTCGACAGGAACTTGTTGATCTCCTCCTCGGCTTCCTTCACGAGCCCGCGGAAGACGCGACAGCGAAGCGGCATCGTCTACTCCTTCCCGCGCTGAGCCTGGCGCCGGCCCTCGTCTGCGTAGCGCTGCTTGCCTGCGGAGGCGGCGGCCTGCGAGAGCGCCATCCACTCGTCGCGGGTCGGCGGCTCGCCGGAGGCGACCGCGACGCTCCGCAGCAGGAACGCGTCGCCCCGCGCGACGGCCTCGCGCCGCAGCTCCGCGAGCTTCTCGGCCGCTCCCGCCTTGCGCAGGAAATCCACGGCCTCGAGCTCGCGACCCTCCGCCAGGTACTCCTCCGCCATGCGCAGGGCCTGTACGGGGGCCAGCTCGCGCTCGACCAGGTGCCGACGCTCGAGGGCGTCCGGTATGCGGGACTTCGCCACGCCGCCGCCTCGTCCAGAGAGTAGCCGATCAGTAGCGGGGAACCGAGGGATCGACCGTGAGCGACCAGGCTTCGATCCCGCCCGCCAGGTTCTCGACCCGTCCGAAGCCGTGCTGGCGCAACAGCTGCGCCCCGCGGGCGGAGCGCATCCCGTGGTGGCAGGTGACGACGACGCGGCGCCCCCGCCACGCGTCGAGCTCGCCGAGCCGCGCCTCGAGCTCTCCCAGCGGGAGGAGCCGCGCGCCCTCGATGCGCGCGAGGGCGAACTCCTCGGGCTCGCGGACGTCGAGGAGCAGCAGCTCCTCGCCGCGATCGAGCGCCGCCTCGAGCGCCGCCGCCGACACCTCGGAGGGGCCCGGCTCGACCGCCGGCACGCCGCAGAAGCCCTCGTAGTCCGCGAGCTCGCGGATCGTCGGGCTCTCGCCGCACGCGGGGCAGGCCGGGTCCTTGCGCAGCCGGAACTCGCGGAACTCCATGCGCAGCGCATCGACCTGGAGCAGGCGGCCGATGAGCGGCTCGCCGATCCCCGTGAGGAGCTTCACCGCCTCGGTCGCCTGCACGAGCGCGACGAGCCCGGGGAGCACCCCGAGCACGCCGCCCTCCGCGCACGAGGGCACGGCGCCGGGCGGCGGAGGCTCGGGGAAGAGGCAGCGGTAGCAGGGGCCGCGTCGCGCGTCGAAGACCGTCGCCTGACCGTCGAAGCGGAAGATCGAGCCGTGGACGTTGGGCTTGCCGAGGATCACGCAGGCGTCGTTCGAGAGGTAGCGCGTCGGAAAGTTGTCCGTCCCGTCCACGACCACGTCGTAGGCGCCGAGGATCTCGAGGGCGTTCTTCGAGGTGAGCCGCTCCGGGTGGAGCTCGACGCGCACGTCCGCGTTCATCGCGGCGATGCGCTCCCGCGCGACCAGGGCCTTGCTGCGCCCGACGTCCGCGGTTCCGTACAGGACCTGGCGCTGGAGGTTCGACGCGTCGACCACGTCGAAGTCGACGATGCCGAGCGTTCCGACGCCCGCGGCGGCCAGGTACTGGGCGACGGGACAGCCGAGCCCGCCGGCGCCGATCAGGCACACACTCCCCTGGAGCAGGCGGAGCTGGCCCTCGACGCCGAGCTCGGGGAGGGTCAAGTGCCGGCGGTAGCGCTCGAACTGGCCGGGCGTGAGCGGAGGGCTTCCGCTGGGCATGGCGTCACGCTACCGGACGCGAGGGCCGCCGACCAAGCGCGCCGCACCCCGCGCCCCCGGCGCCCCTACTCGACTTCCTCGCCCACCTCCGCCTTGGGAGGCAGCACGACGACCTTGTAGGCCTTGCGGGGCTTGTCGATCATCTTCCAGTGGACGGTGACCCAGTCGTTCTTCTTGACGTTCTTCCATTCCTTCTTCTCGCCCTCGACCGTCGTCGAGTCGAGCTTCTCGAACTTGACCTTGTCGCCCATCCGGCTGTCGACGATCACCTCGGACTTGCTGATCTTGTCGACCTTGCCGGTGAACTCGCGCGTCTGCGCCGAGGCGCTGCCGGGCGCGAGCAGCGCGACGAGAGCGAGAACGAGCATCGAGATCCTGTGCATGGCGAACCTCTCCTCCTACCCGACGCGCCCCTTCGGGGCGCACGCGCCCGCGGGTTCGACGCCCGCCGGGCGGTCGTATTCGAGCCGCCTCGGGGACGGTGCCGGAGGTGGGAGTCGAACCCACATGGCCACGAGGGCCGGGGCCTTTTGAGGGCCCTGCGTCTGCCGGTTCCGCCACTCCGGCGGCGAAGACGAGAAAATACCACGACGGGCGAGTCGCGCGCGGCGTGGATTTCCCCGCAGCCTGGACAGTGAGCGGCCCTGGAGTTAGCCTCGCCCGACCCGTGGGGCTGTAGCTCAGCTGGGAGAGCATCAGGCTGGCAGTCTGAGGGTCGGGGGTTCGATTCCCCCCAGCTCCACCATTTCATCCCCTTTACGAATCACGTACTTACGTTGCTAGCGACCGCCGGGGTGCGCGCTTCGGCGAGGAATCGGCGCCCCGGCCTCCCGATTGACAATGCTCCCGAGCCCGGCGTATGAAGGACGATCGTGCTCTGGCCACCCTACGCTGTCCTGGCTCGCTTCCCGCGCACCCTGCTCACGGCTTTCACCCTCCTCGCGGCCTTCTCCGAGCCGGCGCAGGCTCGGCCGAAGATCCTCTTCGTCGGAGACTCGATCACGGCCGGAGGAGGCGCATCCGATCCCGCGACGGGCGGATTCGTCGCCCTGATCGCCGAGCGGTTCCCCGAGCTCGAGGTGGCGAACGCGGGCTGCGGGGGCTCCACGGTCCGGGACTGGACCCTCGACGGGCCGACCCTTCCCTGCGCGGTCCTGGGCGCGTGGACCACCCTGGCCGAGCCCGAGCTCCCCGCCTCGATCACGCACATCCTGCTCGGGACGAACGACGCCGTCGGGTTCTTCGAGTTCTTCCCGGACGGCGCGATGGGGAACTTCGTGCCTCCCGAGTAGTACGAGATCCGCCTCCGCGCCCTCGTCGAGCGCGCGCCGGGGCTCGTCCTGCTCTCCTCACCGCCGCGCTACCCCGGGACGCCGGCCGGACCCATCGACGATCGGCTGCGCGCGTATCGCGAGATCGTGCTCGCTCTCGCCGACGAGGACCCGAGAGTCGCCCTCGGCGGGGATTTCTACTGGCTCCTCGATCCCGCGGCCGACCTCTGGGACATCCACCCCAACGACCGGGGACACGGACGCATAGCAGACGAGCTCGAACGCCGGCTCCTCGCGCTCCTGCCGCGAGGAGCCCTCTCGCCGTGCCGCAATCCGGTCGCCTGCGCGCGCTTCGAGTTCCTGCCGCAGTATCGAGATCCGAAACGATCGATGCGCCGATCGAGATCGAGACGACCCGACCCGCCCGCGGCCGATCTCATTCCACCCGCACGATGATGAGGTCGACGAGGGTTCCCTGCCCGCCCGGGTGGACGAGCACGTGGGCGCGCCGGTCCTCCTTGTCTGCGACGACCAGCGTGCCCTCGGGAATCTGCTGCGACTGCGCCTGCCAACCCGCGGCCGCGAGCCCATCCGCGTAGAACTTGGCTACCGCGTCGAGGGCGTCCGGCGAGTCGAAGGTGACGACGACGCCGAGATCCTCCGTCCCGCGCGCCGACGCGATCTTGCTTCCCGGGTAGTGCGGAACGTCGGCCGGAAAGTCTTGCGGAAGCTCGCCCTTCCACTCGGGAGCCTCGGCCACCGGCTCGGGTGCCGGGACGGGCGCCGCAGGCGGCGCCGGTGCCTGCGGTGCCGCTGTGGGGGGCGCGCCGGGAGCCTGGCTCTCCTCCGACCCGCAGCCGAAGCCCGCGAGCGCGAGCAGGAGCGGAACCCACGCCGTCGATCGAGCTCGTCGCATCCCCGTGATTCCTCCGTTCTGGAGCGCGCCGGAGCATAGCAGGGATGGGATGACGGCCAGGCCCGTGTCGGGCCCCGGGGCGGGGCTCGCTCGCCCGCGCCGCGAGGCTGTTCTAGGATGCGGCGCGACCTCGCGAGGTGCCCCCCCGGATGAGCTCGTCGCCCCGGGCCTATTCGGCCCAGCACGTCGTCGCCTACGCCTACCGGCGCTCCGTCGGCCCCGTGCTCGGGCGCTTCTTCACGGAGCTGCGCGAGCGGCGCATCGTCGGCAACCGCACCGCGGCCGGGCGCGTGCTCTGCCCGCCGATGGAGCACGACCCCGAGACCAGCGCGGACACCGCGCCCGGCTTCGTCCCGGTCGGGCCGGGCGGCGTCGTGACGACGTGGTCCTGGGTCGCGAGGCCCCGCGCCAAGCACCCCCTGTCGAAGCCCTTCGCCTGGGCCCTGGTCCGCCTCGACGGCGCCGACACAGCCCTGCTTCACGCGGTCGACGCGGGCAGCGAATCGCGGATGCGGACCGGAATGCGCGTGCGGCCGCGCTGGCGCGCCGAGACGCGCGGCGAGATCGGCGATATCGAGTGCTTCGAGCCGGAGGCGGGCGCATGAGCGAGCCGGGACCGGTGAAGAGCATCGTGACGCCCACGCACCTCGTGTACGAGTACACCGCCACCGGCGCGCACGCCGAGTTCCTGCACCAGATCGGCCAGGGCCGCCTGGTCGGGCAGCGCTGCTCCGAATGCGGGAAGGTCTACTGCCCCCCGAGCGGCGCCTGCGCGCGCTGCGGCGTGGCCACCTCGGAGTGGGTCGACGTGGCGGACCGCGGAACCGTCACCACCTTCTGCATCGTGCGGGTCCCCTCGGAGAACATCGAGCAGAAGCTCCCCTATTGCGCGGCCAACATCCTGCTCGACGGCTCGGACCTGGTCTTCATCGCGCTCCTCCAGGAGTGCGAGGTCGCGGACGTGCGGATCGGCATGCGGGTCGAGGCGGTCTGGCGACCCCGCAGCGAGTGGACCCCGACCTTCGAGAACATCCGCTACTTCCGCCCGAGCGGCGAGCCGGACGTCCCGATCGAGAAGCTCGGGGCGTGGGTCTGATGCGCGACGTCGCGATCCTCTCCTTCGCGCAGACGCCGATGAAGCGCCGCGAATCCACGCGCTCCGAGGTGGACATGGTGATGTCCGTCGTGCAGGAGGCGGTCGCGGCGTCGGGCCTCTCGCGGCGGGAGATCGGCTTCACCTGCTCCGGGAGCAGCGACTACATCGCCGGCCAGGCCTTCGCCTTCGTCGGGGTGGTCGATGCCCTCGGCGCCTGGCCGCCGATCTCCGAGTCGCACGTGGAGATGGACGGGGCCTGGGCGCTCTACGAGGCCTGGATCAAGATCCAGACCGGCGTCTGCGACGCCGCGCTCTGCTTCGGCTTCGGCCGCTCCTCGATGGGGACGCTGCCCGAGACGCTGACCCTGCAGCTCGACCCCTACACGCTCGCGCCGCTCGGCATCGACGCGATCGGCATGGCCGCGCTCCAGGCCCGCGCCTGGCTCGAGGCGACCGGCCGAAGCCCGCGCGAGCTGGCCGAGGTGGCGGTGCGCAGCCGCCGCGACGCCCGGCAGAACCCCTACGCCCAGGTGCGGGGCGACTTCGAGGTGGAGAAGCTCCTCGCCGAGCCCACGCTCGCCTCGCCGCTGCGCAAGCACGACTGCCCGCCCATCTCCGACGGCGCCGCCGCGGTGGTGATCGCCGCCGGGGAGGTGGCCCGGCGCGCCGGCCCGCGGCCGGTGTGGATCCGCGGCATCGACCACCGCATCGAGCCGCACCACCCGGGCGTCCGCGACCTCGCGCGCTCGCCCTCGACGGCGCTCGCCGCGCGCAAGGCGGGCGTCGACCCCGGGAGCCTCGACGCCGTCGAGCTGCACGCGCCCTTCACGCACCAGGAGCTGATCCTGCGCGACGCGCTCGGGCTCGGCTCGCGCGTGCGGATCAACGCCTCCGGCGGCGCGCTCGCCGCCAACCCGATGATGGCGGCCGGGCTCGTGCGCATCGGCGAGGCGGCGGCGCAGGTGCGCTCCGGCCGCGCGCTGCGCGCGCTGGCCCACGCGACCCAGGGACACTGCCTGCAGCAGAACCTCGTCTGCTGGCTCGAGGGCGGCTGATGGGCGAGCGCTGCGCGGTGGTCGGGGTCGGGCAGACGAAGCTCGACGCCCGGCGGATCGACGTCTCGCAGGTGGGCCTCGTGCGCGAGGCCGCGCTGCGCGCGCTCGAGGACGCCGGGATCGGCTTCGAGGACGTCGACGCCCTGGTGATCGGCAAGGCGCCGGACCTCTTCGAGGGCGTGATGATGCCCGAGCTCTTCCTGGCGGACGCCCTCGGCGGCGCCGGCAAGCCGATGCTGCGGGTGCACACGGCCGGGAGCGTCGGCGGCTCGACGGCGATCGTCGCGGCGAGCCTCGTCGAGGCGGGCGTCCACGAGCGGGTGCTGACCGTCGCGTACGAGAAGCAGTCGGAGAGCAACGCGATGTGGGCGCTCTCGATCAAGCGCCCCTTCCAGCAGGCGGTGGTGGCGGGCGCGGGCGGCTTCTTCGCGCCGCTGATCCGCTCCTACATCCGCCGCTCCGGCGCGCCCGAGGACACGGGCATCCGCGTGGCGCTCAAGGACCGCCGCAACGCGCTCAAGAACCCCTACGCGCACCTGCGGATCGAGGGCATCTCCTTCGAGCAGATCGCGAACTCGCCGATGCTCTGGGACCCGATCCGCTACCTCGAGACCTGCCCTTCCTCCGACGGCGCCTGCGCGATGGTGCTCGCGAGCGAGCGCCAGGCGCGCCACGCCCCGCGGCCGCCCGCGTGGGTGCACGCCACCGCCATGCGCACCGAGCCGACCCAGTTCGCGGGGCGCGACCAGGTGAACCCGCAGGCCGGGATGGACTGCGCGCGCGATCTCTACGCGAAGGCGGGCATCCAGAAACCGCGCGAGGAGATCGACTGCGCCGAGATCTACGTCCCGTTCAGCTGGTTCGAGCCGATGTGGCTGGAGAACCTCTTCCTGGCGCCGCCCGGCGAGGGCTGGCGCATGACCTACGAGGGCGCGACGGCGCTCGAAGGCGACCTGCCGGTGAACATGTCCGGCGGCGTGCTCTCCTCGAACCCCATCGGCGCCTCGGGGATGCTGCGCTTCGCCGAGGCGGCGAACCAGGTCCGCGGGTGCGCCGGCGAGCACCAGGTCCCGGGCGCGCGCCGCGCGCTCGGCCACGCCTACGGCGGCGGGTCGCAGTACTTCTCGATGTGGATCGTCGGGAGCGATCCGCGCTAGCGCGGAGGCTCGAACGCCACGCGGCTTCGACGCGCCGCCGGTCCAGGAGGCCCCCCATGGCGCAGCTCGGCTTCTGGAGCTTCGCGCAGCGCGATCCCGGCGCGCTCGCCCTCGTCGACCCCGACGGGCGCGAGTGGACGCGCGGCGAGCTCCTCGGCGCGGCCAACCGGGTCGCGCACGGTCTGCGCGCCCTCGGCCTCGGCCACGGCGACTGCGTCGCGGCGGTGCTGCCGAACGGCGCGCCGATGCTCCAGATCTACCTGGCGATCGCCCAGATCGGGATGTACCTGACCCCGATCAACCATCACCTGACCGCGCCGGAGATCGCCTACATCGTCGGCGACAGCGAGGCCCGCGTCTTGCTCGGGGCCGAGCGCTTCGCGGCGGCCTGCCGCGGTGCCGCGGACGAGGTGGGCCTCCCGGCCCGGGCGCGCTTCGCGGTCGGGCGGGTCGAGGGCTTCCGGCCCTTCGCGGAGCTGCTCGCGGGCCAGCCCGACACGCTCCCGGCCGAGCGCGCCGCCGGGCAGGTCATGAACTACACGTCGGGCACCACGGGGCGGCCCAAGGGCGTCCGCCGCGGGCTCGCCCCGATCGACCCCGAAACCGCGGCGAGCCTCGCGGCCGGCTTCCTCGGCCTCTTCGGTGTGCGGCCCGAGGACGGGAACGTCCACCTCTGCGGCTCGCCCCTCTACCACACCGCCGTGCTCGTCTTCGCGGCGTCCTCCCTGCACCTCGGGCACCCCGTCGTGCTGATGGACCGCTGGACGCCCGACGAGATGCTGCGGCTGATCGAGAGCTACCGCGTCACGACCAGCCACATGGTGCCGACGCAGCTCCACCGCCTGCTCGCGCTGCCCGAGGAGCTGCGCCGCCGCTACGACGTCTCGTCGACGCGGGCGATGGTCCACGCGGCGGCACCCTGCCCCGTCGAGGTGAAGCGGCGCATGCTCGAGTGGTGGGGCGATTCGATCTGGGAGTACTACGCCGCCACCGAGGGCGGCGGCAGCGTGATCCCGCCCGCCGAATGGCGGCAGCGCCCCGGCACCGTCGGCCGCGCCTGGCCCGGCTCGGAGATCCGCGTGCTCGACGACGAGGGCAAGGCGTGCCCCGCTGGCACGCCGGGGACGGTCTACATGAAGCTCGGCGCCGCCCACTTCGAGTACAAGGGTGACAAGCAGAAGACCGAGGAGAACCGGCGCGAGGGATTCTTCACCGTCGGCGACGTCGGCTACCTCGACGCCGACGGCTACCTCTTCCTCTGCGACCGCAAGAACGACATGATCATCTCCGGCGGGGTCAACATCTATCCGGCGGAGATCGAGAGCGTGCTGCTCACCCATCCCGAGGTCGCCGATGCCGCCGCCTTCGGGGTCCCGAACGCCGACTGGGGCGAAGAGGTGAAGGCCGTGATCCAGCCCGCGGACGGCACAGCCGGCGACGAGCGGCTGCGCCAGGCCATCCTCGATTTCTGCGCCGACAAGCTCGCCCGCTACAAGACGCCGCGGTCGATCGACTTCATAGCCGAGATGCCGCGCGATCCGAACGGCAAGCTCTACAAGCGCAAGCTGCGCGACCCCTACTGGGCCGGCCGCGAGCGCCAGATCTAGAGCCGGGCGGATCCCAGGCGGCAACCCCCCGTTCCAGAATGGGTTTCCGCATGCCCTTGACCGGCGCGCGGGCACCCCCTAGAAGATTGCCCCGGGAGGATCCACGGTGACGACGCTTCGCTCGCTCGCGGCCACTGCCGCGTCGGCCTCGCTGCTGATTGGCGCGCTCGCGATCTCGGGCTGTCGTACCACACCCGAGCCGCCGGAGAAGGGCGGCTCCAGCGAGCCGCCGCCCGCGGCGCCGGCTCCCGCCAGCTCCGCGCCCGAGCTCGAGGCGGTCTACTTCGACTTCGACAGCGCCGCGCTCCGCGAGGACGCCCGCGGCACGCTCAAAAAGGACGCCGAGGTGCTGCGCGCCACGCCGAGCGCGGTCGTCACGCTCGAGGGGCACTGCGACGAGCGCGGCAGCGAGGAGTACAACCTCGCGCTCGGCGAGCAGCGCGCCGAGTCGGCTCGCACGTATCTCGTCGACCTCGGGATCCCGACCTCGCGCCTGCGCGTGGTGAGCTTCGGCGAGGCGAAGCCCGCCGTGATGGGCCACGACGAGTCCGCCTGGAAGTGGAACCGCCGCGTCGAGGCGCACTGAAAAGCGCGCTCCTGCTTATCCGGTTGTTTCAGCATCACACAACGGGTAGCGTGGCGCCGTGCCGAGACCATCGTTACCCAGGAACCTTCGGGAGTTCCAGGCCCGGTTCGCGAGCGAGGAGGCGTGCGCCGAGTACCTTGCGGCGTGTCGGTGGTCGGACGGCTTCTCCTGTCCGAGATGTGGTCACGAGCGCGGCTATTCGCTGGTCGGGCAACAT
>CAZUYC010000018.1:0-2351 GCA_964624475.1 uncultured Spirochaetales bacterium | reverse complement strand
TCGCGCTCGGCTGCCATGGCCTCGTGCGCTGGCTGGCGCCGGCGAGCGGCGGGAGCCGCGAGGTGACGCTGCTCTGCGCGCTCGCGCTCGGCGGCGGGTTCGCCCTCCTCCACGCCAACTACCGATGGCTGGGAGATCCGGCCGCCAAGTCGAGTCTGTTCTTCGACCTGGCGCTGGTGCTCGTCCTGGGTGCGGCGGCGGCGGCGATCCTGCGCTCCGCCCGGCGCCGCCGGCCGTGGAGCGCGTCGGATCGGTGGCTGGTCGCCGCCTCGGCGCTCGGCGCGACGGTCGCCCTGCTCTCCTTCGGCATTCCGGCGTGGACCGAGTGCGGCGGGGCGAGCTCGCGGTCCGTGGTCCTGGTCTCCGACGGGGGCGACTGGTCGACTCCCGGCCCGGCGTCCCTCGCGCTCGACCCGCCGCTGGACACCGGCCCGGTGACGGCGACCGCCGCAGAGGCCGCGCCCCCCAGACTGATCTTCATCGGCATCGACGGGGCGACGTGGAGCCTCCTGCTTCCCCTGCTAGAACAGGGACTCCTGCCGAACATCGAGACCCTGGTGCGCGAGGGGGTGTCCGGCGTGCTGGTTTCGCACCACCCCATCTCGTCGCCCGTGGTCTGGACCACGATCATGACGGGGAAGACCCCCGTCAAGCACGGGATCTCCTCGCAGCGGCTCGCGCGCTCCTCGAATCGGCGGGCTCGACCGCTCTGGTCCATCGTCGCGGAGCGCTTCGGCCGGCCCGTGCTCGTCGCCAACGTTCCAGGGACCTACCCCGCCGAGGCCGCCCCGGGGGTATTGTTCGCCGGCTTTCCGACCGTCCTCGAGTCGCTGACGAACGTCGGCGTGTTCCGCAGCACCCGGCCGGCCGACGAGTTCGCCACGGCTTCCCAGGCCCTGCGTCTGGAGCGTGGGAAGGGCCGCCGTCGCGGGTGGCTCGACATCGCCGACCAGTCTCTGGCCGAGATGCAGACCGCGCTCGGAATCCTGCACGGCAAGATCGGCGGGCCGCAGGACCCTTTGCTGGGCGGCCTCGCGGTGAAAAGCTACGCGGCGTTGCGCTTCGAGGAGCGGGGCGATCGGCTCGCGTTCTTCCTCGGGGAACCGGAGGCCGAGGCGTTCTCGATCGCGGAGGGCGAGTGGAGCCCCTGGCTCGTCGTCGACGGCCGTCTCGCGCTGCGCGTCCACCTGGTCGAGCGGGGCCAGGAGCACATCACGGTCTACGTCACGCCGCTCTGGCCGATCGAGACGAGCGGGCGGGTCGAGCCTCCCGAGGTGGGCCGCGCGCTGCAGAGCCGGCTCGGACCCTACATCATCGAGGGCGTGGGGGTCGCCGTGATGAGGGAGCCGCGCGCGATGCGGCCGCTCGCGAGCCTGCTCGTCGGGATCGAGCGGGCGCGATTCCGCTTCGTCGATTCCCTGTGGCGGTATCCACGGTGGAGCGCGCTCTTCTACATCGTGACGTTGACCGACCGCGCCTCGCACGCCTACTGGTCCTTCCTGTCTCCCGGCCGCTTTCCGGCCATCGACGCTCCCACCCCGTATCCCGGCTCGCTCGGCGCGGACACCCGCGCCGAGCTGGCGGAGGTAATTCCGCTCAGCTACCGCGTGGCCGACGCGATCGTCGGGAGGGTGCTCGAGCAGGCGACCGCCGAAACGCTCGTCGTTCTCGCGTCGGACCACGGTTTTCGCACGTGGGAATCGCAGATTCCGGGCTGGGGCTCTCACGACCTCGACGGGATCTACGTCCTGCGCGGTGGAGGCATCCCCGCGCAGCGCGACACTCGCGCGGGAATCGGGCCGAGCGGCCCCACGCTCCAGAGCGTCGACCTGATGCCTACCGTTCTCGCGGCCCTCGGGCTGCCGGTGGCCAGCGATCTCGACGGCACGGTGGCCGACTTCCTGCGTACGACGCTGGCGGCCGATGGCGTGCCCCTGGCCACGGTGCCGAGCTTCGAGGGGCAGGGGCAGGGGCAGGGCCGGCGGCCGGTCGAGATCGACGAGACGATGCTCGAACAGCTCCGCAGCATCGGCTACGTGGATTGAGTGGCCGGAGTTGGAGTTGTCGTGACACTCTCGACTGATGGGTTAACCACACGAGGGTATTCCACTATATATCCGCTGAGAAGCGAGACGTCTCTTTCCAAACAGGTTTTTGATCTTGACCCCTCTGGCTTGCGCGTCGTAGCGTACCTCTCGGCGGCGCCGCGTCGCCGTCCCCGTTCGCGGGAACACGCCTGGAAGTTGCCGTGGTGATGCATCAGCGCGGGAAACGTGGAGAGAAGGAGGGATACAGCGATGGCGCGTACAGTGGGAAGGCGATGGTTCTTGCTCGTGGCTGCGGTCGCCCTG
>CAZUYC010000017.1:0-41949 GCA_964624475.1 uncultured Spirochaetales bacterium | reverse complement strand
GCGGCCATGAGCCGGCGTGTCCGCTCGTCCAGAAGCGGCCACAGGCTGGCTAGCTTCGCCTGAAGTTCGGAGCGAGTCTTCATACTCGCGATCATACGAACACCAGACTCGGAGTGCAACCTTTATTTATTTACTCTTCCTAAGCCGCTTCGGTACAGCCTGAAAGGCGCCCGCCGCCTGCGTGTTGGCGACTGGGGGGTGATCTACAAGATCGAGCCTCCCGATGTCGTCCTCGTGGTGAAGGTCGGACATCGACGGGAAGTCTACGAGGCGTGATCTCGACGACCGCTTCGTTCGCCCGGAGTGATCTGCCGGGACGATCGCGACGGCGCCTAGAACCAGAGGAGCGCTGCGAAATCCGCCTGCGGATCTGTCTCATCGGACGGCGGAATCTGGCATAATGCCGGAATGGATACCCGCGATGCCGACGGCGCGGCGGTGCGGTTTCCGCCGCCCCTGGTCTACCTGCTCGCCGTGATCGCGGGCGCGGCGTGTCACGCCTTCCTGCTGCCGCTGCCCCTGGAGCTCGGACCCGGCGCTCGGATCGCCGGGGCGCTCGCGGCCGCCGGGCTCGGCGTCGCGGGGATCGCCGGCGCCCTCGGGCTCTTCCGGCGCACCGGCCAGGATCCGAAGCCGTGGAAGAGCACGCCGGAGGTCATCTCGACCGGCGCCTACCGGTTCACCCGCAACCCCATGTACGTGGGCATGGCCCTGATCCAGATCGGCATCGGCATCGGGCTCGCGAACGGATGGATCCTCGCGCTGGTTCCGCTGGTGCTCGTGGTGATCTACGCGACCGCGATCCGCCACGAAGAGCGCTATCTCGAGCGCAAGTTCGGCGAGACCTACCTGGAGTACAAGCGCTCGGTGCGCCGCTGGCTGTAGCGCTCGCCTCAGGTCGGCCCGCGCCGAGCGACCTCCCCGACGAAGAAGCCGTTGAGCTCGGCGAAGGGCGCCGCCTCGGCGAGCGCGTCGAAGCGGCCGGTCCCCGCGATACCGCGCGCCGCGCGCAGAAAGCCGCCCCAGGCCGCGCGCGCGAGAGCGCTGCCGAGGCTCACGCGGCGCACGCCGAGGCCGGCGAGCTCCTTCACCGGAAGGCCGGCCGGGGTGCTGACGAGCACGTTCACGGGATTCGGCGCCACGGCGCGGACCACCGCTTCGACCTCCGCGCGGGTCGCGATCCCGGGCGCGTAGAGGCAGTCCGCGCCGGCGTCCGCGTAGGCGACGAGCCGGCGGATCACCTCGTCGAGGTCGCGCCGGCCCACCAGGAAGCCCTCGGCGCGGCCCGTGAGCACGACGTCGGCGCCGCTCTGCTCGATGGCCGCGCGCGCGGCCCGGACGCGGGCGACCGCGGTCTCGAGCGCGTAGAGCGGATCGGCCTCGTCTCCGGTCGAATCCTCGATCGAGATCCCCGCGACGCCGGTCTCGACGCAGCGCCGCACGTTCTCGGCGACTCCCTCCGCTTCGCGCGCGTGGCCCGACTCGAAGTCGGCGTTCACGGGCACGTCGCACGCCTCGGCGATCGCGCGGATGTGCGCCAGCATCGCGTCGCGCGCCACCGCGCCGTCGGGCAGCCCCATCCCGAACGCGGCGCCGGCGCTGGTGGTCGCCAGCGCCTCGAAGCCGAGGTGCTGGAGGTAGCGGGCCGTCCCGACGTCCCAGGGATTGGGCAGCACGAAGCATCCGGCCGCGTGGAGCCGGCGATAGCGCTCTCGCTTCTCGCTGGTCGTCGTCATGGCATGGCTCCCGGGGTGCAGCGAGCGGCCGACTCCCGCCGGCTCGCCCGACGGTAGCCTCGCCAGGGCCCTGGGGTCGAAACGGGGCTACCCCATGGCGAAGGACTACCCGCGATGCGGGATTGCCCGGTTGCTGCTCGAAGCCGTGGAACGGGAGGCACGACGGCTCGGCTGCTGTAAGCTAACCCTGGAAGCGCAGGAGGACGATCACCCTAGGCCCTCGCACGGGCTGCGTTTGCTCCTGCGTAGGCGCGCGCATCATCAAATGGACGCCACGGTGAGCCACGCTGAAGCGACCTGTGACGACAATCGCCCGCGTGGACCGCTCTCCGGCATCACGGTGATCGATCTCACGCGCGTGCTGGCCGGGCCGTACTGCACGCTCCTGCTCGCCGACCTGGGCGCACGCGTCATCAAGGTCGAGCATCCGGACGGCGGCGACCTGGCGCGCGGGTTGGGCCCCTTCGTCGGCGGCAAATCGGCGTACTTCCTGTCGGTCGACCGCGGCAAGGAGAGCATCGCGCTCGACCTGAAGGACGCCGACGATCTCGCCGTGTTCCACCGGCTCCTCGCCGGCGCCGACGTGCTGGCCGAGAACTACCGCCCCGGCGTGATGGAGAAGCTCGGGCTCGGCTGGACGAGCCTCCACGCGCGCTACCCGCGGCTCATCTACGCCTCGACCTCGGGCTTCGGGCAGTCGGGCCCCTACGCGCACTACGCCGCCTTCGACGTGATCGCGCAGGCCATGGGCGGCCTGATGAGCCTCACGGGGCATCCCGGTAGCCCGCCGACGCGCGCCGGCGTCTCGATCGGCGACATCGCGGCCGGCCTCTTCACCAGCATCGGCGTCAACGCGGCCCTCTACCACCGCACGCAGAGTGGCGAGGGCATGCACGTCGACGTCGCCATGCTCGATTGTCAGGTGGCGCTCACCGAGAACGCGATCGTGCGTTACTTCGCCGGAGACCGCCCGGGCCCGATCGGCGCCCGGCACCCGGCCGCCGCCCCGTTCGATGCGTTCCCGACTCGGGATCGCCACATCGTGATCGCGATCGGCGACGACGCGGGCTACCGCCGATTGTGCGCGGCGATCGATCGCCCGGATCTCGCCGAGGCCCCGCGCTTCGTCACCAACGCGCTCCGCCTCGCCAACCACGAGGTGCTGAAACGCGAGTTGAGCGCTGCCCTCGCGGCGCGCCCGGGCGCCGAGTGGCTCGCGATCCTGCGCGCGGCAGGGCTTCCGTGCGGTCCGATCAACAGCATCGAAGACGTCGTGAACGATCCGCAGGTGGCCGCGCGCAACATGATCGTCGAAGTGGACGATCCGCAGGCGGGGCGCGTGAAGCTCTTCGGCAATCCGATCAAGATGTCCGCCTTCGACGACCCGAAGGTGCGGCCGACCGCCCCCGACCTCGACGGCGACCGCGCCCGCGTTCTGCGGGACTTCACGAACGAGGGAGAATCTCGAGACCGGGGGTCGTCCCCAGCCGGGAGCTCTTCGTAGCGCGCCCCCCTCACGCCGCCAGCCGCCGCCGAGACGTAGGGGTTTCACCCCGTCCCAGAGACGGACGCGCGGCTTCTCCATCCCGCTGAATCTTCCAGCCCTTCCACCGATAAGAGAGCGGTCCGGGCTGCGCCGCGACGCGGCGAGGGGGGGGCAAGGGCCGATGGCCAGGAGCGTCGACACGCTGACCGCCAGGGCGCGGATCCGGCAGATCTTCCGCTACCTGCAGGAGATGCACCGCGTGCGCACCCCGCCGGTCGTCCGGCTCGAGGAGCGGGACTGGATGCTGCCGCTCGACGCGCCGCTCCAGTCCGACTGCGTGAAGCGCGGCTACCGGCTCCCGGGCGAGGGTGAGGGCGAGGGCGAAGGGGAGGCGGATGCGGACGGCGAGGCGGCGCGCGCAGGGTTCATCCTCAAGGTCGGGCGGCCGAGCGTGTCCGAGTGCCCGGAGCCCTCGGTGGTCATCAAGAACTGGCTCACCCCGGGCTTCGACCAGATCGACGCCGACCCGCGCGAGATCGTGCGGCCGACGCTCCAGACCGAGGGCGGGGGCACGCAGCGCTTCGACGACTCGCAGGAGCGGGTCGAGGCCTTCGCGGAGTGGCTGGGCCGCAAGCGCGCCTGGGAGGACGGCGAGCGCGAGGTGGTCGAGACGCTCGGCGTCTTCGCGGACCTCTTCGACCTGCGCGCCAGCATCGAACGCGAGTCCGAGAAGTACCAGCTCTTCCTCGGCGACGGGATCCTCGTCCTCGATCACCCGAGCGGGCCCGTCCGCCACCCCGTGCTGCTCCAGCGCGTCGAGCTGCGCTTCGACCCGGCCGTCCCGGAGTTCACCCTCGTCGACTCCGAGGACAATCCGGAGATCTACACGCCGCTGCTGCGACACGTGGGCCTCGACGGCAAGGGCATCCAGCAGGTGAGCGAGGCCGTCGAGCGCGAGCACTTCCATCCGCTCGGCGGCGCGTCGACCAGCGACTTCCTGCGCGACCTCGTGCAGCGCTTCTGGACGAGCGGGCACTTCTTCGAGAGCGCGCGCGAGAGTGAGGGCGCAAGCGGCCCCACCCTCTACCGCCAGCCCCACCTCTTCCTCGGCAACCGCAACCTCGGGCTCGCCGAGAACATCGAGCGCTACCTCGAGGCGCTCCCGAACCTCCTCGAGCTTCCGGAGTCGCTGCTGCGCATCGTGGGGACCGAGACCGGCCGCGCCGCCGCCGCGCGCGAGGCCGAGAGGCCGATCGACCTCCTGCTCACCAAGCCCGCCAACAAGGAGCAGGAGGCGGTGATCCGGCGGCTCGAGGAGACGGGCGCCGTCCTCGTGCAAGGGCCGCCCGGCACCGGCAAGAGCCACACGATCGCGAACCTGATCGGGCACCTGCTGGCGCAGAACAAGAGCATCCTCGTTACGAGCCACGCCTCGAAGGCGCTGCGCGTGGTGCGCGATCAGCTCGCCGAGCCGCTCCAGCCGCTCTGCGTGAGCGTGCTGCAGAGCGACGAGGCCAGCACCAAGCAGCTCGAGGAGTCGATCAACGGCATCGTGAACTATCTCGCCTCGACGAGCGAGAAGAAGCTCGCGAAGGAGATCGATCGGCTCGAAGAGCGCCGCGCCACGCTCGCTCGGCAGCATGGCGAGCTGCGCCAGGAGCTGCTCGACGCCGTGAAGGGCGAGTACCGCGAGATCGAGGTGCAGGGCGAGGCGATCTCGCTCTCCGAGGCGGCGCGCCGCCTGGGCGGGTCTCGCGGCGAGCACGACTGGCTGCCCGGACCGCTCGCGGAGGACGCCGGTCTCCCGCTCTCGTGCGAGGAGGCCCGGGAGCTCTACGAGCTCACCGCCTCGCTCAGCTCCGAACGGGAGGCGGTCCTCGCCTCGACGCTCCCGGACCTGGCGAGCTTCCCGAGCCCCAAGCTCTTCGCCTCGCTCTACGACGAGCTCGGCGGCCTCGAGAAGCAGCGCGCCCACGAGGGGCAGGAGACCTGGGTGCACGACGAGCAGGACCCCGATTCGCTCGCGGAGCTCCACCAGCGCGCGAAGGGCGCGGTCGAGCTGCTGCAGGGACAGAAGGGGTGGGTGCTCGCGTGCATCGAGGCGGCCCGCGCCGGCGGGAAGCTCGTCGCGCCGTGGCTCGAGCTCGTGCGGCTCGTCGAGCAGGCGCAGGGCGAGATCCCCGACAAGGAGGCGGCGGCGCGCTCGCGCGGCGCCGAGCTGCGCTCCGCGAAGCCGCTCGCCGATCTGCTCCACGTCTGCGGCGAGATCCTCCGCCACCTCGAGTCGGGCAAGGCGCTGCGCAAGTGGAAGCTCCTTGCGAGGCCCGAGTGGAGCGAGTTCATCCGCTCGTGCGTGGTCGACGGGCGCGCGCCGCGCACGCGCGAGGAGTTCCGGGTCCTGTTCGACCACCTCGAGGCGCGCCGGCTTCGCGAGCAGCTCGAGAGGCACTGGGACGGCGAGATGGTGCCGCTCGGTGCCCCGCGTTTCGGCGCGCTCGGGGCGCGGCCCGAGGCCGGTGCGCAGACCTACGTGGACGAGATCCGCCGCGCGCTCGAGTGGCCGGAGCGGGTCTGGGCCCGCTGCACCGCGGAGATGGCGGAGCTGGGTCTCGACTGGCAGCGGCTCTCGAGGCAGGTGCGTCCGACGGGGGCCGCGCGCTCGGAGCTCGAGGGCATCCGCGAGACCGTGCAGGAGCGCCTCGAGCCCCTCCTCGAGTCGCGCAAGCGGTACCTGCGCCTGCGGCAGCTCCGCGCCGAGCGCGAGGGCTGGCTCGAGCGCCTGGAGGCCTTCTCGCGCAAGGACCCGGTCTACCCGCTGATCAAGCTCTTCCGCACCGCCATCAAGAAGGGCGACTACGACGGCTACGCCGAGGCCTGGCGCGAGCTGGAGGAGCTGCTCGAGTCGCGCGAGCGCTTCGAGCGACGGCAGGCGCTGCTCACCCGCCTCGAGCCGGTGGCCGAGACGTGGGCGCGGGCCCTGCGCGAGCGCCGCGCGCCCCACGACCAGGGCCGCATCCCGGGCGACCTCGCCGCCGCCTGGCGGCACCGCCACTGCGAGCAGCGCCTGCGGGCGAGCGCGACGGCCGACCTCGACCGCCTGCAGGAGAGGCTCGACACCACCCGCGAGGCGCTCTTCGAGGTCACGGCGAAGTACGTCGAGAAGAAGTCGTGGCTCGCACAGCTCCGGCGCACCGGTCTCGGGCAGCAGCAGGCCCTCACCGGCTGGCTCGGGCTGCACAAGAAGATCGGCAAGGGCGGCGGCAAGTACGTGGCGCGTCTCAAGCAGGAGGCGAAGCGAACGCTCGTCGAGTGCCGCAGCGCGGTGCCCGTCTGGATCATGCCCCTCTCGCGCGTGGTCGAGTGCTTCGACCTCGCGACGACGCGCTTCGACGTGGTGATCATCGACGAGGCGAGCCAGAGCGACGTGCTCGGCCTCGTGGCCTTCGCGATCGCGAAGGAGGTCGTGGTGGTGGGCGACCACGAGCAGGTGAGTCCCTACGCGGTCGGCCAGTCGGCGGACCGCATCCAGTCCCTCATCGACGAGCTCCTGACCGACGTGCCGAACCGGCAGCTCTACGACGGCAAGACCTCGGTCTACGACCTCGCCCGCCAGTCGTTCGGGGGCACGATCCGCCTCCTCGAGCACTTCCGCTGCGTGCCGGACATCATCCAGTTCAGCAACCAGCTCTGCTACGGCGGCGAGATCCGGCCGCTGCGCGAAGAGGGAGCGAGCCGCGTGCGGCCGCACCTGGTGGCGCACCACGTCGCGAACGGGAGCGAGAAGAACGGCGTCAACAAGGAGGAGGCGCTCGAGGTCGCGTCGCTCGTGTCCGCGGCCTGCAAGCTCGAGGAGTACGAGGAGTGCACGATCGGAGTCATTTCCATGCTGGGGACCGACCAGGCCCTCTACATCGACTCCGTGCTCCGCAAGCGCCTGAGCGTCGCCGAGTACCAGCGGCGGAAGATCCTGTGCGGCAACGCGTCGCAGTTCCAGGGCGACGAGCGCGACGTGATCTTCGTCTCGATGGTGGACTCCCCCGGCGACTCCCCCCTCCATCTGCGCCAGCGCGACGACGCGCGCAAGGTCTTCAACGTGGCCGCGAGCCGCGCGCGCGACCAGCTCTGGGTCGTGCACTCGCTCGAGCCCGGCGGCGACCTCAAGCCCGGCGATCTGCGCCTGCGGCTGATCGCGCACGCCGAGGACCCCTCGATCCTCCGGCCCCGGCGAAACCTCGAGCGCCAGAGGTTCCGCTCCGAGCTCGAGAAGGAGGTCTTCCTCGAGCTCTCCCAGGCCGGCTACCGCGTGATCCAGCACCACGAGGTGGGCGAGACGCAGATCGACCTGGTCGTCGAGGGCGCGCTCGGCCGCATGGGGATCCAGTGCGACGGCGACCGCATCGAGACGATGGAGTCGATCGAAGAGGAGATGGAGCACCTGTCCACGCTGCGATGCCTCGGCTGGCACTTCATCCGCGTGCGCGGCTCGGAGTTCTTCCGGGATCGCGAGCGCGCCGTCCGCAAGCTGTTCCGGCGGCTCGAGGAGCGGGAGATCCTGCCGGCGCCGCCGCAGGCGGAGGGCGCGGCAGGGGACGCCGGCGACGGACCGGCGCCGGAAGAGCCGCTCCAGCGCAAGGTCCTGCGCCGCGCCGAGCTGATCCGCACGCGCTGGCGCGACATCCCGAGCGTGACGGCGGTGATGGCGGAGCGAGCGCGGAAGTAGCCCGCCCATCCCGGGGGGTGAGGAGCAGGGCGGAAGTTGGGCTGGGGTGCGATGCGTCGCGATTCGAGCTGCGCGAGCGCCGCGGAGACCAGGAGCCGCGCTTCGATTCCACCCGCTGAGCCGTCGCTGCGGCATCTCGCGCGCCGCTCTTGATGTCGCCGGACCGTTGTAATACACAAGCCTACATGGCGGCGACGCGCGTGATGTCGCTCCGGATCGATCCGGAGCTGCTCGAGGAGCTGCGCAAGGCCGCACGGGCCGAGGGCCGAAGCGTCTCCTCGCAGGTGGTCCATCTCGTCCGCAAGGAGCTCTCCGCGCGGTCGGGCCCCCGCGAGAAACCCCTGCCCACGCTCGGTTGGCTGCGGCATCTGGGGGCCCCGGACGAGCTCCGGGAGTTCCGGCGCGTACGTCGTAGCTTGTCCCGGAGCCTCGCCGCCCGGGCGCGCCAGCCGAGATCGGCGTTCCCGAGCTCGAATCCACCCTCGAGAGGAACACCGAGATCCGGGCGCTGCCGCTCGACCTGACCCAGGTGCGGGAGTTCGCCCTGCTCCCGGCGGTCCGGGACCCGTTCGACCGCCTGATCATCGCCGCGGCCCGCAGCCTTCGCTGCCCCTTGCTGAGCGCCGATGACGCGATCGCAGCGAGCGGCCTCGTGCAGGTGATCTGGCATTGAGCGCCGCAGCGGTCTTCGACGCCGCCGACTCCGCCCAGCGCTGAGATCGGTCTGCGCGCCGCACGACCGCGGGCGAGGATCGCGCTGCGGAGACCAGGTGCCGCGGCTCGATTCCACCCTCTGACCGCTGTTTGCTCGAAGCGCGCGCCGTGGCTAGGTTTTTCGTGGATGCGGCCAGACCCAGGCTCCTGTTGAATCCACCGCTCACGCGAGAGGAGCGAGACTTTTCGTGACGCGACCGGAGCGAGAACGGGCAGCGGCCCCTGCGGACGCGGTCATCGCCGAGTACCGCCGGCACCTCGACCTCTCGCTGATCCGCAAGAACCTCCGGCTCACGCCCCAAGAGCGCTTCGAGCAGCTCATGGAGCTCCAGCGCTTCGCCCGCGAACTCGAGCGCGCGGGTCGCGAGGCGACCAAGGCGTGACCGACTTTCCGGCGCTCCTTCGAGCGCTGGCCGAGGGCGAAGTCGCCTTCATCATCGTCGGTGGCGCCGCGGCGACGGCCCACGGATCGAGCCGCCTCACCCAGGATCTCGACGTCGTCTACGAGCGGAGCCGGGAGAACATCGCCCGCCTGGCGCTCGCCCTCGCTCCCCACGCTCCCTATCTGCGGGGCGCGCCCGAGGGGCTCCCATTTCGTCTGGACGAGGCGACGATCCGCCACGGACTCAACTTCACGTTGACCTCGAAGCTCGGCGACATCGATCTGCTCGGCGAGATCGTCGGCGGTGGCGGCTACGCCGAGCTGCGCCCGCATACGATCGAGCTCGAGCTCTTCGGCATTCGCTGTCTGTGCCTCGACCTCGACAAGCTGATCGAGGTGAAGCGGGCCGCCGGGCGTCCGAAGGACCTCGAGGTGCTCGCCGAGCTCGAGGCGATCCGTGACGAAAGGGGGCGCTGACCTCGCGATCACGTCCCGAGGCCTCGCGTAGGGAAGGCTCGGTCAGGACACCGGCGCGAGCAGAGCGAGCAGCGCCACCTCTTCGCCGGACTCGCCCCCCTCGTTCATCTCGGCGTCGATCATCAGCATCACCGCGCTGGTGCGGGCCGCGTCGTGCACGCCGGCGCGGTAGGTCACGCGATCTCCCTCGACGAGGAGCGTGCGCAGGCTCCCGTGCGGCATCGCCGCGGCGTCGGGCGCGACCCAGCGCCCGAGCTCGCTCAGGCACTTGCGGTGGGGGGTGTGCCCTGCGATCTGCACGAGGCCGGCCGGGAGCTCTCTCGGGTGGAAGCGGCGACGTCGCGGACCGGTCTCCCACCTCGGGTCGACGCGATCGGCGGCGGTGGGCTCGCGATCGGGGTTGCTCGGCCGGTGGTAGAGCAGGCCCCCGCCCTCGTGCGGCTGCGCGCCCGCGTGGTGCAGCGGTTCGAGCTCGAGGGGCAGGAGCTGCCCGGAGCGCCAGCTCGAGCGCCGCGCGTTCACCGCGGCGGCGAGTCGGCGGTTGAGCGCGTCGGCCAGCTCGAGCGGCGCGCTCCCGGCGCCGAGCAGGTCGACCTCGCGCGAGCTGACACCGGCATGCGTCAGCAAGGCGGTGCGATCGTCGGGCAAGCGGCCGGTCGCGGCGAGGCGGAAGCGCCCGGCGAGCAGGAGCGAGATCACGAGGTCGCGCTGGTTCTCGCCGTAGCTCGCGTAGTCGCGGGCGACCAGACCGGGCGTCGGGACGTCGGGGAACGCCGGCGCGAACTCGTCCCGGAGCTGGCGCGCGTACTCGTCGGGCGCCGATCGCTCGAGCGGCGCCAGCCGCCGGGCGGCCGCCTGCGCGCGCCCGAAGCGCTCGTCGGACATCCCGATCAGCTCCATGACCCGGGCGGCGTCGTGGTTGCCCAGCAGGATCGGCGCCTGCGACGGGTGATGCTCGGCCAGCCAGCGCAGGATCGCGGCGCCGTCCCTTCGTGGGTCGGAAGCGTCGTGGACGCGGTAGTCGAAATGATCGCCGATCGACACCAGCTGGACGTCGTCGGCGAGGTATCCGTCGGTCCCGAGCAGATCGTGCGCGGCCAGGACCTCGAGGAAGCGCTCCAGCGACGCCTGCGGATCTCCCACCACGCGCACCCGCGCCGGCGCCCGGGGCGGCGCGCCGCGGCCACCCTCATAGGGCCGGCTCGCCAGCTCGTGCGCCCGCGCCGCCGTGTGCGCGAGCGAGACACCACCGCTCGACCCGGACCGCATCGGCATGGGGCGGATCGTAATGGAATTTCAACCCGCCGACCTTCAACCGCCGCGCCGCGCGGCTCAGCCGCCGGGGCGCACCGCGGCCAGCACGCGCGCGTCGAGCTCGACGCGGCCGCCGGCGTTCTCCTGGATGCGGCGGCCCTTGTGCTCGCACTCGAGGGCGTGGCGGGTCACGAAGGCCTCGGCGAGCGCGAGCCGGGCCGGGTCGGCGCCGGCCTGGTGGAGGAGCTCCGTCGCGGCGGCGCAGTCGATCACCATCTCGGCCAGGAGCTTGGCGCGGAGCAGCGCGTAGCCGAGGTCCGCGAAGAGGGCGGCCGCGGCCTGGTCGACGCGGTGGGTCATCTCGACGACGCGCTTCGCGAGCCCGGCGCGGACCGGGTCGTTCTTCATCTCGGCGAGCTCCCCGCGCACGACGTCGAAGACCACGTGCAGGGCGCCCTTGCCGATCTCCTTCAGCGCGAACGAGGCCTGGATCTCGCTCGTGCCCTCGTAGATCGTCATGATCAGGCTGTCGGCGTGGTACTTGCCGACGTCGGAGTCCATCGTGAAGCCGATGCCGCCGAAGACCTGGAGCGCGTCGCGCGTCACGTCGGTGCAGACCTCCGTCGCGAAGTACTTGCAGAGGGGGGTCAGGAGCCGCACTCGCACCGCGTCGCGCTCGAGGTCCTGCTGGAGCCCCGCCCGCTCCACGGCCGAGAGGTCGTCGCGCTCGAGCGCGCGCTCGCGCGCGAGGTTGCGGTCGAGCAGGCCGTAGGTGCGGTAGAGGAGCGCGCGCGCCGCCTCGGTGTTCACGACCATCTTGGCGAGCATCGACGCCACGAGCGGCTGCGCGGCGATCGGCTGGCCGAACTGCTTGCGCTGGTAGGCGTAGGCGACGGCGTCGTGGAGCGCGGCCTCGGAGAGCCCGAGCGCCTGCGAGGCCACGCCGAGGCGCGCGGCGTTCATCAGGTCGAGCATCGCCTGGAAGCCGCGGCCCTTCTGGCCCAGGCGGGATCCGATCGCGCCCTCGAAGATCACCTCGCAGGTCGGCGAGCCGTGGATCCCGAGCTTTCGCTCGAGGCGCGCCACGCGCACGCCGTTGGCCGAGCCGTCGGCGCGGTGGCGCGGGACGAGGGCCAGCGAGAGGCCGCGCGTCGTCGCGCGCGACTGGTCGAAGGTGTCGGCGTCGCGCGCGAGCACGAGGTGCACCTCGGCGCCGCCGTTCGAGATGAAGATCTTCTGGCCGTCGACGCGGACGGAGCCGTCGCGCAGGCCCGTGGCGCGCGTCGAGATCCCGCCGAGGTCGCTCCCGGCCTGGGGCTCTGTCAGGTCCATGCAGCCCTGGACCTCGCCCGCGGTGAAGCGCGGGAGCCAGGCGCGCTTGACCTCCTCGCTCCCGTACTTCTCGATGTCGTTGGCGGCGCCCGACTGGAGGCCCAGGACCATCATGAGGCTCGGGTCGGCTCGCGCGATCATCTCGAGCACCATGCCGTTCAAGAGCGCGGGCAGCCCGAAGCCCCCGTACTCGGGGTCGACCCCGAGACAGACGAGCCCGGCGTCTCGCAGCTTCGCGTAGGCGGCGCGGATGTGCGCCGGCGGCTGCGCGCCGCCGTCCGGCGTGAGCTCGGCCTCCGCGGACCAGCGGGCCCGCGCGGTCTTCTCGAAGCTCGACGCGAGGGCGGCCGTGGTCTCGAGCAGCGTGCGCCAGGCACCGACCTCCGCCGCCACGTCCACCGGCCCCGCCTGGCGCAGCGCCAGGAGCTGCTCCCAGTCGACGAGCTTCTCGAGGTACAGGCGCATCGCCGCGCCGTAGTAGTCGCTCACGCGGATCCTCTCTCCGCAGGATATCGGCGCGATCCTCCGACGTCCGTAGCGCTACGGAAGGCCGAGCCCCGCGAAGCTGACTCGGAGTCACGGCCTTCGTCTGCGTTGCCCGCGGCCCCGCGGGGCCGTAGCCTATGCGGCCCGTGCCGCCGCCCGCCGCTGCCGTCTTCGAGAAGATCCCCCCGGTCGCCGACTTCCCGGCGCTCGAGGCGCGGATCCGCGCCTTCTGGCGCGAGCGCCAGGTCTTCGCGCGCAGCGTCGAGAAGCGCCGCGGCGGGCCGCGCTTCGTCTTCTACGAGGGTCCGCCGACCGCGAACGGGCTCCCGCACAACGGCCACGCGCTGACTCGCGTCATCAAGGACGTCTTCCCGCGCTACCGCGCGATGCGCGGCTTCGACGTCCCGCGCAAGGCCGGCTGGGACACGCACGGGCTCCCGGTCGAGATCGAGGTGGAGAAGGAGCTCCGCATCCGCGGCCGCGCGGCGATCCTCGACTACGGCGTCGAGCCCTTCGTGCGCCGCTGCCTGGAGAGCGTCTTCCGCTACACCGAGGAATGGCGGAGCTTCACGGAGAAGCTCGGCTTCTGGATCGACCTCGACCAGGCCTACGTGACCTACCACGAGAGCTACGTCGAGAGCGTCTGGTGGGCGCTGGCGAAGCTCCACGAGCGGGGGCTCCTCTACCGGGGCTACAAGGTCGTCTGGTGGTGGGCGCAGGGCGGGACGGTGCTCTCGGCCGCCGAGGTGGGCGAGGGCTACCGCACGGTCGACGACCCCTCGATCTGGGTGCGCCTCGAGCTTCGCGACGAGCCCGGGACGGCGCTCCTCGTCTGGACGACGACGCCCTGGACGCTGGCCTCGAACTCCTTCGCCGCGGTGCGCCCCGACGTCGAGTACGCGGTGGTGCGCGACGGCGACCGCCGGTTGATCGTGGCGAGCGCGCTCGTGGAGGATCTCGCCAAGAAAGCCCGGCGCGAGCTCCCGGTCGAGGCCACGCTGCGCGGCGAGGCGCTGGTCGGGCGCCGTTACGCGCCCCCCTTCGACTGGTTCGAGCCGAGGCACCGCGGGCAGGAGCTCTGGCGCGTCGTCGCCGCGGACTTCGTCGAGCTCGACGCCGGGACCGGCGTCGTCCACGTGGCGCCCGCCTTCGGCGAGGTCGACTTCGACGTGCTGCGCCGCGAGCAGGAGCGCGACGCGTCGCTGCCGCTGCTCTGCGCCGTGCGCGAGGACGGAGCCTTCGACCCGGAGGTCGCGCCCGAGGCCTACGCCGGGCGCTGGGTCAAGGACTGCGACCGCGACCTCGTGCGCGAGCTCGAGCGCCGGGGGCTCCTCTTCCACGCCGAGCAGATCCGCCACGAGTACCCCTTCTGCGTGCGCTCCGACGAGGATCCGCTGATCCAGTACGCGCGGCCGGCCTGGTACATCCGCACCAGCGAGCACAAAGAGGCGGCGCTCGCGAACAACGCGCGCATCGACTGGCACCCCGAGAACGTCCGCGACGGGCGCTTCGGCGACTTCCTGCGCAACAACGTGGACTGGGCGCTCTCGCGCGAGCGCTTCTGGGGGACGCCGCTCAACGTCTGGATCAACGACGCGACCGGTACCATCGACATGCCCGCCTCGACGGCCGAGATCCTGACGCGCAACCCCCGGGCCTTCGACGCCTTCGACGCGGCGCGCGCGCGCGACCCGGCGCTCTCGCCGCACCTGCGCGTCCACAAGCCCTGGATCGACGAGGTGACCTGGACGCGGCCCGGCGAGCCCGGCGTCTACCGGCGCGTGCCCGAGGTGATCGACGTCTGGTTCGACGCGGGCTCGATGCCCTTCGCGCAGTGGGGCTGGCCGCACCGCGGGCACGCGGAGTTCGAGCGCTCCTTCCCGGCGGACTTCATCTCCGAGGCGATCGACCAGACGCGCGGCTGGTTCCACGCGATGCTCTGGATCTCGACGCTGCTCTTCCCCGAGCACCCGTTTCCGCACCCGTACAAGAGCTGCGTCGTGCTCGGCCACGTCTGCGACCGCGCGGGGAAGAAGGAGTCGAAGAGCAAGGGCAACTACACCCCGCCCGAGGTGATCCTCGACGCCGTGCGGCTCGAGTTCGCGGCGGTGGCGTCGGCGGAGCCGGTACGTGCCGGGGAGGCCCGGATCGCGCGCGAGGACTACGAGGGGCTCGACCTGCACGGCGAGCGCGCGAAGGTCCGCGTCGGGCGCCCGGACCGGCCCGAGGGCGCGAAGGAGCTCGCGCTCGTCCCGGGGCGGCTCCCCCGCCGCGTGATCGAGCTCGCGGCCGAGGACGCGCGCGAGCTCGGCGTCGAGCCGCTCGCGGCGGGGACGGCGGTCTTGCCGCGCGAGGTGCCGGAGCTCCCCGCGGCGGCGCGCGTCGCGGTCGAGGACCCGAGCTCGGCGGCGCCCGGCGCGGACGCCTTCCGCTGGTTCTTCTTCGCCTCGAACCCGCCCTGGAACCCGACACGGCTCTCGCTCGGAGCCGTGCGCGCGACGCAGCGCGAGCTCCCGCTGACCCTCCGCAACGTGCACGCCTTCTTCGCGATCTACGCCGGCATCGACGGCTTCTCGCCGGGCGACGCGGCGTGCGTCGCCGGCCGCCGGCCGGTCGCGGAGCGCGCGCTGCTCGACCGCTGGATCCTCTCGGAGCTCGCGCTCGCGACCCGCGCGGTGACCCGGCACATGGACGCCTACCGTCTCTACGAGGCGACGCGCACGCTCACGAACCTCGTCGACGCGCTCTCGAACTGGTGGGTGCGCCGCAGCCGCGACCGCTTCTGGGCCCCGGGGCTCGGTCAGGGCAAGCTCGACGCCCACTGGACCCTCTACGAGTGCCTGACCACGCTGGCGAGGCTCCTCGCCCCCTTCATCCCCTTCGCGACCGAGGAGCTCTGGCAGAACCTGGTGCGCCGCCCGCTCGGCGACGCGGCGCCGGAGTCCGTGCACCTCGCGGACTACCCGGAGCCGGACGCGCAGGCCGAGGACGAGCGGCTCTCGCGCGTCATGGGCGCCGTGCGCGAGCTCGTCTCGCTCGGCCTCCAGGTGCGGACGGCCGCGAAGCTGCGCGTGCGCCAGCCCCTCGCCGCCGCCGAGCTCGTGCTCGCCGACGCGTCGCTCGCGGCGGAGGTGCGCGAGCACGAGGCGCTGATCCGCGAGGAGCTGAACGTCCACGAGCTCCACTTCGTCGCGGACGCCGCCGGCTACGTCGAGTACCGGGTCAAGCCGAACTTCCGCGCGCTCGGGCCGCGCGTCGGCAAGCGCATGCCCGCGCTCAAGGCGGCGCTGGCCTCGGCCGACGGAGCGGCGCTCTTGCGCACGCGCGACGCCGAGGGCGGCGTGCTCGTCGTGGTCGACGGCGAGCGGCTCCGCCTCGGCCCGGACGAGATCGAGGTCGCGCTCGAGGCGAAGCCCGGCTTCTCGGCGGCGAGCGGGCGGGTGGGGGTCGTGGTGCTGCGCACGGCGCTCGACCCGGCGCTCGTCGAGGAGGGGCTCTTCCGCGAGGTGCTGAACCGCGTGCAGGCCTTCCGCAAGGAGCTCGACCTCGAGTACACGGGCCGCATCCGGCTCGCACTGGCCGGCCACCCGGAGCTGCTCGCGGCCGTGCGGCCGCGCGCCGAGGCGCTCGCCCGCGAGACCCTCGCCGTCGAGGTCCGCGTCGGCGAAGCCCCGCCGCCGGGCGCCCACGAGACCCTGGTCTCGATCGACGGTCGCGAGCTCCGCCTGGGGCTCGCGCTGGTCTAGTTCCGCTCTCCCGCGCCCGTGCACCCCGGTGTAGAATGCGCCCGGGTCGCGAGCGCGACCCCCACACGAGGAGGAGCGAGACGTGAGGATTCGAGGACTGCTTCGGGCCAGCGGGATCGGCGCCGTGTTCGCGGCCGGCTATCTCTGCGGGGTGATCTCGCAGCCCGCGCCCGCCGAGGCGCAGGTCGGCGATCTGATGAAGAAGGCCTCCAGCGCCGGAGGTCCGCTCGGCTCGGCGGCCAAGCTCGGGACGACGATCACCGACATGCAGAAGAACGTCGACGGCCTGAACCAGAACATCAAGGTCCTGAACGAGGTGAAGGCAGCGCTCGGAGGCTGACGGAAGCCCGCCGCCGACCTGGTGGCTCAGGCGCGCGAACGGCGGCGGACGGCTAGCGCGGCGAGCCCGAGCCCGAGCAGCGCGGCGGTGCCGGGCTCGGGCACGACGCCGTACTGGAGGTGGTCGACCTCCCAGTCGTTGCTGTCCGGCATCCAGATCACGATTTTCGAGATGCCCGTCGCGTTGGTCGCCCCGAAGAAACGGTCTTCGGCGGTTCCACCGTTCGCGGCGCCGTCGCCGAGAAACGACGGGCCGATCACGCCCAGCGAGACGACGTTCTCGTCGAACGCCTCGAAGTAGACGTCCCCCATGCCGAGCCCGATGGGAGGACAGGCCTCTCCGATCAGGCACCCCACATCGGTCCATACGATGCCGGCGTGGGTCGGTAGGGTCCCCGAGAAGGTGAAGCTGAGCGTCGTTACCCCGTTCGTATAGTACGAGTAGCCGTTGGGCGTGCTCTCGACGGAGTCGCGCAGGGTTCCGAACGTGAGCACGATTCCGGCCGAGGCCGAGACGTCGGGCGTATTCAGCGCGCCGTCCTCGAAGTCCTCGAGCGAGAAGCTCGCGAAGGTCGTCCCGTCGAACGGGCTCCCGGCGAAGCCCGTGTAGGGCGTGGGGCCGATCAGCAGCGCCGATGCCGGAAGCGGGAGGATCGCGAGAGCCGAGCCGGCGAGAGCCGAGCACAAGAAAGCCACGAACCGTGAGCGCACGGATACACCCCTTCCCAAGGGTCCGGCCGCCTTCTAAGCAAAGGGCGTGCCGGAATCGAATGAGCTTCTCGCACGAGGACTTGCGAAGATCGACCGCGACTCCGAGGGAAACTCGGGATCCTCAAAAGGGAAATCGAGGTGCGCGACGTGGAACGCCTCTTCCCCTGGGCTCCCCCCGGTGGGTACAGCTCATCCCATCCGTGATGGCTGCAGGAACGTCCGACCGGCTGCCCGCGGCGACGCGCCCGAAGTAGAGTAGTCGGCACCCACTCGCCGCGGAACCCCCGGATGCTCCCCGCCCGCCTCCCCCGTCTTCCCGCGATCGCCCTGGCCGTGCTCGCGGCGCTCGCGAGCGCGCCCCCGGCGGGCGCCCAGACCTCGATCGCCGTCGAGAACCAGCTCCCGGGCAGCCCCGCCTCCGAGTGGGACGTCCCGGGAGCCGGTGACCCGAGCCTCCTCGGCTTCGCGACCGACGCGAGCTACGCGCCGGGCGAGACCGTCGCGTGGAAGATCGATACCGACGCGGTGGACTACCGCATCGACGTCTACCGCATGGGCTGGTACGGCGGCCTCGGAGCGCGCAAGGTCGCGACCGTCGGGCCCTCGGCCGCGCTGCCGCAGTCGCAGCCGGCCTGCCTCGTCGAGGCGGCCAGCGGGCTCGTCGACTGCGGAAACTGGGCGGTGTCGGCCTCGTGGACCGTCCCCGCCGGCGCCGTCTCGGGCATCTACTTCGCGAAGCTCGTGCGCGAGGACCCCGAGGACGGGCGCGCCTCGCACGTCGTCTTCGTCGTGCGCGACGATGCCGGCGGCTCCGACCTCCTCTTCCAGACCTCGGACACGACCGCGCAGGCCTACAACGCCTACGGCGGCAACAGCCTCTACGTCGGCGGGCCGGGCCCCGGGCGCGCCTACAAGGTGAGCTACAACCGCCCGCTCACGGTGCGCGGAGCGAATCCAGAGGACTCGGTCTGGAACGCCGAGTATCCCCTCGTGCGCTGGCTCGAGCGCAATGGCTACGACTTGAGCTACTCGACCGGCGTCGACAGCGACCGCCGCGGAGCCGAGCTGCACGAGCACCGGGTCTTCCTCTCCGTCGGTCACGACGAGTACTGGTCGGGCGCGCAGCGCGCGAACGTCGAGGCCGCGCGCGACGCGGGCGTGCACCTCGCCTTCCTCTCCGGGAACGAGGTCTTCTGGAAGACGCGCTGGGAGCCGGGCCTCGACGCCTCGGCGACGCCGCACCGGACGCTCGTCTCCTACAAGGAGACGCACGCGGGCGCGAAGATCGACCCCGAGCCCGCCATCTGGACCGGGACCTGGCGCGACCCGCGTCCGATCAACCCCGAAGGCCCTCGGCCCGAGAACGCGCTCGTCGGGCAGATCTTCACCGTGAACTGCTGCACCTACCCGCTGAGCGTCGGCGCCGAGGACGGGAAGCTCCGCTTCTGGCGCAACACGGACGTCGCGAGCCTGCCGCCGGACGGGACCGCGACGCTTCCGGACGGCGTCCTCGGCTACGAGTGGGACGAGGATCTCGTCGACGCCGCCCGCCCGCCCGGGATCGTGCGGCTCTCGAGCACCACCGTCGCCGTTCCGCAGCGCATCCAGGATCACGGCTCGACCTACGGGTCCGGCACCGCCACTCACCATCTCGTGCTCCATCGCCGGGCGAGCGGAGCGCTCGTCTTCGGCGCCGGGACGATCCAGTGGAGCTGGGGCCTCGACGGCGAGCACGAGCGCGGGCCCGGGCCGGCGCCCGACGTCCGCATGCAGCAGGCCACGCTGAACCTGCTCGCGGACATGGGAGCGCAGCCGACCACGCTCCAGCCGGGGCTCGTCGCGGCGGCGGCCTCGACGGACACGCTCGCCCCGAGCTCGACCATCACCGCCCCGGCGGACGGTGCGACCGTGCAGGGGCTCGTCACCGTCTCGGGCACGGCGACCGACGCCGGAGGCGGCCTCGTCGGAGGCGTCGAGGTCTCCGTCGACGGCGGCGCCAGCTGGGTACCCGCGAGCGGCCGAGCGAGCTGGAGCCACGCCTTCACGCCGTCGCCCGGGACCGTCGCGATCCGTAGCCGCGCCGTCGACGACAGCGGGAACCTCGAGACGCCCTCCGCCGGGATCGCGGTGACGGCCGAGGCCGCGCCCTGTCCGTGCTCGATCTGGAGCGACGCCACCGTCCCGAACGGCAACGTGAACGAGAACGACGGCCAGCCGCTCGAGCTCGGCGTCAAGCTCCGCTCGGATCTCCCGGGCTTCGTGACGGGCCTGCGTTTCTACAAGAGCCCGTCGAGCTCGGGGCCGCACGTGGGCCACCTCTGGGCGAGCGACGGGACGCTCCTCGCGACGGCGCCCTTCACGAACCTCGGCGCCTCGGGCTGGCAGGAGGTCGCGGTCGTCCCGCCGGTGGCGATCAGCGCGGACACGACCTACGTCGCGTCCTACCACTCGCCGGGCTATTACGCCTTCAGCGAGAACTTCTTCACCGCGGCCCTGGTCGCTCCGCCGCTCCGCTTCCTCGCCGACGGCGAGGACGGCCCGAACGGCGTCTATCGCTACGGCGCAGCGGGCTTCCCGGCGCAGACCTACCACGCGAGCAACTACTGGGTGGACGTGGTCTTCGACGAGACCGCTGCGGCCGACACCGACGCGCCGGGCGTCGCGTCGCTCTCGCCGCCCGACGGCGTCACCAACGCCGCGGTCGGGACGAGCGTCGCCGCCGTCTTCGACGAGCCGATCGATCCGGCGACCGTCGCCGGGAGCTTCGAGCTCCGCGACGCCGGCGGGTCGCTCGTCGCCGCTTCGGTCGACTACGCGCCGGCCACGCGCACGGCCACCCTCACGCCGGGATCGGCGCTCGCGCACTCGGCCTCCTACACCGCCACCCTGACCGGCGGCGCCGGCGGCATCGCCGATCTCGCCGGGAACCCGCTCCCCGCGGACCTCGTCTGGTCCTTCGCGACCGAGGATCCGCCTCCGCCTCCCCCCGATGAGGGGCCCGGCGGGCCGATCCTCGTCGTCGCGAGCGCGGCGAACCCCGTCGGCCGCTATCTGGCCGAGATCCTGCGCACCGAGGGCCTGAACGCCTTCACGGTGACGGACCTCGCGCTGGTCGACCCGAGCGTGCTCGCCGCGCACGAAGTCGTCGTGCTCGGCGAGGTCGCGCTCGCCCCGGCGCAGGCGGCGATGCTCGCCGACTGGGCCCTTGCGGGCGGGCAGCTCGTCGCGATGCGGCCGGACCCGGACCTGGCCGGCCTGCTCGGGCTCGCGGGCCCGTCGGGAACGCTCTCCGACGCCTACCTCCAGATCGACACGGCGCAGGCTCCGGGCGCCGGGCTCGTCGGCGAGACGATCCAGTTCCACGGGAGCGCCGATCGCTGGACGCTCGCGGGAGCGACGGCTCTCGCGACTCTCTACAGCGACGCCGCCACCGCGACCCCGCACCCCGCGGTGACACTCCGCCTGGTCGGCGCGAGCGGCGGCTCCGCCGCGGCCTTCGCCTACGACCTCGCTCGCTCCGTGGTGCAGACGCGACAGGGCAACCCCGCCTGGGCCGGGCAGGAGCGCGACGGCGTCGCGCCGCGGCGCTCGGACGATCTCTTCTTCGGGAACGCCGCCGGCGACCCGCAGCCCGACTGGATCGATCTCGACAAGGTGGCGATCCCGCAGGCCGACGAGCAGCAGCGCCTGCTCGCCGCCCTGATCCGCGCGCGGATCGGGCTCCCGCTGCCGCGCTTCTGGTACTTCCCGAGCGGTCACCGCGCCGTCGTGATCCTGACCGGCGACCAGCACGGCTGCTGCGGCGGCACGCGCGACCGCTTCGAGGCGAACCTCGCCTCCGATCCGCCCGGCTGCTCGGTCCTCGACTGGGAGTGCGTGCGCAGCAGCTCGTACATCTATCCCGGCGGCGGCATGGACGACGCCGAGGGCCAGTCGTATCACGCCCAGGGCTTCGAGCTCGGCGTCCACGTGAATACCGGCTGCGCCGACTGGACCCCCGTGCAGCTCGACGCCTTCTTCGCGGCCCAGCTCGGGGCCTTCGCAGGACAGTTCTCGAGCCTCCCCGGCCAGGACAGCCACCGCACGCACTGCATCGCCTGGAGCGACTGGGCGGGCGCGGCGGAGGTCGAGCTCGCGCACGGGGTCCGACTCGATACCAACTACTACTACTGGCCGCCCGCCTGGGTGGCGGACCGGCCCGGGCTCTTCACCGGATCGGGCATGCCGATGCGCTTCGCGGCGCAGGATGGGACGCTCGTCGACGTCTACCAGGCGCCGACGCAGATGACCGACGAGTCGGGCCAGTCGTATCCCTTCACGATCGACACGCTCCTCGACCGCGCGCTCGGCCCGCAGGGCTACTTCGGCGCCTTCACGGCGAACATGCACACGGACGGAGCCTCGGGGTCGATCTCGGGGGCGGCGGCGATCGTCGCGTCGGCGCAGGCCCGCGGGGTTCCGGTGGTCTCCGGCCGGCAGATGCTCGAGTGGCTCGACGGGAGGAATGCCTCCTCCTTCGGGAGCCTCGCGTGGGACGGCAGCGAGCTCGCCTTCTCGGTGAGCCGCCACTCGGCCGCCCGCAACCTGCGCGCGCTCCTCCCGGCCGCCGTCGGCTCGCTCCAGCTCGCTTCGCTCACGCGCGGCGGGAGCCCCGCGCCCTTCACGATCGAGACGATCAAGGGGGCGGAGCACGCGGTCTTCGCGGCGGAGAGCGGCAGCTGGGTGGCGACCTATGCGGCGGCTCCGGACCCGAGCCCCGTCTGCTTCACCGATGCGACGCAGGGCGACTTCGCGGCCGGGAGCCCGGGCCCGGGAGTCGAGGTGCGGCCCATCGGCGACGGCGAGGTCGCGCTCGCGCCCGCCGTGGCGAGCGACTTCGACGGGGCGTCGCTCCCCGCCGGCTGGTCGGGCACGGCCTGGGAACCGGGCGGCTCCTTCGCCGTCGCGGCCGGCGCCCTCGGGCTGGACGGCGCCCGCGCGGGCACCGACGCGACCTTCGCCCCGGGGCGCTCGCTCGAGTTCTCCGCCACCTTCGCGGCCGCTCCCTTCCAGCACCTGGGCTTCGGCGAGAGCTTCGAAGGCGCGCCGTGGGCGATCTTCAGCACGGGGGTGAGCGGGACGCAGCTCTTCGCGCGCACGGCGGGAGCGGGATCGATCGACACGCCGCTCGGCGCGGGACTGCTCGGCGCGCCGCACCGCTTCCGGATCGAGTGGGGCGCGACGAGCGTCGCCTTCCGGGTCGACGGCGCCCTCGTCGCGACGCACGCGGTCGGGATCCCGCAGAGCCTGCGGCCGCTCGCGAGCGACCTCGTGGCGGGCGGCGCCAGCCTCGCCGTCGACTGGCTCCGCATGAGCCCCTTTGCACCCTCCGGGAGCTTCGCGTCCCGGATCTTCGATGCGGGCGCGACCGCGAGCTGGGACGAGGTCACCTGGAGCTCGGCGGAGCCTGCGGGCACGAGCCTCGCGATCTCCGTGCGCGCCGGCGCAAGCCCCGCTCCCGACGCGTCCTGGAGCGCGTTCGCCCCGGTCGGCGCGCCGGGCGAGCCCGCCGGCGTCGTGGGGCGCTATGCGCAGTACCAGGCCGCGCTCGCGACCAGCGATCCAGCCGCGACGTCCGTCCTCGACGAGGTCGAGCTCGCGTGCGCGCCCGCCGCGCTCTGCGGCAACGGCATCCTCGAGCCCGGCGAGGCCTGCGATGACGGGGATCTCCAGGCGGAAGACGGCTGCTCGCCGTCCTGCGCCTTCGAGGGGCCGGACGCCGACGGTGACGGGCTCCCGAACGAGGTCGAGACGGGCACGGGCGTCTTCACCTCGCCGGGCGACACGGGGACCGACCCGCTCGATCCGGACAGCGACGGCGACGGCCATCTCGACGGCGACGAGGTCGCGCTCGGATCCGACCCGAACGACGCGGGCTCGGTTCCGCCGATCCCGGTCCCCTCGCTCGCGCCGGTGGGTCTCCTCGGACTCGCCGCCCTGCTCGGCGTCGTCGGCGCCGTCCGGCTCCGCCGCCTCGCCTGAGGCCCAGATCGCTGACGCGAGGCCGGCGGCGCCGCCCGCGATCAGGCCCCGCGCGCGGCCTCGATCTCGCCCGCGGCCACCAGCCGGTCGAAGGCGCTCGCCACCGCCGGGTCGAACTGCGTGCCCGCGCCGGCGCGGATCTCGCGCACGGCTTCGTCGATCGAGCGGGCGGCCTTGTAGCTGCTGTCGCTCGTGATCGAGTCGAGAGCGTCCGCGAGGGCGACGATCCTCGCCTCGAGCGGGATCGCCTCGCCCGAGAGGCCCTCCGGGTAGCCGGAGCCGTCCCACCACTCGTGGTGGTGGTGGACCACGGGCGCGATCTCCTTCCACAGCCGGATGCGGTCGAGCATGCGGAAGCCGAGCACCGTGTGCCGCGCGCAGGTGCGCGGGTTCATCTGCTGGTTGCGGTCGAGCTTGAGCATCCCGATGTCGTGCAGCAGCGCCGCGAAGTGGAGGCGCTGGAGGCGGTGATCGTCGAGGCCGAGTTCGCGGCCGATGCGGTTCGCGTACTGGGCGACGCGCTGGCCGTGGCCGGAGTGGTAGTTGAGATGCGCGTCGAGCGCGTGGACCAGGATGTCGGTCACGTGGGTGAAGAAGTTGCGCTGCGCGTCCTTGAGCTCCGCGTTGTGGAGCGACACGGCGGCGAGGCCAGCGAGCGTCGCGAGGGCGCCCTGCTCGCGCGCCTCGAAGGGCTCCGCCGGGTCGCAGCGCACGACGACGAGGGCGCCGAGCGGCGCCGCGTCGCCGGGAAGCGGCGCCGCGGCCGCCGCGAAGGAGAGGGCGGCTTCCTCCGGGGCCCGCGTGGGTCCCTGGACGACCGGACGCCCCTCGCTCATCACCAGGTTCGCGAGCTCGGCGATGCGCTCGCGGAGCGTCTCGTGGAGCTTCGCCGCATCCTGGCCCGCCGACTCGAGCAGGTGGGGCGGCTGGCCGGACTCGCCGCGCGCGATCACGAAGGCCGCGCGCGCGTCCACGAGGTCGATGGCGCACACCGCGGCGGAGAGGGCCGCCATCCCCGCGTGCTCCGCTCGCGAGAGCGACGCCGACACCTGGAGCAGCGACGCGAGCCGGCGGTTGTCGCGCTCCATCGTGGTGAGCGCGCGGCTCGTGGTCTTGCGCAGCGTGAGGAAGGAGGCGAACGAGAGCACGGCGATCGAGGTCACGGCTCCGATCAGGCCGAGCAGCGCGAGGCGGTCGCCGAGCGCGGGCAGGACGAAGCGTTCGACCACGACCACGAGGGCCACGAGCGGGACCACGGCGCCGAGGAAGTAGGCGATGAAGGCGGCGCGGTCGAGCTTGTGCGAGAAGATCGACGAGAGGCGACCCGAATCCGCCATGGCTAGCTCCTGGCGCCGGAATCGGCTGCGGGCGGCGAACTCATCGGAGCAACTTGCGCCCGGCTGAAGGCTGCATTCCCCGCGGGGAGAACCGCGGGGAAGATCGGGTGTCGAGAACTCTGCCCGCGGGCGCGGCCCCGGGCTACCTAGTGCGGCGTGCCCGAGCTCCCCGAGGTGGAGGTGACGCGCCAGCGGATCGGCCCGCTCCTCGTGGGGCGGCGGATCCGCTCGGTCGCGACCACACGGCCGAGCTACCTCTTCCTGACCCGGCCGAGCGCCCTGCGCCGCGGCCTCGTGGGCCGCACCGTGCGCGGGCTCGACCGCCGCGGCAAGTACCTGGTGGCGCCGCTCGACGACGGCGCCCGCCTCGTGATCCACCTCGGCATGACGGGCCAGCTCTTCTCGGGCGAGGCGACGAGCCCGCGCCTGCTCTCCGCCACCGCTCGCTCCGCGCTCGCGCCCGAAGACCAAGTCTGCTTCCGGCCCGATCGGCACACGCACCTGCGGCTCGGTTTCGAGGACCGCGGGCCCGAGGTCTTCCTTCGCGACGTGCGGAAGTTCGGCAAGGTCCTGCTGCTGCGGAGCGGAGAGAGCCACCCGCGCCTCGACCACCTCGGCGTCGACGCGCTCGAGCTCTCGGGGCCCGCGCTCTTCGCCGCCTCGCGCGGGCGCCGCGTGGCGGCGAAGGCGCTGCTCCTCGACCAGGGCGTCGCCAGCGGGATCGGGAACATCTACGCCGACGAGGCGCTCTTCCGCTCCGGCCTGCGCCCGACGCGGCGGTCCGGGTCGCTCACCGGCCGCGAGTGCATGGCGCTCGCGGAGGCCGTCCGGGCCGTGCTCCGCCGCTCGATCGAGACGGGCGGGTCGAGCATCCGCGACTACGTGGCGCCGGACGGGGCCGACGGCGCCTTCCAGGAGGAGCGGCGCGTCTACGGGCGGCGGGGCGCGGAGTGCTACGTGTGCGGCGCGCGGATCCGGCGCGTGCTCGTGGCGCAGCGCAGCACGCACTTCTGCCCGACCTGCCAGCGGTGACGCGGGCGTGCTGAGCCTCGCCGAGCTCGAGCGGGCCGCCGCGGCGGTCGCAACGCTCCTCGCCGGGCAGCGCGTGCAGGGCGTGGTGCAGCCGGACGCCGAGCGCGTCGTGCTCGAGGTCTACGGGCGCGATGCGGACGGCGAGTCGCACCGCCGCCAGCTCTGCCTGTGCGCGCGGGTGGGCGGGGCGCGCATCTCGCTGCTCGAGGCGGCTCCGCCGGCGCCGCCTCGCCCGCTCGCGTTCGCCCAGTACCTGCGCGCGCACGTGCTCGGGGCGCGGATCTCCGGGGCGCGCGTGCGCGACGGCGATCGCGTCCTGGCCCTCGACCTCGCGACCTCCGAGGGAGCGGCGCAGCTCCTGCTCGCGATCCCCGGGCGCCGGCCGAACGTCTGGCTCCTCGAGGAAGGAGATCGGGTCGCGGCGTCGCTGCGCCCGCCGGCGGACTCGCGGCCCGAGCTCGCGCGGGGCTCGCCGTGGCAGCCCTCGCCCGGGCGCCCGCCGGGGCGCGGCCTGGACCGCTTCGCGGCGCTCGCGGGCGAGGCGTGCCTTCGCGCGATCGAGGCGAGCTACGCGCTGCGCGAGCGCGAGGCCGCGCAGGCAGGGATTCGCCAGCGCCTCGGGCACGCGCTGCGGCGGGAGCTACGCCGCCTCGACCGCAAGCTCGAGAAGATCGCCGAGGAGCTCGCCCGCTCGCGCGAGGCGGCCGAGCTCGGGCGCGCCGGGGAGCTATTGAAGGGCGCCCTCGCGCGCGTGCCGCGCGGGGCGTCGGAGCTCGTGTTGCCCGATCCGGCGACGGGCGAGGAGGTGCGTGTCGAGCTCGACCCCGCGCTCGGGCCGGCGCAGAACCTCGAGCGCCTCTTCCAGCGCCAGCGCAAGGCCGTGCGCGGTCTCGCGCGCGCCGGCGCGCTGCACGACGCGGTGCGCGCCGAGCGCGAGCGCCTCGCGCGGCTCGAGGCGGAGCTCCTCGAGGGCGCCGGCGACCCGGCGCGGCTCGAGGAGCTCGCGGCCCGCCCCGACGCCGCGGCGCTCCTCGTGCGCGAGGCTCCGGCCGAGCCGAGGCGCTCGGAGGCCCAGGCGGCGACTCGCCGCGTGGGCGGCCGCGAGATCCCCGGGCGCCTCGCGCCGCGCCGCTACCGCGCGAGCGGCGACCTCGAGATCTGGGTCGGGCGCAGCGACGAGGGCAACGACTTCCTGACGACGCGCCTGGCCGGCGGCAACGATCTCTTCTTCCACGTCGAGGACACGCCCGGGAGCCACGTGATCCTGCGCACGGGCGGCCGCGCCGATCCGCCGTCCGAGGCCGTGCTCGACGCCTGCGAGCTCGCCGTCCACTTCTCGAAGCTGCGCGCGGCGGACCGCGTGGACGTCCACGTGGTTTCGGTGAAGAACGTCCGCAAGCCGAAGGGTGTGAAGCCCGGCCTCGTCTTCGTGAGCGGGGGCAGGTCCGTGCGCCTGCGCCGCAGCCCGCCCCGGCTCGAGCGCCTGCTCGGCTCGCGCCTCGAGTAGCCCCGGGCCGCGGTGGCGGCGATTCCCGAGCTCGCGTAGAACCCCCGGGAAGGGGCCCCTGCGGAGATCAGCATGACCACGTCTCGGGGTTCTGAGCCGGGCGCAGCGCTGCCGACCTCGGCCCGCGTCGTCGTCGTCGGGGGCGGCGTGATCGGCTGCAGCGTCGCCTACCACCTGGTGAAGGCCGGCTGGAGCGACGTGCTCCTGCTGGAGCGGCACAAGCTGACGGCGGGGACCACCTGGCACGCGGCCGGCCTGGTCGTGACCTCCGGCTTCACGACGGAGACCTCCATCGAGCTCGCCCGCTACACCCGGGATCTCTACGCGCGCCTCGAGCAGGAGACCGGTCTCGCCACGGGCTTCGATCCGCTGGGTCTGCTGCAGGTGGCGAGCAACCCCGAGATCCTGGAGGACCTGCGCCGCAAGGCCGCCTTCAACCGGCTGATGGGCATCGAGTCCGAGGAGCTCTCGCCGGCGGAGGTCGCGGCGCGCTGGCCCCTGGCGCGGACCGACGACGTGCTGGCGGGCTTCCTCACCCAGGCGGACGGACGCGCCAACCCCGTCGACGTGACCATGTCGCTGGCCCGGGGCGCGCGGGCGGGCGGAGCGCGCGTCGTCGAGGGCGTCGCGGTGACGGGCATCCTACGGCGGGGCGACCGCGTCGCGGGCGTGGTCACCGAGCGCGGCCAGATCGAGGCCGAGGTCGTCGTGAACTGCGCCGGCATGTGGGCGCGACAGCTCGCGCAGCTCGCGGGAGTCTGCGTGCCGCTCCAGGCGGTCGAGCACTACTACCTGATCCTCGACGTGCCGGGCGTGGGCCGTCGCTGGCCCGTGCTCGAGGACCCCTCCTGCTACTCGTACTTCCGCGAGGAGAGCGGCGGCCTCTTGCTCGGGATCTTCGAGCCGGTCGCGGCGCCGTGGTCCCTGGACGGCATCCCGGAGGGCTTCGCCTTCGGCGTCCTCGAGCCCGACACCGATCGCATGGCGCCCTTCGTGCAGGCGGCGCTCGAGCGGGTGCCGACGGCGCGCGACGCCCCGGTGCGGCTCTTCTTCTGCGGACCGGAGAGCTTCACGCCGGATCTGTCCCCCGTGGTGGGCGAGGCGCCGGAGCTGCGCAACTTCTTCGTCGCCGCGGGGCTGAACTCGCTCGGCATCCTCACCGGCGGCGGCATCGGCCGGCTGCTGGCGCGCTGGATCGTCGACGGCCTGCCCGACATGGACGTCTGCGAGCTCCACATCGACCGCTTCCAGCCCTTCCAGGCGAACCGCGCCTTCCGGCGGGACCGCGCCGTCGAGATCGTCGGCGAGATCTACAAGGTCCACTTCCCGAACAAGTCGTACGAGACCGCCCGGGACGCACGGCGACACGTGCTCCACGAGCGCCTGACGCGAGCCGGGGCGCGCTTCGTGCAGTCGGCGGGCTGGGAGATCGCCGGCTGGTACGCACCGCCGGGCCACCAGGCGCAGGCGGAGCCCTACACCTGGGGGCGCCAGCCCTCCTTCCCCCACGTGGCCGAGGAGCACCGCGCCTGTCGCGAGGACGTGATCCTGATGGACATGTCCTTCATGTCCAAGTTCCTGGTGCAGGGGCGCGACGCGCAGGCCTTCCTCGACCGCCTGAGCTGCAACGATCTGGACGTTCCGCCGGGCCGCATCGTCTACACCCAATGGGTCAACGAGCGGGGCGGCATCGAAGCGGACCTGACGATCACGCGGCGCGCGGAGAGCGAGTTCCTGGTGGTCTGTTCGGACACCGCCCATCGCCACGTCGAGACCTGGATGCGCCGGCAGCTCCCGGCGGACGCCCGCGTCGCCATCAGCGACGCCACCTCCGCCTACGCGATGCTGAGCCTCCAGGGGCCGAGATCGCGTGCGCTGCTCGCGGGGCTCACGCCGGCTTCCCTTTCGAGCGAGGATCTTCCCTATCTCGCGGCGCGCGAGATCGAGCTCGGCTACTCCCGCGTGCAGGCGGTGCGCATCACCTACCTGGGCGAGCTCGGCTACGAGCTCTACGTCCCGACGGAGCACGCGCTGGACGTCTACGATCGCATCACCGCCGCCGGCGGCGAGTTCGGCCTGCGACACGCGGGCCTGCAGGCGCTCACGAGCCTGCGCATGGAGAAGGCCTACCGCGACTACGGCCACGACATCGACAACATCGACACGCCCTTCGAGGCGGGTCTCGGCTTCGCGGTCAAGCTCGACAAGCCGGGGGGCTTCATCGGGCGCGACGCCCTGGCGCGCCAGCAGGCGGAGGGCCCGCCGAAGCGCCGCCTCGTGCAGTTCCTGCTGGAGGATCCGGCGCCGCTGCTCCACCACGGCGAGGTGATCTGGAGGAACGGCGCGCGCGTCGGCTACCTGCGCGTCGGCGCCTACGGCTTCACGCTCGGCGCGGCCGTGGGCCTCGGCATGGTCGAGGCCGGCGAGCCCGTCGGAAAGCGCTACGTGGAGTCCGGGCGCTGGGAGATCGAGATCGCGGGGCGGCGCCACGCAGCCCGCGCGTCGCTCCAGCCGCTCTACGATCCGCAGCTGAAGCGCGTGAAGGTCTAGCCCCGGGCTAGGAGCGGCGGGTCACGAAGGCGAGCACCGCAGTGGCGACGGCGTCCGGGGCGTCGATCTCGGCGACGTGACCCGCGCCCTCGATCTCGCGCACCTCGACCCATCCGGAGATCGACGAGGCGAAGCGCTTGGCGTAGCTCGGCGGCACGACGCGGTCCTCGCTCCCCCACACGAGCAGGGTCGGCGCGCGCACGCGGTGCAGCCGCTTCGCGAGGCCGAGGTCGCCGAGCGGCCAGAGGAGCCGCGCCGCCGCCTCGTTCGCGCGGTGCAGCTCGAGCGCGAACTCGCCCGGGTCAGCGCCCTCCGGCGCCGCGAGCGCCGCGGCCAGGCGCTCCGGCCGGGCCGAGAGCAGCGCCGGAAGGTCGCCCGCGCGCTGCGCCCAGAGATCCGCCACCGGCTGCTCCGCGTCGAAGAGGCCGAAGGGCGCGATCAGCACGAGGCGGCGCAGCGTCGCGTGCGAGAAGGCCGCCACCTCCGCCGCGAGCGTGGCTCCGATCGAGGCGCCGACGAGGTCCGCCCCCTCGAGGCCGCTGGCCTCGAGCAGGTCCAGCGTCGCCGTGACCCAGTCCGCGAGGTCGTCGAGGCGCTGGTGTCCGAGCGCGCCCGGGAAGCCCGGCAGCGACGGGGCGACGACGCGCCGCCGCTCCGCGAGCCGATCGAGGAACGGCGTCCAGCGCGGGAGCCCGCGCAGGCCGCCGAGGAAGCCGAGCGCCTCGCCCTCTCCCTTCTCGAAGACGCGGCAGCGCTCGCCGAGGACGAGCACGTTGCGCTCGCGGGGCCCGCTCACCGCGCGAGCTGCCGCGGCGCCGCGCGCTCCTCCCGCGGCATGGGTCGCGGCCACCAGCGGTCCTCGAAGCGATCGTCGAAGAGGTCCGCGAGCTGCGGCATCACGCGCTTTGCGAAGAGCTCGCTGTTGTGGAACGTGAGCTCCCGGTCCATGTCGCCGAAGTGCATGAGCAGCATCAGGTGCCCGACGTGGAGCTCCTTCGCCACGTTGCGCAGCTGGTCCGCAACCTCGTCGGGGCTCCCCACGATCACGTAGCCGCGCTCGACGATCGACTCGAAGTCCTGCGCTAGGGGCGACTCGCCCGCGGCCTGCTTCGCCGCGGCCTGCGCCACCTGCGAGCCGACGCGCGCGCGGATCGTCGCCTCCGACGCGTAGCCGGGCGGCGACGCGAAGCGCGGATCGACGTGCAGACAGCGGTTGTAGAAATACTCCGCCGGGCCGCGGTAGAGATCCATCGCCTCCTCGCGCGTCTCGGCCACGCCCACGAACTGGAGGAAGCCGGCGCGGTAGGGGTTGCGGTCCTTTCCGAGCTGGTCCATTTCGGCCCAGAAGCCGCGCATCGTCGCGAGGCCGGCCTTGTAGCCGAAGTAGGAGAGATAGGAGTAGACGTAGTCCTGCTCCGCGCACCAGCGCCAGGTCTCGATCGAGCCCCCGCCCGGGATCCAGATCGGGGGATGCGGCCGCTGCACCGGGCGCGGCCACACGTTCACGTAGCGGAGCTTGTGGAAGCGGCCGTTCCAGGCGAAGGGGTCGGGGTCCGTCCAGGCGCGCACGACGAGGTCGTGCGCCTCCATGTAGCGCTGGCGCAGCTGGCTCGGGTTCTGCCCGTAGGCGTAGCAGGTGTCCATGGGCGTCCCGACCGGAAAGCCCGCGATCAGGCGTCCGCCGGAGATGCAGTCGATCATCGCCATCTCCTCGGCGACGCGCGTGGGCGGATTGTAGAGCGCGAGCGAGTTGCCCATGACCACGATCGCCGCGTCGCGCGTGCGCCGCGCGAGGCTCGCTGCGATCAGGTTGGGCGAGGGCATGAGCCCGTAGGCGTTCGAGTGGTGCTCGTTGACGCAGACGCCGTCGAAGCCGAGCTCGGCCGCGTGCTCGAGCTCGTCCATGAACTCGTTGTACATGGCGTTGGCGCGCACGGGATCGAAGAGGCGGGAGTCGATGTCGACCCACACCGACGGGTGCTTCGCGGGGAAGTCCTCCGGAAGCTCCGTGTAGGGCATGAGGTGGAACCAGAGCAGCTTCATGACGCGCCTCGAGACGGGGCCCGCGGCCCGAACACCAGCGCGGGGCCCTACATCTCCTCCTTGAGGCGCACCGGGCCGAAGCACTCCGGATGCTTGCCGACCTTGTCCGAGTAGAAGCTCCGGATCTCGTCCATGTCCTGGCCCACGTCGCCAGTCAGCACGATCTCGGGTCCGAAGCCGCCGCGCTTGCGCTGGTAGTCGAGGTAGCCGAGCACGACCGGGACGTTCGCCGTGCGCGCGATGTGGTAGAAGCCCGAGCGCCAGTGCGGCGCGTAGCTGCGTGTCCCCTCCGCCGGAACCGTGAGCGCGAGCCGGTCGTTCTTCTCGAAGAGCTCCGCCATCTGGCGCACGAGGTTCCCGCGGTGGCTGCGGTCGACGGGGACCCCGCCGAGGGCGCGGAGCGCCCTCCCGAAAGGCCCGCGGAAGAGCGAGTCCTTGCCCATCCACGAGATCGAGAGGTCGTACACCGCGGCGATCGCCAGCAGATAGGCGAGGTCCCAGTTCGAGGTGTGGGGCGCCGCGATCAGGACGTAGCGGCGCGACGCGGGTCGCGGGCCTTCGGGCTGCCAGCCGGTCGCGCGCAGGAAGAGCGAGGCGAGGGCTCTCCGCATGGACTCCTCTCGGGGAGGAAGGATTCGTGGGCAGCGCGGGGAGGCTAGCGGACGAGACGCGCCTCGCGCACGCGCGCCTGGGTCATGGGCGGGGCCATGAGGATGACGTCGACGCGGAGGCCCTCGGGGGCGCGCACCTCGAGGTCGAGCGGCGTCGGTCCCTCGGCGAGGACGAGACCGCCCCACGAGGTCCGAACTCGCGCGTGGATCGGGCCGGTGGCGTCGACCTCGAGGCGCCACTCGCCCCGGGGGACGTCGATGCGCTCCGCCAGGGCGGGGCTCTTGCGACCCACGAGCGCGGCGAAGCGCCCCGACTCGTCGAGCGCGGCGATCCCCACGCCCTTCGCGGCGAGCAGGTGGCCCGGGATCGCGATCCGGTCGAGCTCGGCACGGATTCCGACCTTCGGGCTGCCGCGCCGCACCCACGTGACGAAGCGCTGCTCGAAGGGCTCGCTGCCGACGAGCTCCACGGGAGCATAGAGCTCGTGGTACTCCGGAAGGGCCGCGAGCTCGCGGCCGGAACGCAGCTCGCTCCCGACGCTCCCGACGTGGTAGATGATGAGGTCGGGCCTGCGCGAGAGCACGTAGGCGCCGTCGCCGAGCTCGTGGGCGAGCTTGCCCGAGCCGAAGTCCGCGGGCCGGTGGCGGGCGAGATGGTGATCGTTGAGCCCCAGCATGTCGAGCGCCGGGAGCCCGGACCAGTAGGGGATGCAGCCGGCGGCCGTCACCGCGACGAGGGGCTGCGAGTCGCCGAAGGCGCGCGCGAGCGCCTGGCCCACGACCTGGCCCCGCCACTCGAAGCGCTCGGCGATCGCGCGCTGGCTCTGGTGGCTGCGGACCTGGAGGAAGGCGAAGAGGGCGAGCGCCGCGGCGAGCGCGGCTGCGGTGGCCTTTCCCGACGGCGCGCGGGCCGACCTTTCGGCGAGCCACGCGACGCCTTCGGCCACGGCGAAGGCCAGGAGGACGACCACCGGGACGAAGTGGCGATACGCCGGGAAGATGTCGCCGCCGACGACCGCGACGTAGCCCATCCACAGGCACGCCTGCACGAGCACGAGGCGCAGGCGCGCGCGCCGCGCCGGGTCCGGGCCTCCGATGCCGAAGGCGCCGGCCGCGGCGACCGCGAGCCCGAGCTCCGAGAAGGGGGAGAGCGAGAGGAGGCCCTGGCCCACGTAGCGCAGGCCTCCGAGCAGGTGCTGCTCGGAAGGGCTCAGCTTGACCAGGGCCGGGTTCGGGATCCACTCGCCGTAGTAGGCGACGCGAAAGATCTGCTGCCCCACGACGCAGAGCGCCGGGAGCGCGACGAGCGCCGCGGCCGTGCGCCTGCGCGCCCCGCGGTCCGAGCTCCCCAGGAGGACGGCGGCGAGCGTGCCCGCGGTGAAGAGCGCTCCGTCGGGGCGCGCGAGGCAGAGGAGCCCGAGGCAGAGCGACGCGCCCGCGAGCACGCGAAGCGAGGCGGACCCTGCGAGCAGCGGAAACGAGAGCGCGGTCGCCCAGGCGAGGCACGCCGCGACGAGCGGCTGCTCGAGGCCGCCCACGGTCCAGACCCCGATCGGGGCAGAGAGCGCGAGCACGAAGGCGCCGGCGGCCGCGGGCAGCGCCTCGCGCGGGGAGCGCGCGGGCCACGTGCGCAGGATCGCCGCCACCGCGAGCGCGCCGCCGAGGAAGCCGAGGATTCGCGCCGCCGCGATCAGGTCCACGCCGACGCGGCCGAGCGCCGCCACGAGGAGGATCCAGAGCAGGTTCGAGTAGCCCTCGACGGGGCGGCCCCCGGTCCAGGTGAGGCCGAAGCCGTCGAGGAGACGGCGCGCGTAGCGGAGCGAGATCAGCGCGTCGTCGGAGAGGAAGGGGTGGTAGCGCGCCGCGTTGAGGGCGAGGGCGGCGAGCGCGGCCGCGCCCACGAGGGCGCCGGTCGCGAGCGGGGCGGCGCGGCCTTGCGAAGCGGCGCCGGCGCCTCGGCTCACCGCGGGTCTCCGGCGATCCCGCGGATCGCCAGCGCGAGGTGGCGCGCGAAGATCGCGGAGCCCTCGCTCGTCAGGTGGCAGGGATCGTTGAAGGTGCTCGCACCGCGCGGCATGAGCCGGTCCTGGTCGACGAGGACTGCGTTCGGGCCCTGCGCCGCGAGCCGGCGGATCGCCGCGTTGTACGCCGCCACCGCCGCGACCACGTGGTCCCGCTCCCCCCAGAGCTCGATCGGCGAGTAGAAGAGCCGGTAGTCGAGCCGCCTCTCGCGGAAGGCCTCGAGCGAGTAGTCGGGCGGGACGTGCAGGGCGAAGGTCGCCAGGATCAGGGGCTCGCCGCGGCGCGCGGCGAGGTCGAGGATCGCGGCCAGGTTGCCCTCGAAGACGGGGGCGCTCCGCAGCTCGGCCCCATGCCGGAGCCACTCGGGGCGCGGCCGGTCGCCGCCGGCGTATTCGCCCGGGCGGAGGGATTGCCGCAGCCGCGCGCCGGCGAAGCGCAGCGTCGTCGGAAGGGCGAGCCGGGCGCGGCCCGCGGCCGGGGCGACGGCGTTCACGAGCTCGTACCAGGGGAGATGGGCGTAGTCGCCGCGGAAGAGCTCCGGCGGGGCATTGTCCGCCCGCGCGTCGTTGATGCCGTCGTAGACGACGACGACGTCGAAACGCGCGCCCGCGAGGGCGGCGTACTTGACGAGGCTGTCGCGCGTCGTGTGGGCGGGCTGCGCCAGGTTGTGGACGCGGACGTTCCGGTACCCCGCGCGTGCGAGCTGCTCCTGGAGCTGCGCCTCGACCTGTCCCCAGCTCTCGTGGAGCACGGAGCCGCCGAGGAGCAGGAGATCCAGCGTACCGTCGCCCGGGGCCGGGGGTCGCTCGCGGATCGGCCGCAGCTCGGGATAGAGGACCTCGATCAGGGCCTCGGGAGCGGCCCACGGCACGCCGTCGCGAATCCACCAGTAGCCCCGCGCGAGCGCCTCGAGGAGCGCGGCGCAGAAGAGGATCGATGCGAGCAGGAGCCACGCGCCGCGGCGCCGGCGGGCCTCCCCATGGGCCGGGGTCGATCGGGTTGCTGCGTCCAATCCTCGCCTTCCGCGCGAACGGACGGGGAGGTTACACCGCGGCGGGGCGGCGAGCGCACCCTTGGGCGAGCGTTGCCGCCTGCCCCGTGTGAGGGCGGGGATGCCTCGACGCGAGCGGTCGAGCCGGTGGCGGCCGGTTTCCCGTCAGCTGGGCAGACGGGTGCCCGACCGCTCGCGTTGGGCAGCCTGCGGCGAGGGCTACGGCGCGGGCGGGGCGGTGGTCCCGAGTTCGGCCTCGATGTCGCCCAGGGCGTTGTCGATCGCGGTGGCGAGGTCGCCCCAGAAGGCGGCCGCGGCCACGGCGAAGACGACGCCGACGATGGCCCACTCGACCATCTCCATTCCGGCATCCTCGCGGATCAGTCGCTCGATCATGCTGAGCATCGCGCTCTCTCCTCTGTCGTTGCACTTTGCGAGCATCGAAGGAGCGCGACCGCGCACCGAACTCCGCTCGCTCACCAAGATCCATGCCTTCCCAGGCACTGCGAGGTGGTGCAAGGCGTGTGCCGCGCCGGAGACCGAGGGCCGAGGTCGCGGGATGCGTCGCGGCGACCGCGGCGATCGCGCCTTTCTGCGCGCTCCCTGCCGGTCCGTCGCGTCCCTCGGCCGGGTGCCGCGTGTGGAAGATCGCTTCCCACGAGTCCCGCGCGGGGTGCGACCCCCTTTCGCTGCAGGGGGATGCCCGTTCTGGCGCGGCGAGACCCCGCATCTCGCGGTCTGCGGGGTCTCGCGCAGCCGGCGCTCGCCGCGCCGCGCTCTCAGCCCGCGCGTACCACGAGGTAGTCCTCGCGCGGCAGGTGCACGACGAGGTCGCCCGCGCGTTCGCTCCGGCGCCCGATCCGGATCTCGTGGATGTTGGAGGGCAGGAGCTCGCCGAGGACGGTCCCGGAGCCGGCCTCCTCCGGAAGGACGGCCACGCGGTCGCCCCAGGCGAGGCCCTCCGGGAGCTCCGCCACGTCGCCCTTCCAGGCGGCGGGCGTCGCCTCCCTGGCCATCGCGATCGCCTCGCTCGCTTCCATCTCCTCGCGCTTCCCGTGCCCGATCGCGGCCACGCGATCCATCCAGGCGGGGACGTGCGCGAGCGGATCGAGGAGCCCGCGGAGCTTCGGATGGACGCGCGTGAAGGCGAGCGGGTGGTAGGCGGAGAGGTCGGCCAGGCTCGTCGACGGGCCCAGCAGGAAGGCTCGGCCGTCGGCGAGCTGGCGCTCGAGCAGATCGAGGTTCGCGCGCAGCTGGAGGAGCTTCGCCGGCACGATCAGCTTCGCCTTCGAGAAGTCGGCCCCCGGGAGCATCTTCCGGCGGTCCTCGAGGAAGGCCTCGTCGAAGAGGTCTCCGAAGCCGAGCAGGATCGTCACGACCATCATGAAGCTCGTCTCCGCCCAGCGCGAGAGGCCCGGGAGGATCGCCTCGCTCTGCGGCGGGTGGAGCGTGGGGTGCGGGGCGATCCGCTCGAGAGCCCGCGCGATCACCTTGGTGTCGCAGTAGACGTCGGCGCCGACCTGGAGCGTCGGAGTACGCCGGTAGCCGCCGGTGAGCTCCACGAGGTCCGGCTTCGGCATCACGATCGGGATCTGCACGGAGCGCCAGGGCAGGCCCTTCACGCCGAAGACGAGGCGGATCTTCTCCGCGTAGGGCGACCTGTCGTAGTGGTGGAGGATCAGGGGATGCATGGGGGGGTCTCCTCGCCGGATGCTATCACGCGCGGGCGGCGGCGGGCGCGCACGCCCGAGCTACCCTGCTGCGTCGATGCGCCTGCGCAGGGTCGCGCTCGCCGCCGGGGTCGTGACCGCCGGCCTCGGGGTCGCGTACCGCGTCCTCGTTTACGCGCCGCGCCCCGAGCTCCCGGCGCTCTCGGGCGAGCTTCGGCGCGGGAGCTTGCGCGCCGGCGACCGCGAGCGCAGCTACTCCGTCTACGTTCCCGCGACGCTCGCGCCGCGCCCGGCCCTGGTCCTCGCGCTCCACGGCTCGATGGGCAACGGCGAGCAGATGCGCGAGGGCACCTACTACCGCTTCGACGAGCTCGCCGACCGGGACGGCTTCGCGGTGGCGTACCCCGACGGTTTCGAGGAGCACTGGAACGACTGCCGGCGCGTCGCTCCCTACAGCGCCAACGCGCTCGACATCGACGACGTCGGCTTCCTTCGCGCCCTCGTCGCGCGCCTCGAGGCGGAGCTCGGCGTCGATCCCGCGCGCGTCTACGCGACCGGCCTCTCGAACGGCGGGCAGATGGCCTATCGGCTCGCGCTCGAGGCCCCGGAGCTCGTGGCCGCCGTGGCGCCGGTCGCGGCCGGGCTCCCGGACGCCGAGAACCTCGACTGCTCCCCCGCCGGCAAGCCGGTCGCGATCCTGATCCTGAACGGGACCCTGGACCCGATGAATCCCTTCGCCGGCGGGCGGGTCGCCCTCTACGGCCTCTGGGGCGACCGCGGCAGCGTCCTCTCGAGCGACGCGAGCGCCGCGTGGTGGGCGGAGCTCGCCGGCCACCGGGCGCCGCCGCAGCGCCGCCGCTATGCGGACGCGAGCCGGGACGACGCGTCGTGGGCCGAACTCGTCACCTGGAGCGACGGCCCGGGCCCCGAGATCGCCCACCTCGTCGTCCACGGCGGCGGCCACACCTTCCCGCACCCGCGCTGGCGCTACCCGCGCTTCATCGGCCGCACGAACCACGACATCGACGCCGCGGTCGAGATCTGGGCGTTCTTCGCGCGGAGCCAAGGGCCCTGAGCGCGCCGTGGTCGCCTCCTGGTAACGGAGCATCGAGAATTGCATCAGACGACCAGCAATCGGTGGAGCTCGGTTCCCCTGCCGATTCCCTCGACCAGGCGATGCACGGCGTCGCCGAGTAGTGCAGCATTGTGGGACCAGCGCTGCACCTGTTCGCGGTTCAAGAACCTCTCCGTCAGCTCGGCTGGTGTGCCACCCGTAGCCTCGAGGAAGCCGTCGTAGAGGGAGAGGATCTGGTCGACCTGATCTCGGGCCTCTGAGAACCGAGGACGCGCTGCGAGTTCTTCCAAGCGCTCGCTTGGCGTGAGGCTCACCATGCGCTCCGCATCGTCAGGGGCGACCGTCCGCCGCTCCGCGAAGACCGCCAGGAGGTAGGCCAGACCGGAGTAGCACGTGAGCAGCCGGCTGTGCTTCAGCTTGTAGTTCTTGAGCCTTCGCTTCGCCCTCTTCTCGGGTGGCTCCGTCTTGGTGCTCGCCTCGTAGTTCACGCAGAATGTTCGCCAGAGGCGCAGGATATCGTTTGCGAGGAAGGCAGGAACGAACTCATCGCGGTGGTCGTCGTAGTCCCGCCAATAGGCCCCGATCACCCTGCGAATGATCTCCCCATACGTAGCCTCTCCGAGGAGTGGTTGGCTCTCGAGCAGCAAGAGCAGGCGGGCCGTGAACTTGTTCGTGGCGTCATCCTGCGGTTGCCCCAGCTTCTCGACCAGCGAGTCGACCGTGTGGTGGACGAGGTACTCCCCGTCGCCGGAGAACTCCGGAAAGCCCAGCCCTCGAGCCACCTCGATGAGTCTGGCCTCTACCAGGATCTCGTCCAGGCGGGGGAGAGCGCGCTCAGCATCGGTTCCCAGACCCACGATGAATAGATCGAGATCGCTGTGTCGGCTGGCTTCGCCGCGCCCGAAGGAGCCGGTCAGGTATACGCATGCCCTGCTCTCGACGAGCGGTCGGGCGCTCTCGAGCGCAGCTCGGAGCTCCGCCATCCGCGCGCTCGTGTTAGCGCGGCGGCTCCTCAGAGCTTCCATCTGCTGGTCGATGCCATTCGAAAAGTTTGCCGAACAGCTCGGCCTGAGCGATCGCGTCCTCGAGGGCCCTGTGCGCGTGCTGGCGTCGGACGCCAAGCTGGCGCTCGAGGTTCGCGCGCCCCGCGGATGCGATCGGGATTCCCGCCTTGATCGCGTAGGCCGTCTTGACGTCGAAGCAACCGGAGTGGTTGAACGGCGAGCCGTCCAGCGAGAAGTGCATGAAATACCAGTAGAGCCAGCTCCAGTCGAAGCTCAGCGGGTACGCCACGAGTACGGCTCTCCCGCCGGTAGCGAGCTCTCTGACCCATCGACAGGCCTCGCTCATGGCCCTTTGCGGGTCTGCCCCTTCGCGACAGATGCGCTCGCGGTCAAGACCGTTCACGCGCAGAGCCTCCGGCTGGAAATCCTTCGAGATCGGACGCAGCTCTCGGTAGAACGAGAGATCGAACGCTACCGGTCGATCGAACTTCGTTCCGTCGAATCGCCCCGCATAGACCATGGCGAACGACAGCATCGAGAAGGGCCCGGGGATCGGGCCATCGGTCTCGACGTCCGCAGAGAAGTAAACGTCGATCTGCTTCTGGGCCGCGCTCGTCCCGGACGTAACGCCGAGCGAGGAAGACGCCTCTCGCGCGCGGATTTCCGCCACGCGTTCGATCGTAACACTCGGGTGGCGGCCCTCCCAGCCGCTCCCTGCATCGAGCGGGCGGCGCAGCACTCGGAGCGGTCAGTTCGGTTCCATTGTACGACCAACAGGCCCCAGGCCCAACGCCAGTCGGGTGAAGCCAGGGCTCCCCATTGCCCCCCGGGGCCCGTCTCGCATAGGATGCCTCCGGTCCCGGCGTCGAGAGCCCGCTCCACCCCCGGCAGGGCGATCGGCGAGCGAAGGCGTCGGTCCGCTTCGGCCCCCGAGGCCCCGGATGGACGTCTTTGCCCTTCGCGACCGGCTGATCGACGACTACTCGGACTACGTCCACAGCTTCATCGAGATCCGCGACCCGAGGATCCGCGCCGAGGTCGAGCGCGAGCTCGAAGGCGGGCGCCTCTGGCCGGAGCCGCTGATCCAGCTCAACCCGGCCTTCGAGACTGGCGGGTCCGTCGACGACCTGGTCGACGAGGGTCTCCTCCACGCCGAGTGCCGCAGGATCTTCCAGCGCGACAAGGACGCCACGGGCGGTGCCGGCAAGCCCCTCCGCCTCCACCGCCACCAGGTCGAGGCGATCCGCGCCGCGAAGACGGGCCGAAGCTACGTCCTCACCACTGGCACGGGATCGGGGAAGAGCCTCGCCTACCTGATCCCGATCGTCGATCACGGGCTGCGCACCGGCGCGGGACGCGGCATCCAGGCCATCGTCGTGTACCCGATGAACGCCCTCGCGAACAGCCAGGCGGGCGAGCTCGAGAAGTTCCTCTGCCGCGGCTACCCCGATGGGAAGGGCCCCATCCGCTTCGCCCGCTCCACACGGCCACAAGATGGCCTTCACCCACACCACGACCCGTACCTGAGCGCCACTCTGTCCAACAATCCTCGGTCGGCAACGGCATGAAGCTCATCCGCAATACCGGCACCGACCGCGTCATCGACCTTCTTCGCCCGCAGCTCACCGCCGGACGCCAGTGCGACGTTGTCACGTCGGCCATTTCGCTCTTTGCGTTCTCCGAGTTGGTGCACGAGCTGGCCGCGTTGGAGCGATGCCGCCTTGTCCTGCCGCCGGCCGGTGCTGACCTCGCCATGCTGGGCTCGGATGCCGACCGCGCCGCGCGCAACCGCTTGCAAACACGCTGGCTTGCGCGGCGGCTCACGCAGTGGCTCGAAAACAAGACCGAGGTACGGCGGGCCGTCGGCGCGGTTCCGCAGGGCGCGTTCGTCTTGCGCGATGGCGAGGCACGCGCCCTGCAAGTGCTTCTCGGCTCGCTTGCGTTCAGCACCGATGGGCTTGGGCTCACGCCCGGCAATCCGTTGAGCCTGATTCAAGCGTCCGAGACGCCTGAAGAAGCCCAATTGCTTAGTCAGTGGTTCGACGTCCAGTGGTCCAGTCTCGTGGCCGACGCCGGAGCCAAGGCCGCCCTGATCGGTGACGTGCAATCTCTCGCAGCTCACCGCGACCCATTCCTCGTCTACACGCTCATCCTGCACCACCTCTTCCGTGACCGTGGTGACGACCTCGACGAAGAGCGCATCATCAAGTCGGCGACCGGCATCCGCAACACCGTGGTCTGGAAGAAGCTCTACAGGTTCCAGCGCGACGGCGTTGTCGGCGCGATCGACAAGCTCGAGCGCTTCGGCGGCTGCATCATCGCCGACAGCGTTGGCCTCGGTAAGACATTCGAGGCGCTGGCGATCATCAAGTACCACGAGCTGCGTAATGATCGCGTGCTGGTGCTGGTGCCCAAACGCCTGCGCGACAACTGGACGCTCTACAAGGCGAACGACCGCCGCAACTTCCTGGCGCCCGACCGCTTCAACTACGACGTGCTGAATCACACTGATCTCTCGCGCGACGGTGGGGCATCCGGTGACATCGACCTCGCGCACGTCAACTGGGGCAACTACGACCTCGTCGTCATCGACGAGTCCCACAACTTCCGCAACAAGAAAACCCCACGCGTCGGCAGCGAGACGCGTTACGATCGACTGATGCGCAAGATCATCCGCGAGGGCGTCAAGACTCGCGTGCTCAT
>CAZUYC010000016.1:0-39323 GCA_964624475.1 uncultured Spirochaetales bacterium | reverse complement strand
CGCCCGAGGCGCTCGCGGCCGGGCTCCCCGAGCTGCTCGCGATCACGGAGCACAACCCGGTCATCACCTTCCATCTGCGCCGCGGAGTGCGCTTCCACGACGGCGAGGCCTTCGACGCGAGCGACGTGCGCTTCACCTACGAAGCGATCATGGATCCGAAGAACGCCTCGCCGCGCACCTCCAGCTTCGAGCCGGTGAAGGCCCTCGAGGTGGTGGACGACCACACCGTGCGGGTGGTGTACAAGCGTCTGTATGCGCCCGCGATCGTCGCCTGGGCCATGGGGATGCTGCCCGAGCATCTCATGAACGAGAAGGCGCTCGAGCGCGAGATGAACCGTCGCGGCCTCCGCGGCGAGGCCCGCGCCGGTTTCGGGCTGCGCCAGTCGGAGACGGCGCGCCATCCCGTCGGCACCGGCTCGTTCCGCTTCGCCGAATGGCAGCCGGACGAGTACATCCGTCTGACCCGAAACGACGCCTACTGGAAGGAGCCACCGGAGTTCGAGCAGGTGTTCCTTCGCGTGATCCCCGACTACGTGACGCAGGAGGTGGAGTTCCGCGCCGGCTCCGTGGACTCCTACCTCGCCTTGCCGCAGCAAGCGGCCCGCTACCGCAGCGACGCGCGCTACCAGGCGGTGTCGACGCTCATCAACTCGTACAGCTGGATCGGCTACAACCTGCGCAAGCCGCTCTTCCAGGACCTGCGCGTGCGGCGCGCGCTCGGCATGGCAATCGACGTGGAAGAGCTCGTCGAGCACGTGCTCTACGGCGAAGGCCAGCGCATCTCGGGTCCGTACTACGTCAGCACACCGTACTACGACCACGCTACGAAACCCTTGCCCTACGACCCGGAGGGCGCGAAGCGGCTGCTGGCAGAGGCGGGCTGGACTCCCGGGCCGGACGGGATCCTCGCCAAGGACGGCCAACGCCTGGCGTTCAACCTCATCACGAACAACGGGAACCCGCAGCGCAGGGCAATCATGACGGTCGCCCAGGATGCCTGGCGACGGGTCGGCGTCGAGGTGGTGACGCAACAGTTCGAGTGGACCGTCTTCCTCTCGCAGTTCGTGAACACGCTCGAGTTCGACGCGATCGTGCTCGGCTGGGCGGGCGGGGGGCTCGACCCCGACATCTTCTCGCTCTGGCATTCCAGCCAGACAGGGCCCAGGCAGCTCAACTTCAGCGGCTACCAGAGCGCCGAGGCCGACGCGCTGATGCAGCGCATCCGCGTGGAATACGACCCTGCGCGTCAGATCGCGCTCGCGTTCGAGCTGCACGACCGGATCGCGCGCGATCAGCCCTTCACCTTCCTCTACGCGCCGCGCCGGACCTACGTCCTCGACCGGCGTATGGTGATGATCGAGCGGGGCACGTCGAACGCCGAGCGGCATCGTCGCATCGAGCCCGTCAAGGGCTATCTCACCTTCCACTTCGACCGCTGGCGCAAGCTGGCGACCGACCCGGTGTTCGCGGAGGAGGGCTGACCGTGTGGGTCTTCCTCGCGCGCGCGCTCGCGCAGCGGCTCGGCCTCCTGGTGGTGATCTCGATGATCGCGTTCGCAGTGATCCACCTCGCGCCGGGCGAGCCCAGTCAGGTGGACCCGATGAACCCACGCATGAAGCCGCAGGACGTGGCGCGCATCCGCGCGGCCTTCCACCTCGACGAGCCCCTGTACGCCCAGTATGGCCACTGGCTGGCGGACCTCTTCACGGGCGAGCTGCGCTCGTTCAAGGACGGTCAGCCCGTGCTGCCGCGCATCTGGGAGCGCTTCCTGAACTCGGTGCCGCTCTTTCTCGTGCAGATCCTGATCATCTGGACCTTCGCCTTCCCGGTCGGGATCCGTGCGGCGGTGACGCGCGGATCCCGCTTCGACCGCGCGAGCACCTTCGTCGCCTACCTCCTGATCTCGGTGCCGAGCTTCTTCGTCGCCTATCTGGTGATCCTCTGGGTGGTGAACAGCTTCCAGATCCCGGTGATCGGCATGCGCACGTTCGGCCTCGACGAGGTCTCGCAGCTGCGCCTCGCCATGGACCGCATCTGGCACCTCGCAATTCCGTCATTGATGGCCGCACTCGGCGGGATCGCCGTGCTCTCGCGCTACGTGCGCTCGCAGATGCTCGAGGTGGTGGCGCAGGACTACGTGCGCACCGCGCGCGCGAAGGGGCTGCCGGAAGACCAGGTGGTCTACCGCCACGCGCTGCGCAACGCGCTGCTGCCGTTCGTGACCCTGTTCGGCTTCCTGATCCCGGGCCTGATCGGCGGCTCGGTCATCGTGGAGCAGATCTTCGCCTGGCCCGGCATCGGCCGGCTCGGTTACGAAGCCATTCTCGCACGCGACTTCCCCGTGATCGTGACCCTGAACTTCTTCGCGGCGGCGCTCACGCTCGCCGGCACGTTCCTCTCGGACGTGCTGTACGCGGTCGTGGATCCGCGCATCCGGCTGGACTAGAGATGCCGACGGCGGCCCGCCCCCCCGCGCTCGCGAGCGGCTCCGACGCCGCCATGGAGAGCCTCTCACTCAAGGGCGAGGTGTGGCGCCAGCTGCGGCGCGACCGCCTGGCGGGCGCGGCCCTCGTCGTGCTCGGCGTACTGCTCGTGACGGCGCTGCTCGGCAAGCTGCTTACCGAGTGGATCGTGGTGTTCGACCCGACCCTGGTCCGTCTCCCCGAGAAGCTGCTGCCGCCGCTCTCGGGGGCGCGCGCAGAGCTGCTGCCTCGCGGCGAGCTCCCTTTCTTCGGCCGCTACCTGCTCGGCACCGACGACCTCGGCCGCGACGTCTTCGCGCGCATGCTCCAGGGCTCCTTCGTGTCGCTCTCGATCGGCTTCGTGGCGGTCACCATCCAGCTCGGGATCGGCGTCACGCTCGGCGGATTCGCCGGCTTCTACGGCGGCGCGCGCATCGGCCCCTTCACGGTGGACGGCCTGATCATGCGCTTCACCGACGTGATGCTCTGCTTTCCAACCTTCTTCCTGATCCTCACCGTGGTGGCGCTGCTCCCGCCGTCCATCTGGAACATCATGATCGTGATCGGGATGACGAGCTGGATGGGCACGTGCCGCTTCGTGCGGGCCGAGCTGCTCTCGCTCCGCGAGCAGGACTTCGTGCGCGCGGCGCGCGCGCTCGGCCTCGGCGACGCGCGCATCATCTTCCGCCACATGGTCCCGAACGCGATCGCTCCGGTGCTGGTGTCGGCGACCATCGCGGTCGCGAGCGCGATCCTGACCGAGTCCGCGCTGTCGTACCTCGGCTTCGGCGTGCAGCCGCCGGATGCGAGCTGGGGGAACATCCTCTCGGACGGACGGACCTTCCTCTTCGACGCCCCCTGGCTCTTCGCGATCCCGGGCGCCGCGATCCTGATCGTCGTGCTGGCCTTCAACCTGGTGGGCGAGGGGCTGCGCGACGCGCTGAACCCGCGCTTGAGGCGAGGAGCGTGACCGAGGAACGCGCCAGCGTTCCGGGCTCGGGCCCGCTCCTCGAGATCCGCGGGCTCTTCGTCTCGTTTCGCACCGACGCCGGGCCGGTGCCCGCGGTGCGGGGCGTCGATCTCGCGCTGCGCGAGCGGGAGACGCTGGCCGTCGTGGGCGAGTCGGGCTGCGGGAAGTCGGTGACCGCGCTCTCGATCCTGCGCCTGGTGGCGACGCCTCCCGGCGCCTACGACGCGGGCGAGATCCTCTTCCGCGGCGAGGACCTGCTGCGCGTCTCCGAGGCGCGCATCCGCGAGGTCCGTGGCAACGACGTCGCGATGATCTTCCAGGAGCCGATGACGAGCCTGAACCCGGTCTTTCCGGTCGGCGAGCAGGTCGCCGAGGCGATCGAGCTCCACCAGCGGGTCGGAAGGCAGGAGGCGCGGGCCCGCAGCATCGAAGCCCTGCGGCGCGTCGGCATCCCCGCGCCCGAGCAGCGCGTCGACGATGACCCGCACCAGCTCTCGGGCGGCATGCGCCAGCGCGTGATGATCGCGATGGCACTCGCCTGCAATCCGATGATCCTGATCGCCGACGAGCCCACCACCGCGCTCGACGTGACCATCCAGGCGCAGATCCTCGAGCTGATCGTGAAGCTCCAGCACGAGCTCGGCATGGCGATGCTACTCATCACGCACGACCTCGGCGTGGTGGCGGAGACGGCGCATCGCGTGGCGGTGATGTACGCCGGGCGCGTCGTCGAAGAGGCGAAGGTCGTCGAGCTCTTCGAGCGGCCGCGCCATCCGTACACGGCGGGTCTCTTGCGCTCGCGCCCGCGCCTCGATGCAGAGGACGGGCGGCTGGTGCCGATCGAAGGCTCGGTGCCGGATGCGCTCCACCAGCCGAGCGGCTGCGCCTTCCATCCGCGCTGCCCGCTCGCGCTCCCGCGCTGCCGCAGCGAAGACCCGCCGCTCGCAGAGACGGCCGGCCGCCGCTTCGCGTGCTGGGTCACCGCCGAGCAGCCCGGACTCGACCTGCTCGCGCCGAGCCCGTCGTGACGATGCCTCTCCTCCAGACGGAGGACCTGGTGAAGCACTACCCCGTGCGCGGTGGACTCCTCTCGAAGCGCAGCGGCGCGGTGCGCGCGGTGGACGGCGTGTCGTTCGAGGTGGCTCGCGGCGAGACGCTCGGGCTGGTGGGCGAGTCGGGCTGTGGCAAGACCACCGTCGCGCGCCTGGTGCTGCGGCTCGAAGCGCCAACCGCCGGCCGCGTCTCGTTCGACGGCGAAGACCTGCTCGCGCTCTCGTCGAAGGCGCTGCGCGTCAAGCGCCGCGAGCTCCAGATCGTGTTCCAGGACCCGATGAGCTCGCTGAACCCGCGCATGACGGTGCGCGAGATCCTGGCCGAGCCTCTCTCCGTGCATCGCGTCGCGACGGGTGCCGCGCTCGAAGCGCGCGTCGACGCGCTGCTCGAGCAGGTGGGTCTCCCGGCCAGCTGGCGCCAGCGCTATCCGCACGAGTTCTCGGGCGGGCAGCGCCAGCGCATCGGCGTGGCGCGCGCCATCGCGCTCGGTCCGAAGCTCGTGGTGTGCGACGAGGCGGTCTCGGCGCTCGACGTGTCGGTGCAGGCGCAGGTGCTGAACCTGCTGCTCGAGCTGCGCGAGCGGCTCGGGCTCGCGTATCTGTTCATCTCGCACGACCTCTCGGTGGTGCGGCACGTCTCCCACCGCGTGGCGGTGATGTACCTGGGGCAGATCGTCGAGCAGGCGCCGACCGCGCGGCTCTTCGGCGCGCCTGCGCATCCCTACACGAAGGCGCTGCTCTCGGCGATCCCGGTGCCCGACCCGCGCCGGCGCCGCGAGCGCATCGTGCTCGCCGGCGACGTGCCGAGCCCCGCGAATCCACCCGCGGGCTGCCGCTTCCACACGCGCTGCCCGTTCGTGATGCCGCGCTGCAAGCAAGAGGAACCGCCCGCCTACCGCGTCGGCGAGGGACACGAAGTGCGCTGCTTCCTCGCGGATCCGGGCGGCGCCGGGCCCGCGAGCTGATGCGGCGGGGCCTCGCGGGGCTCGCCCTCGCGCTCGCCGCGACCTCGGCGCTCCTCGCTCTCTCCTTCCGCGCTTCGCTTCCGGGACGCGCGGACTTCGCCTTTGCGAACGACACGGAGCCGCGGACGCTCGACCCGGGCCGCGCCACCGGGGAGCCCGAACGCCGCATCGTGGAGGCGCTCTTCGAAGGCCTGACCACGCGCGATCCGGCCACGCTTCGGCCGGCGCCCGGAGTGGCGGAGTCGTGGACCGTCTCCGAAGACGGCCGCAGGTACGTGTTCCAGCTGCGGCCGGACGCGCGCTGGAGCGATGGCACGCGGCTTGGCGCGCGCGACTTCGCCTGGAGCTGGCGGCGCTTCCTTTCGCCCGCGAACGGGGCCGAGTACGCGTACCTGCTGCATGGCGTGCGTCACGCCGAGGCGCTCAACGTCTCTCTCGCGCGCGCGAAGCGGCTCCGCGGAGAAACTTTCGCTGCGTTCGACGCGCTGGCCCGGGCGCACGCCGGGGCGTTCCCGCCGGCGGCGTGGCGGAGCTTCCTCGCGACGCAGGATCTGGTGGCGGCGCTCGCGCATACCGAGGATCCGGTCGCCCGCGCCGCGCTCGCGAGCGAGGCAGGTCCGGCGCCCGACGCGCGCGCACGCTTCCGATCGGTGCTCGTCGCCGAAGCCGATGCGCATGATGCGCGAGCGGCGGCGGCCGAGGCGCATTTTGGCGTCGACCAGGGGGCGTTCGCCCAGAACGAGCGCAGCTTCGTGGTCGAGCTGGTGGCGCCGATTCCGTACTTCCTGGAGCTCACGGCCTTCTTTCCGACCTTCCCGGTGCCGCGTGCGCGCGTGGAGGCGCATCCCGAGGACTGGTTCCTACCGGGCCGCATCGTCGGCAACGGAGCGTTCGTGCTCGACGCCTGGCGCGTCGGCGACCGCATCCGGCTGCGGCGGAGCCCCACCTACTGGGGGCGCCAGGGCGTCGCGCTCGCGAGCATCGATGCCCTTCCGGTCGAGAATCTGGTGACGGCACTGAATCTCTACCTCACGGGCGCGATCGACTGGCTGCCGCGCACGCCCGGCGAGCTCGGCGAGGGATTGCGCGAGCGAACCGATCACTACGGTGCGCCCGCGCTCAGGGTCTACTACTACCGCCTGAACGTCGGGCGCCCGCCGCTCGACGACCCGCGCGTGCGGCAGGCGCTCGCGCTCGCGATCGACCGCGAGACGCTGGTGCGCGACGTGCTGCGGCTCGGCCAGCTGCCGGCGCTCCACGTCGTTCCGCCCGGCGTGCCGGGCTACGAGTCGCCGCCGTCGGAGCTCGGCTTCGACCCGCCGCGGGCTCGCGCGCTGCTGGCCGACGCGGGCTACCCGGGCGGCCGCGGCTTTCCCGAGCTCGGGCTCCTCTACAACACGCTCGAGGATCATCGCAAGATCGCGGAGCTCCTGGCCGACCAGCTCGCGCGCGAGCTCGGAGTTCGCGTGAAGCCCTACAACCAGGAGTGGCAGTCATACCTCGCTACCACGCGGGCCGGCGACTACGACCTGGCGCGCGCGGGCTGGATCGGCGATTACGTCGACCCGAACACGTTCCTCGACCTCTGGGTGACGAACGGCGGCAACAACCAGACCGGCTGGGGCGACCCGCTCTACGACCGGCTGATCCGCGCGGCCGCGGACGTGGAGGCGTTCGCGCGCGTGCCCGAGCTCGCGGGTTTCGGCGAGCCCGGGCACGCGCGAGCGTTGCTCGCCGCGTTCGCTGCGGCGAGCGGCGCGGAGCGGCCTGCCGCCGGGGGGAGGCTCCGTCTGCAGCTCCTGCGCGAAGCCGAGGCGATCCTGGTGCAGCGCGCCTTTCCGGTGATCCCGCTCTATTTCTACGTGACGAGCGGCCTGATCTCGCCGCACGTCGAGGGGTTCTACGCCTGGCTCGAGGAGCCGGGCGGTGAGCGGCGCCCCAACCTCCAGGGTCTGCATCCGCTGCGCGGGCTGCGCATTCGATGAAGGAGCTCGGGCTGCTGCTCGGGGCGCTCGCGGCGATCGCTGCGCTGGCCTGGCTCCCGCTCCGGGCCACTCGGGCGCTCGGCGCGGCCGGGCTGGCGGCGCTCTGCTTCGCCGTGACCCGCCACCCGCTCGACGCCGAGGCCGCGCTCCTGCTGGCCGCGGCGCTCGGCCTGCTCGCGCATCGCTTCGCTCCGCCTCGCGTGCTGCGGCGCGTGGCCTTCCTGGTGCCGTCGCTGGCGCTGCTGATCGCCGTGACCACGGCGCTCATGTACCTGGCGCCCGGCAATCCCTTCGCGCAGGAGCGCGCGCTCGCGCCCTCCGTCGAGGCGGCGTTGCGCGAGCGCTACGGCGTGCCCGAGAGCCCGCTCGCCTTCTTCCTCGTCTACGCCGAGCGCCTGATCCTGGCGGGGGACCTCGGCCCCGCGCTCAAGGTGCAGGGCCGCACGGTCGCGGAGCTGCTGGCGCCGGCGCTGCCGGTGAGCCTCGCGCTCGGTGGGAGCGCACTGCTCCTCGCGGTCGGGCTCGGCGTCGGCCTCGGCGTGCGCGCCGGGCTCCGCCCGCGCTCGCTCTCGGACCACGCCAGCATGGGGCTCGCGCTGCTCGGCATCTCGCTGCCGAACTTCGTGATCGGCGCGGTGCTCGTGATCGTGTTCGCGCTACGCCTCGGTTGGTTTCCCGTCGCGGGCTGGGGCTCCTTGGCTTCCGCCGTGCTGCCGAGTCTCACGCTCGCGCTCCCCCATGCGGCGGTGATCGCGCGCCTGGCGCGTTCCGGCACGATCGAGGCGATGCAGCAGGACTTCGTGCGCACCGCGCGCGCAAAGGGCCTGCCCGAGCGGGTCGTGGTCTGGAGGCATGCGGTGCGGACGGCGCTCCTGCCCGTGGTCTCGTACCTCGGGCCCGCGGCGGCGGGCATCCTCACCGGCTCGTTCGTGGTCGAGACACTGTTTGGCGTCCCAGGCATGGGTCAGTGGTTCGTGAAGGGCGCCATCAACCGCGACTACCCGGTCGTGATCGGCACCGCGCTCTTCTACTTCGGGCTGGTCTCGCTGTTCAACCTGGTCGTGGACCTCGCGTACGCCTGGCTGGATCCGCGCACGGAGGCCGAGGGATGAAGGCGAACCTCGCGGGGGACGGCCCCTGGGTGGCGGCGGGACGGCGGCTGTGCCGCAACCGTGCGGCCGTCGCGGGCGCATGGATCCTCGTCGCGATCGGGCTCGCCTGCTTCGCAGCGCCGGCCGTTTTCGCACTCGATCCCAGCGCCACCGCGCCCGCGCTCCGCCACCAGGCGCCCTCCACCGCGCACTGGCTCGGCACCGACGCGCTCGGCCGCGACCTGCTGGCGCGCGTGCTGATCGGCGGCCGCACCTCGCTCCTCGTGGGCTTCGCGGCGACGCTCGCATCGGTCGCGATCGGGGTGGTCTGGGGCGGCACCGCCGGCTACTTCGGCGGGCCGCTCGACGAGGCGCTGATGCGGATCGTCGATTTCCTCTACGGCGTCCCCTACATGTTCCTCGTCATCCTGGTGATGCTGCTCTTCTCGGACACCGCGCGCGGCGAGGCGCTGCCGGTGTTCGTGGCGCTCGGCCTCGTTCAGTGGCTCACCATGGCGCGCATCGTGCGCGGCGAGGTGCTCGGGCTCCGGAGCCGCGAGTTCGTGCTTGCGGCGCGCGCGCTCGGCGCCTCCGACGCGCGCATCCTGTTCCGCCACGTGCTGCCGAACTGCCTCGGCCCGATCGTGGTCTACGCCACGCTCACCGTTCCGTCCGTGATCATCCTCGAGTCGTACCTCTCGTTCCTCGGGCTCGGGGTCGAGCTCTCCTGGGGTCAGCTCGTGGCGGAGGGCGTCGCGGTCGTGAACCCGATCGAGTCGCCCTGGTGGCTGCTCGCCTTCCCGAGCGCCTTCCTGGCGACGACGCTCCTCGCGCTCAACTTCCTGGGCGACGGGCTGCGCGATGTGCTCGACCCGCGAGCCACCCGCTGACGCAAGCGACGTCGGGCCCTGACTCAGATCCGGAACGCGCGCGCCGCCTCGGGGGCCGCGCGCTCGCCCTCGATCACGGCGACGCGCTCTACGGGGGATCTCCGACGCGGGCCCGGGCCCGGCCCAGGGCCAGGGCGAGCTCGCTCCAGAAGGCGTCGCCGCCACCCGCCCTTCCCGCCAGGAGCTCGTCGAGCGCCTCCTCGATCCGCGCCAGCTCAGCGCAGAGGGCGGTGAAGCCGTGGGAGCCGGAGGTCCCCTTGAGCGTGTGCGCCAGGTCGCGCACGGCCTCGATCCTCTCCCGCTCGCGCGGCTCGCGCTCGGCTCCCTGCAGCCTCGCGTCGAGCTGGGCGAGCTTCTCGGGTAGGCGCCGGCGATAGTCCTCGCGCAGGGGGCCGAGCTCGTCGACCGGCGCCTCGCCGGTCGACGAGCCGCCTTCGACGAGGCGGCGGATCGCGTCCGGAAGCGTCGTGGCGTCGAAGGGCTTCTCGATCACGCCGGCCGCGCCGAGCTCGCGGTAGGACTCGAGCTCGCGCCTCTGCACCCTTGCGGTCAGGAAGATCACGGGCAGCTTCGCCGTCGCGGGGTCCGCGCGCAGCCTCGCGAGGGTCGTGGGCCCGTCGCCGTCGGGCATCATCACGTCGAGCAGGATCACGTCGGGCTGTGCCGCGCGGGCCCGGGCGAGGGCCTCGGCGCCCGAGGCGGCGTGCACCACGTCCCACCCCCCGACCCGGCGCAGCGCGATCTCGGTCACGCGACGGATGTCCTCGTCGTCGTCCACGATCAACACCTTCCGGATCGTCACCGTTCTCTTCCTCTCCAGACCCAAGCGCAACGTCCGGACCGCAAGCGAAGCGCGCAGCGAGCCGAAGGCGAGCGGAGGGCCTAACCCCCTTCCAGATCGACTTCACGTCCCAAGGCCCCCAGCTCGAAATAGAAGACGCTCCCCTCCCCGGGCCTCGACGTGAAGCCGATCGTGCCGCCGAGCCGCTCGACGATCCCGCGGGCGATGTGCAGCCCGAGGCCGGTCCCTCCCTTCCGGCGCGCGTCCGGGCGCGGCCCCTGGGCGAACTTCTCGAAGACGCAGGGCTGGAACTCGAGCGGGATGCCCGGGCCGTGGTCCTCGACGCTGACGCGAACGCGCTCCCCCGCGCGCGCGACAAAGATGCGCACCGTGCCGCCCGGCGGCGAGAACTTGACGGCGTTCGAGAGCAGGTTCTCGACGACCTGGATCAGGCGGTCCGCGTCGGCTCGCACGCGCACCCCCGGCGCGGAGCTCTCGATCCGGAAGCCGACGTCGAGCGCTTCGCCGTAGGGGCGCACCAGGTCGACCGATCTCTCGAGCAGCGCCTCGAGGTCGAGGGGCTCGAGGCGGAACTCGATGCGGCCCGCCTCGATCTTCTCGATGTCGAGCACGTCGTTCACGAGGCGCACGAGGCGCGCGCAGTTGCCGTGCGCGACCTTCGCGAGGGTGAGCGCTTCGGCCGGGAGGTCGCCCGTCACGCCGTTCACGAGCAGGTCGAGGGAGCCGCGGATCGACGTGAGCGGGGTCCGAAGCTCGTGGGAAAGGGCCGAGATGAACTCGTTCTTCATCCGCGCGATCTCCTTGGTGGCGGAGATGTCGCGGAAGTGCCAGACGCGGCCGAAGAGCCTCCCCCCCCGGCCGCGGATCGGAGCGGTGTATCGATCGAAGACCCGCCCGTCGCGCAGGCTGACCTCGTCGCGGCTCCGCTCGCCGTTCTCGAGCTCCGCCGATCCGCGCAGGAACTCCTCCGGGGCCGCCGTGCGCAGCGCGAGCGAGCGGAGCACCGGATCGTACGACCGGGTTCCGAGGCGCGGCGGATCCACGCCCCACATCTCGGCGAGGCGCTCGTTCGCGAAGAGGATCGTGCCGTCGAGGGAGATGCTCAGGATCCCGTCGAGCGAGGCCTCTCCTTGCGACTCGAGCAGGGTCGTCTGGAAGCGCATGCGCTCCTGCTCCGCGTAGAGCCGGTCGGACTGGTCGAGCACGCTGCGCTCGTAGACAGCGAGGAGCTGCTCGAGGGTGCCGATCCGCGCCTCCAGGCGGCGCATGGCGGCCTTGCGCGAACGGGAGACCCATCGCGCTTCCTCGGGCCCGCCGAACACCTTCTCGTCGAAGGGCAGCGCGGCCATCTTCACGCAGAGGGCGAGCGTGCGGAAGAGCTCCGCCGTCTCGCGCGGGACGGGGATCTTCACGAAGAGGATCACGGCGAAGATGTCGCCCTGGGGCAGCATCCCGCCGAAGCCGAGCACGGAGCGGATCCCCGCCGGCGCGACGAAGTCCCGCTGGGCCGGGATGGAGGGGCTGCCCGCCGCCTCGGGCACGTAGAAGACGTTGAACGAGGAGGCCTCCCGCTCGACCAGCAGATCGGGGCTCGGGTCGAGGAGCGCGCCGACCTCGACGCCGAGCTGGCGCAGCAGGCTCGAGATCATCGGGGCCTTGGCGACGAGCTCCTCGCTGGCGAGGGGGATCGCCTTGTGGCCGACCGAGAGGAGCCGCGAGTTCCACTCCGGCCGCTCGCCCGCGCTGGCGAGCAGCGTGAGACACCTCGTGCGAGGGGTCGGCGGGCGCCCGCGCAGCATTCCGCGCGCGAACTCGCGCAGCGACGGGTCGAGCGCCCCATAGGGGTGGGTCTTGAAGAAGCGCGCCAGGGCGCAGGCGGGCTCGCCGGTCCCGGGGTCGACGAGATGCTGGAAGAGGTGGCGAACCACCCGATCCGCCACCTCCTCCAGCGTCTCCGCTCCGGCCCCGAGCTGGCGCAGCACGCCGCCGAGCGCGGTCATGTCGCGAAGGGTGAACTTCGCGAGGTCGTAGCTCCCCGTACGCCCCGCAGCGCCGCCGGCCGGGTGGGGGCCCGCACTTCTCTCGGCGTCGCTACGGCGCGCGTCGACGTCGTCGCCTTGCGTCGACCGGGGCATCATTTCGAGGGCGGCGCAGCCACTTCCCTGCGCAGCGCCGCGAGCAGCGGGTCGAACTCCCGGCGGTTCCGCTCGTTCAGCGTCGCCAGGACCTCGTGGGCCCGGAGCAGGTGCATCGCCTTGGACGCTTCGTCGGGCGCCGCGTCCGCCAGGGGCAGGAGCCGCGTCGGGAGCGGGAGCATGCGGGCGACGATGTGCTCCCGCACGCGATCCATGCCGAGCTCGGCGAAGAGCTCCTCCAGCCGCGGCGTGACTCCCTGGAGGCGGAGCTCGACCCCGACGCGGTCGGCGCGTTCGGCGAGGTCGTGGATCGTGCCGAGGAAGGTGCTGTCGAGGCAGGGGCAGAGCGCGAGGTCGATCATCAGGTCGCGCCCGGCGTCGATCGCGGCCGAGCATTCGGCGTGGAAGGCGGCGCTCTGCGCCCAGTCGGGCCTGCCTTCGATGCAGAGCACCGTGCGCCCCGCGGCGGCGCCGACGAGGATCCGCGAGCTCCTGCGCAGCGCGGCCTGCGCCAGCGGGAGCCGCGGCGACCCGTTGTCGAGCAGCGAGGGCCCCGGCGCGGCGGAGAGCAGGAGGGCCGTGACGTCGTCCGCGCCGTCCCCCTCGAGCGGCGGATCCACCAGGCGTCGCAGCGCCTCCACTCCGGCGGCCCCGTCGCCGAGGGCGGCGGCGATTCTCTCGGCGGGCGAGCCGCCGTCCTCGGGGAAGCGGTCGTAGAGCCCGTCGCTGTAGAAGAGGAGCCGATCGCCCCGTTCGAGGATCAGCTCCTGCTCGGCGAAGTCGGCGTCGGCATCGAGGCCGAGCGCCGGCCCGCCGTGGTAGACCTGTTCGATCCCTCCGCGGGACCGGAGCCACAGGAGCGGCGGGTGCCCCGCCGAGGCGACCCGGGCGCTTCCGCTCTCGACGTCCAGCAGACAGTAGGCCGCGGTGAGGAAGAGCCCACGCGCCGGGAGCGCCTCGCAGAGGGACCGGTTCACGGCGCGCAGGGCGTCGCGGGGTGAGCAGGGCATGCGGGATTCCGGATCGAGAAAGGGGATCTGGCTGCGGAAGAGCACCGCCAGCATGGCGGCGCTGAGTCCGTGGCCGGCGGCGTCCGCGATGAGCAGGACGAAGCGCCGATCGTCGAGCCGCACGATGTCGTAGAGGTCTCCGCCGACGTGCTGGCTGGGGCGGTAGAAGGCGTGGACCTGGAAGCGTTCGAGCCTCGGCGCCGCGCGCGGGAGCAGCGCCTGCTGGATGATCGCGGCCCGGTGCAGGTCGGCGCGGACGTTCTCCGCCTGCTCGCGAAGCAGCAGGCACGCCTGCTGGAGCTGCTCGACGTGCTCGTGCAGGCGGGCGTTGCTCTCCCGCAGCTCGGCGTGCAGCCGGTCCCGCTCCGCCAGGAGCCGCCGGTGCGCGAGCGCGTTGCGCACCGACTTGCGCAGCGGCTCGACGCCGGGGAGCGGCTTCGAGAGGAAGTCGAAGGCCCCGAGCTGGAGCGCCGCCACCGCCGCGTCGAAGCTCGCGTGGCCCGTGAGCACGATCCATTCCGCGCCGGGGCTGTGCTGCTGCGACCAGCGCAGGAGACTCAGGCCGCCCTCCCCCGGCATGCTGAGATCCGTGATCACGACCGCGTAGGACCCCTGGCCCAGCCGGGCCCGCGCCTCGTCGGCGCTCGAAGCCTCCTCGATGCGGCAGGGCTCTCCTCCCGCGAGCGCGGTCTTGAGGAGCCGGCGGAAGTCCTCGTCGTCGTCGACGACCAGCACGGCCGGAGTCGGAACTTCGGGATTCGAGGCAGCCACGGCGCTCTCCGCGCGCGGGGCGAACGTACTCCCGAGCGGCGGCCGGAGCGGCGCCTGGCACGAGACGACGCGGCCGGGCTCGGGGGACGCCGACCGTCGCCCCGAGCTTATCCCTTCTCGCGGTCGCTCGTCACCCCCCGCGGGAACACCCTGATGCCCGGGAACTTCCGCCCGGGTTGCCCTCGCCGCGCGTGCGCGGAGCCAGCCCGATGAGCTTCGCTCGCCTGCGGCTCGCTGCGCGCAGGCCGACTCTCGAGGCGGCCTGCTAGCTCGCCGCAGCGGTCGTGAGGACCATGCCGGCGAGCACCGAGGCGACGCCGGCCCACTGGAGCCGCGTCGGCCGCTCCTTCAGCACGGCCCAGGCGAACGCGATCGTGACGACCGGATACGCGCCCGAGAGCGGCGTCACGATCGACGCCGGCCCCTTCTGGTAGGCCAGGGCGGTGAGCAGGCTGCCGCCCGCCATCGTCGCCATCGGCCCGAACGAGCGCAGCCACTCGCCGCGAACGGCCGCGCCGTGGCGCCCGAAGAGCACCCCGTAGACGCCGAGCGTCGCGAGCCCCCCGATCGCGAGGAAGAGCGCCATGTTCGCCTCGTGCGCGCCGGGGAGCTGGTAGGCGTGGCGGACGAGCGTCCCGTTCACGCCCCAGAGGAGCAGCGCTACGCCCGCATAGGCCATCCAGCGCCGCGGCCTCCGCTTCGCCTGCGCGTCCGGAGGCGTATACGCGAGCGCGAGGCAGCCGCCGATCACGGCGACGACGCCGGCGAGCTGGGGCGGGCCCAGGACCTCGCCGAGGAAGACGCGCGCGAAGATCACCGTGAGCGCCGGGTACGCGGCCGAGAGCGTCCCCACGATCGAGATCGGCCCGTGGACGATCGACTGGTAGTAGAAGATCCAGGCGATCCCGTCGAGCGTGTAGGCGAGCAGGCCGAAGATCGCGAAGCCGCGGCTCTCGGCCGCGAACGCAGGCGGAGCGTCCTGCAGCGCCCAGAACGCCAGGCTGACGGCCGCGTTCGCGAAGCCGTAGTACATGCAGAAGCGGGCCGGCGCCACCTCGCCGATGTACTTCTTGACCAGGCCCTGGGCGATGCCCCACATCAGCATCGCCGAGAGCGTCGGGGGGAGCCAGAGCAGCGTGTCGGAGCCCAAGCGCGCCTCCGGGCCGCGATCCGACCGCGATGCCCCGCACGTCCGCGGCCAGGGTAGCTCCGACGCTGCCTTCCCGGTTCTTCCTCTGCGACCCGGAGGCCGGCGCGGAACCACGCCGGGCGAGGGCCGATGCGTTACGCTCGGGGCGCCGCCCGACGCGTGGAGATCTTCGGTGACACGAGAGACGGTCGAACCCGAGGAAGAGATCCGGCGAGCGCGGGAGCTCCGCTTCGACCCCTACGACCCGGCACTCCACGCCGACCCCTATCCCGTGTACCGGCGGCTGCGCGACGAGTTTCCGGTCCACTACGAGGCGAGTCGCGACTTCTACACGCTCTCGCGCTACGGCGACGTCCTCGCCGCCCTCGAGGACTCCGCGACCTGGTGCTCGCGCCACGGAGTCGCCGTCGGGGTGAAGCTCCCGCCCGAGGCGGTCCGCGACACGCCGCTCCTGATCATGATGGACGACCCGCGGCACCGGCAGCTGCGCGGCCTCGTGAGCCGCGCCTTCACGCCGCGGCGGGTGGCGGAGCTCGAGCCGCGCATCCGCAAGATCGCCGGCTCGCTCCTCGACTCCCTCGTCCAGTCCGACGCTCCGGACCTCGTGCGCGAGTTCGCGGCGCCGCTGCCCACGATCGTGATCGCGGAGCTCCTCGGCGTGCCTCCCGCCGACCAGCGCTGGTTCAAGCAGAAGTCGACGGAGATCGCGCAGTTCGACCCGACGCGGCCGGCCGGCGTGGACCCGCTGGATGGGATCGGACCCGCGATGGAGCTCGGGCGCTACCTGGCCGGCGCGCTCGACGAGCGGCGCAGTGCGCCGCGCGACGATCTCCTCTCGGCGCTGCTCGAGGCCCAGGTCGACGGCCAGCACCTGACGCCGCCGGAGCTGATCGGCTTCGCCTTCCTGCTGCTCGTCGCCGGGAACGAGACCACCACGAACCTGATCAGCAACGCCGCGATCCTGCTCGATCGCTACCCGGACCAGCGCCGGCTCCTGATCGAGGATCCGGCCCGCATCCCGGCCGCCGTGGAGGAGTTCCTGCGCTACGACTCGCCGGTGCAGGGGCTGGCGCGCACGACCACGCGCCCCGTGCGCGTGCACGGCGTCGAGATCCCGGAAGGGGTGAAGGTGCTGCTGCTCTTCGCCTCCGCGAACCGCGACGAGCGGCGCATCGCCGATCCGGATCGCTTCGACGTGACCCGCGACCCGAACCCGCACCTCGCCTTCGGCTTCGGCACCCACTTCTGCCTCGGCGCGAGCCTGGCGCGGCTCGAGACGCGCGTGGCCTTCGAGGAGCTCCTGGCGCGGCTGCCCGGGTATCGGCTGCGGCCGGGCCCGATCGAGCGGCTGAGCTCGGGCCCGATCCGGGGCGCACTGCGCCTGCCGATCGCGACCTGACGGGGGTACCGTCGGGGCATGGCGGAGGCCCACCCCGCACCCGGGGCCCGCGAGTCGTGGACGCAGCGCCTGGTCGCGCGACCGCCGTGGTCGCCGCTGCGGCTCTCGCTCGCGATCGGGCTCGGCCTCGCCGCGCTCTTCCTGGTCGCCGAGGTCGCGCTCGGACGCCTCGCGGTCGTGTTCGCTCCGGACCCGACCCACGCGCGGGGCGACTTCCGCGTAGCGCTGGTCCTGATCGCCAGCGTGGCGTACCTGCCCAGCGCGCTCGCGCACGCCGTGCGCGGAGCGCGGGAGACGATCGACCGGCTGGCGCCCGCGCTGCGCTGCTCGCCGGCCGAGCTCACCGCGCTGCGCGAAGCCAGCGGGCGCTTCGACGCGCCGGCGCTGCGCCGCGCCGGCGGGATCGGCGTCCTCGCCATGCTGCTCGTGCCGCTCATCACCAACCTCACGCTCGAGACCTGGGCGATCTCGCGGCTCCCGCCCGAGGCCCTCGCTCACCGCCTGCTGCTGCCCTGGCTGGGCTGGTTCCTGGGCCGCTTCGTCTACGCGCTGCTGGTCGAGTCGCAGCGGCTCTCGCGGATCGGGCGCGACCTCGTACGCGTGGACCTCCTCGACCTGCGCCCGCTCGCGCCGATCGCGCGACAGGGCCTGCGCCACGCGCTGCTCTCCGCCGGTCTGCTCGCGATCCTGGCGCTCGCGCTCATCGACGTCGACATCGCGCCCAACCTGCCCTCCGTGCTCGGCGGCGGCCTCACGGGCAACGCCATCCTGTCGGCGCTCCTGCTGCTCCTGCCCGCGCGCGGCGTGAGCCGTGCGATCGCGGCGGCCAAGGCACGCGAACTCGAGTGGTGCGCGGCCGAGCTGCGCCGCTCCCGCGAGGGCGCGCCGGGCGCGCGTCCGCTCGCCGACCTGCTGTCCTGGCGCTCGTTCGCCGCGTCCGTGCCGGAGTGGCCCTTCGACGCTCCGACGCTCGCCCGCTTCGCGCTCTACCTCGCGATCCCGCTCGGATCGTGGCTCGGCGGAGCGCTGGTCGAGCGCCTGCTCGACCGGCTCCTCTCGTAGCGCGCGAGGGAGGATTCCGACGCCGAAGGCCGATCTCGCGCGCCACCTCCGGACCGTCGTCCTGACGCTATCGATCCTCGGCGCCACCCCAGCGCGGGCCGAGGCGGTCTTCGATCACGCCGGGTTCGACCAGCTGCTGCGCGCGCACGTCGCGGCCGGCCTGGTGGACTACGACGCCTTCCAGGCATCGCCCGCCTTCGCCGGCTACCTGCGGAGCCTCGCGGCCTTCGACCCCGCGACCCTCCCCAGCGCCGAGCGGCTGGCGTTCTGGATCAACGCCTACAACGCCTACACCATCCAGCTCATCAACGCGCACGGCGAGCGGGAGTCGATCCGCAACATCAACCAGGGTCCGTTCGGCATCCGCGCCTACGGGCCGTGGCAGGAGCCGATCGCCGTGGTGGGCGGCACGGCCTACGGCCTGGACCACGTCGAGCAGGAGATCATCCGCCCCGAGTTCCGGGAGCCGCGCATCCACTTCGCGCTCGTCTGTGCGGCGCTGGGGTGCCCGCCGCTCCGCAGCGAGGCGTACACCGGCGCGCGGCTCGAAGAGCAGCTCGAGGACCAGGCCCGCGTCTTCCTGCGCCTCTCGCCCGAGAAGAACCGGGTCGATGTCGCGAGTCGCACTGTGTACGTGAGCCAGGTCTTCCGCTTCCGCGACTACGAGGACGACTTCGGCGGAAGCCGGGAAAGCGTCGCGAGGTTCATCGCGCGCTACTACGCCCCCGGGCCGGCGCAGGAGCTACTCGAGAGCGGCCGCTTCGCGGAGTGGGAGTACACCGAGTACGACTGGGCGCTGAACCGCCAGGAGAAGGAGCGCCCGCGGTAGCCCCCTGCCCCTCTTCGACGGCCAGCCACGAAGGTTTCGTGCCCCGCCAGCGTCTCGACCACCTCGCCTCGGCGGGAGGATTGCGCTACGCACGGGCGCGATGCGCACGATCGCCGCACCGCTGCTCGCCCTGCTCGGTGCGCTCTGCGTCGTCGCGCCGGTGGCCTCCCAGACCGCGGATCCCGAGCTGCGGCTGGCAGACCCGCAGGCGGATTTCGCAGCGCTCCTCGACGCGGCGCAGGCGCTCAACGCGGAGATGGCGCGCCTCACCCACGGCAACCTGCCACTCGTCGACGGGCTCCAGGACAGCGACGTGAACCGGGCGATCTGGGCCGAGCGCGCGCCGCGTGCCCTCTCCTACGCGCGCCGCGCTCACGCGCTGCGTCCCGACTCGGTCGAGGCCGCCGCCGCGCTCGCGAGCGCCTACATGTTCCACGCGTCGAGCCTGGGGATCCTGCGCTCGATCCTCCAGCGGGCGAGCGGCGAGTACCGCGAGCACGCCAGGCGGCTGGTGGAGCTCGACGCGGCCCACGACGACGGTCTCGGCGACTACCTGCTGGCGAGCTTCTACCTGGTCGCGCCCTGGCCCATCGGCGACTCGGACTCGGCGCTCGCCCACTACCGGCGCGCCGAAGAGCTCTCGCCCGCGTCGGTGCGCAACCAGTACGGCCTCGGCGTCTACTGGGCGCGGCGTCGTGCGGCGGAACGCGCGCGCGAGCACTTCGAACGCGCCGTGGCGATCCCCTGCACGGTCCACACGGAGCGCCTCTTCTGCGACTGGATGAAGCGCGAGTCGGCGCGCGTGCTGGCGACGCTGACGCGGGACTGAAAAAGGAGGGAGAGGCATGGGATACCGGGGAAGACAGATCCGCTCGACGGTGCGCCAGGCGGAGGGTGGCGAGGGTCGGCTCGAGCTCTCGCTCGCCGCGGTCGACGTTCCCGACCCCGGGGCCGACGAGATCGTCGTCCGGATCGAGGCGGCGCCCATCAACCCGTCGGACCTGGGGCTCCTCTTCGGCCCCGCCGACATGCGGACCGCAAAGTCGTCGGGCCCGGCGGACGATCCGGTCGTGACGGCTCGCATTCCCGCGAGCCTGATGCGCGCAGTGGCGGGCCGCCTCGATCAGTCGCTCCCGGTCGGCAACGAGGGCGCGGGCGTGGTCGTCGCCGCCGGCGCCTCCGAGGCGGCCCGCGCGCTCCTGGGGAAGACGGTGGGTCTGATCGGCGGCGCGATGTACTCGCAGCTCCGCGCGATCCACGTCAGGCAGTCCCTGCCCCTGCGCGAGGGAACGACGCCCGCCGAAGGCGCTTCGTGCTTCGTCAATCCCCTGACGAGCCTCGGCATGGTCGAGACCCTGCGGATGGAGGGTCACAAGGCGCTCGTACACACGGCGGCCGCCTCCAACCTGGGGCAGATGCTCGTGCGGCTCTGCATCGAGGACGGGATCGACCTCGTCAACATCGTCCGGCGCCCGGAGCAGGTTTCGCTGCTGCGGGGGATCGGCGCGAAGTTCGTGGTCGACTCGAGCTCCCCCTCGTTCATGGAGGATCTCGTCGCCGCCCTCTCGACGACCGGCGCCACGCTCGCGTTCGACGCGACCGGAGGCGGCCGCCTCGCCAGCCAGATCCTGACGGCCATCGAAGCGGCCCTCGGCGCCAACGCGACGGAGTTCAGCCGCTACGGCTCGTCGACCCACAAGCAGGTCTACATCTACGGCGGCCTCGACCGCTCGCCCACCGAGCTCACGAGGACCTACGGTATGGCCTGGGGGGTGGGAGGCTGGCTGCTCACGCCGTTCCTGCAGAAGATCGGATTCGAGGCCGGCCAGAAGCTGCGGGACCGCGTCGCGGCCGGGATCCGGACGACCTTCGCGAGCCACTACTCGAAGGAGGTCTCCCTCGCCGAGGCGCTCTCGCTCGACGCCATCTCCGCATACGGCAGGCAGGCCACCGGCGAGAAGTTCCTGATCAATCCCAGCAAGGCCTGACGCCCGTCGGGGCGAGTCGAGGAGACCGCGAGCCGTCGTCGAACCTCGCTGCGGCGGAACGCCGGGCCGGTCTCCCGGGCGCCCGCCGCGAGAGGATGGCCGCGGATCGCGGGCACTCTAGCCCAGCGCTGCACGACGATCCCGGCTTGACGCGGCGAGGTTCCTCGTGCTCGAATCGCATGGAAGGAGGTCACCCCATGGCCACCTCGCCCCGTCTCGGTCCGCTCACCGTCATCGTGTTCGTAGCGGGCGTGAGCGGCGCAGACGCCGCGGTTCCGCTGCGAATTCTCGATACGCCTGCGCGCGACGTCTTCGTCGAGATCGAGAACTCGAGCAGCATCGATAACGTGGGCCAGAGCTACGGTCCGGCCTTCCCGGCGACCTATTCCGCAACGGGCAGCGTGGGAACCCTCGTGATCTCCGCCGCGACGCACGAAGCCATGTACGCCGGCTACATTCCGGCGCCCGTGCCCGGGTCGTTCACGCCGATCGTGATCGAGATCGACCTCGCGACGCGTCACGCGGAGAGTCAGGTCGCGAGCGGCGGCTTCGCGAGCGGACAGCTCACCGGGAGCTTCTCGCAGGGCGTGCTCCGGAGCGACAGCGTGGTCGGCGTCATCGTCTCCGGCGTGCCGCCCTTCACGTGCGCGTCGCAGGCGGAAGTCGACAACCTATGCTCGTTCATTCCCATGTTCTGTGGGAAGACCTGCTCGTTCGTGTCGGGGGTCGCCTACGATCCCGCGAACGGCAAGCTCAATCTCGTCGGCAGCCGCACGGAGAGCGGCTGCGACGGCGGGATGTGTCAGGGCCCGTTCACCTACTTCACCCCGCGGGGTGACCTGCGGCTCAGCGAGCCGTTTGCTCCGGCCGTCCCCGCCCTCGCGCCCTGGGCCACGACGCTGCTGCTCGCAGGGTTCGTGACCGCGGTCTGGATGGCGTCGCGACGCGCGGCGCAAAAGGACCTAGGCGGAGCGGAATCTCGCGCGTTGCCCGTTCACCGCGCCTTCCGGCGATCGACTACATCAAGGCCGCCGCGATCGTCGCCGTCGTCCTGACGCACGCCGGGCTGCGGTGGATCTCGCGGGTGGCGTGAGCGTGTGTTGGTTCCCGCGACGTCTGCTGGGCGCGAGAGCGCAAACGCTCTTTGGAGCGGGCGACGATCAGCGTGCGGCGCGGTCGCACGCCCTGGTGCGCCAGGCCCCCCACGACGCGCGCCAGCTCGAGCAGGGCGGCGGTGCCGCTGGAGAGACCGGCGCCACCTCGACGGCGCCGAGGAGATGCTCCTCGGCGGCAGCACCGAGTGGGTCGAGGATCGCGCCGATGAGCTGGGGAAGGCGGTCGCCTACATCAACATGGACTCGGCGGTCTTCAACCCCGAGCGGGCGCTGAGCGTCTCGGCCCACTCGACGTTGCACCGGCTCTTCCGGGAAGTCGCCCACGAGGTGCGCGACCCAAGAAGCGACCGCAGCACCTTCGAAGTCTGGCGCGAGCTCCAGAATCGCTACCGGAAGGTGCCGAGCGTCGACGGCTTTGGTGAGTTCTTCGATCCCGACCACGAGCTCCGCGAACCGTGGATCGTCGAGACGCCGTACGACGACGCGGCGCCGTTCTTCTACACCCTGGCCCTGCCCGCGTCCGACATGTACTACGGCGCCGATTACGGCATGTACCACTCCCTCTACGAGAACTTCCACTGGATGAAGACGGTCGTGGACCCGACCTTCGCATACCACGTGCTGATGGCCCAGATGCAGGGCTTCGTCGCCCTGCGCTTGGCGAACGCCGACCTCTTGCCGCTCGACTACGCCGAAGAGGCCCGCTGGTGGCGCCGCGCCTATCGACAGCTCGCGGAGGTCGCCGCAGCGCGAGGCCAGCGGGTCCCGAACCGCGACGAAGCGCTGCAGCTGATCGACGCCTGGGAGGCCGAGGCCGAGCGGATCGAGCAGGGCGTCGCAAGGCTGCTCGCCGACGGGAATCGGCTCGCCGCAGCGCGGGATCGGCTGTCCGAGCTGAATCGGCTGCTCTACCGGACGAGCCGAGACTTTCTTCGGCCCGCGGGTCGCCCCGGCATGCCGACCGATCGCAATCTCTTCGCGGGTAGCAGCTACGACTTCGAGGCGGTCTCGGGCAGCACGCTGCCCGGCATCCGCTTCAGCCTCGATCGAGACAGGCCGGCAGAGGCCGAGCGCGAGGCCGAGCTCTATCTCGCCGCCCTGCGCCGTCGGCTGGAGAGCCTCCGGCGGATCCGCGACGCCCTGGAGGCTCTTCACGGATAGAGTCGCTCGCAGCGCCCCGTGAACGCCGGTCTACTACGCGAAGATCGGGTTTCAGCCGATCCCGACCGCGGCCATGCGCTCGAGCTCGCCGGCGAGGTCGCGGCCGATCGGCCAGTAGACGATCTCGCCCACGCCCTGGGCGGCGAGCTGCTGCACGGTCGCGATCACTCGCAGGCGGGCAAGCGGCTGAAGGCTTCCCGGTCGAGACCAACGGCCAGGCCCTAGGCGGACCCCAGGCGGGGCTGAGGGGCGTTATGGCAAATTCCTCTGGGGCCTCGTCGGCGGGGGCTCGGGGTCACGACGCTCGGGGATCCGTCGCCGCTGCTGCCGATCTAGCTTAGCTGCTACCGTGGCGCCCCGGCGACCCCCGAACCAGGGGAGAAGGTGAGACGACTCGTCGCGATTCTCTGTACGTTCGCAGCCCTCGCCGGCTCCTCGTGCGCGGACGCACCGAAACCTACCAGGCCGAACATCGTGCTCATGGTCGCCGACGACCTCGGAGTGAACGACCTTGGCTCCTATGGAGCGACGAAGATCGAGACGCCGAACGTCGATCGGCTCGCCCGGCAAGGTGTGCGTTTCACCGACGCGCACTCGACGGCCGCCGTGTGCCAGCCCACACGCTATGCGATTCTCAGCGGCACGTACCTGTTTCGAGCCAGGCGTCAGGGGCAATGGGCGCTCTTCTTCCACGAGGGACAGCATACGCTCCCCGGCGTCTTGAAGGCCGCCGGCTATCGCACGGCGGCGTTCGGCAAGTGGCACCTCGGCTTCGGTCGCGGCAGCGAGCCGGACTACAACGACGAACTCAAGCCAGGGCCGCTGGAGATCGGCTTCGACTATTACTTCGGCACACCGCGCACCCATAACGAGCCGCCGTTCGTCTTCGTGGAGAACCATCGCGTCGTCGCTCACGATCCGGGTGATCCGATCCGGGCGATCGCCCCGACGGGACTCGGCCACGGCATGAGTGCGGGGGCGGCAAGAGCCCATGCGGCGCGTCCCATCGAGAGGATCGACCTGATCGTCGCCGAGAAGGCCGCAGAATGGCTCGGTCGGCAGCCCAAGGATGCGCCGATCTTCCTGTATCTGGCCTTCGTCGCTCCGCACCTGCCGATCGCGCCTGCTGTTGAGTTCCAGGGGAAGAGCCGTGCGGGGAACTACGGCGACTACGTCCAGCAACTCGACGCCTGCGTCGCCCTGGTGCTCGCCGCGCTGGAGAGAGAGGGACGGAACGAGAACACCCTGGTCATCTTCACCAGCGACAATGGGGCCATGCTGCACCCTGCCGCGCTTCGTGCCGGACACCGCAGCAACGGCGCCTGGCTAGGCCAGAAGACGGATGCCTGGGAGGGGGGGCATCGCGTGCCGTTCATCGCCCGCTGGCCGGGACACATCCCCCCGAACTCGCAGTGCGGAGCCCTCCTGTCCGTTTCCGATCTCATGGCCACCTGCGCCGCCGCCGCGCAAGTGCCGCTGCCCGAAGGAGCCGCGCCCGACAGCCTGAACCAACTGCCCGCGCTCACGGATCCGGCGCAGGCTGTTGCGATCCGCACCGAGATGGGGATAGAGGGCGTCGCTGGCTTCGCGCTGCGGCAGGGCGACTGGGTCTATCTGCCGAAGCAAGGCTCGTTGGGCAAGACGGTGCAGGTCCCCGCCGGGCCGCGATGGGGGCAGCCCTACGCAGGAGCGGGCTTCCTGAACAGCGACGTGGACGCGCACGGCAAGGTGAGGCCCAATGCTCCCGCCGCGCAGCTCTACAACCTCGAGACCGATCCGTTTCAGCGGACCAACGTCATTGCCCGGGAGCCGGAGCGAGCCGAAGGGATGCGTCGCCGCCTCGAAGAGATTCTGCTCGTCGAACCGGGGCCCTAGGGTCCCGTGAGTCGATAGCTTCAGCCGATCCCGACCGCGGCCATGCGCTCGAGCTCGCCGGCCTGGTCGGGGCCGATCGGCCAGTAGACGATCTCGCCGACGCCCTGGGCGGCGAGCTGCGACGCGCGCTCGCGGAGCTGCTCGGGCGTTCCGCTGAAGGTCGCGCCGGCGAGCTCGGGCGCCAGGTGCCTCCGGTCCCGGTCGCTGAGCTCGACCAGGTGGCCCTCGTGCACGTGGAGGTGGCGCGAGCGCGCGGGGAAGCGCTCCACCTCCTCGCGCCAGCCCTTGCCGCCGGGGAGCTGGTCCACGCCCGCGCCGACGGCCTCGTAGGTCCCGTGCCAGATGACGGCGATCGCGGGTCCGATGCGCTCGAGCACGGCCGGCGACTGGAGCGTCTCGCCGTCGCGCAGCACGCTGCCCATGGCGAGGAAGGCGGCGTCGCGCGCGCCGGCCGGGACCATTCCGGCGCAGATCAGCCCGTCGCCGATCTCGCGGGCGAGCGCCGCGGCCCGGGCTCCGTTCGCGGCGATCCAGATCGGCGTCGCGATCGGCCTGCGGGCCACGACGCCCTGCGGATGCATGAGCCGCGTCACCGTGCCGTCGATCTCCACCTCCTCGCCGCGGAGGAGTGCGCGGAGCTGGCCGACGTAGCTCGCGAGCGCGCGAAGCCCGAGCGGAGGCTTTCCGAGCATGCGGCGGCCGGTGAAGCCCGTGCCGAAGGCGACGCGCAGACGCCCGGGGGCCAGCGCCTCGACGTGCGCGATCGCCGCGGCCGTCACCAGAACGTGTCGAAGGCTCGGAATCAGCACGCTCGTTCCGAGCCCGATCCGCGAGGTGGCGCGGGCCGCCTCGGCGACGCCGATCCACACGTCGCCGTAGAGCGCGGGCGAGTCGGCGAGCCAGACGCGCGAGTAGCCGAGGCGCTCGGCCCGCGCCGCGAGCTCCGCGACGCCGGGACGGGGGACGAGGGCACAGGAGAGACGCATGCGGGGCCTCCGGGTGCGCGCGCCAGGGTAACGGCGCAGGGCTCAGCGCGCCGCCTCGCGCTCGCCGCGCCAGCGCATGCGCAGGTCGATCCCCATGCCCGCGAGCACGGCGGCCGGCCCGAGCCGCTCGTGGCGCTCCACGGGAGCGGAATGGCCCGCCAGCGCGTCGGCCAGGGGCTCCCGGTACCAGGGGAGGAGCGTGTCGGGAGGCGCGGCGGGGTCGAACCAGGCGGCGCGCAGTGTCTCGTCGCTCGGCCGCAGGCGGCCGCCCACGGCGCGGCAGCGCCAGACGCGGGCGACGTGCGGCCGGAAGCCCGTGCGCACGTAGTCCCCGACGCGCGCCTCGACGACCACCTCGAGGCCGCTCTCCTCGCGGATCTCGCGGCGCACGCAGGCCTCTTCCGCCTCGCCGGGGTGGGCGCTGCCCCCCGGCAGCTCCCAGCCGCGGAGGTCGCCGCGCAGCGTGAGCAACACGCCCTCCGCGGAGAGCACCACGCCCTGATGCACGACGAGCGGACCGCGCTCGACCACGCGCGGCGCCACGAGCCCGAAGTACGCGATGCGCGCCCAGGTCGGGAGGGCGGCCGCGAGGCCCAGCAGCCGGCCCCCCACGCCCCTACTCGAGGATCTTGTTCAGCGGGTACTCGACGATGGCGCGGGCGCCGGCCTCGGAGAGCTTCGGCACGAGGTCGGTCACCAGCGCCTCCTCGACCACGGTGTTGATCGCCACCCAGCGCTCGTCGGTGAGGCTCGCCACCGTCGGCTTGCCGAGTGCCGGGAGCAGCGCGATCACGTCGTCGAGGCAGCGCTTCGGCACGTTCATCATGAGGCCGACGCGGTCGATCGCCTGGATGGCGCCGCGGAGCATGAGCAGCAGGCGCTCCATCTTGCGCCGTTTCCACGGGTCCGCGTGGGCGTCGCGGTTGGCGATGAAGCGCGGCGTGCTCTCGAGCACCGTGTCGATCACGCGCAGCTGGTTGGCGCGCAGGCTCGAGCCCGTCTCGGTGACGTCGACGATGGCGTCGGCGAGGACCGGCGGCTTCACCTCGGTCGCGCCCCAGGAGAACTCCACCTCCGCCCGTACGCCGTGGCGGCGCAGGTAGCTCCGGGTCAGGTGCACCACCTCCGTGGCGATGCGCTTGCCCGCGAGGTCCTTGGGCGAGTGGATCCGGGATCCCTCCTTCACCGCCACCACCCAGCGCACGGGGCCGTAGTTCGGCCAGGGGGCGCGCAGGTCGGCGAGCTCCTTCACGCGGGCCCGGTTCTCGAGCGTCCAGTCGATGCCGGTGATGCCCGCGTCGAGCACCCCCTGCTGCACGTAGCGCGCCATCTCCTGCGCGCGGATCAGGAGGCACTCGATCTCCGGGTCGTCGATGACCGGGTAGTAGGAGCGCTCGGGCAGGCGGAGCTTGAACCCGGCCTGCGCGAAGAGGCGCTCGGTCGTCTGCTGGAGGCTCCCCTTCGGGAGCCCCAGCCGGAGCAGGCCGGTGGCCTTGCGCCGCGCCCGGGCCTGGCTCACTTGCGGTAGACCTCGTCGGGGTCGAAGACGCGCTCCCCGACCACGGTCCAACCGTCGCCCTCGAGCCGGCGGAAGAAGCAGCTGCGCCGGCCGGTGTGACAGGCCGCGCCGCCGCGCTGCTCCACCCGCACCACGACGACGTCGCCGTCGCAGTCGATCCACACGCTGCACACGCGCTGCGTGAACCCGGACTCCTCGCCCTTGCGCCAGAGGCGCCCGCGCGCGCGGCTCCAGTAGTGGACCTCGCCGGTCTCGAGCGTGCGGCGCAGCGACTCCTCGTTCATGTGGGCGACCATCAGCACGTCGCCGCGCTCGTCGTCGACCGCGATCGCGGTGACGAGCCCGCCGCCCTTCGAGAAATCGAGCTCCGCGAGGGGATCCATGGGGGAGGCGAGGCTACCCCCTCGAAAGGGCCGCCGCCAGACGCGTGCGGAGCTCGCGCAGGTCGTCGAAGCGCGGGCCGCGCGCGAAGGCGCTCTCGCCGCCCGCGTCGCGCCGCGAGGGAATCGGGACGCGCTCCAGGATGTCGAGCCGCACCAGGAGCTCGGCGGCGTTCGCGAAGGTGACCGGGTTCGCCGCCTCGCGCCGCTCCGCCTCGCCGAGCAGCACCGCGCGCGCGAACTGCTCCTCCGCCGCACGCTGCAGCTCCTTCGTCTCGAGCGGGCGACTCGGCGCGGCGAGCAGCGCCGTGGCGGTCGCGCAGTAGGCCTCGAGCACGGCGCGCGTCTGCTCGGCCAGGAAGCGCAGCGGCCCGAGCCCCGCCTCGGCCGCGAGCCAGCGCCCCTCGCGCAGCAAAGCCCAGCCCGCCTTCTCGAAGTGGTCGAGGAAGGCGTCGAGGTGAGCGGCCATCACCTCGCCGCGCGGCGCGAAGTACTCGGTGTAGAAGAGGTCGAGCCAGCCCGCGAGCTCGGCGCGCAGCTCCTCGGAGCCCCTTCCCGCGAGGATCCCGCGCGCCAGGAAGCTCGGCGCGGCGAGGAAGTTCGCGACCGAGTTGCGATAGAAGTCGAGCGCCCGCCGCTTCGACTCCTCGAACCAGAGGATCTCGCCGCGCGGATCGGTCGAGGCCCGGATCAGCCCCGCGCGCAGCATGGCGGCGATCGCGTCCTCGAAACCCGGGAGGTCGGCCTCGAGCGCCGGCGTGAGCCGGATGTCCTGGAGGCGCAGCAGGTCCACCACCTGCTGCATGCGCAGGGCGAGCTGCGCCCGGAAGACGCCGCGCGAGCGGTCGCCGAGGAGCGCGCAGGCGGCGATCCCCGTCGCCGCCGGGACCATCGCCCAGTTGATGCGCTCGGCGATCCGGTTGCCGAGCCCGCCCACGAACTCGCGGCGTTCGCGGGCCGCCGGCTCGCCCGCCTCGTGGGCGAAGTGCTCGCGGCGGTCGCCGAGTTCCCCGGCCAGCGAGATCGGCTCGCCGAAGTTCACGAAGACGCTGCCGAAGCGCCGCTGCAGGTACTTCCGCGCCCGCACCAGGCGGAGCACGCTCTCGTTCTGCTTCTTCGCGCCCTCGAGCTCCTCGACCATCGCCCCTTCCTCGACGAGCCGCTCGTAGGTGATCGCGATCGGGACGAAGAAGAGGTCGCGGCGGGCCGTCTCCAGGAAGGCCTCGACCACCCAGGAGAGCATGCCGAGGCGCGGGGCCAGGGTCTTGCCGGTGCGCGAACGGCCGCCCTCGATGAAGAACTCCTGCGTCACGCCCTCCTTCACGAGGTGCGCCACGTAGGCGCGGAAGACCTCCTTGTAGAGCGGATCGTCGAGCGAACGGCGCACGAAGAAGGCCCCGCAGCGCCGCCACAGGAAGCCGAAGGGGCCGAAGGCCATGTTCTCGCGCGCCAGGATGTGCGGAGGAACGAGGTAGTTCGTATAGAAGAGCGTCGAGATGATCACGAAGTCGAAGTACGAGCGATGGCTCGGCACGAGCACGATCGGGTGCCGCTTGGCGTAGTCCGCCACCTTCTCGAGGCCCGCCACCTCGACCTTGGCAAAGAGGCGGCGCACCACCGCACCGACCAGCGCGTTCAGCACCGCGAGGAAGGTCGAGTTCATGTGCGCCGCGATCTCGCGGAACATGCGCTCGGCCTCGAAGCGGGCGCGTTCCTCCGGCACGCGGCGCTCGGCCGCGCGGGCCCGGATCGCCGCCTCGACCCGGGGGTCCGCCATCACCAGCTCCTGCACCTTCTGCCGCGGGCGCAGCGTCGGCCCCTCGACGACCTTCTCCTCGCGGTAGAGGAAGGTCAGGATCGAGCGGCGCACCATGCGCGCGACCGTCTCCGGGCCCTCCTCGCGCCGCCTGGCGATGAAGGCCGCGAGATCGATCGGCTCGCCGACCTTGACCGAGAGGTCGCGGTAGGTGGTGAGGAAGGAGGTCACCTTGGCGAGGTCCGAGGGGCGCGTCGCGGCGCCGTAGAAGAGGTTCAGGAAGGAGCGCCGCGCCCGGGGACCCTTGCGCCAGAAGAGCGCCAGCGGCACCAGGTGGACCGCGCGATCCGCGTCCCACGCCGCCCGCACCACCTCCTGCAGCAGGTCGAGGTCCGCCCGGCCCTCGAGCGCCGCACGGCGGCGCCCCCAGAGCACGGAGCGCAGGCGCGCCGTGCGCAGGAAGAGGAAGCTCGACGCGCCCTCGCGCGCCAGGCGGCGCGCGTGATGGAGGTCGCGCTCGCGGGCGGCTCCCTGGCGCCGCCGGGAGAGCAGCGCGCGCAGCGCCTCGAAGAGCGGCCGGTAGTAGTAGAAGCGGATGCCGTTGGCGAAGGCCGAGAGCCGCAGCCCCTCGCGCAGGAAGAGCGCGTTGAAGAGGAAGTAGTCGAGGCGGCTCGCGTAGCGCATCACGTAGACCACGGCTCCGCGCGCCTCGAGCTCGCGCAGGCGCGCCACCGTCGCCGGGTCGAGGCCGAGGTGGGGGAAGAAGCGCCGCGCGAACCAGCGGAGGGGCAGGCCGAAGCGCGGCGACATCGCGGAGAGCGGATCGGCGGCGGCGTGCGGGGCCACCCCGGGGGCGACGGGCGCGCGCTCGGGCGGCCGCTGGTAGGCGGAGTCCGCCATAGGCCGGGAATCTACCGCCCACCCCGGGGCCGCGCAGCGGATGCCGGGTCGTCGAGGGGTTCGTGCCGGAGCGGGGCTTCCGGCGGTGGCGCGGCGCTCTCAGGCCCCCGCGAGCCGGGCGCGCGGAATCCGGATCTCGAAGCGCTCCAGGACCAGGGCGTTCCGGCGCACCTCGCGCTCGGACGTGTGCAGCAGCCGTTCACCGCTCGGGTCGAAGATGCGCAGATAGAGATCGGGAAGCGTCTCGTTCAGATCCCGGAACTGGGTCTCGGAATAGGAGATCTCGAAGCGACCGGCGGCGTCCGTGAGCGTGTCCCCCAGGTGGTCGTCGAAGACGAGGTCCTGATCGTAGGCCCGCACGAGCAGGCCCTCGAGCGGGCGACCCGATTCTTCCTCGATCACCGAGCCGTAGAGGCGCACGACGGGCTCCAGGAGGTCCGGAGCCCGCATCGTACGAGGGGCCGCCGCCCGCCGCAAGGCGAAATTTCGCCCCGACTCTCGAGTCGGCCTCCTAGTCGGGGAGGAGGATGGCCCCCGGGGTCATCTGCGCGGCGATCTCCTCCGGCGTCCAGAGGCCGCCGGCGCCGGGTTTGGAGACCCCCGTGTGGGTGACCATCCGCATCTCGGCGATTCGGCCGCCGCCGACGAAGAAGGTCCTGCCGGTCACGTCCTTCGCGAGATCGCTCGCCAGGTAGACCACGAGCGGCGAGACGAGCTTCGGGTCCATCCGGGCCTTGCGCGGCTCGTCCTCGAAGCCCGGGAGGTCCTCGGTCAGGCGCGTCAGGGCCACCGGCGCCAGCACGTTCACGCGGATTCCGTACTTCTGGCCCTCGATCGAGAGGCAGCGCGAGAGGCCGAAGATGCCCGCCTTGGCCGCCCCGTAGTTGCACTGCCCGAAGTTTCCGTTCAGGCCCGAGGTGGACGAGGTGTTGATGATCACGCCGCCGGCGCCGCGCTCCTTCATGTGGCAGTAGACGGGGTGGGTGGCGCAGTAGGTGCCCCGGAGGTGCACCGCGACGACGGAGTCCCAGAGCTCCTCCGTGGTGTTCGCGAACGACTTGTCGCGCAGGATGCCCGCGTTGTTGACCAGGACGTCGACGCGCTCGAAGGCGTCGAGCGCCGCCCGGCAGATGCGCCGCCCGCCCTCCGCGGTCGCGACGCTCTCGTAGCTCGCCACGGCCTCGCCGCCCGCGCCGCGGATCTCGGCCACCACGCGGTCGGCCATCGCGGAGCCGCCTCCGGACCCGTCGCGCGCGCCGCCGAGGTCGTTCACCACCACCGCGGCGCCCGCATGCCCCAGCGCCAGCGCGTGCTCCCGGCCGAGCCCCCCGCCCGCGCCCGTCACGATCGCCACCTTGCCGTCGAGCAGACCCATTGGATCACCTCCCTCGAGTCGACCGCCGGGCGATCGTAGCGCCTGCCTGCGGGCTCCTCACCGGCAGGCAGCCCGCGAAGGCCCGATCAGCCCAGCGCGAAGAGGATCGTGCGCAGCTCGCCGAAGGGCTCGAAGCCGAGACCCGCATAGAGCCCCTCGCCCGCGGCGTTGCCCTCGACCACCGCGAGCTGAACGTGACGGGCGCCGGCGGCGAAGGCTTCCCGACACAGATCGGAGACACCTGCGGACGCGAAGCCGCGGCGGCGGAACTCGGGCCAGGTGTACACCCCCTGGATCAGCCAGCCCTCGGGGCGCTGCACGTCCGCGTAGCCGACGAAGACGACGCGACCCGCGTGCTCCACCACCCGCGCGCGGGGGACGCGCCCCCGCACCCAGCGGCGGAAGCCGCGCACGTCGCCGGCGAAGGGGTCGGGGCGCTCCTCCTCGCGCAGGCTCTCCCGCGCCGCGACGACGAGCGCATCGAGGTCCTGCGCAGCGGCCGGGCGCGCGCGCACGCCCCCGGCGTCGCGCAGGCGGACGCTCCCGGCGCGCAGCGCGTACGCGGTCTCGCGCCGGTCGAGCAGCGCCTGCCGCCGGCCGCGCCGGCAGAGCTCGGCCCAGGCATGGTCGACTCCCGCCCGGGCGCTCTTGATCAGCCCCACGCCGAGCGTCTCGAGGTGGGGCAAGAGCGCCAGGATGGCCTCGGGCCCGGCCTCGGCGTCGAAGACGACGCTCGGGCGCAGCGCCGCGACGCCGGCGACCGTCCGGCCCCGCCAGGCCGCCACCACCTCGCTGCGCAGCTCGCCCGGCGGCGGCGGGGTTCCGAGGCGCGCGGCGACGTCGAGCAGGAAGAGGTTGCTCTCGGGCCGGCGCGCCAGGTGCGCGAGCACGGCGCCGCGCTCGGTGAGCCGCACCAGCCGCACCTCCAGGCTCGCGCCCATGCCGTCACCCGATCACGACGAGGACCGCGCCCTCCTCGATCGATTCGCCCTCCGCGACGCGGATCTCCAGGATCATCCCGGAGCGCGGCGCTTCGACGGGGATCTCCATCTTCATCGACTCGATGATCAGGATCACCTCCTCCTCCTCGACCCGGTCGCCCACGGACTTCTCGATCCTCCACACGTTGCCGGTGATCTGCGCCTCGACCTCGGTCGCCATCGGTCTCCTCGGGCTGCGGTGGCCGGATGGTGCACGCGCCGACGCCCGCCGGCAAGCGAGGCGCTATCTTCGGCCGCCCATGCTCGAGACGCTGACCCGAGGCTTCTCCGCGGCGCGCGAGCGGCTGGCGGGCGTCCGCCAGCTCAGCGACGAGAACGTCGAGAACGCGCTCCGCGACGTGCGCGCCTCCCTGCTCGAGGCGGACGTCGACCTCGGCGTGGTCCGGGATTTCCTCGAACGCGTGAAGGGGCGCTCGCTCGGAGCGCGCGTCGAGACGCGGGTCCGCGACGCCTCCGGCCGCGAGCTGCGCGTCTCCCCCGGCCAGCACTTCGTCAAGGCCTGCGAGGAAGAGCTCACGGCCCTGATGGGGCCCGTCGATCCCGAGCTCGCACGGGATGTCCGCGGCGTCGTCTCCGTCATGCTGATCGGCCTCCAGGGCGTCGGCAAGACCACCGTGGCGGCGAAGCTCGCGCGCCACCTCCAGCGCGAGGGGCGCCGGGTGCTGCTCGTGGCGGCCGACGTGCAGCGCCCCGCCGCCGTCCTCCAGCTGGAGCAGCTCGGCGCCCGGATCGGCGCCCTCGTCCACGTCGGGGCGCCCGGCGAGTTGCCGCCGGCGATCTGCGCGGCGGCCCGGCAGCGCGCCGCGCTGGAGGGGTTCGACGCCATCGTCTACGACACGGCGGGGCGCCTGGCGATCGACGAGGAGCTGATGGCGGAGCTCGAGGAGATCGCCCGCGCGGCCCAGCCCGCCAACCGGATCCTCGTCGGCGACGCGCTGATGGGTCGCGACGCCGTGAACGTGGCCCAGGCCTTCAGCCGGCGCATCCCCCTGGACGGCCTCGTGCTGACCAAGCTCGATGGCGACGCGCGTGGCGGTGCGGCGCTGGCGGTGAAGGCCGTGACGGGGGTCCCGATCAAGTTCGTCGGCACCGGCGAGGATCTCGAGCGCCTCGAGCCCTTCCGCCCGGAGGGCCTGGCGTCGCGGATCCTCGGCATGGGCGACGTCGTCGGCCTCGTGCGCGATTTCGAGCAGGTCGTGGACCAGCGCGAGGCGGAAGCCGACGCGGAGCGCCTCCTGCGCGGCCGCTTCGGGCTGGAGGACCTGCTGAAGCAGCTGCGCACGATCCAGCGCATGGGTCCCCTGCGCGAGGTCTTCGCGAAGCTGCCGGGGATCGGCGGCCTGGTCGAGCAGGTGGACGAGCGCGAGCTGGTGAAGGTGGAGGCGCTGATCCGCTCGATGACGCCGGGCGAGCGGGCGCAGCCCGGGACGATCGACAAGAGCCGCGCCGCGCGCATCGCGCGGGGGAGCGGGAGGCGCTCGCGCGACGTGCGCGAGCTCGTCCTGCGCTTCGGGCAGATGCGCGAGCTCATGGGGGTGATGGGATCCGCCGGAGGTCTCCTCTCGCGCATCCCCGGCCTCGGCCGGCTGGCGCCGGCCGGCGGGCCCGACCCGGGGGCGCTCTTCGCGGGCCCGGGGCTCGCCGGCGCGGGCGGCCGCGACGGCGGCGGCCGCCGCCACGCGCGCCAGAAGGAGAAGCGCAAGCAGGCCCGCAAGGCCCGCAAGAGGAACCGCCGCCGGTGAGGGGCCGGTCGAGCGCGGCGGGCTCCTCGGGACCCCGGCCCGGCCGAGCGCTGCCGCGGTCAGGTTTCGGCCGCAGACTGCCGATCCGTCCCGGACCCATGCGTCGCCTCGCCCTCGCCCTCGCCGTCGCTGCCTCCAGCGCGTCCGCCAACCCGGAGCTGCCGCGCCCGGCCGCGCTCGAGCCGAACGTCCAGTTCTGGACGCGCGTCTACACCGAGGTCGACACGGCGGGAGGGCTGATCCACGACGCCGAGCAGCTCGGCGTGGTCTACGAGGTGCTGCGCTTCCCGGAGGGCCTCGGCGAGCGGGCGCGCGAGCGACGCGTCGAGGGGGCCAAGGACCGCCATCGCGCGATCCTGCGCAAGCTCGGCCGCGGCGAGCGCACGGGGCTCTCGGAGGAGGAGCAGCGGGTGCTCGCGCTCTGGCCCGAGGGAAGCCCGAGCCAGGTCTTCCAGCGCGCCGCGGGCCAGCTCCGCTTCCAGCTCGGGCAGGCGGACAAGTTCCGCGCCGGGCTCGCGCGCTCCGGCCAGTGGGTGGACCACATCGAGCAGACGCTGCGGGAGCACGGCGTGCCGAACGAGCTCGTCGCCCTGCCCCACGTCGAGTCCTCGTTCAACCCTCGCGCCTACTCGCGGGTCGGCGCCGCGGGGCTCTGGCAGTTCACGCGCGGGACCGGACGCCGCTACATGCGCGTCGACGAGATCGTCGACGAGCGGATGGACCCGCACAAGGCGACGGTCGGTGCGGCGCGCCTCCTGCGGGACAACTACCGGCGCCTCCAGGCCTGGCCGCTCGCGATCACCGCCTACAACCACGGCGCCGCGGGCATGAACCGCGCCGTCCGGACCCTCGGGACGCGGGACATCGGGGTGATCGCCAAGCGCTACCAGAGCCGGATCTTCGGCTTCGCATCGCGCAACTTCTACACCGAGTTCCTCGCCGCCGCGCAGATCCACCGCGATCCGGAGCGCTACTTCGGCCCGATCACGCCGGAGCCGCCGGTGGCGTACGAGATCCTGGTCACCGACCACTACTTCCGCGCGCCGACGCTCGGCCGGGCGCTCGGGATCGACCTCGACGTGCTGCGCGATCACAACCTCGCGCTGCGCCCCGCGGTGTGGAACGGAGCCAAGCACGTGCCGAAGGGCTACGCGCTGCGCATCCCGCGCAGCGAGCTGCGCCGGCCGCTCGCGGTGGCGCTGGCCGAGATCCCGCAGCGCGATCGCCTCGTCGAGCAGCAGCGCGACCGCTTCCACAAGGTGCGCCGCGGCGAGACGCTCTCGGTGATCGCGCGGCGCTACGGCGTCCGCGAAGGCGAGCTGGTGGCGGTGAACGGCCTGCGCAGCCGCAACCGGATCCGCGCCGGCCAGATCCTGCGCCTGCCGACCCAGATCGGGCTCGCGCCCGAGCCCGTCGTGGTGGCGAGCGCGAGCCCGGAGCCCCCGGCGAGCCCGCCGCAGGCGGTCGCGACCCCGGAGCCGCAGCCGCTGGCAGTGGCCGCGGTCGAGCCGGCGGCGGTAGCCGCGGTCGAGCCGTTGGCGGTGGCGGCGGTCGAGCCCCCGCCGGTCCCGGTGACCGCAGCGGAGCCCCCGCGGCGGCTTTCCGAGGCGGCGCCGGCCGCGAGTCCCGCGAGCGCCGAGGCGGAGCTGCCCGCCGGCGCGAGCCCGCCGCCCGCGGTCGCGCTGGCCACGGCGCTCGACGCCGCGGGCCCCGAGGCGGTACCCGCCTACTACGAGGTGCGCCGGGGCGACACGCTCTCGCGCATCGCGACGCGCTTCGGCCTCTCCGAGCGCGAGCTCGTCGCCCGCAACGGGCTGCGCAACCGGCACCGGATCGCCGCCGGCCAGCGCCTGCGCGTGGCGCCGGGCACTGTAGAGACGACGCCGGAGCCCGCGGAGGCGACCCCGAAGGCACCGGGGCAGCCCCCGGCCGCACCCACGCAGCCGGCGCCCGTGGTCCTCGCCGAGGCCCGCCTCGAAGCGCCGGCGCCGCTCCTCCCAGACGAGCCCGCGGTCGTGGTCGGCGCGGATGAGGGTGCGATCGAGTCCAGTGAGGAGCCGGGATCCGAGGATGCGCTGCTGGCGGAGGCGGTGGTGGTGCAGACCCCCGCGACGACCGCTCCGGCGGCGCGCGCCAAGGCGCCCGACCCCTCGGACTACGCCGTGACCCCCGACCAGCGGATCACGGTCCACGCGGACGAGACGATCGGCCACTACGCGGAATGGCTCGAGGTCAGCGCGAGCCGGCTGCGCCAGATCAACGGCATGCGGCGCCAGACGCCGCTCGTGATCGGCCGCCAGCGCAAGCTCGACTTCAGCCGCGTCACGCCCGAGGCCTTCGAGCAGCGGCGCCTCGAGTACCACCGCACGCTCCAGGAGGAGTTCTTCGAGGCGTTCGAGGTGACGGGGACCACGAGGCACCCGCTGAGCCGCGGCGACACGCTCTGGCAGCTCTCGCGCCAGCGCTACCAGATCCCGATGTGGCTCCTGGTGCAGTACAACCCCGACCTGGACTTCGGCTCGCTCTCGCCCGGCACCCCCCTCGTGATCCCCGTGGTCGAATCGCGCCAGGGCGGCTGAGCGAGGCCGCGGAGGGCCGCGCAGCGAGGCGCAGGCGAGCGACGTGCGGGCCCAGCTCGGGACCCGCACGCGTCCTCCGTTCGGTCGCCTGCCTGGCATGATCTCGACGGAATCGCTCGGCTGATAGGCGACACCGACATCACGACCAACCGGCGCTGCTGCCGAGTGCTGGTCCGCCTCGTGACGGCGAACCTTCGGGACGGCCGGCGGAACCGTAAACCTCGACGCCTGGTGGGTGTTCGGAAACGTCCGATCTTGCGATTTCCCTCGGACGCACTCGATTCGCAAACCGAGCCTGGTCGCTCGATCACCGCCGCGCCCGAGCCGGAGTCGTTCGCATTGCTCGCCATCGGCCTACTCGGGCTTGCGTACCGGCAGAGCCGATACGAGCGTGCAGCGAATCGGACCCGCCCGTAGCCGCAGAGCGTCGGACCCGGTTCCCTAGTCGCCGCAGTCCAGAAGCGGCGGACCCCCGAGCTGAGCCGCGAGTATCGCCGCGTCGGCGGAGTCGATCACGCAGTCGCAGTTGATGTCGGCCGCAGCGCAGGCGGGGACGATGTTGGGGCACGCCTGGTTGAAGCACATGTTCAGGATGACGAGGTCGGACACGCCGACGACGTTGTTGTCGTCCAGATCCGCGTCGCAGGTGCAGCTGTCGTTCGTCTTCTCGACCAGCATCCCGGTCACCTCGGTCGGAGCGCTGCACTTCGCCGACACGGCCTGCTCCACCCCCACCTCCGCGGGCACCAGCCGGCACTCGTACTTCGAGACCCCGGTCACCCGCCCTTGGAAGGGCTCCACCTTGTCATGCCGGAACTTGCCGAGGACGTTCTTGCCCCACGCATAGACGCCGTCCCCCGGCCCGGAGGTCCCGGGATCCGTGACGGCGATCTCGACCAGCCCCGCCGGCGGAGGCATCACCCCGCCGAACAACAGGCTGTGGCACACGTTGAGCTCGTCCAGATCCACCGATGAGAGCTCGATCTCGGAGTGGGCCAGGCACTCTTCCTTGCCATTGAAGTAGTACACGTCCGCGGTGCGCGGGTCGGGGCTCTGGTTCGCGAGCATGACCGTGGTGATCTCCTGGAAGGTCGGCAGGCCCTGGACGAGGGGCCCTTCCTTGCACTCGAAGAAGCACTTCAGGAACGCGGTCCTCTCGCCCCCCGAAGGGGTCTCGAACTGCGCGTTGGCCCCCGTCGCGGTCCCGACCACCAGCAGCAGCCCGATGAGCATCGACTTCATGATGCGTGCCCTCCTCGCCTCGATCCGTTTCGACCGCCGTCCTCCGCACGCCGCGAGCGCAGCCGGTGGAGCGCCCACAGCCCGAGCAGGCTCGCCCCCCACATCACGGGCCCGTCGGGCTCCGGGAGCGCGAACCGCTGCTCGAACGCGGCGAGATCTGCCGAGTCGCCCGCGAGAGCGGACTGGAGCAGGATATCGTTCTCGATCACCAGCTGCGTCTTGCCTACCGCGAACCCGATCGCGTCCGACGCGATTCCCGGACTGAACGAGGGATCGGTCTCCACTTCCGTCTGGCCCAGGCCGACGCCGCTGACGTCCGCCACGAACTTGCCGACCTCGAGGAACGCGCTCCCGACCACGTTGTCCGACACGATCGCGAGCGAGCTCCCGCGGATCTCGAGGTTCGCGCCGACGTCGGTCACGGTGAAACCGAGCGCCAGGTCGAGGCGATCCTCGCCCGAGACGAGGAGCTCGCCGTTGCCGCTGAGCCGGACGCCGTCTCCGGGGTCGAGGCCGCCGTCGTCCTTGCCCTCGACCACGATCAGGGCGAAGTCGGGCTGCACGCCGTCGGGATCGACGGACTCGAGCTCCCAGTTCTCGAAGCGCGTGAAGTTGACCTGGATCGCGCCGCCGGCCAGGAGCTCGGCGAGCGTGCAGGACGACGCGCCGGCGCAACCGAAGGTGGTGACGAAGGCCTGCGCCTCGCGTGCCCCGGCAGACAGCAGGGCCAAGGCGAGGAATCCAAGGGCGAGCTCACGTGCGGGAAGACGCCGTCTCATGGCCTGCCCCCCCTGCCAACGCGGTCGCAGGTGGACCTGCGTTGCTCGCCGCTCGCTCGGGCGCGGTGCAGTCGGTTTCGCGCACCGCACCGCCTCGAAAGCCACCCTATACCTCGGGGCGGGGAAAGGCAATCCAAAGCACCGCCTCTCTCGAAGCGCGGCCCGCGAACGCTTGCGGGTCCCCGTCGCTGGGTGCCGAGAAAGCGTGGGCTAAGGACACGTAAATAAATAATGGTCGCACCGAGCCCGTGCCTATGACGATCTGGGCCGAATGGCATAGTTCCAATCGCCGTGAAACTTGTGGCGCTCCAGATTCACCCGCTGCATTTCTTCGTCAGTCACCTTGCGGCCA
>CAZUYC010000015.1:0-93165 GCA_964624475.1 uncultured Spirochaetales bacterium | reverse complement strand
TCCGTCGCGCGTTACTGGACGCCGGAGGAGTTCGCGGAGCTCGGCCGCGCGGCCCTGGCGAAGGGGTTCCGGATGGTCGCCTCCTCGCCGATGACGCGCTCCTCCTACCACGCGGAGCGCGACTTCGAGCAGCTGCGCGCGCGGCGCGCGGCCGGAGCCCCGGCGAGCTAGCGGCGCAGCATGGCGGACTCGCGCGACAGCGACCCCCAGGAGACCCGCGAGTGGCTCGACTCGCTCCACTCCGCCCTCGAGGCGGAGGGGCTTCCGCGCGCGCACTACCTGATCGAGCGCCTGATCGACGAGCTGCGCCGCTCCGGCGGGCACCTGCCCTACAAGGCCACCACGGCCTACCTCAACACCATCCGCAAGAGCGACGAGGAGCGCATGGCCGGCGAGCCGGGCCTCGAGCACCGCATCCGCTCGCTCGTGCGCTGGAACGCGCTCGCGATGGTGATGAAGGCCAACCTCGAGGCCAAGGAGCTCGGCGGGCACATCTCGACCTACGCCTCGGCCGCGACGCTCTACGAGGTCGGCTTCAACCATTTCTTCCACGCCGCCACCGAGAGCCACGGCGGCGACCTCGTCTACTTCCAGGGCCACTCGTCGCCCGGGATCTACGCGCGCGCCTTCCTCGAGGGGCGGATCTCCGAGGAGCAGTGCCTGCGCTTCCGGCGCGAGGTCGAGGGCGGCGGGCTCTCCTCCTACCCGCACCCGTGGCTGATGCCGGACTTCTGGCAGTTCCCCACCGTCTCGATGGGCCTCTCGCCGCTGATGGGCATCTACCAGGCCCGCTTCATGAAGTACCTGCACGCGCGCGGGCTCGTCGACACGACGGGACGCAAGGTCTGGGTGCACATGGGCGACGGCGAGATGGACGAGCCGGAGGCGCTCGGCGCGATCTCGCTCGCGGCGCGCGAGGAGCTCGACAACCTGATCTTCGTGATCAACTGCAACCTCCAGCGCCTCGATGGTCCCGTGCGCGGCAACGCCAAGATCATCCAGGAGCTCGAGGGCGACTTCCGCGGCGCGGGCTGGAACGTGATCAAGGTGATCTGGGGCGACGGCTGGGACGCGCTCCTGGCCAAGGACAAGAACGGCCTCCTGCTCCAGCGCATGGAAGAGGCCGTCGACGGCGACTACCAGAACTACAAGGCCAAGGGCGGCGCCTACACCCGGGAGCACTTCTTCGGCAAGTACCCCGAGCTGCTCCAGATGGTCGCGCAGATGAGCGACGACGACATCTGGCGCTTGAACCGCGGCGGGCACGACCCGCAGAAGGTCTACGCCGCCTACGCCGCGGCGGTGAAGCACGCGGGCCAGCCGACGGCGATCCTGGCCAAGACGGTGAAGGGCTACGGGCTCGGGCAGGCCGGCGAGAGCCTGAACATCGCCCACCAGCTGAAGAAGCCGACGCACGAGGCGCTGCGCGCCTTCCGCGACCGCTACCGGCTGCCGATCCCCGACGAGAAGCTCGACCAGGCCCCCCTCTACAAGCCGCCGGACGACAGCGCCGAGATGATCTACCTGCGCGAGCGGCGCGAGGCTCTCGGGGGCTTCCTGCCGAGCCGCCGGCGCTCCGCTCCCCCGCTGGAGATCCCGGGCTTCGAGATCATGGCCCCGCTCTCCGAGGGGAGCGGCGGGCGCGAGATCTCGACGACGATGGCCTTCGTGCGGATCCTGACGCAGCTCACGCGCGACAAACGGATCGGGCGCCACGTCGTGCCGATCGTGGCCGACGAGGCGCGCACCTTCGGCATGGAGGGGCTCTTCCGTACGCTCGGCATCTACTCGGCCAAGGGGCAGCTCTACGATCCGGTCGACGCCGACCAGGTGATGTACTACCGCGAGACGAAGGACGGGCAGATCCTCCAGGAGGGAATCTCCGAGGCGGGCGCGCTCTGCTCGTGGATCGCCGCCGGCACCTCGTACAGCAACCACGGCGTGCAGATGATCCCGTTCTTCATCTTCTACTCGATGTTCGGCTACCAGCGCGTCGGCGACCTCTGCTGGGCGGCCGCCGACTCGCAGGCGCGCGGCTTCCTGCTCGGCGGGACCTCCGGGCGCACGACCCTCGCCGGCGAGGGGCTCCAGCACCAGGACGGGCACAGCCACGTGCTCTTCGCGAACGTCCCGAACTGCCGGGCCTACGACCCCACCTACGCCTACGAGCTCGCCGCGATCGTCCACGACGGGCTGGAGCGGATGGTCCGCGACCAGGAGAACGTCTACTACTACATCACCGTCATGAACGAGAACTACGCGCAGCCGCCGATGCCGGAGGGGGTGCGCGAGGGGATCGTGCGCGGCCTCTACCTCTTGCGCGAGGCGCCGGCCGGGAGGCTGCGCGTGCAGCTCCTCGGCTCCGGCGCGATCCTGCGCGAGGTGATCGCCGCCGCCGAGCTCCTGCGCGACGATTGGAACGTCGCGGCCGACGTGTGGAGCGCGACGAGCCTGACCGAGCTCCGCCGCGACGGCCTCGAGACGCAGCGCTGGAACCTGCTCCACCCCGAGCAGCCGCCGCGCCTCTCCCACGTCGAGCGCTGCCTCGGGCCCCGCTCGGGGCCGGTAGTGGCGGCCACCGATTACGTGAAGCTCCACGCCGAGCAGATCCGGCCCTTCGTGCCGCAGCGCTTCACGGCGCTCGGGACCGACGGCTTCGGGCGCAGCGACACGCGCGAGAAGCTCCGCGCGTTCTTCGAGGTCGACCGGCGCTTCGTGGCGGTCGCGGCGCTCAAGGCCCTCGCCGACGACGGCGAGCTCCCGGCGCGCAGCGTGGCCGAGGCGCTCTCGCGCTACGGCATCGACCCGAAGAAGCCGAACCCCGTGAGCGTCTGATCCCGCCATGCCGGTGGAGCGACAGGTCCTCGTCCCGGACATCGGCGACTTCGCGGACGTCGACGTGATCGAGGTGCTCGTCGCGGCCGGGGACCGGGTGCGCGCCGAGCAGTCGCTGATCACGCTCGAGAGCGAGAAGGCGACGATGGAGATCCCCTCGCCCGTGGCCGGCGTCGTCCGGGCGCTCCACGTCGCGGTCGGCGACAAGGTGAGCGAGGGCTCGCTCGTCGCGACGCTCGAGGTCGAGGAGGCCGCCCGCGAGGCCGGGACGGAGGCCCCGCCGAAGGCCGCCGTGCTTCCGGCGCCCGCTCCGGCCGCCCGCGCGCCCTCCGTGCCCGAGCCGGAGCGCCGACCCGCGCCGGCTCCGGCCCGGGTGCCCGCTCCCGCCCCGGCGCCCCTCCCGAGCACGCGCAGGGCGCACGCGAGCCCTTCGGTGCGCCGGATCGCGCGCGAGCTCGGCGTCGATCTCGCGCTCGTGCGCGGGAGCGGCCGGAAGGCCCGGATCCTGAAGGAGGACGTGCAGGCCTTCGTACGCGAGGCGCTCGCGCGCGGCGTGCCGCAGCCCGCCGCCCCCGCGGGCTTCGCGATCCCGCCGGCGCCGCGGGTCGACTTCGCGAAGTGGGGCCTGGTCGAGGTCCGTCAGCTCTCCAAGCTTCGCCGCGTCTCGGCGCGCAACCTGCACCGCTCCTGGCTCAGCGTTCCGCACGTGACCCAGTTCGACGAGGCGGACATCACCGATCTCGAGACCTTCCGCCGCTCGAAGGCCGAGGAGGCGAAGGCGCGCGGAGCGAAGCTCACGCTGCTCGCCTTCCTGCTCAAGGCGGCATCGGTCGTGCTGGAGCACTTCCCCCACTTCAACTCGTCGCTCGAGCCGGGCGGCGAGGCGCTGGTGCTGAAGAGGTACTTCCACCTCGGCTTCGCCGTCGACACGGACAACGGCCTCGTCGTCCCGGTGATCCGCGACGTCGACCGCAAGGGCCTGCTCGACCTGGCCCAGGAGCTCGCGACGCTCTCCCAGAAGGCCCGCGATCGCAAGCTCTCTCCCGAGGAGATGGCGGGCGGGACCTTCACCCTCTCGAGCCTCGGCGGGATCGGCGGCACCGCCTTCACGCCGATCGTGAACCATCCCGAGGTCGCGATCCTCGGCGTCTCGAGGGCCGAGAGGAAGCCCGTCTACCAGGGGGAGCAGCTCGTGCCGCGCCTCTTGCTCCCGCTCTCGCTCTCCTACGACCACCGCGTGATCGACGGCGCCGACGCGGTGCGCTTCACGACGCGGCTCAAGACCGTCCTCTCCGACATCCGGAACCTGGTCCTGTGAGCGCGCCGGCGGACGCGCGCGCCCAGGTGGTCGTGCTCGGGGGAGGCCCGGGCGGCTACACCGCCGCCTTCCGCGCCGCCGACCTGGGCCTGCGCGTGGCCCTCGTCGAGCGCGACCCGACCCTCGGCGGGGTGTGCCTGAACGTCGGCTGCATCCCGTCCAAGGCGCTGCTGCACCTGGCCGAGGTCGTGGTCGAGGCGCGCAGCCTGGCCCGACACGGGGTCGAGCTCGGGCCGCCGCGCTTCGACCTGCCGAAGATCCGCGCGTTCAAGGACGGGGTGGTGCGGCGCCTCACGACGGGGCTGGCCGGCCTCGCGAAGCGGCGCGGCGTCGAGGTCGTGCGCGGGAGCGGCCGCTTCGAAAGCCCCGAGTGCCTGCGCGTGGAGGGGCCCGAAGGCGAGCGGCGGATCGACTTCGAGCACGCCATCGTCGCCGCGGGCTCGCGGCCGGTGCGCCTGCCGGGGCTCCCGGACGACCCGCGCGTCCTCGACTCGACGAGCGCGCTCGAGCTCGGCTCGGTCCCCGAGCGCCTGCTCGTCGTCGGGGGCGGCATCATCGGGCTCGAGATGGCGTGCGTCTACCACGCCCTCGGCTCGCGCATCGTCGTGGTGGAGCTGCTGGACGAGCTGCTGGCGGGCGTGGACCGCGACCTGGTCCGGCCGCTCCAGAAGACGATCGAGGCGCGCTACGAGAAGATCCTGCTCGGCACGAAGCTCGTCTCGGTCGAGACGCGCGGCGACGGCCTCCACGTGGCCCTCGAGGGCCCCGGCGGGCCGGCGCGCGAGCGCTTCGACGCGGTGCTCGTGGCGGTGGGGCGGCGCCCGAACGCGGACCTCGTCGGCCGCGAGGCGGCCGGGATCGAGCTCGACGCCGCCGGCTTCGTCCGGGTCGACGCGGAGCGGCGCACGAGCGCCGCCCGGATCTTCGCGATCGGCGACGTCGCCGGCCCGCCGCTCCTCGCTCACAAGGCGATGCACGAGGGCAAGGTCGCGGCCGAGGTGATCGCGGGGCTGCCCGCGAGCTTCGACGCCGAGGCGATCCCCTCGGTCGCCTACACCGATCCGGAGGTCGCCTGGACGGGCACGAGCGAGGCCCTCGCCGAGCGTCGGGGCACCCCGCTTCGCAAGGCGATCTTCCCCTGGTCCGCGAGCGGGCGCGCGCTCGGCATCGGCCGTGCCGAGGGCCTGACCAAGCTCCTGCTCGACCCCGAGAGCGGGCGCATCCTGGGCGCCGGGATCGTCGGGCGCAACGCCGGCGAGCTCATCGCCGAGCTCACCCTCGCGATCGAGATGGGCGCCGACGCCGAGGACGTGGCCCGGACCATCCACCCGCACCCGACGCTCTCCGAGAGCATCGGCCTCGCGGCGGAGGTCGCGACGGGCACGAGCACCGACCTGTACCTGAGGAGGGGTTGAAGCCTGGGGGGGGGGAGGAGGATCTTCCCTATTTACTCCGCTCGCCTTCTGCTCGCTGCGCGCTCCCGCTTGCGAAGAACCTGGCCGGAAGGAGACCGGGGGCGTGCGGAGCTGGCCTATCCCCGGGTGGTGTCGTAGGCGGACCCACGCATCACCCGGTCCGGCCTTCCGGCGCGCCGCTTCGCAAGCGAGGCGCGGCAGCGCCTCGCGCGCAGCGAGCCGCAGGCGAGCGGAGTCAATCGGGAAGATCCCCCCCACGAAAAGCCGACGAACCGCGCAAACCGAGCCCCCCATCGAAGCCCCGCCTCAACGCTCCAAGACCCGGCGCACCTCGCCGGCCAGGGCCTCGTGGCTGAAGGGCTTGTGCAGGAATCCCGCGGCGCTCGGGTCGGCGGCGGGCTCGTCTGCGTAGCCGCTCATCAGCACGACGCCGGCATCGGGGCGGATGCGCCGGATCGCAGCGAGGACGTCGGCGCCGGCGGCTCCGGGCAGCGTGCGGTCGAGCACCACCACGTCGATCTCGCCGGCGCGCCGCGCGTAGAGCTCGAGCGCTTCGCGCCCGTCGGCCGCGGTGAGGACCTCGAGCCCGCAGCGCCGCAGGGCCGCGACGCCGAAGGCGCGCACTCCCTCGTCGTCGTCCACGAGCAGGACCGTGCCGGAGCCGCGCCAGGGGGTGGCGTCGCTCGCTGCAGCCCTTGCCACCGCGCGCAGCGGAGCTCCCGCCGGGACGAGCACGCGGAAGCGCGACCCTCGCCCCGGCCGGCTCTCGATCTCGATGGCGCCGCCGTGGCCGCGCACGATCCCGAGCGCCGCCGCGAGCCCGAGGCCGCGCCCGGTGAACTTGGTGGTGAAGAACGGGTCGAAGATGCGGCCGAGGGTCGCCTCGTCCATGCCGCAGCCGCTGTCCTCCACCTCGAAGTAGACGTGCTCGCCCGCGCCGAGCGCCGCGCCGAGCCGCTGGCCCGTCGCCGCCGCCGGCAGGCCCTGGGTGCCGGTGCGGATCGCGATCGCGCCGCCGGCGTCGCCGAGGGCTTCGACGGCGTTGGTGATCAGGTTCATCGCGACCTGCCCGAGCTGCGCCGCGTCGCCCAGGATCGCGGGCAGATCCGCGCGGAGCTCGTAGGCGAGACGGGCGCGCCGCCCACCGGCGCTCGCCAGGAGCTCGCCGAGCTCGCGCACCAGCGCCGAGAGGTCGATCGGCTCGACCTGGATCGGCCCCTGGCCCGCGTAGGCCAGCATCTGGTTCGTGAGCCCCGCTGCTCGGCGCGCCGCCTTCTGGATGCTCCGCAGGTGCGGCTCGAGCGCGGAGTCGGGAGGCAGGTTCTCGAGCGCGAGCCCCGCCGCGCCGAGGATCGGGGTCAGCAGGTTGTTGAAGTCGTGGGCGACGCCGCCGGCCAGGATGCCGAGGCCCTCCAGGCGCTGCGCCTGCTGTATCCGCTGCTCCAGCCCCCGCCGCTCCTCGTCGGCACGCACCCGCTCGGTCACGTCGCGGGTCACCCCGAGCACGGAGAGGCTCCCGTCCGCCTTGCGGTAGCTGATCCCCGTGCCCTCGCACCAGCGGACCGACCCATCCTTGCGCAGCACCCGGTAGGGCTCGACGACGTGCACGGGCGCCTGCAGCGCCGCGGAGCGCTCGAAGGTCTCGACCACGCGCGCGACGTCGTCCGGATGGGTGACGCCGAGCATCGCGTCGGTGCCGACGAGCTCCTCGGGCCGGTAGCCGAGCACCTCCTCGCAGGCGGGGCTCGCGTAGGTGATGCGGCCGTCGACGCCTTGCTCGGTGATGAGGTCGCGGGTGGCCTCGGCCACCACGCGGTAGCGCTCCTCGCTCTGGCGCAGGCGCTGCTCGGCCTCGATCCGCTCCGTGGAGTCGCGGGTCACCAGCACCGCCCGCTCCTCTCCGGTGCGCGTGTGGTACGCGGTGGCGGTCGTGTCGAACCAGCGGAGGCGGCCGTCCGGGTGGTGGTAGCGGAGGTCGAAGCGCGCCCCGCGCGCGACCTCTCCGCGCCGGAAGGCCTCGAGGAAGCGCCGGCGGTCCTGTGGGTCGAAGCGGCCGCTGATGGGCGTCGCCCCGAGCTTGCGCCCCAGGATCTCCTCGGACCCCACGCCGAAGAGCGGGTGGCACTTCGCGCCCACGAAGAGCACCGTGCCCTCGCCGTCGAGCTCCATGATCAGGTCGGAGGCCTTCTCGGCCATCCTCTGGAAGCGCTCCTCGCTCTCGCGCAGCGCGGCCCGCGCCTGCTCGATGTCGCTCACGTCGCGAACGATCGAGACCACGCGAAGCGAGCCATCGGCCGCGCGGTAGACGCGCGCGGACGAGGCCATCCACACGGCGCGGCCGTCCTTGTGCCGGCTACGGAAGATCACGCCCCTCGCCTGTCCGGTCGCCATCAGCTTCCGGAAGCGCTCGAAAACCTCCGCTCGCTCCTCCTCGTGGACGGTCTCGAAGCCGTCCCGGCCGAATTCTTCGGGTGTGTAGCCGAGGATCTCCGTGATCGTGGGGCTCACGTAGAGGACGCGCCCCTCGTCGTCGAGCTCGAGCAGGAACGCGCGGATCGTCTCGAGCAGGCTGCGGTAGGTCGCGGCGCTCTCGACCGAGCCGGTCGCGCTCCTCGCCTCCTTGCGCGCCTTCGCGAGCTCGTCGCGCAGCGCCGCGAGCTCGCGCAGGAGATCGGCCTTCGTGCGCCTCGAGTCGTCCATGCCTCCCCTTCCGCTCCCTGGGGCCCCACGGGGCGGGGTCGCCGAGGGAGGGGCGCCACCCGGGCAGCCCCAGGATACCGCGCCCGGAGCGCCCCCGAGCGGCGTCTACGGCGGCAAGGCCGTGCCCTCGCGACGCTCGGCGCGCGTGGAACCCCGTGGTAGGCTGGTCGCGCGCGGAGCCGGAGGGAAGGCGTGCAGGACGGGGCCCCCGCCGGCAAGGCCGCGAAGCGGCCGCGCAGCGAGGCGAAGCCGAGCGAAGTGCGAACCCCCGCCGGCAAGACCGCGAACTTCGCCTACACCAAGGGGCTGCACGAGGTCGGGCCGGGCTGCTTCGCGTACCTGCAGCCGGACGGCTCCTGGGGCTGGAGCAACGCGGGGCTCGTGACCGACGCGGGCGAATCGCTCCTCGTCGACACGCTCTTCGACCTGCGGCTCACGCGCGAGATGCTCGAGGCGATGCGCCGGGCCACGCCCGCCGCGCGCCGCATCGGGACCCTCGTCAACACCCACGCGAACGGCGACCACTGCTACGGAAACTCGCTCGTCCGGGGCGCTGCGATCCTCGCCTCGAAGGCCTGCGCGGAGGAGATGGGAGAGGTGCCGCCCGCGGTGCTGGCCGCCTTCGTCGCGGCCGCGCCGCAGCTCGGCCGCGCCGGCGAGTTCCTGAGCCGCGCCTTCGGCGCCTTCGAGTTCCGCGGGATCGAGCCGGCTCCGCCGACCGAGACCTTCGAGGGCGAACTGCTGCGCCGGGTCGGCGGCAAGCGCGTGCGTCTCGTCGAGGTCGGGCCGGCGCACACGAAGGGCGACGTCCTCGTCCACTCGCTCGACGATCGCGTGGTCTTCACCGGCGACATCCTCTTCATCGACAGCACCCCGATCATGTGGGAAGGGCCCGTCGCGGGCTGGATCCGGGCCTGCGAGCGGATCGAGGCGATGGACGTCGACGTCGTCGTGCCCGGCCACGGTCCGATCACCGACCGCGCGGGCGCGCGCCGGGTGCGCGAGTACCTCGTCTACGTCCGCGACGAGGCCCGGCGACGCTTCGACGCGGGCCTGAGCGCGGCCGATGCCGCGCGGGACATCGCGCTCGGCGACTACTCCGCCTGGGGCGACGCCGAGCGGATCGTGGTGAACGTCGACACGCTCTACCGGGAGTACTCCGGATCGAGCGAGCGGACGAGCCCCGTCGAGCTCTTCGGGCGGATGGCGGAGCTCGCCCGCTAGCTGCTCCTAGTCCGGCGCGGCCCCGCCGGCGCCGGCTCCCGACCGCCGTCGTGGACCGATCAGAGTCCCGATCCCAGCACCTGCTGGAGCTCGCCCGAGGCGTACATCTCGCGGACGATGTCGCAGCCGCCGAGGAACTCGCCGGCGACGTAGAGCTGCGGGATCGTCGGCCAGCTCGAGAAGGCCTTGATACCCTCGCGGATGCCGGGATCCGCGAGCACGTCGACCGTCGCGTACTCGGGGACGAGCGTGTCGAGGATCTGGACCAGCGTCGCGGAGAACCCGCACTGCGGCAGCTGCCGGTCGCCCTTCATGAAGAGCACGACCCGGTCGGAGCCGATGATCTTCTCGATGCGCTGGCGGGTGGAGTCGTCGATCGTCACGGGAGCTTCCCTCCTTGGGCCGGGATCGTTGGATCCGTCGCCGCCCGGCGTCGCTCGGGCGCGCCGCGAGCCGGCCGCACGACCTGCACCAGCATACCGTATTTCCGGGCCGAAGGGTGCGGTAGAATCGGGCTTCGCCCGCGAGGAGAGCTCCCGTGAGCGGAGCGCCGCCGATCGACCGCCTCGGACGCCCGATGCGCGACCTGCGCGTCTCGGTCACCGACCGCTGCAACTTCCGCTGCCCCTACTGCATGCCGGCCGAGATCTACGGCGAGAAGTACCGCTTCCTGCCGAAGCCGGAGCTGCTCTCCTTCGAGGAGATCGAGCGCCTGGTGCGGATCCTGGTGCCGCTCGGCGTCGAGAAGGTCCGGATCACCGGCGGCGAGCCGCTGCTGCGCCACGAGCTCCCGCTTCTCGTCGAGCGGCTGGCTCGGATCCCGGGGGTGCGCGACCTCACGCTCACGACCAACGGCTTCCTGCTGGCCGCGCAGGCGCAGAGACTCGTCGAGGCGGGGCTGGAGCGCATCACGGTGAGCCTCGACAGCCACGACGACGACACCTTCGGCCGCATGAACGGCCGCGGGCACGGAACCGCGCGCGTGCTCGAGGGGATCGAGGCGGCGGACGCGGCGGGGCTGCGCCCGATCAAGATCAACTGCGTGGTGCAGCGCGGCGTGAACGAGCACTCGATCGTGCCCCTGGCGCGGCGCTTCAAGGGCACGGGCCACGTCGTCCGCTTCATCGAGTACATGGACGTGGGGACGCTCAACCACTGGGACCCCGCCGAGGTGGTGAGCGCGAAGGAGATCGTGGCCGCGATCGACGCCGTCATGCCGCTCGCTCCGCTCGAGCCCGCCTATGCGGGCGAGGTGGCCGAGCGCTGGGCCTACCGCGACGGGAGCGGGGAGGTCGGCGTGATCGCCTCGGTGACGCAGCCCTTCTGCCGCGGCTGCACGCGGGCGCGGCTCACGATCGAGGGGAAGCTCGTCACCTGCCTCTTCGCGGCGGGCGGGCGCGACCTGCGCGGGCCGCTGCGCTCGGGCGCGAGCGACGCCGAGCTGCGCGAGATCCTCGCCGACACCTGGAGGCGGCGCTCCGACCGCTACTCCGAGGAGCGCGCCGAGCAGCGCACCCACCCGCAGCCGCGGCTCGAGATGTACCAGATCGGCGGCTAGCCGCGCCCCGAGGGGTGCCAGTCGTCGCGCACGCGCCAGAGGGTCGCCTCCGCGCGCTCGCCTTCGAGCCGCTCGACGCGCTCGGCCAGGTGCTCGAGCACCGCGGCGATGGCGTCGCGCTCGGATTCGCTCCGCCAGTGCGGGTGGTGCAGCGTCACGACCCAGAAGCGATCGCCGGGCTGGAGCTCGCGCAGGGCGAAGGCCAGCGCGGGGAGCTGGCGCGGGTGCTCCAGGACGAGCTCGCCGGCGAGCGCACCGAGGCCGAAGCGGCGAGCGTAGTAGGCGACGACGCCGGTCGCGTACTGCTGGGAGAAGATCCGGTCGCCCGCGGCGAAGCGCTCGGCCACGCGCGGCATGAGCGGGCGGAGCTCGTGGATGCGCGGCGGGTCGGCGAGGTTCACGAAGAGCTGGCGCACGGGCGCGGCGAAGAGCGCAACGGCGGCGGCCGCGCCGAGGACGGTCCGCGCGAGGCTGCGCGAGTCGAAGAGCCAGCCGACCCCCGCCGCGACGCAGGGCAGGGCGAGCGGGACGGCGAAGAGCACGAGCCGGCCGTAGAAGGGGTAGTAGCGCTCGGAGAGCGGGTAGAGGGAGCTCGTCGGGAAGGGGTGCAGGCCGGCGACCGAGGCGCCGAGCGCGAGCCCGATCGGCGCGAGCAGGCACAGGGTCGCCTCCGGCGCGCGGCGCGTGAGCGCCAGCGCGCCCGCGGCGAATAGGAACGCCGCGAGGCCCGTCGCCGGGAGACCGAGCGGGTCGTGGAAGAAGCCGAGGAAGGCGCGCCACCACCAGGCGAGCGCTTCGACCGAGACCGGGAGCGGCGCGAAGTAGCCCTTCCAGCTCTCCGCAAGGAGCGCGCTCGAGCGGGGTCCGCGCAGCAGGAGCGCGTACTCGGCTGCGAAGGTTCCGAGCCAGAGCGCGGCGAGCGCCACGACCGGGGTCGCCTGGCGCGCGCCGCCGCGCCGCCAGAGCGCTGCCGCCACCGCGAGGCCCGCGCCGCCGCACACGAAGGGCGCCGGCAGGGAGAACCAGGGCCCGAGCGCCCCGGCGGCGCCGAGGGCCCCGAGCCGACCCGCCGACGCTCCGCGCCGGATTACGCGCAGCGCCGGCCAGACGACGAGCAGGCCCACCAGCACGTCGGTCGCGTACGGCTTGACCTCGGAGGCGTAGAAGACGAGCGGCTCGGAGACGGCGAAGAGCGCGAGCGCCACGAGCGCGTCGCGCGGGCCCAGGACCTCGCGCGCGACCCGAAAGAAGACGGGGAGCGCGGCGAGGCTCGCGAGCAGCGGGAGCAGGCGCAGCGCGAGCTCGCCCTCGCCGAAGGCGAGCATCACCGCCTTCTCGAGCCAGAGGAAGCCGATCGGAGCCGTCTGGCCGTGCGCCAGGGGGGCGGCGAGGGCGGCCGGCGAACGCTCGACCAGGTTGATCACGAGCGAGCCCTCGTCGCCCCAGAGCGAGCGGTTCGCGAGCCAGCGCCCGATCCGGGCCGCAGCGCCGCAGGCCACGAGCCCCCAGGCGAGGGGAGCGAGGCGCGCGAGGAGCTCGGGGAGGCGGGCGGCGGGGCCCATGCCGGCGCCGGCAGCATACCGGAGCCGGGTCCGCTCCGGCTGAGCTCCGCTCGGCTTCGCCTCGCTGCGCGCGCCAGGCCCGATGGGTCTTCGCTCGCCTGCGGCTCGCTGCGCGGCCGCTTCGCGGCCGCTGTGCGGCCTTGACCGTTCCACCTGGGGCTCCGCTCGCCTGCGGCTCGCTGCGCGGCCGCTTCGCGGCCTTGCCGGGCGCAAGCATTGGCCGGGGGGGCTCCACCTGGGGCAGGACCCGCCGCCGCGCCTCAAGTCGGTGCCCCCCGTCGGCCGATAACGCCCGGGGATGACGACTCCCGCCAAGCCGCCGCCGCTCGACCGCGCGCGCGTCGAGGAGATCCTGCGCCTCGGTCTCCAGCGCGGCGCCTCGGACGTCCACTTCAAGGTCGGCGACCGCGTGATGATGCGCATCAACGGCCGCCTGCACCGGCTGAACCTCCCGCCGCTCGCCGCCGAGGACACCCGGCGGATCTACGAATCGCTGCGGCCCGCACACGTCGATGCGCCCGCCGAGAGCCTGCGCGAGATCGACTTCTCGCTCTCGGTGCCGGGGGCCGGCCGCTTCCGCGTGAACGCCTTCCAGCAGCGCAGCAGCCTGGCGCTCGTGGTCCGCGTGATCCCGGTCAAGATCCCCGAGCTCGCGAGCCTGAACCTCCCCACGGTCCTCGCCGCGCTCGCGAACGAGCGGCGCGGGCTCGTCCTCGTCACCGGCACGACCGGGAGCGGCAAGAGCACGACCCTGGCCGCGATGCTCGACCAGATCAACAAGACGCGCACCGCGCACGTAGTGACGATCGAGGATCCGATCGAGTTCCTCTTCACCAACCAGAAGTCGTCGATCGTGCAGCGCGAGATCGGCGTCGACACCGCGTCCTTCGCGGTCGCGCTGCGCGCGGTCCTGCGCCAGGACCCCGACGTCATCATGGTGGGCGAGATGCGCGACACGGAGACGATCGACATCGCGCTCAAGGCCGCCGAGACCGGTCACCTGGTGCTCTCCACCGCGCACACCACCGACGCGGCGAAGACGATCCAGCGCATCCTCGCGGTCTTTCCGTCCGCCGAGCAGAACATGGTGCGGATCCGGCTGGCCGAGTGCCTGCGGGCGGTCGTCTCGCAGCGGCTCCTGCCGCGCGCGGACGGCTCGGGCCAGATCCCCGCGGTCGAGACGATGGTCGTGACCCGCGTGATCCAGGACTGCATCCGCGACGCCGAGCGCAGCTACGAGATCAACGAGTTCATCTCGAAGGGCCGCAGCTACGGCATGCAGACCTTCGACCAGGCCCTGCTGCAGATCCTCCGCCGCGGGCTCATCACCCGCGAGGTGGCGATCTCGGCCGCCACGTGCCCCGGCGACCTCGACCTGAAGCTCCGCATGGGCCTCGATGAGGACGAGCTCGCGATCGAGGGCCACCGCCAGAGCTCGTACCACGAGGTTCCGCTCGGCCACGGGCTCGTCCCGAACGAGGAGCCGGTGGACGAGGACGCCAAGGATCTCGAGCTCGCCCGGCAGAAGCCGAAGTCGCCAAGTCCATAGACTCCGCTCGCCTTCGGCTCGCTGCGCGCTTCGCTTGCATAGACTCCGCTCGCCTTCGGCTCGCTGCGCGCTTCGCTTGCATAGACTCCGCTCGCCTTCGGCTCGCTGCGCGCTTCGCTTGCATAGACTCCGCTCGCTTGCGGCTCGCTGCGCGCTTCGCATGCGGGGAGGACCGCGTGAGGCTCAGGCAGCCTCCGCGTCGGATTCCACGCGGTAGTGGCGCAGCGCCGGGACGAGCGCCGCCACGACGGCGAGCACGCCGAGGCAGGCGAAGCCGCCGAAGACCACCGAGAAGGTCGCGCTCGTGAGCGCGGCGAGATAGCCCGCCTCGGCGGCGCCGAGGTGGTTCGACGCGTCGATGAAGACCATGTTGACGGAGCTGACGCGGCCGCGCAGGGCGTCGGGCGTCGAGAGCTGGATGATGATCGAGCGGGCCACCATGCTGACCTCGTCCGCCATCCCGGCCACGACGAGCGTGGCGAGCGAGAGCGGGAAGGCGCGCGAGACGCCGAAGGCGACCGTGGCGAGGCCGAAGACGGCGACCGCCGCGAGCAGGGCGCGCCCGGCCCGCGCCGGCGGCCGGCGGACGAGCAGGATCGCCGTCATGAGCGAGGTCCCGATCGAGAGCCCCGCGGCGAGGATCCCGTAGCCGCGCGGCCCCACGCGCAGGACCTCGCGCGCGAAGACGGGCAGGAGCGCCGTCGAGCCGGCGAAGATCACCGCGAACATGTCGAGGGCCATCGAGCCCAGGATCACCGGCCGAGAACGCACGAAGGCGACGCCTTCCCGGATCGCCCCGAGCGAGACGCGGCCGCGCGCCTCGGCCACCTGCGCCGGGCGCAGCCGGGCGAGGAGCAGCACGGACACGGCGAAACAGCCGGCGGCCGCGGCGTAGGCCGCGGGGAGCCCCGCGCGGTCGACGATCAGGCCCATCGCGACGGGCCCCGACACGAAGCCGAGGTTGCGCGCGGTGGCGCTCACCACGACGGCGCTCGGGAAGATCTCCCGCGGGACGAGCGAGGGCAGGAGCGCCATGTTCGCCGGGCTCTCGAAACCGCGCGCGACGGCGAGTGCCAGGGCGGCGGCGAGCAGCGGTGCGAGCGTCGCCGCGCCGCCGAGCGTCGCCGCGCCGAGGCCCGCGGCGACGAGGCAGGTCGCGCCCTGGGCCGTCGCCACGATCGCTCGCCGATCCCGGCTGTCCGCGACGGCGCCGCCGAGGAGCGTCACGGGGATCGTCGGCAGGAACTGGACGAGGCCGAGCGTGCCGAGCGCGAAGCTCGAGAGCGTGAGATCGTAGACGTGCCAGCCGAGGGTCGCGCCGAGCAGCGAATGCGCCAGGGTCGAGAAGACGCGCGACCCGCAGTAGGAGCGCACCTCCGCGTTGCGGAACGCCCGCAGCGTGGGGTGGCGCGTCTCCGGCGCGGGCTCAGGCAGCGGAGGCCGGTCGCCGCTGCGCGAGGCCGAGCGCCTCGTAGTAGTGGTTGTCGGCGTCGAAGGCGAGGAAGGGAAGCTGGGCCACGGGAAGACCTCCGACCTCGACGCGGCGCGAGGGTATCAGACGCCCCGTTCGGCCGCCGGGTTTCGTCGCCCTGGCCCGCCGCGCGTCGAGCCCATAGAATCCAGCGCTCCCCCCAGGAGGCCGCGCAGCGTGTCCGACGGCGAGCCCACGCGCCCCATCGGCTCCGACTTCATCCGCCAGATGATCGAGGCCGACCGGGCGGCCGGGAAGCACGGCGGCCGCGTCGTCACGCGCTTCCCGCCCGAGCCGAACGGCTACCTGCACGTCGGCCACGCCAAGTCGATCTGCCTCAACTTCGGCGTCGCAGCCGAGCACGCGGGCCGCTGCCACCTGCGCTTCGACGACACGAACCCGAACACCGAGGAGATCGAGTACGTCGAGGCGATCCAGGCGGACGTGCGCTGGCTCGGCTTCGACTGGGGAGAGCAGCGCCATTTCGCCTCGGACTACTTCGAGAAGCTCCACGGCTTCGCGGTGGAACTCATCGGGCGCGGCAAGGCCTACGTCTGCGACCTCAGCTCGGAGGAGATCGCCGCCCACCGCGGGACGCTCACCGGGCCCGGGCGGGCGAGCCCCTTCCGCGAGCGCTCGGTCGCGGAGAACCATCACCTCTTCGCGCGCATGCGAGCCGGCGAGTTCGAGAACGGGCGGCGCGTGCTGCGGGCGAAGATCGACATGGCGTCGCCCAACCTCATCTTGCGCGACCCGATCCTCTACCGCGTTCACAAGGTCCCCCACCACCGCACCGGGAGCGCCTGGTGCATCTACCCGATGTACGATTTCGCCCACTGCCTCTCGGACGCGATCGAGGGTATCACGCACTCGCTGTGCACTCTCGAGTTCGCGGACCACCGCGCGCTCTACGAGTGGATCCTCGACGAGCTCGGTTTCGAGCGCGACCGGCGCCCGCAGCAGACGGAGTTCGCGCGGCTGAACCTGACCTACACGGTGATGAGCAAGCGCCTCTTGCGGAGGCTCGTCCTGGGCGGGCACGTTGCCGGCTGGGACGATCCGCGCATGCCGACGCTCTCGGGGATGCGCCGGCGCGGCTTCACGCCGGCCTCGATCCGCGCCTTCTGCGAGGCGGTCGGCGTGGCGAAGCGCGACAACCGGATCCAGATCGAAGCGCTCGAGCACGCCGTCCGCGAGGACCTGAACCTGCGGGCCCCGCGCGCGATGGGCGTGCTCGATCCGGTCCGGCTCGTGATCGAGAACTATCCCGAGGACCGGATCGAGCAGCTCCCGGTGTCGAACAACCCCGAGGATCCCACGGCGGGCGCGCGCGCGGTCGCCTTCTGCCGCGAGCTCCTCGTCGAGCGGGAAGACTTCGCCGCGGAGCCGCCGCCGAAGTGGCACCGGCTCGCGCCCGGGCGCGAGGTGCGGCTGCGCTCCGCCTACTTCGTGCGCTGCGAGCGCGCGGTCCTGGACGCCGCGGGCCGCGTGGTGGAGATCCGCTGCAGCTACGACCCGGCCACCCGCGGCGGGAGCGCGCCCGACGGCCGCAAGGTCCGCGGGACGATCCACTGGGTCTCGGGCCGGCACGCCGTCCCGGCCGAGGTGCGCCTCTACGGCCGCCTCTTCACCCGCGAGGACCCGGGCGACGTGCCCGAAGGCCAGGACTTCACGGCGAGCCTCGCCCCGGACTCGCTGCGCCTGGTCCGGGCCTTCGTCGAGCCGGGCCTCGCGAACGCCGAGCCGGGCACGAGCCTGCAGCTCGAGCGCCAGGGCTACTTCTGCGTCGACCCGGACTCGCGCCCCGGCGCGCTGGTGCTGAACCGCACCGTGACCCTGCGCGACGGCTGGGCGAAGATCGCGCGGAAGAAGGCCTCCTGAGCGTCGCGCCGGCGTCGGAATCGGGAACTCGCCGTCGTTCCTCCCGATCCGCCCGCGCTTCCGGGGGGGGCCGCGGGGGTGGACGCCGGGCCGGGATGGACCTAGTCTAGCTAAGCTCGATCTCGGAGACTACCGATGAAGCAGATCAACGTCCATCAGGCGAAGAGCCAGCTCTCCCGCTACCTCCAGGAGGTCGAAGCGGGCGGCGAGGTCGTGATCGCCAGGGCGGGGAAACCCGTCGCGAGGCTCTCGCCGCTGCGCGGCAGACGCGCGCGGCGGAAGCTTGGCCTTCTCGATGGGCGCTACCGGATTCCGGACGACTTCGATGCCCCGCTGCCGGCGGAGGTCCTGGCCCGTTTCCAGGGGCGCGGTCGCTGATGCGGCTGCTCCTCGACACGCACGTCCTGCTCTGGGCGGTGGCAGCGAGCCGCCGCCTGCCGAAGCCGGCGCGCCAGCTGATCGAGGACGGGGAGAACGAGGTGTTCTACAGCGCGGCCAGCCTGTGGGAGATCGCGATCAAGAGCGACCTGCGCAGGAAGGACTTTCGCATCGACCTCGAGGCGTTCGAGGCCGCGCTTCCCGAGACCGGTCTGGCCGAGCTGCCCGTGCGCGGGAGCCACGCGGTCGCGCTCACCCGACTCCCCTCCCTCCATCGGGATCCCTTCGACCGCATGCTCGTCGCGCAGGCGGTTTCCGAGCCGCTCGTGCTGCTGACGAACGACCCGATCCTCACCCGGTACCCTGCGGCGGTACGCATGGTCTGATCCGCCCGCGCAAGCTCAGGCGTGCTCGCCCAGGGCCCGGCGCACCCACTGCTGGAACTCGTGGACAGCGTACTCCTGGGGCACGAGCACCCCGTGGTCGTGTCGCCGGGAGTGGAGCCCCCTCTGGTTGAGCTCGCAGACGCGCGCGTCCTGCTCGACCACCCGGCGCCCGAGCGCGACGGCGTGCTCGAGGTCGAAGTCCGGTCGCTCGAGGGTCTCCGCGTGGAAGAGCCACTCCACGACGAGCTCCGTCTCCTCCGGGCCCCGCGGCAGCATGCGGACCGAGCGGACGTAGTCGACGTGGGCCACGAGGAACACGCTGGGGAGCAGCACGGCGAACGAGTGGCCCCGGCTCCTCTCCGCCTCGGCGAGGCCGGGGAGGGGCGCGAGCCGGCTCGCGCCGTCGAGCGTCCAGGTCACCGCCCCGGGCGCCAGCGCTGCGTCCGCGGCGCCCGCCGCCGCTTCCGGGTCGTCGGCCTCGTCCATGAGCCCGCGCCCGTAGACCGGCACGATGCGGCAGAGCTCCGGGTGCACGCCCGGACAGTGGAAGCACTCGGAGAAGTTCTCCCAGAAGACCTTCCAGTTGCAGGCGAGCGTCTTCTCGATCCGGTGGCCCACCCGGAGCTCGTCGATGCGCCAGCTCGCGAAGCGCGCCGGCAGGTCGCCGAGGGCGCTCTCGAGGGGAGGCGCCTGCGCGCCGAGCAGGTTCACGAACACGCACCCCGCCCACTCGCCCACGGCGACGGCGTGCAGGGAGTAGTCCTCCCTGCGGAACTCCGGCGAAGGCAGCTGGTGGCGGGCTCCCAGGAGCTCCCCGGAGAGAGAATAGGTCCAGCCGTGATACGGACACACGATCGAGGCGCCCTGGAAGCGGCCCCGCCGCTCGCTGCACAGCAGCGTTCCCCGATGCCGGCAGGCGTTGTGGAAGGCCCGGAGCTGGCCCTGGAGGTCGCGGGTGACGACGATGCCCTGGTCGCCGACCTCCGCCACCAGGAAGTCCCGGCTGCGGGCCAGCTCCTGCGTGCGGCCGACGCAGAGCCAGCTCTGGTACCAGATCGACTCGAGCTCGCGGCAATGATGATCCGCGTCGAAGTAGTAGCGGCTCGGCAGGGTCTTCACGACGCCCGTCAGGAGGCGCTGTGTTCGCTCGCGCTCCACGGCGCTCTAGCGTAGCCGCGAAACCCGGCTTGGGGGAGCTGGCGAGCCCGCCGGCCGGAACCCTGGATCCGCCGGTTGGGGCCTCACGCCGTGCTAGCGTCGCAGCCCGATGATGGCCCGACTCCTCGTCGCGCTTCTGGCCACGCTCTCGTGTTCGGACGGCGCTTCGACGCCCGTGGCCGAGAACGCGGCCGGAGCCGCGGCCTCGGCCGCTGCCGCTCCCATCCGCGGCGGCGGCGAGGACTTCGGTCGAGTGGTGGACGACTTCTTCGAGGCCAAGTTCGCCTTCGAGCCTTCGAACGCGACCGGAGTCGGGATTCACGACTACGACGCCTCGATGGACGATCGCTCCCAGAAGCGCATCGACGCCCGCATCGGCGAGCTCGAGCGCTTTCTCGTGCGCCTCGGCGACGTCGATCGAGCCGAGCTCTCCTTCGACGAAGACATCGATGCCCAGGCACTGCTCGGGCAGATCCAGGGCGAGCTCCTCGACATGAAAACCCTGCGGGTCTTCGCGACCAATCCCATGATCTACGCCGGGCTCCCCGGCCAGGCGATCGACAGCCTCATGAAGCGAGGCTTCGCTCCCGGCGCGGAGCGGCTCGCGTCAGTGGTGGGGCGCCTCCAAGGCGTGCCGGGGGTCTACGCAGCCGCCAGGGCGAATCTGCACGACCCGCCCAGGGAGTTCACGGACCTGGCGATTCGCATGGCGAAGGGTTCGATCGGATTCTTCGAGAGCTCCGTACCCACGTGGGTCGAGACCCAGGCGGCCGATGCCGACCCGACCCTGCGCGCCGGCTTCGAGGCAGCCAACCGAGGCGCCGTCGCGGCCACCAGGGACTTTGCCGCGTGGCTCGAGAAGGACCTCTTGCCGCGGTCGAAGGGAAACTATGCGATTGGCGAGGCCAGCTTTCTCGCCAAGCTGAAGCACGAAGACATGGTCGAAATGCCGCTCGCCGACCTCCTGGCCAAGGGGGAGGCCCGGCTCGCCGCGGACCACGCCGCCTTCGTCGAGGTCGCCGCCAGGATCGATCCCGAGAAGACGCCCGCCCAGGTCATGACCTCCTTGTCGGACACCCATCCCGCGCCCGGCGAGCTGATTGCGTCGGTGAGGGAATCCGTGGAGGATGCCCGGCGATTCCTGGTCGAGAAGGACATCATCACCATTCCGTCGGACGTTCGCCCGATCATCGAAGAGACTCCCGTCTACGATCGCGTCGGCTCATTCGCTTCGATGGACACGCCGGGTCCCTTCGAGACCAGGGCGACCGAAGCTTTCTACTACGTGACGCCGGTGGAAGAGGAGTGGACGGCGAAGCACGGGGAGGAACACCTGCGCGCCTTCAACCCCTGGGTCACCGGCCTCATGAACGTGCACGAGGCCTATCCCGGCCACTACCTGCAGTTCCTCTACGCGCCGCGCTTTCCGACCAAGACGCGCAAGCTGGTCTTCTCGGGCACCAATGGCGAAGGCTGGGCCCACTACTGCGAGCAGATGATGGTGGATGAGGGTTTCGGCGGCGACGATCCCAGGTACCGCCTGGCGCAGCTCCAGGAGGCGCTGCTGCGCGACGCTCGCTATGTGGTCGGCATCAAGCTGCATACGGCCGGCTGGACCGTCGAGCAGGGGGCCAGGTTCTTCGAGGAGAAGGCGTTCCAGGAGCCGGCCAATGCCTTCGAGGAGTCGCGCCGCGGCACGTACAACCCGACCTACCTCTACTACACGCTCGGAAAGCTCCAGATCCAGGAGCTGCGCGACAAGTACCGCTCGGCCAGGGGAGCGACGCTACGGAACTTTCACGACGCGTTCGTGGCGCAGGGAGCGCTGCCCATTCCGCTGGTCGAACGGATCCTCTTCCGCGAACGAGGGCAGGCGACGCCGGCTGCAGGCCGAGCTCCGCTTCCCTAGGACTTCGGAATCTCCTTATCCGGGTCCACGAACGGCTTCGGCACCACCGTTGCGGCGCGTCGGCCGGCTGCCCCGGGCGCCTCGCTCTCCGGCACGACGACCGTGAGCTTCGTCCCGAGCGACGCGTGCTGCGAGGGCAGCAGGGCGTAGGCGATGTTGCGCTCGAGCCGCGGCGAGTACACCACGGACGTGACGAAGCCGCATTCGGCGCCGTTCGCGAGCACCGGCCAGCGGATCATGTTGAGATCGAGCCGCGCACCTTCGATGTGGATCCCCACCAGCTGGCGCCGCGCGCCCTCCTTCTGCACCCGCTCGAGGGCGACGCGTCCGATGAAATCCGCTCCCCGGCCGAGCTCGACCTGCCAGCCGAGGCCGACCTCGAACGGGTTGGTGTCGAGGGTCATGTCGATCCCGTAGTTCAGGATTCCCGCCTCGATGCGCCGGATGTCGGACGGTCCAGTGGCGGCGATGCCGAAGGGCCGGCCCGCCTCCATCACTCGCTCCCACAGCTCCACGCCGCGGCTTCCGTCGCGCAGGTAGACCTCGTAGCCGATCTCGCCGGTCCAGCCCGTGCGCGTGACGATCAGGGGGATGCCGTCGAGCTGCGTCTCGAGGAACCAGTAGTAACGCAGATCCAACACGGCGTTGCCGAAGAGCGCCGCGACGACGTCCTTCGCCTTGGGGCCCTGGATCTGCAGGGGCGACACGTCGGGCTCGCGGATCTCGACGTCGAGACCCGAGTGGAGGGCGACTCCCTTCGCCCACAAGAGCACGTCGCTGTCGGCCAGGGCGAGCCAGAAGTGGTTCTCCCCCAGGCGCAGGAGCACGGGATCGTTGATGATCCCGCCGTCTTCCGCCGTGAGCACGACGTACTTGCCCTGACCGACGGCGCACTTCGCGAGATCACGCGGCGTGAGCCGGTTCGTGAACGCAAAGGCGTCCGGCCCCGTGATCTCCACCTGTCGCTCCACGCTCACGTCCCACACGCTGACGCCGCGCAGGAGCTTCCAGTACTCCGCTTCGAGATCGTCGTAGCAGGTGGGCAGGAACATGTGGTTGTACACCGTGTACCGGCGGGCTCCATGGCGCTGCGTCGCCTCGAAATAGGGCGATCGGCGCAGGCGGGCGCCGCGTTGGATCAGGGTCATGTCGAACGGTGCGCTCATCGAGATCTTCTCCTGCTGACGTAGCGATGGGGTTTGCGACACGACACCTTACCGCACCCGCCGGGTCTGCGGGGAGAGTTCCTCGCGGCGCCGACGTCGAATCCCCTGGGGGGACGGCTGGGCCCAGCGCCGACTCCGACTCCCCGCGTCGCATACAATGAAGGGCGGGTATGCAGACTCGAATCCTGACCGAGGCCGAGCTGCGACAGGTCGTCGGCATCGATGCGGAGGCACTGCAGGCCGTCGAGTCCGCGTTCGGCTGGCTGCAGCAGGACCGGGTCAGCATGCCGCCCATCATGCACGTTCCCGCCCGGGACCGGAATGGCGACATCGACGTGAAGAGCGCCTACGTGAAGGGCCTCCCCTATGTCGCGATCAAGATCGCCACGGGATTCGGCGACAATGCCGCCCTGGGTCTCCCGGTCGGGAGCGCGATGATGGTGGTGCTGAACGCCGCGACGGGATTCTGCGAGGCGATCCTGCTCGACAACAGCTTCCTCACCGACCTGCGCACCGGCCTCGCCGGCGCCGTCGCCGCGAAGCACCTCGCCCCTCGCAGCGTCGAGACGGTGGGCGTGCTGGGCACCGGCGTGCAGGCGCGCTACCAGGTCGAGTGCCTGGCCCTCGTCCGGAGCTTCCAGCGAGTGGTCGTCTGGGGTCGCTCGGCCGAACGAGCGGATCGCTATGCCCAGGAGATGCGCGACCGTCTCGGTCTGCGGGTCGAGGTGGCGGCAGCGCCCGAAAACGCCGTCCGCAACAGCCAGATCCTCGTCACGGCCACGGCGAGCGACCGTCCGCTCGTCCGAGCCGAGAGCCTGCACGCGGGGCTCCACATCACGGCCGTCGGATCCGACCTTCCGGGCAAGCAGGAACTCGCCGCCGAGGTCCTGCTCCGGGCGGATCGGCTGGTCTGCGATCGCCTCTCCCAGTGCCGCGTGATCGGAGAGATCCAACACCTGCTCGAGGGCGGCGAGCTGCCCGAGGGATGCGAGATCATCGAGCTCGGCGAGCTCGCAAACGGGACCGCGCAGGGCCGGCAGCGGGAGGACCAGATCACCGTCTGCGATCTCACCGGTACCGGCGTTCAGGACACCGCGATCGCCAACCTCGCCTATGCCGCCGCCCTCGAGAAGGATCTGGGCATCCTCGTCTAGCGGGAATTGCTAGCTCTGCCAGCCTTCTGCTTCAGCTCCTCGATCAACGGGTCGATCCTCTGCAGTCCCTTCCTCGTGCGCTCGAGGTCGTAGCCGAAGCCGATCCGCATGTAGCGACCGATGCCGAAGTGCCCCCCCGGAGTGATCAGCACGGACTGCTCCCGGAGCAAGCGATGCATCAGGGTCTCGGAGGCGATCGGCAGGGCGTATTTGACCGTCGCGATGGCGCCGGCGATCGGTCTCGCGAATTCGAAGACGTCGCCGTGCGACGCGATCCACTTCTCCAGGACGGGAAGGTTGCGCGCGATGATCTCTCGAGTGCGTTTCAGCACGCGGTCCCGGCGGCTGGGTTCCATGACGATGTCCGCGAGATGATCGGCCAGGAAGGATGGGGTCAGCGTCAGATAGTCGTGATGCCGGCAGATCCGCGCGATGAGGGAGGGCGGCGCCACGACCCAGCCGCAGCGCAAGCCGGGAAGCGCGAAGGCCTTGGACAAGCCGCTGGTGATCACGACCTTCTCGTAGCGGCCCCAGAAGGTCGGTGACAAGGGACCGGAGACCTCCGCTCCCCGGTAGATCTCATCCGCGAGGACCCATGCGCCGACGCGACGGGCCTCGCCGAGGATCGCTTCCATCTCGTCTTCACCGAGTACTGCGCCGGTGGGATTGTTCGGATTCGTCACGACGATGACGCGCGTACTCTTGTGGACGGCCCTGCGAAGGCTGTCGAGATCGAGCTCCCATCGCCAGTCGCCGCCCGAGTCCCGCTTCATGACCAGGCGATACGCGTCGACCTGCCGCCCGTACGCCCTCGCCAGGCCCCAGCCCTGCATGTAGTTCGGCAGCATGAACGCCACCCGGTCGGACTTGTCGACGAGGCTCCATAGCGCCGCGTAGTTGGCCTCGGAACCGCCGTTCGTGACCGTGACGCACCTCGGGTCCGCGCAGCCGTAGAAGCGCGCGATGTTCTCGCGCAGCCGGGGTCGGCCCGTCGAATGCGGGTACTTGAGCAGGAGCCCGTCGAGCTCGGCGCGCTCCCGGCTGCCGGATACGAGTTCGCCCAGGCTGAGTGGCAGGACGCCGCTCTCCGACAGGTTGAACTCCACCTCGTTCTCGAAGAGGCACTGGGTCCTCTCCATCTTGAAGAGGTCGATCTTCATCGCTTCCACCTCGCCGCCGCACGGGTGCGCGGGTTCCGGGGCGCGGCCCGACCTAGCGCGTCTCGATCACGGTGCGGCTCTGCTCGCGCATGAACTGCATCACGTAGTAGGGGCCGCAGCCGCCCTTTCCGCTGGATCCGGAGCCCTTCCAGCCGCAGAAGGCCTGGGCGCCCGGCCAGGCGCCGGTGGTCGCGCCGCTGCGTTTATTCACGTAGGTGACACCCGCCTCGATCTCGTCGAAGAACTTCTCCGCCTCCGCTGGATCGTGCGAGAAGAGCCCGGCCGTGAGGCCGTACTCGGCCCTGTTGGTCTCCTCGATCGCCTGCTCCAGGGAGTCGATCTCCCCGATGGCGAGCACCGGGACGAAGAACTCCTCCATGAAGAGCCGGCTCGAGAGGGGTGCCTTGACGATGGTGGGCTCCACGTAGTGGCCCCGGGCGAAGGCGCCCTCCGTCATGCGCCTGCCGCCCACCAGGACCGAGCCGTCCTTCCGAGCCATCTCCACCGCGCGTTCGAACGTCCTGACCGCGTTCTGGTTGATCACCGGGCCGAAGAACACGTTGCGCTTCGTCGGGTCGCCGATGGTCATGGCCCGGGTCTTCTCGATGAGCTTCGCGGTGAACTCCTCGGCTACCTTCCGGTGCACGTAGACCCGCGAGCACGCGCTGCACTTCTGGTTCTGGAGCCCCCAGGCGGACCTCATCACACCCTCGGCGGCGGCGTCGAGATCCGCCGATTCCGTCACGATGCAGGCGTTCTTCCCGCCGAGCTCCGTCAGGCAGGGCTTGACCCACCGGGTGCTGAAGCCCTTGAACATCCGGATGCCCACGTCCTTGGAGCCGGTGAAGACGACGCCGTCGACCTTGGGATGCTGCCACAGCGCATCGCCGATGACGGAGCCCCGCCCGGAGATGAAGTGGAGGACGTCCTCGGGGACGCCCGCCTCCCGGTAGAGGTGGTAGAGCCGCAGCCCGGTCCACGGCGTGTCCTGGGCCGGCTTGAAGACGACCGTGTTCCCGGCCACCAGGGCGGCGGAGGACATGCCAGCGGCCAGGGCCAGGGGGAAGTTGAAGGGTGCGATGCAGACGAACACGCCGAAGGGCCGGAGCAGGTCCGTGTTGTCCTCGATCGGCGTGAGCTGGTTCATCTTCCTGCGGAAGCCGCTGGCCTCCTCCATCTGCGCGGCGTAATAGTCGATGAGATCGGCGGACTCCTCGGCGTCCCCCAGGGACTCCAGGCGGCTCTTGCCCACCTCGAGGCTCATGCAGGCCGCGAGCTCGAATTTGTTCGCGCGCACCAGCTCCGCCGCCTTGCGCATGATCGTCACGCGCTTCTGCCAGCCCAGACTCTCCCACTTCCGGCGGGCCCGGCAGGCGGACTCGATGGCCTGGTCGACGTGCTCGACGCTGGCGGAAGCGAACTCGCCGAGGACGAGGCTCGTGTCGATGGGCGAGGTGTCGACGATCGGCGGCGTCTGCGAGCGCACCGGCTTGCCGTCGATGTAGAGCGGGTACTCCCTCCCGCACTCCGAGCGGACCCTCGCGAGGGCCTCGTCGAAGGCCTCGTGGATCTGGTCCATGTCCGCTGCGGAGGTCGTGTAGGTGATCTTCATCGGGTCGGATGCGGGCGTCGTCATCGTGCCTCCTCGAGCTAGCGGCGCTTCCGATCCCGGATCCGCTCGATCGCCGTGTCGAGGGCCGTCCGCAGCCGACCCACCAGCTCGGAGATCTCGTCCTCCGTGATGATGAACGGGGGGCCGATCAGGATCAGGTCTCCGCCCCCGCCATCCGCCTGCCCGGCATGCGTCCACAGCACGAGGCCGGCCTCCTGCGCCGTCTCGCCGAGGGTCTCCGCCATCCGCAGGCTCCGGTCGAAGGGCTTGCGCGACGCCTTGTCCTCGACGAACTCGATGCCGGCGAGGAGCCCCCGTCCGCGGAGGTCTCCTACGTGGGGATGGTCCAGCAGCTCGGCCAGGCGCTGGAAGAGGACGGTCCCCATGCTCGCGCAGCGCGCGAGGAGCCCCTGGGCCTTGATCTGGCGGAGGGTCGCCAGGCCGGCCGCGCAGGAGACCGGAAACTGGGAGAAGGTCTGGTTGTGCAGGGGGGCGCCGGAGCCCGCGGCCAGGACGTCGAGGATGCGACGCGACGTCACCAGCGCCGACAACGGGGCGTAGCCTCCCGCGATCCCCTTGCCGAAGATCTGGAAGTCCGGCGCGACGCCGTAGGGCTCCAGCGCCGACCAGGTGCCCGTGCGGCCGGCGCCGGCGAGAACCTCGTCGGCGACGAAGTGCACCTCGTAGCGGTCGCAGATCTCGCGGACCTTCCTCCAGTAGCCCGGACGCGGCACCGACGCGCCGGTCGAGCTCCCGCCCACCGGCTCGGCGATGAAGGCCGCCACCGTCTCGGGCCCATCCCGCAGGATCGCCTGCTCCACGGCGGCGCCGCTGCAGGCCGGGCACTCCTCGGCCTCCCCGCGGCACGAGCAGCGGTACGCATAGGGCGCCGGCGCCGTGTGGATCTCGACCAGCCAGTCCCGGAAGAGCTCCTGGTAGCCCGGCCTGGCCGACGCCGAGAGGGCGAGCAGCGTGTTCCCGTGGTAGCTCGGCGTCAGGGCCACGATCTTCCGCTTCTCGGGCCGGCCCGATTCCGCCCAGAACTGCCGCGAGATCTTGAGCGCGGCCTCCACGGCATCGCCGCCGTTGCACAGGAACAGCGTCTTGTCGAGACCTTCGGCACAGAGGGCGGCCACTTCGGCGGCGAGCTCTTCGATGGCGTCGTGGGTGAAGGCCGTGCCGTTCACGTAGGCCAGGCGCGCCGCCTGCTCGCCCACGGCTCGCGCCACCTCCGCATTGCCGTGTCCGAGGTTGGTGACCAGCGCGCCACTGGAGGCGTCCAGGTAGCGCCTGCCGCGATCGTCGGTGAGCCAGCAGCCGTCACCGCGCACGATGCGCGGGTAGTGCCTGTTGAGGCGCCGGTAGAGAACGTGGCCCGAGGGGTAGCGGGTTTCCGTGCCGGAGGGCATCTGTCGATTCTATCAGCTCGGCTCCGCCTCGCTGCGCGGCGGCTACGCCGCCTTGCCAGAGCGGAGGCCCGCTCTTCGCTCGGCTCCGCCTCGCTGCGCGGCGGCTACGCCGCCTTGCCGGGGCCCGCGAGGATCGCCTGCGCCGCGAGCGCGCCCGGTCGACCCGTGACGCCGCCGCCCGGATGGGAGCCGCTGCCGCCGAGGTAGAGCCCCGCGATCGGGGTCGCGTAGCGCGCCAGCGCGGGCGCCGGACGCATGAAGAGCAGCTGATCGAGCGCGTGCTCGCCGTGGTGGACGTGTCCGCCCGTGAGCCCGTAGCGGGCCTCGAGGTCCGCGGGGCAGAGGACCTCGCGCGCCACGATCCGGTCCTTCGTGCCGGGTGCCACGCGCTCGAGCGCCTCGACGACCGCGTCCCCGAAGCTCGCGCGGGCTCCGTCGCTCCAGCCGCCCTCGAGGTCGTGCGGCGCGCAGTGGGCGAGGATCGACACGACGTCCTTGCCCTCCGGCGCGAGCGACGCGTCTGCGGCGCTCGGCACGCAGACGTCCAGGTGGGGCCTCTCGGAGCAGGCGCGATACTTGGCCGCGTCGAAGGCGAGCTCGATCGCGTCGAGGTCGTCCGCCACGAACGCTCGCCCGTGCCGCTCCCCCGGGCGGCCGCGGAAGCAGAGCCGGCCGTCGAGAGCGAGGTTCACCTTGGCCGTCGTCCCGCGCATGCGCACGACGCCGATCTGCTCCTCCACCCGGAGCGGCAGCACGCCCGGCTCGACCAGCTCGAGCAGCGCCTGCTTCGGGTCGCAGGTCGCGACCACCACCGACGCCCCGAGGCTCCCCCCGTCCACGAAGCCCACGCCGGCGACCGCGCCCTTCTCGACGAGGATCCGGGCGACCTCCGCCTCCAATCGGATCTTCCCGCCCGCGGCCTCGAAGGCCTTCCGCAGCGATTCGGTGAGCGCGGCAGGGCCGCCCCGCACTTCCGGCCCGCGCACGCACTCGTAGAGCAACACGCGGGCGGCACTCCCGGCCGCCCGCGGCCCGAGGAAGGCGCCCGTGACCCCCGGCCCGGCGAGGGCCGCCGGAAGCAGCGGGTCGCTGAAGTACTCCTGCAGCCAATCGCTCGAGCCCATGGGTGCTACGCGCAGCAGCTCGAGCATGTCGGCGTTGCCGAGGCGCTTGAGACCGAGCCCCGTCCTGCCAATGCTCCACAGCTCCGGCAGCGAGCGCGGTCGAAGCAACGGCGGCGGCCGATCCAGCACGCCCGCCACGAAGCGGCGGACACGCGATAGGAAGGCGCGCCAGCGGAGGTAGGCGTCGCCGTCGCCCTTGTGCAGCGCCTCGAGCTCGTCGCGAGAGCGCCGGCCGTCGGCGTGCAGGACCACTCCCCGGTGCGCCGAGTGCGCCGCGAGCACGGCGGGCGCTTGCGCCTCGAACTCGAGGCCGAAGCGCGAGAGGCCGAGCGCCGCGGCCACGTCGCGACGCACGCCCGTGGTGTCGTGGAGCAGGCCGGGGACGGTGAAACCGGGGTGGAGCCCGGTCGCGGCGCAGAGCCCGCCCACGTCGCTGCGCCGCTCGACGAGGGTGACCTCGCGGCCGGCCCGCGCCAGCTGGAGGGCGGCGACCAGCCCGTTGTGCCCCGCGCCGATGACGATCGCGTGGCTCATAGCGCCCTCGATCTCAGCATGGTCCTCGCGCACAGCTGCCCGGGCGCAGCCATGATTCCGCCACCCGGGTGCGCACCCGAGCCGCAGAGCCAGAGCTTCCGGATCGGCGTCTTGTAGCGGGCCCAGCCCGCGACCGGCCGCAGGAAGGCGAGCTGCTCCAGGCTCAGCTCGCCGTGGAAGATGTTGCCCTCGGTCAGGCCGTAGGTCTGCTCGAGATCCCACGGCGTCAGCACCTGGCGGTGGAGGATGCGCTTCTGGATGCCCGGGAGGAAGCGCTCCAGCGTGTCGAGCACCGTATCGCCGAAGGCCTCGCGCTGGTTCTCCCAGTCCGCCGGCCCCTCCTTCAGCTTGTAGGGCGCGTACTGGACGAAGATGCTCATCACGTGCTTGCCCGGCGGCGCCACCGACGGATCCGAGAGCGACGGGATCACGCAGTCCAGGCAGGGCCGCCGCGAGAAGCGGCCGTACTTCGCGTCGTCGTACGCGCGCTCGAGGTAGTCCACGCTCGGCGAGATGGTGATGTCGCCCTTGAGCGCCGGGGAGTCGCTCCCGAGGCCCGGGAGCTCGGGCAGGGAGTCGAGCGCCAGATTCACCTTTCCCGACGACCCGCGCATCTTGAAGCGCCGGATCTGCCGGGCGAAGTCGGCGTCGAGCCATTCCTCGCCGACCATGCCGAGGAAGGTGCGGTGCGGGTCGGCGCCGCTGATCACCGTCCTGGCGAAGTGCTCGTCGCCGTTCTCCAGCACGACGCCCTGCGCCTCGCCCCCGCGGATCAGGATCCGCGCGACCGGCGACGAGGTCCGGATCTCGGCGCCGAAGGCCTGCGCGGAGCGCGCGATGGCCATGGCCACCCCGCCGGTCCCGCCCTTCTGCAGCCCCCAGGCCCGGAAGGCGCCGTCGATCTCGCCCATGTAGTGGTGGAGCAACACGTAGGCGGTTCCCGGCGATCGGACGCCGAGGAAGGTGCCGATGATGCCGCTCACGCTCATCGGCCCGATCAGGCGCTCGGACTCGAACCATTCGCTCAGGAAGTCGACGGCGCTCATCGTCATCATCTTGAGGTTCGTGGCGATCGCGTCCTCGCCGAGCGCCCGGAATCGCCGGCCCAGCCGCAGCAGCTCGAGGATCGTCCTGAGGTCGAGGCGGGAGGGGTCGGGTGTCGGCGCCTCGATCAGCGGCTTGACCAGTCGCCCGAGCTCTCCCATGGCCTGGCCGAAGAGCGCGTAGCGATCCGCGTCGCGCGGCGAGAAGCGCGCGATGTTGCGGCGGTTCATCTCGGGGTCGGGGCCGCGCAGCAGCGCGGCGCCGTCCTCGTAGGGCGAGTAGGTCCAGTCGAGCGGCAGGATCTCGAGGCCGTGCCTGGAGAGCTCCAGCTCGCGGATGATCTGCGGGCGCAGCAGGCTCACCACGTAGGAGCACGACGAGAAGGTGAACCCCGGATAGGTCTCCTCGCTGACCGTCGCGCCACCCAGGATGTGGCGCCGTTCGAGGACCAGCACCTTGCGTCCGGCCCGGGCCAGGTAGGCGGCGCAGGTCAGCCCGTTGTGTCCGCCCCCGACGACGATCGCGTCATGGACCGTGGCCATCAGGGCGTCCTCTTGCGCTCGGGATCGAAGAAGGGACGCTCGACGATCCTCGCCGTGACCGTGCGCCGCTCGTAGAGCGCGGTGTGCTCGAGCTCGACCTTCGTTCCGAGGCCCGCGTGAGAGGCCTTGACGCTCGCCAGGCCGAGGTAGCGCTTGAGCAGCGGCGACCACACGCTGCTCGTCACCTGACCGACGAAGCGGCCGTCCGCGTACAAGGGCAGCGCCACGCGGGACGCGGCGGGCGCGAGCGCGGGGGGGAGGTCGTAGCCCGCGTAGAGCTCCTCGATCTCGAGCCAGTCGGCCTCGACTCCGACCATCTTCCAGGCCGCGCCGCGCGCGGCCTCTACCCGCAGCGCCTCCTGCCCGAGGAACGCATCGCGGTCGAGCTCGACGCACCAATCGAGCCCGATCTCGTAGGGCGTCGAGCGACGCGTGTCGATGGTGACGCGCGGCGAGGAGTAGTAGTCGACGCCGAGCATGATGAAGCCCGCCTCGATGCGCACCATGTCGAGGGCCTCGATGCCCGCGGGCTCGAGGCCGTGGGCGCGCCCGGCGCGGATCAGGGCGTCCCAGAGCTTCGGCGCGTCCGGCGCATCGCACCACAGCTCGTAGCCGAGGTCCCCGGTGTAGCCGGTGCGGCTGATCCGCAGGTCGATGCCGTCGAGCCTGGCTTCCGCCGTCCGAAAGAACTTGAGCGCGTCCAGGTCGGCGTCGCTGCAGCGCCGGAGGACGTCGCGCGAGGTGGGGCCCTGGAGCGAGAGTGCAGCGATCTCCTCGCTCCGGTCCGCGATCTCGACCTCCAGGCCGCGGGCAAGGCGGCCCAGCCACGAGAGGGTCGGCTCCGCGGCGGTGAGGAAGAAGCGCTCCTCGCCGAGGCGGCTCAGCGTGCCGTCGTCGATGACCTTGCCGCTCTCGTCGCACCAGCAGGCGTAGGCCACGCGCCCCACCTGGATGCCCTCTACGCTGCGCACCAGCATGCGCGAGAGCAGCCGCGCGGCGTCCTTGCCCTCGATCTCGTACTTGAGGAGCGGCGTGACGTCGGTGACGGCGCAGGCCTCGCGGAAGGCCCAGTACTCGGGCAGATGCGTCTCGCCGAAGTGGTTGACGGCGTAATAGCCGCCCCACTGCTTCCAGGCGTAGCTGGTGCACAGAGGAGCGATGCGCGCGTGGAACGGGGATTCGAGCGGCATGGCGAGCTACTCGTCCGAGTATTCGTGCGGGGCGCGGATCGGCCGCCCCGCGGCGAAGCGCCCGGGGTCGAAGATCGACAGGTCCACCGTCCGGCTCCTCCCGTCGAGCAGCAGCTCCGCGATCGTGAGCCCCACCGCGGGCGAGATCTTGTAGCCCATCCCCGAGAAGCCAGCAGCCAGGTGCAACCCCTCCACGCCGGGCGTCGGTCCGAGGAGCGGTCGCTGGTCGGGCGTCATGTCGTAGAGGCCCGTCACCCCTCGGACGAGCCCGCAGTGGTCCAGCGCCGGGATGCGCCACGCGCCCAGCAGGGCGATCTCGGCCATCTCCTCGGTGGAGACCGACTGCGGGAAGTCGTCCGGATCGACGTCGCGCGGGCCGACGAACTCGCCGACCAGGGTCATGCCGGGCCCCTCGGAGCGCAGGTACATCGAGGCGATCGAGTCGATCAGGGCGCAGCCGCCCCCCCGCATCCCGGGCGGGTTCTCGAGGATCGCCACGCGGTGGTACTCGGGCTCGATCGGCAGCTCGAAGTCGACGCCGCGGAAGAGCGGGATCGACCAGGGGCCGGCGGCCGAGATCACGACCGGCGCCTCGAGCTTCCCCTGGTCCGTGACGACGCCGCGAACCCGGTCCCCCTCGACCGCGAACGCGGTGACCCGTGTGCGCGGGCGGAACTCCGCTCCCATCTCCCGGGCGCGCTCGAGGAAATCGTTGGCGGTGACCGCGCCGTCTCCGTAGCCCGAGTCCGGCTCGTAGGCGGCGGCCTCGATGTCGTCGACCCTCCAATCCGGCTCGATCTCCTTCACCTCCTGCGCCGAGATCAGGCGCGTGTTGACGCCGAGCTCGCGCTGCATCTCCACGTTCTTCTTCAGGCTCAGGGTCTCGCTCTCGGGGACGAGGCGGATGAAGCCGAGCTTCTTGAAGGAGCCGGGGCGGCCGACGTAGTCCTCCCAGCTCGTGAAGATCTCCAGGCTCTTCCGCGCCAGCTGCACCTCCTGCGGCAGGGTGTAGTGCATGCGCACGAGCGCCGACGAGCGGCTGCTGCTCCCCTGCGCCGCCAGGCCCTTGTCGAGCACGAGCACGCGACCCGCCTTGCGCTTCACGAGATGGAAGGCGATGGAGGCGCCGACGACGCCCGCGCCGATGACGATGAAATCCGCCGTCCTGGCCCCGGCCCGCATGGGAACGCCCTGGATCTCATCCGCGCCCGAGATCCCTGAGGACCTGGTGGGCGGCGTTGTAGCCCGGCGCCCCGGTCACGCCACCCCCCGGATGCGCGCCCGCGCCGCATAGATAGAGCCCGCGCACGGGCGTGCGGTAGCGGGCCCAGCCGGGAACAGGACGCATGAAGAAGAGCTGCTCCAGCACCAGGTCGCCGTGGAAGATGTTGCCCTCGGTCAGGCCGTAGGTGCGCTCCAGATCGAGGGGCGTCAGCACCTGCCGGGCTTCGATCGAGCTCGCGACGTTCGGGGCATACCGGGCGATCGTCTCCACGACGCGGTCGCCGAGCGACTCGCGGCTCTCGTCCCAGCCGCCCCGCGCGAGGCGGTACGGGACGTACTGCACGAAGCAGGTCATGACGTGCTTGCCCCGGGGCGCCAGGCTGTCGTCGACGTTCGAGGCTACCACGCAGTCGACCCACAGCTCCTCCGGGATCTCTCCGAGCTTGGCGGTGTCGTAGCAGCGCTCCGCGAACTCCAGCGACGGCACCAGCGTGAAGAGCGACCGGCGCCCCGGGTCGGCGTCGTCCGGCATGCCCAGGACCCGGGGCTCCTGGCCGAGGACCAGGTTCACCTTGGCGCACGGCCCCGCCATCTTGATCCCGTCGATCGCGCTCCTGAAATCCTCCGGAAGCTCGGACGCGTCGAGCAGGCCGAGGAAGGTCCGCTTCGGGTCGGCGTTCGACAGGACCCGGTCCGCGGCGATCTCCGTGCCGTCCTCCAGCGCGACGCCCCGGGTCTGGCCGTCGCGCACCAGGATCCGCTCGACCGGCGACGACGTGGCGATCTCGACGCCGAGCTTCTGGCCGGCGGCGGCCATCGCCCGGGTGATCGAGCCCATGCCCCCGATCACGTGCCCGAAGAATCCCTGCAGGCCGTGCTCGCCGCCCGAGAGGAGGTGGAAGAGGAGGCCGAGCGCGCTGCCGTTCTGGTAGGGGCCGCCGTGCTTCCCGTAGACGTTGTTGGCCAGGATCAGCGTCTTGACCTGCTCCGACTCGTAGTGGCGGTCGAGGAAGTCCCCGAGGCTTCCGGTCATGAACGAGACCATCTGGGCGATCTCGTCCCCGCTGATGCGACGGAAGCGCTTGCCGACCCGCAGCAGCTCCAGGAGCCCCCCGAGGCCGCGCGCGCCGACGTCGGGGGGCGGCTCCAGGAAGAACGGCTGGAGGTAGCGCGCGAGCTTCTTCAGCTGCGCGTCGACCCGCAGGAAGGTGGCGGCGTCCCGCTTCGAGAAGCGCTCGATCTCGGTCACGGTCCGCGCATTGTCGGTCCACCACGGAATCGCGATGCCGCCGGGCAGCACCACCTGGAGCCCCGGCTCGCAGGGGAGCATGCGAAGGCCGTGCGAGCCGAGGTCGAGGTCGCGGATCACCTCGGGCCGGAGCATGCTGGCGATGTAGGAAGTCGTCGAGGCGCGGCAGCCGGGGGCGATCTCCTCGGTGACGCAGCAGCCGCCGACGATCTCGCGACGCTCGAGGACGAGCGTCCTCTGTCCCGCGCGGGCGAGGTAGGCGGCCGCGGTGAGGCCGTTGTGGCCGCCGCCGATCACGATCGCGTCGTAGCTCCTGCCCTGCGCCTGACTCACTTCGCACCCGCGAACGAGGCTACTTCACGCCGTGCATCATGCGCTTCATCCGGGGTGTCAGCAACAGGATGAGCGCGCCTGCGGCCACGGGAAACACCACGAGCATGAGGAAGAAGCCCGGCAGGCCCTCGAGCACGAAGCTCGCCTCACCCGATTCGAGGCGTTTGGAGAAGCGCGCGAGGAGTCCGCCGAACAGGTTGCCCAGCGAGAGCGAGAAGAACCAGAGTCCCATCATCAGCGACTGCAAGCGCGCCGGCGCCAGCCTGGTGACCATGGAGAGGCCGACCGGCGAGAGGCAGATCTCGCCCCAGGTGTAGACCACGTAGGTGACGAGCAGCCACTGGGGACCGGCCAGGCCGCCGTTCCGCGCCTGGATCGCCCCGAACACCATGGCGATGAAGGCCAGGCCCAGCAGGAAGAGTCCCCAGGCGAACTTCGCCGGCGTGGACGGGTTGCGTCCGCGTCGATCGAGCGCGACCCAGAGCCAGGCGAAGACGGGCGCGAAGAGCAGGATCGCCAGGGGATTGATCGACTGGTACCAGGAGGCCGGAAACCCCTCCGCGCCGAAGAGCCCGCCGAGGCTTCGGTCCGTGCTGTGCTTGGCGAAGACGTTGAGCGAGCTTCCGGCCTGCTCGAACGCCGTCCAGAAGACGATGTTGCCGACGAAGGCGAGGATCAGGATCACGGCGATGCGCTGCCACACCACGCGCGACGGCGGCTCGGCCGCGTCCGCCTCGCTCGCGACGCGCGCGGCATCCGGGGCGGCCCGTGCGCGGGGCGCCAGCCCGATGCCCTGCAGATGGCGGGGCCGGAGGATCTGGTAGCAGAAGAGGCCGGCCAGCATTCCGACGGCGGCTGCCGCGAAGCCCCAGTGCCACCCCACCGTCTCGCCGAGGGTTCCCGCCACGAGGGGCGCCATCAGCGCTCCGAGATTGATCCCCATGTAGAAGATGGTGAAGCCGGAATCGCGCCGCGGGTCGTCTGCCGGGTAGAGCTGTCCGACCATCACGCTGACGCAGGGCTTGAAGAATCCGGTGCCGATCGCGATCAGGACGAGACCCGTGAGGAAGGTGACGAGAGCCCCGGGGCTCGCCTGGAGCGTCACCGCTTCGCCCGCCGAGATGCCGGCGAGCTCCGTCAGGGCGAGGGTCGTGTGCCCGGCCGCGATGATCCAGCCGCCGATCAGCAGCGAGCGGTGGGTGCCCAGGAACCGGTCCGCCAGCCAGCCGCCGAAGAGGGGAGTGACATACACCGCCCAGGTGTAGAGGCCGTACAGGGTGAACGCCGCCTCTTCCGTCCAGCCGAAGCCCGGATTCGCATTCGGCCGTCCGTCCGGCAGCGTCTCCGAGGTGGACGCGATCAGGTAGAGCACCAGCAGCGCGCGCATCCCGTAGTAGCTGAAGCGCTCCCACATCTCGGTGATGAAGAGAACGCCCAGCCCCTTCGGCTGCGATTGCTGCGCGGCGGGACTCCGCAATCAGAACTCGCCGGTGGGCACGTCGGCGTGGAGCGCCGCGGGCTGCTCGGCCATCTCGCCCGGAAACGCCGCTTGCCCAACCCCGAGGAACACCTGGCAGGCGTCCTCGAGGCCCGAAGAGCGGAGTCTTCCCACCGACGCGATGACGAGCACAGCGGCCAGGATCATCGCACGGTAGGCCAGCATCGCCAGGTCAGGGAGAGCTGGAGAGATACCCAGAAGTGTCGTGCTCGAATCGGTGTGGCGGCGCAGCCTTCCGCGTGACCAAACGAGACTCCGGCGGAGGCCGAGGAGAAGGAGACGCCACCCAGTGCTGAAGGCAATCGAGAGGAAGGAATCGAGGGAAGAGGGCTACGAGGGGTTCACGCTGGACGAGCTCGCTCGCGAGGGGCTCGTCGGATGCTGGTGAAGGCCCTGGCGGTCGAGGTGGCCCCGTACCGGGCCGCCCACATGGACGAGCGCGACGAGCAGGGGCACACCCTGGTGGTGTGCAACAAGAGCCCCGGCCGCCTGACCTGCGCCGACGTGACCCTTTCGAAGGATGATCGCTACAACCTAACGGCGCTCAGCCATCGACTTTCCTATCTGTTGTGCGGAGGGGTTTGGCAAAGACATGAGCCTCTCAATGTTGCTCGCAAGCCACCTTGTGGTGGATCGACTGCCGAAGCGTGTGAAAGAGAAGAGCGTGTGCGGATTCGGTGGACGAGGGTGTCGAGGCGCTGGGCGAGACGGAGTCGCTTCGCATCGAGGCCCCGGGCCTCGGCCTAGGCGAGCAAGGCGTCGGCCAGGAGCCGCATGACCTTCTCGACGGGCTGGCAGGATTCGAGCTGCATCTCGATCGCGTTGATCAGGGCGACGAACTCGCCCTGGCTCTCGAGCCGCAGGCGTACGATCGACTGCTCGATCGCTGCGCTCACACGCAGGGCCTTCTCGTCATCGTTGAAGACGCGCTCTCCCTCCGCCGCTCGAAGCGTGCCGGCGACGCGAGTCTAGCGCTGGGGAGGAAGCTCAGCGGTGGGACTCGCGGGTCAGGGGCCGCGGGGGTCGACCGAGCGGGCGAGCCCGATCGCCCGGGGATGGGGTGTACGGATCATAGTTGACAACTCCGAGCTCGCCGTGTTGGACTGGTGAGTTGCGCTCCAGCTTCCAGATTCCCGTTCCCGCTCTACGGGAGATGTGGGAACGGAACGGCCTCGCGCGAGTTCGACCGCAAACGTATCGCTGCTTCATGGCCGCCTTCGGCTCTGTGCTGCGGCGCCGGAAGGGGCCTCCCTTCCGGCGATACTCACCTCCAGCCGGAGCGGAGGACTCGTCACCCGAAGGGCCAGAGCGAAGCGGAGGAGGCGCGCAGCGCCTTGACGAGTCCGGAGCGGAGGCTATCCGAGCTCGCCGGCCCGGTGTTCATTTTTCGGCGCTTCGACGCGATCGGCAACACTTGAGCGAGCCGCTCGGCCTGCTGCTGGAGCCGACGGTTTTCGCGCCGCAGCCGGGAGCATTCCGCGCAGCGCGGGCGCTCCGCCGTCACCGCCGGCCCTGGCGCCGCTGCGCCTCGCGCTCGAGCCGGATCAGCCGGGTGTTGAGCCGGGAGATGCGCTCGAGCAGCTGCTTGAGTCGTTTGAAGTCTCGCGTCCAGCGGCGCACGCGCGCGACCTGGCCCGGGGCGAGCAGGACCGACGCGGTCTTCCCCGGGGCCTGGGTGACGACCAGGTAGTGGTAGGGGCGGTGGCCCTGGGCGCCGGGCTTCTGGCAGGCGCAGCCCGGCTGCCCGCAGCGCAGAAAGCGCCGGACCACCGAGATGGCGGGGTTGGAATCGAGTGGAAGCGGTCGGCGTCCGACAGCCGCTACGGCGTCACGGCAGGAGACCCGCTAAACAGATACGTTGCCCCTTATGAGGCGGCGGGTGGCGCGGGCCCGAGCGGTTCGCCCTTGGCTTCGCGGTAGGCGCTCTCGGCGAAGGGGCCAATTGCATATTCGCGGAACCAATAGCGCAGCCAGGGATCTTCGCCGGCGAAAGCCTGTGCATTGGAATCAAGCGTAAGGCGTGCTGTCGCTTCCTCGACCGTCAGTCCCTGCTGGATCAGCGGCACCATTTGCGTACGCACTTCGCGCATGAACGCGATCAGCAGATCCAAATAAGCCTTGTCGCGTTGCACTTCGCCATGGCCTGGAACGAGCGCACGGTAATTGTAAGCGCGCAGGCGCTCAAGCGTAGCGATATTGTCCGCGGGATAGACGTCGAACTCATACGGAATCGGCCAAACAACCGTGTCGCCGGCGATGAGGATGCGTTGGCGCGGCAGCCAAACCACAGCGCCCGCAAGCCCGGTCAACCGCACGCAATCCTGGAAGCGCAGCCGCCCGCCGGTTTTGCGCGCCCACGCCAAGGTTCCGACCTGCGCCATGATTGACCTCTATTCGCTCGGCATTCGCCAGCGCTCGATGAAGCCGCCTCTGCGGTCGGCGGCTTCGAACAACGAACAGGTTGAAATAGCTGTCGCCGTCCGGCGCGCAAGAGGGCATTTGAGAGCGGGCTCTCGCATGAGATGATTTCACTATGATATGTGGCAAAATGCTAGTCCTGTTCGATTATGGAGAGTAGCGAGTTGAGCGGCGCTGAGCGTCATGCAGCGCGCTCGTAAGCGCGCAGGATGTCTGGGCTTCGGATTCGGCCGACGAATTTCACCACGTCACCCGGCGCGGCGGGATCCGCGAGAAATTCCGGCAGCCGAGCTGCACGAAGCGGTGATAGGCGGCGATCTTGCGGCGGACCTTGTCCTTGTAGCGGCGGGGTTGCCGGGGACGAGGAAGGCGCTCGCCACTGTAGGCGGAGGGCTTCCAATCCCGCGACTCCCGCTCCGCTCGACCCGCTCCCGTCAGCCGCCGGGAACCTCCGCGGGATCGATGAGGCCGTGGCGGCGCCAGCCGGCCGCGAGGAGCCATGTCCGGGGCGGTGCGACCTCGGGGCGCTCGGGCGGAGACTCGCGCGAGCCGAACGCTCGACGCCAGCCCTGGAACCAGCGGCCCGAGGACGCCTCGTCGAGACGCTCCGGGGGCGGCGAGCCGTGGCGCTCGCGCCAGTGTTTGCGCGCATTGAGCAGGACGTAGGCCAGCGCGTTCCGGACCTCTCGCGGGGTGCGCAGCACGCGCAGGTGGTAGCGACCGTGAAGGACCGGGCCTCTGAGGCCGAAGGCGCGTTGCACGGCGCGGGCGACCCGGGCCGAGATCGCCTTCATGCCGCGACCCAGGGCCTCTTTGCCCGCGGCCTCGACGAACAGGTGGAGGTGGTTGCGCTGCACGGTGTAGTGCACCACGCGGAAGCCGCGGCGCGCGCAGGCCTCCCGCAGGCTCGCGCGCAGCTCGCGCAAGAAGCGGCGGCTTCGGAGCGCGGGGAGGCCCCGGAGCAGCCGCAGCGTGACGTGGGAAGGGCAGTCGCGGGGGACCGGCGGACGCCGGACGTGGTGGACGGGCGGGTTCGCCGACAGGCGCGGGCGCCCCGCGCCGGGCCTCGGGCCACCTCGACCCGAGCGCATCCGGTGCTCGTGGAAGGTGAGCTGCCTCGGCGCCCGTCGCATCACCGATAGATTAGTGCTATGTAGTGTTTTCGTCAAGTCAAACGACTCTTGGGAAGCTCCGCGGTGCCCGGGTCCGGCTCCGAAGAATCGTGGTTCAGGAACGCGCGATTCGCGGGTCGTTCACGGGGCCCGCGCACGAGGCGAGCTACGTGCCGCCGCGGAGATCTGCTGGACGGCAGCAGTCCATCCCTCCTGGGCGCACGCTCGCCGCGCCTCGCAGAGACAGCGGGCCGCCGCGACGACCCCCCGGACGGCAGGGGGGCGCGTCTCACCCGCCTCGCGTGACCCGAGGACGGCGGAGGTCTAAGCTCTGCCCCGTTGGGCGCGCCTTCAACGAGCCCGGCGGAGGCGAAGCGGAGTCGAGTCATGAACGGAGTCATGAACGAGGTGGTGATCGTGAGCGCGGTGCGCACGCCCATCGGCCAGATCCGCGGGGCGCTCGCCCAGGTGCGTCCCGACGACCTGGCGGCCCTGGTGATACGCGAGGCCGTCCGCCGCGCGGAGGTGGACGGCGCCCAGGTCGAAGAAGTGTTCATGGGCTGCGCGAACCAGGCCGGGGAGGACAACCGGAACGTCGCGCGGATGGGGCTCCTGCTGGCGGGGCTGCCGCACTCCGTTCCCGGCGTGACGGTCAACCGCCTGTGCGCCAGCGGGCTTTCGGCGGTCAACCAGGCGGCGCGAGCCATCCGGGCCGGGGAAGGCGAGCTGTACGTGGCGGGCGGCGTCGAGAGCATGACGCGCGCGCCGTACGCGCTGCCGAAGAATCCGCAGGCGTTCGGACCCTCGGGCAACGTCACCGCCTACGACACCACGCTCGGCTGGAGATTCCCGAACCCCGCGCTGGAAGCGCTCTTTCCCCTCGAGTCGATGGGGGAGACCGCAGAGAACATCCAGCAGATGAGCCGGGAAGGGAAGATCAAGGACGGCGAGATCACCCGGCAGGAGCAGGATGCGTTCGCCCTGCAGAGCCAGTCGCGGGCGGTGCAGGCGATCCAGGACGGTCGCTTCCGGCGGGAGATCGTCCCGGTCGCCGTGCCGCAGCGCCGCGGCGATCCCATCCTCTTCGATACGGACGAGTTTCCCCGGTACACGCGCACGGGAGACGAGTTCCGGCTCTCGACCGACCTGGACCAGCTCTCGAGGCTGAAGCCCGTGTTCCGACCCGGTGGAACCGTGACGGCGGGAAACTCGAGCGGAACGAACGACGGCGCCGCTGCCCTGGTGCTCGTGTCCGAGCGCCGGGCCCGCGAGCTCGGGCTCCGGCCGCTGGCGCGCTGGATGGGCTCTGCCGCGGCGGGGGTGGACCCGCGCGTGATGGGGCTCGGGCCGGTGCCCGCCACCCAGAAGGCGCTCGCCCGTGCGGGGCTCTCGCTGGCCGACATCCAGCTCGCCGAGCTCAACGAGGCGTTCGCGGTCCAGTCCATCGCGGTGCTGCGGGAGCTCGGGCTCGGCCAGGACATCACCAACGTGAACGGCGGCGCCATCGCCCTGGGGCATCCGCTCGGATGCTCGGGTGCCCGGCTCCTCACCACCCTGATCCACGAGATGCACCGCCGCGCTGGTCTCGGCGAACCCGTGCGGCATGGCCTGGCCACCCTGTGCGTGGGTGTGGGTCAGGGGGAAGCCGCCGTCATCGAGAGGCTGTAGACCCAGCGTGAAACGAGTTCCCCAGATCTCCCTCGAGCAGGCCGTGGCCATGGTCAAGACCGGCGACACGATCCTGGTCGGCGGCTTCGGCATGACCGGGAACCCGGTCCACCTCCTGCACGCGCTGGCCGAGACCGGCGTGCGGGAGCTCGTCTACATCGCCAACAACGTGGGCGAGGTCGGGCTGGGCGGTGGACGGCTCCTGCGCAGCGGACAGATCAAGAAGGCGATCGGCTCGTTCTTCACCAGCAATCCCGAGGCCGTGGCGGCGGCACAGCGGGGGACCCTGGAGGTGGAGCTCCTGCCCCAGGGCTCGCTGGCCGAGGCGCTGCGCGCGGGCGGCGCGGGGATCGGTGGATTCTTCACCCCGACCTCGGTCGGGACGGTCATCGCCGAGAAGGCGGAGACGAGGATCCTCTGCGGCAAGCCGCACGTGTTCGTGCCGGGGCTGCGCGGCCACGTGGCCTTCCTGCGCGCCTGGAAGGCCGATACCGCCGGCAACCTGGTCTACCGGATGACCGAGCAGAACTTCAACAAGGCGATGGCGACGGCGGCCGACCTGGTCATCGCCGAAGTGGAGACGATCGTGCCGCTGGGCGAGATCGATCCCAACCACGTCCACACCCCGGGCTGCTACGTGGATTATCTGGTCCAGGCCCGCATGACCCTCGAGGAGCTGGGCTCCTCCGCCTCGGTGGCGTCGAGCGGCAGGAAGGTGGATCCGGCGCGCATGAACATGGCCCGCCGCGCGCTGGCCGAGCTCCGCAGCGGTGACGTGGTGAACCTCGGAGTCGGCATTCCCACCCTGGTGGCCGATCTGATCACGCCAGAGCACGGGATCATCCTGCACAGCGAGAACGGAATGCTGGGCGTGGGCCCCGCGCCCGCGGAGGGCGGGGCGATGGAGTACCCGGTGAACGCCGGCAAGATCCCGGTCACCGCGCTGCCGGGAGCCAGCTACTTCGACAGCGCGGATTCCTTCGCCATGATCCGCGGCGGCCACGTGGACGTGGCCATCATGGGCGGACTACAGGTGGATGCAGGCGCGAACCTGGCGAACTGGGCGGTGCCGGGGAAGCCGCTGCTCGGCGTCGGCGGCGCGATGGACCTGGCCTCGGGAGCCAAGCGGCTCATCATCACCATGACCCACACCAACCCCGACGGGAGCCCGAAGCTGGTCTCCGAATGCGATCTGCCGCTCACGGCCCGCAACGCGGTCGACATGGTCATCACGGAACTCGCGGTGTTCTCCTTCGATCGGGGCGAGCTCTGCCTGATCGAGCTGATGCCCGGCGTCGGCCTGGAGCAGGTCCGCGCCTCGACCTCGGCGAGGTTCGTGGAGAATCTCCCGAAGTGACGGCAAGCGCGCGGAGCGCGCGCGCAGCGAGGCGAAGCCGAGCGGAGTTCTCGGGCCGGCCGAGCCGGCTCGGCGCCGCGCTCAGCGCTCGGCGCTGATCTCGGTCAGCACCTCGTCGAGAATCGATACCGCCTTGTCCGCATCGGAGTCGGTGCAGATCAGCGGCGGGGAGAGGCGGATCGTCGACTTCCCGCACGGGAGCGTGAGCAGGCCCCGCTCGAACGCCCGGCGGACGATGCGTTGGCGCTCGTCCGGTGCCGCCACCCTCGTATCGCGATCGCGCACGATCTCGATCCCGATCATGAGGCCGATGCCGCGCACGTCGCCGATCAGCGTATGCCGGTCCATGAGTCCGCGCAGCTTCGCGAGCAGCCCCGCTCCGACCCGGCCTGCATTGTCGATCAGACCGCCGCGCAAGAGCCGCAGCGTGGCCAGCGCCGCCTGACAGGACAGCGGGTTGCCGCCGAAGGTGCTGCCGTGACCCCCGTCGTTCCACTTCATCACCTCGTCCCGCGCGATCACGGCCGAGATCGGCAGTCCCGACGCGATCCCCTTGGCCAGGATGAAGATGTCCGGGTCGAGCCCGAAGTGCTCGGAGGCGAAGAGCTTGCCGGTGCGGCCCATGCCGCACTGCACCTCGTCCGCGATCAGCAGGATGCCGTGCTCGCGGCAGAGGGTCTGCAGGCGGGGTAGGAATTCAGGGTGCGGAGGGATGAAGCCTCCCTCTCCCTGCACGGGCTCCACCAGCACGGCCGCGACCTCCTGCGGGGGGACCGTGTGCTGGAACATCGAGTCGGTCAGCAGGTCGAGGCACTGGACGTCACAGGAGTCCGGCTTCCGGTTGACCGGGCAGCGATAACAGTACGAGAAGTGGGTGTGGTAGACCTCCGGCAGCAGCGGCCCGTACCCGATCCGCTGCACCGGCTTGCTGGCGGTGAGCGTCAGCGTGCCCAGCGTGCGGCCATGGAAGGCGCCGTAGAACGCGACGATCTTCTGCCGGCCGGTGCGGACGCGCGCCAGCTTGATCGCCGTCTCCACCGCCTCCGCCCCGGAGTTCGACAGGAATACGCGCTTGCGCCCGGACATCGGCGCCAGCTGCGCGAGCGTCTCGCAGAGCTCGATGTAGGCCGGGTAGTGGAAGTCGGTGTAGCAGATGTGGAGCAGGCGCTCGGCCTGCTGCTGGATCGCCTTCACCACCTCGGGATGGCAGTGCCCGGTGGACGCGGTGGAGATGCCGGCCGCGAAGTCGAGGTAGCGGTTTCCGTCCAGGTCCTCGACCACCATCCCCGAGGCGCGGTCGACGACCAGCTCGTAGTCCGGCGTCAGGTTCTGTGAGACGACCTTCCGGTCCCGGGCGTTCCACGCCCTGGCCTTCGGGCCCGGCGGCGAGACCACGATCTTGGGGTACTCGCCCGGATACGGGGGCGGCATGACGGACGCCGCGGAGGACTCCAGGGATTCCTGCGTGGGCATGAGGCGGGTCTCCCTGCTCCTCAAGCCGACTCGGCTCGTTTGCCGCCCTGCTCGCCGAGGTAGCGCCGCCAGTACTCCTTGCCCGCGTCGGGCAGGGTGGAGATCGGGTCGTACGCCGGGTACTCGCGGGAGAGGGCCTCCGGATCGTCGTGCTCGATGCCCGTGCGGTAGTTCTTCCGCCAGTACGAGATGCCGTTCACCCGGTCGTACGAGTTCACCATGTGGACCCAGCGCTTGCCGACGAACGCGACGTCGCAGATGAACCTCGGCGTCGTGAAGCCCGGCAGATAGCCCATGATCGCCATCTGCAGCTCCTGCGCCTCCCAGAGCGCGAGCCGCCAGTGCTCGGCGTTCGGGATCATGTCGCAGAGGTAGAAGTAGTAGGGGACCACCTTCGCGTGGTCCATCAGCATGAAGCACAGCTCGAGGAGCTGGTTCGGCGTCGTGTTGACTCCGCGCAGCAGCACGCCCTGGTTGCGGACGGCGCGGTAGCCCATGTCGAGGAGGGCCCGCACGGCCCTTCCGAAGAGCGGCGTCACCTGCTGCGCCGAGTTCACGTGCGCGTGGATCGCGATCTCGATCTCGCGCTCGCGAGCGCGCTTCGCGATGGCCTCGTAGCCCGCGAGCACCTCGTCCTGGAGGAAGTGCTGGGGGATGCCCATCACCCCCTTGGTCGCCAGGCGCACGTCGCGGATGTTCGGCAGGTCCATCAGCTTGAACAGCCACTCCTGCAGGCGCTTGATCGGCACGTTCGCGACGTCGCCGCCCGACACCACCACGTCGCGAACGGACGGGGTCCGGGCCAGGTAGTCGAGCATCGCGTCCCAGCGGTCCTGCTGCTTGCGCTCGAACTTGTACTTGAGGACCTGCGAGGTGTCGTTGCCGACGAGATCCATCCGCGTGCAGTGCCCGCAGTACTGCGGGCAGGTCGGGATCATCTCGGCGAGGACCTTGGTGGGGTAGCGGTGGGTGAGCCCTTCCACGGCCCACATGTCGGCCTCGTGCAGCGAGTCGCGGCTCGCCATCGGGTGGCTCGGCCACTCGGGGTCCCGGTCGCTGAAGGCCGGCGCCATGTAGAGACGGACGGGGTCGCCGCGCAGGTCGCGCTCGTCCATCGTGTTGATCATGTGGGGGGGGATCAGCATCGACATCGTGGCGCGCTCCCGCTGGTCGCGTTCGATGTCGGCGTAGAGATCGTCGCCCAGGTGGTGCCCGAGCGCCCGCTTGAGCTCGGCGAGGTTCTTCACCGTGTGCTTCCGCTGCCACTGGGCCGACTCCCAGTCCGGCTTCGTCACCTCCGCGAAGCCGGGCAGGCGCGTCCAGTCCGGCTCGACGTACTCGCGCCGGAGCGGGTACTCGAAGGGCTGCTCCGCGGCCTGGACCCTGCCCAGCTCGCGCTTGGGACGCACGTTCGTCGGTGTGCCCCCGACGTGTACTCTCGCCACGCTATCGCTCATGTCGGCCCCCGCAGCAGGATAGCGCCCCCGCGCATCCCTTCGGCCGGTGCGGTCGGCTGCCTGAGATCCCCGGACCGTGGGTCCACGGGGGGCTGGCTCGCAGTATGCTAGCGCCGGCCCACGGCGACCATCCAGGAGGGACCCCTCGTGAGAACCGAACGCAGGGCATTGCTGGGACTCGCGGCGCCTGCCCTGCTCTGCGGCCTGTTTTACGGCGTCTGGTCGGCGCTCTCGGCGACGGCATCTCGTGCCGCCGCTGCCGGCAGCGAACGCCGCCTGCTCGCGGTGGACGACCAGTTCGCCCTCCGGCAGGTGGGAGACCCGCGGATCTCACCGGACGGTCGCTGGGTCGCCTACACCGTCGCGACCCAGGACCTGAAGGAGGACGAATCGAAGACCCGGATCTGGATGGTGCCGGCCGGCGGCGGCGAGGCGCTCCCCCTGTCCGCGAAGGACGAGGACTCCTCCTCTCCCCGCTGGAGCCCCGATGGCCGGTACCTGGCCTTTCTGAGCTCCCGGGGCGCAGGCGAGGACGAGGACGCGGAGGAAAAGAGACAGGTCTGGACCCTCTTTCGGGAGGGCGGCGAGGCCGTCCAGCTCACCGACACGGCGCAGAAGGTCGAGTTCTTCGAGTGGTCGCCGGACGGCAAGCGAATGCTCCTGGTCCTGAAGGATCCCAGGCCCGAGGAGCTCGAAGCCCAGCAGGCCGAGGAGAAGGGCGAGGAGTACGAGAAGAAGACGCCGCCGCCCTGGGTCGTGACCCGCCGGCAGTTCAAGCAGGACTACGTCGGCTACCTCGACAGCCGCCGCAACCACCTCTACGTCCTCGAGTTGGCCACGAAGAAGATCCAGCAGATCACATCGGGCGACTTCGACGACTACTGCGAGTCCACCCTTCCCGGCTGCGAGAGCTCGCAGCCCGCCTGGTCGCCGGACGGCACCCGGATCGCCTTCGTCAGCAATCGCACGGACGACCCCGATGCCAACTACAACACCGACATCTGGGTGGTGGATGCCGACAAGGGCGATCGGGGAGCCCGCCTGCTCCGGGTCACGAGCAATCCCGGATCCGACGCCGCACCGAGCTGGAGCCCCGACGGCAAGCTCATCGCGCATACGTCGAACACGGAGACGGACAGCACCGCCCTCTACGCCACCTACCATCTGGCGATCTCCTCGCCGGCGGGCGGCGATTCGAAGCTGCTGACCCAGGATCTCGACCGCATGATCTCCCAGCCCCGATTCTCCAGGCGCGGGGATTCGATCACCTTCCTCCTCGAGGACAGCGGCGAGCAGAACCTGGCTCGCGTCTCCCCGTCCGGAGGCGAGCTCGTCCGACTGGTCGACGGTTCTCGCATGGTGAGCGCCTTCGATCAGGGTCCGTCCGGCGCGATCGCCGCCCTGGTCTCCGAGCCCCATCTGCCGGGCGAGGTCTTCCTGCTCGCCGATGGCAAGCTCGAGCGGCGATCCCACGTGAACGACGAAGTGCTGGCTTCCCTCCGCCTCGGCGAGGTGGCGGAGATCCGCTTCCCCAGCCGGGACGGCACCGAGATCGAGGCCTTCGTCATCAAGCCGCCGGGCTTCTCCTCCGGCCGCCGCTACCCGGGCATCCTGTTGATCCACGGCGGACCCCAGGCACAGCACGACTGGAGCTTCAATTTCGAGGGCCAGCTCTACGCCGCGAACGGATACGTCGTCGTCATGCCCAATCCCAGGGGCTCCACCGGATACGGCCAGGACTTCTGCCTGGCGATCTGGCAGGCCTGGGGCGAGCGGGACTACGAGGACGTGCTGGCCGCGGTGGATTACGTCGTCAACCAAGGCTGGGCCGACTCCGAGCGCCTCGGCGTCACCGGCTGGTCCTACGGGGGCATGCTCACCAATCACGTCATCACGCGGACCGAGCGCTTCAAGGCGGCGGCCACCGGCGCGAGCGCCACGCTCTACGTGACGAACTTCGGCCACGACCACTACCAGCGCTGGTGGGTCGACGAGCTCGGCCTGCCCTGGACGCCCGAGGGCCGGCAGCTCTACGAGAAGCTCTCGCCCTTCAACCGGGTCGAGCGGGTCGTGACGCCTACCTTGATTCTGGGTGGCAAGGAGGACTGGAACGTCCCCATCATCAACTCGGAGCAGCTCTTCCTGGCGCTCAAGCTGCGGGGCGTGCCCAGCGAGCTGGTGGTCTACCCGGACGAGTCTCACGGCATCGACACCCCGTCGCACGCCAGGGACCTGAGCGGGCGCTACCTGGCCTGGTTCGGCAGGTATCTGAAGGGAGAGCGCACGGCCGGGGCCAAGTGAGACCCAGCGCGCTCCTCTCGATCCTGGTGCTGACCGCCTGTGCCGGGGCCGCGGACGGCACGCGCTCGACGCTGATCGTGAACGCGAGCGTCCTCGACGGAACCGGGGCACCGCCCCGCCCCGCGTCGGTGCGCATCGTCGGCGACCGCATCGCCGCGGTGGGATCCATCGAGACGTCGCCTCGGGACTCGCTCGTCGACGCGGGCGGACGGACCCTGGCACCCGGCTGGATCGACACCCACAGCCATGCGGACGCCGATCTCCCGGAGCATCCCGAGGCCCTGGCCGCGGTCAGCCAGGGGATCACCAGCGTGATCGTCGGGCAGGACGGCGAGTCGCCCTACCCGCTGGAGGACTTCTTCCTCCGACTGGAGCGGGAGGGCGCCGCGATCAACGTCGCCTCCTACGCCGGCTTCGGGACGATCCGGCAGCGGGTCCTGGGCGAGGAGTTCCGGCGCCCGGCTGCGTCGGACGAGATCGATCGGATGCGCGCGCTGCTGCGGAGCGAGATGGCGGCGGGCGCGCTCGGTCTGGCCACGGGCCTGGAGTACGACCCGGGGATCTACTCCACTACCGAGGAGGTGCTCGCGCTGGCGCGCGAGGCCGCCGGGGCCGGGGGGCGCTACATCAGCCACATCCGGAGCGAGGATCGCCGTTTCTGGGACGCGATCGAGGAGATCCTCCGCATCGGACGCGAGGCCGCGATCCCGGTGCAGATCTCGCACATCAAGCTCGCCCTGCGCCGGAATCTCGGCAAGGCGGAGAATCTGATCCGGATCCTCGACGAGGCGCGGGAGGCGGGGGTAGACGTCACGGCCGACATCTATCCCTACACCTATTGGGAATCGACCCTCAGCGTGCTCTTTCCCGACCGGAACTTCGAGGATCTGGAGGCCGCGGCGTTCGCCCTCTCCGAGATCACCACTCCGGACCAGGCCTATCTGGGCGAGTACGAGCCCAATCCCGCCTACGTGGGAAGGACGCTGCGCGAAGTGGCGGAGATGCGGGGCGTCGATCCGGCGACGACGCTCGTCGAGCTGATCCGCGAGGCCGAGGCCTTCCGGAAGGAGACGGGGGAGGAGGAGGTCGAGACGGTCATCGCCACGAGCATGCAGGAGGCGGACATCGAACGTCTCATGCGCTGGCCGCACACCAACCTGTGCACGGACGGCTCGCTCGCCGGGTCCCACCCGCGCGGATTCGGCTCCTATCCGCGCGTTCTCGGGCGCTACGTGCGAGAGCGCCGGATCCTGGATCTCGCCACCGCCGTCCACAAGGCGAGCCAGCTCGCGGCGGCCCACGTGGGAATCCGGGATCGCGGTGCGATCGCTCCCGGGATGGCGGCCGACCTGGTCCTCTTCGATCCGAGCCGCGTGCTGGACCGGGCCACACCCGAGGCACCGCACGCCCTCTCCGTCGGGATCCACACGGTCTGGGTGAACGGCGAGATCGTCTACGAGAACGGCCGGACGACCGGCCGCCTGCCCGGTCGGGTGATCCGCAGACAGCCGACGGTCGACGCGGGGATGGAAGCAGGAAGGGGGCCGTGATATAAGGCGCGTTGCGCGATCGCGGGACGCCGCCGCAAGCGGAGCGCGCAGCGAGCCGCAGGCGAGCGGAGTCAGCGGGCCTGACCTCGCTACTCGCCGCACGAGGGAGGCCGGGGAGGAATGAGATGAGTGAGATGAAGAAGGACATCCTCCAGAGGCTGTCGGAGGGTCCGGTGCTCGGAGACGGCGGCTATCTGCTCGAGCTGGAGAAGAGGGGCTGGGTGCAGGCGGGCCCCTTCACTCCGGAGGTCTGCATTCGCCATCCGGAGGCGGTGGCGGAGCTGCACCGGGAATTCCTGCGTGCCGGCGCCGAGGTGCTGACGACGCTCACGTTCTATGCCAGCGACGACAAGCTGGCGACCGTCGGGATGGCGGGCAAGGTCGAGGAGATCAACCGGGCGGCGGTGCGCATCGCCAACGAGGTGGCCGCCGGCAGCGACGCCCTGGTGGCCGGGAACATCTCGCTCACCTGGATGTACGACCCGGCCGATGCGCGCTCGGCCGACCGCGTCCGAGAGCTCTTCGACCGCCAGCTCGGCTGGCAGGTCGACGAGGGGATCGACCTGGTGATCGGCGAGACCTTCGGCGCGCTCGGCGAAGCGCTGCTCGCGGTCGAGAGGATCAAGGCGGCGGGCAAGGTGGCGATGGTGACCATGAGCTTCGAGCAGGAGCCGAAGTCGTACGAGGGCTACGGCCCCGCGGAGTGCGCGCGTCGGCTCGCCGGCGCCGGCGCCGAGATCGTGGGGATCAACTGCCTGCGCAACCCGGCCGCGACGCTCCCGCTCATGGAGGAGGTGAGGGCCGCGGTCGACGGGTACGTGGCCTGCCAGCCCGTCGCCTACAGGACCCCGGAGCACGTCCACGACTTCACCGCCCTGCCCGAGTTCCCGCATGGGCTCGAGCCGCTCCAGCTCTCCCGGGCCGAGATGGCCGACTACGCGCTTCGGGCGCGCGAGCTGGGCGTCGAGTTCATCGGCTCCTGCTGCGGCTCGGTCGCCTCCCACGTGCGAGCGATGGCGCGCGCCCTGGGCAAGCTCCCCGAGGACGAGCGGGCCTGGCGCTCGACGCGCGGCCGGGCGATGTCGGCCTACGAGTACTACGACCACGACGCTCGGGACCCCCGCAAGGCCGACCGCGGTCGCTGAGCCTGCGCTCACGGACGGTCCTCCACCCGATCGGCAGGTCGTCGCACGTCCGCTGGCGGATCCTGCTGCTGATCGTGGTGGCGAGCTTCGTGTCGTACCTGCTGCGCACGAATCTCTCCATCGTGGGCCCGGCGATGATCGCGGAGCTCGGCATCTCCGAGATCCAGCTCGGCATGGTGCTGTCCGCCTTCGCGCTGGGCTACACGATCTTCCAGTTTCCGGGGGGGATCTTCGGAGACGTCGTGGGCCCGCGGCGGGCGGGGACCCTCATGGCCGTCGCCTGGGGGCTCCTCACCGTGCTCTGCGCGCTGGTTCCCGGCGGGACGGTGGCCTCGGGATCGGCCGTCGTCGCGACGCTCCTCGTGATCCGCTTCCTGGTCGGCGTCACGCAGGCGCCGATCTTCCCGGTGCTGACCGGTGGAATGGTGTCGAACTGGTTCCCGGTCTCGGCCTGGGGATTGCCCAACGGGCTCTCGAGCGCGGGGCTCACGCTCGGAGCCGCCGCCACCGGCCCCGTGATCGTGTGGCTCATGGCGAGCGTCGGCTGGCGGGGGTCCTTCCTCGCCACCGCCCCCGCGGCGTTCCTGCTCGCCGGCGTCTGGTGGGGGTGCACGAGGGATCATCCCCGGCAACACCCGCGCGTGGCCCAGGGCGAGCTCGATCTGATCGACGCCGGCCGATCGTCCCTGGAGACCGCAGCGAGGGAGAAGGGCGTCTGGAAGGCGGCGCTCAGGAACCGGGAGATCCGCCTGCTCACGGCGAGCTACTTCTGCATGAACTATGTCTTCTATCTCTTCTTCAACTGGTTCTTCTACTATCTCGTCGAGGTTCGCGGCTTCGAAGCCGGGCAGGCGGCCGCGCTCAGCGCAGCGCAGTGGATCATCGGTGCCCTGGGGGCGACGCTCGGCGGTGTGCTATGCGATCGGACGATGCGGCGCTTCGGGCTCCGGCGAGGCGCGCGCGTCCTGCCGGTGGTCGGGCTCGTGGTCTCGGCACTCCTGCTCGCGGCGGGCGCCTGGGCCACGCACCCGACTCTCGCCGTCGTCCTGCTGGCGGGTTGCTTCGGCTTCAACCAGATCACCGAGGCGAGCTTCTGGGCCACGACGATCGGCGTAGCCGGCAGGCACGCGTCCTCCGCCACGGGTGTCCTGAACACCGGCGGCAACCTGGTGGGCTTCGTCGGCGCCCTGCTGGTGCCGCTCCTCGCGGAGGCCCTGGGCTGGTCGTGGGCGATCTCGAGCGGCGCCCTGGTGGCGCTCGTCGGAGCGGTGCTGTGGGCCTGGATCCGGGGGGACCGGCCGATGGAAATCGCGCGCGCTCTCCCCCGGCCGGCGGAGTAGAATGCGCCAGTGCCGATCCGTCGTCGGGCAGCGGTCGCGATACAGGTCCTTGCGGTCCTGCTGCTCGCCTTCCCTGCCTTCGCCCAGGAAGAGACCCCCCGAGGGGAGGCTCCCTCCGCTGGAGCATCGGTCGACGACGCCGCCCCGGAGTCCGAGAGCGGCGCCGAGCCCGAGGCCCGTTCGACCGACGCAGATCCTTCCGCGCCCGACGGCGAGGCCGCCCCGGAGCCGGAGAGCGGCGACGAGCTCGAGGAAGTCGACGGCGAGGAAGACCCTTCCTCCGCCGAGGCCGTCGAGGAGTTCCTCGTCACCTCGCGCAAGATCGAGATCCTGGTGCCGGACACCACCGTGTCGGCGATCGGATTCGACCCGGAGCAGCTCAAGGCGGAGGGCATCAAGGACATCCGCGACCTCTCGAACTTCACGCCGAGCCTCGACATCAAGAGCGCCTTCGCCGCCTCCAATCCCACGATCTTCATCCGCGGCGTGGGCCTCGACGACTACAACGCCAACGCCGCCAGCGCCGTCGCCATCTACCAGGACGGCGTCTACATGCAGTCGCCGGCGGGCCAGCTCTTCCAGTTCTTCGACGCGGCCGACGTCGCGGTGCTGCGCGGACCCCAGCCCACGCTCTACCGCAACGCCTCCGCCGGCGCGATCCTCGTGCGGTCGGCCGAGCCGACGGACGAGCTCGCTACCTACGTGTCGACCACCTATGGCCGCTTCAACGAGATCGACGTCGAGGGCGCCGTCGGCGGCCCGATCGTTCCGGGGTGGCTCTCGGGGCGCCTGTCGGGGACCTGGGGCGTCCGCGACGGCGTCACGGAGAACCGCTGCGCCAGCCTTGCCTCCGTCGACTGCTTGCAGGCAGACGGCACTATAAGGGCGATCGACCCGGGAGCGGCTGACTTCACCAACAACGTCGACGCCTACGCCGCACGCGGCCAGCTCCTGTTCGAGCTGCCGGTGGGGGAGGCCGAGACGCAGTGGCTGCTGAACGCGCATGGCGGCCAGAACCGGAGCAGGGCGTTGCAGTACCAGCACCGCGGCGTCAGGTTCCAGGCGCCCGAGGACCTGAACGATCCCACCTCCTGGTTCATCCCGTTTCCGCTTCCCCAGCTGGACGTCAGGGGGTACAAGGACACGGACGACGACCCCTACGCGGGGGACTACGACCTCGATGGCTCGGAGGACCTGAGCCTCTGGGGCGTGAACCTCCGGGGGAGCGGGCTCTTCGGCGACGGCTACGAGCTCGCGAGCCTGACGGCCTACGAGTGGCACGAGCGTCACACCCTCGAGAACAGCGATGCGAGCCCCAACTTCCTGCTCAACAGCGACTACGGCGACACCGCCTGGCAGGTGAGCCAGCAGCTCGAGCTGCGGGGCAACTGGAGCGAGTCCGAGATCGGCGACGGAAACTGGGTGCTCGGCGCCTTCTACCTCCAGGAGGATCTGGACGTCGACAACTTCTTCGAGGTACCCACCGATTTCGGTCCCGACCTCATCCAGCAGTACACCCAGAAGACGCGCAACTTCGCCGCCTACGCCTGGTCGGAGTACAAGTTGCAGCCTGGATGCGAGACCGTCTCCTGCGACTTCACGCTCACCACCGGTCTCCGCTACAACTGGGAGTACAAGAGCTTCGACACCTTGGCGTGTAACTTCACCGCCCCCCGGTGCAGGACCTCGCTCGCGGGCGACGTCGACGAGCTGTGGGGCGGCCCGGGGGGAGAGGCCAGCCTGGCCTGGAACTTCCTCGAGGACGCCGACTTCTACCTCAAGTACAGCCGGGGTTGGAAGGGAGGGCATTTCAACGGCGGCGCCTTCTCGGCATTCGACATCGTCACGGGGGTCGATCCCGAAAAGCTCGACTCCTACGAGGCCGGGCTCCGCTCGTACTGGTTCGACCGCCGCCTCATGCTGAACGTGACGGGCTTCTACTACGGCTACGAGGACCTGCAGGTCTTCATCCTCGAGCAGACTCCCGCCGGCTTTCCGATCACCAAGCTGGTGAACGCCGCCGACACGCTGATCTACGGCGTCGAGGTGGACCTGGGCGCCGAGCCGCTTCCCGGCCTGACCTTCACCTACAACTTCGCCTGGGTCGACAGCGAGTACAGGGACTTCGTGATCTCCTTGCCCTTCGAGTTCGGGCAGGAGAGGTTGCCGGGCGGACCCCGCGACCCCGTCCAGGTGCGATTCAACTTCGACTACTCGGGGAACCCGATGATCGCGTCGCCGCGCTACGCCATGGCCGGCTCCGTGGGCTACGAGATTCCGCTCCCCGGGCAGCTCCGCGGCTTCAGCTTCGGCACGCTCACCCCCCGCTTCTCCTTCAGCTGGAAGGACGACCTGTCCTTCGACGCGTCCTCGGGCCGCGGCACCCTGATCAACTTCCCGGTGGGCACCTTCGGGCAGGAAGCCTACTGGGTCTTCAATGGAAGCCTCCGCTGGCGCTCGGAAGACGGGCGCTTCGAGCTGCTGGGCTGGGTCCACAACTTCCTCGACGAGCGCTACAAGGTCGAGTCCTTCGACCTGTCCAGGGAGTTCAACTTCCTGCTCGATGTGTATGCGGAGCCGCGGACCTACGGGATCACGGCTACCATCTCCTTCTGATGATCCGGCGCGCTGGCGCACGCCCAACGGGATCGCCCGGGGGCGACCCGTCGCGCCCCGAACCTACCGGGAGAGGATCGCATGCCTCGCATGAACGCAGGCCTGGCCGTGGGTGTATGGGCCGCGACGGCCGTCGCGGCCTTCGCGGTCGGCCGGGTCACGACGCCGCCCGGGGCGGTTCCGGCGCCCGCCGACCTCGCGGCCTCGATCCGCGCTGCCCTCGGCGAGGGGGACGTGCTCGACCGCTTCGGGCGGACCGCGAGCCTGCTCCAGCACCTCGATCCCGAGACGCTGCCGGAGGTGCGCGCCGTCTACGACCGGATGCTCCCGGTTATCGGCCAGTGGGAGATCCGCCCGTTCGTCGCCGCCTGGGCCCGCTTCGACCCCGCTGGCGCGCTCGAGCACGCGCTCGCCTGGCCGTTCAAACAGGATTTCGGGGTCGAGGCGGCCATCGAAGGCTGGGCGCAGCGCGATCCCGCCGCGGCGCGCCGGGCTTTCGAGCGCGCCGCCGCGGACCAGCCCGCTCTTCGGGAGCAGCTCTTCCTGGGTCTCCTGGCCGGCTGGGTGCACTCGGGCCAGGACGGGCTCGACCGCTACATCGCCGAGCTCCCGCCCAGCTCCTGGGACATGGCCACCGGCATCGCGGTGGGAGCGCTCGTGCGCAAGGGCGGCGCGGAGGCCACGCTGGGCTGGGCGGACGGGGTCCTCCGCGACGAGGCCTACGACAAGCGCCTCAAGCGGTCGCTCTTCCGCCGCGCGACGCGCTCGGTCGCGCGCCTCGACCCCGAGCGAGCTGCCGCGTGGGTGCTCGAGCATGCGGGGAGCGAGTACGCGGCAGACGGGCCGCGCATCGTGGCCGAGCAGTGGGGTGGCCGGGACGGCCGGGCCGCCCTGCAATGGGTGCGCGACCATGCGGCCGCGAAGGCGCGCGTGGAGGCCGCCCGCGAGGCCTTCGTCCAGTGGCTCCGCTCGGATCCGGCGGGTGCGAAGGCGTGGCTGGCCTCCGAGTCGCTGACGGAGTTCCACGACCCCGCGCTCGACGTCTACGCGCGGAGCCTGGACGATCGGGCGCCCGAGGAGGCGGTCGCCTGGTGCGAGCGCATCCTGGACCCCGAGCGTCGACGCGGTTGCCTCGGAGCCGCTGCGACCGAGTGGTACCGGCGGGACGCGGTGGCGGCCGAGGCGTGGCTCCAGCAGAGCTCGCTCGACGAAGAGGTTCGAGGCCGGGTGCGGAGGCCGCCTGAAGGACGGCAGCGGGGACGAGGCGCGCGGCGCCCGCGCGCCGGCGGCGATCCGGGCTAGCGCGCGCCGAGGCGCGCGAGCTCCGCCTGCGCGGCTTCCTTCTCGGGGAAGGCGTTTGCTGCCAGCGCCGCGCCCAGAGCACGGCGCGCCCCATCGGCGTCACCCGCGGCGGCTAGCGCCCGGCCCAGCCAGTACTGCGCCGAGGGTGAGTCCGGCCGCAGCTCGACCGCGAGGCCGAGGGTCTGTGCGGCGCGCTCGGCATCCCCGCCCTCGAGCTGGATCCGGCCCAGGGTATCGAGGGCGTCCGGGCCGCCGCGAAAGCGGACGGCGCGGTGTGCCAGGGCGAGGGCGCGCTCCGGGTCGCGCGCGAAGAGCTGCTGCGCCAGCAGACTCGCAGCCCCCGCGTGGGTCCCGTGGCGAACCAGCAGCGCTTCGAGCCGCCGCTCGACCTCCGCGCCGTCGCCGGAGGCGGCCAGCAGCAGGATCGCGCCCCAGGCAGGGGCAGCCTGCTCCGGGTCGGCCCGAGCCGCCCGGTCGTAGAGCGCGATCGCCGTCTCGCGGTCTTGCTGCCCTGCTGCGAGCGCGGCCAGCTCAGCCAGGGCCCCCGCGCGCTCCGGCTCGAGCGCGAGCGCGCGCTCCAGCGCCTCCCGCGCCCCTCCGGGGTCGCCGCTCGCGCGCAGCGCACGCCCCCGCAGCTCGTGGAACGGCGCCTCGTCCGGGTGGGCCGCGAGCGCCGCCTGCGCCGCCCCCAGGGCCTCGCTCGGCTTCCCCGCGGCGACGAGATACTCGACGAGCGCGCGGAGCGCCGGCTCGTTGCCCGGCCGGGTGAGGTCGAGCCCCGCCGCGCGGATCGACTCGATGGCCGCCGTGGGACCGGCCCTGGCCGCCTGGATGGCGGCGACCTCGGCCGCCACGACCCCCCGCTGGCCGGGGATCCCGCCGAGCTGCCGGACGGCCTGGTCGACGAGTCCCCGCTGACCGGTGCGGCTCGCGAAGCGGATCGCCTGCACCAGCATCTCCGGGTCGCGGGGCGTCTCGCGCTGGTAGCGAGCCAGGATCGGGATGGCCTCCCGGTGCTGGCCCGTGGCTTCGAGCAGCCGCAGCAGGCTCGCTACCGCGTCCCGGTTTCCGGGGTCGTTGCGCACCGCCTCGAAGTATTCCGCCAGCGCCCGGTCGTAGTCGCCGAGCTGCTCCGCCGCCTGTGCCGCGAGCCAGCGCGCGGCGCTGTGGTCCGGCCACAAGCGCAGGCCCTCCTGGAGCGCCTCGAGCGCCTGGGCGGGCTGGGCACGCGCCAGGAGGAGGCGGCCCCGCAGCAGGTTCGCCATCACCGGCTCGCGTTCCAGTTGGGTGATGAGCTCGTCGGCCTGGTCGTAGTCGCCGGCGCGGATCAGGAGATCGGCGTACGCGGCCACCAGGGGGGGCGGCGCCTCGTCCATGAGGCGCAGACCCTGCGCCAGGGCGTCGCGGGCCTTTGCCGGCTCGTCGCGCTGCTCGTGGTAGTCGGCCAGGCTGAGCCAGGCCTGTTGGTCGTTCAGGCCGTCCCGCGTGGCGGCGAGCAGGAGGCGCTCGGCCTCGGCGCTCTCTCCGGCGGCCCCCAGCTGCCTCGCCAGCGCCTCGATGAACGACAGGTGGGTCGGCTCGGCGTCGTGTGCGCGGCGCAGGATCTCGGTGACGCGCTGATCCTGCGATCTGCTGCCGAAGAACTCGAGCGCGCCGGATACGACGAGATCCTCCCCCGGGAACCTCTCCAGGCAATCGTTCCACAGCGCCTCGGCCGCATCGGCGTCGCCTTTCTCCCTCGTGAAGGTCGCCGTCAGCGCGCACAGCCGCGGCTGCCACTCGACCGCGTCCTCCGCGATCTCTATCGCTGCCCTGACGGCGGCCAGCGCCTGCTCGGCCTCGTCGGCGCGGGCGAGGCCGAGCAGGGCCACGAGACGTGCGATCAGGGCGTCCAGGTCGTCGGGCTCCAGGGCCAGCAGCCGCTCGACGTCGACCAGGGCCGCTTCGTTCTCCCTCGCCGCCACTCTCGCGTCGACGAGCAGACGCAAGGCATCGACCCGATCCGGCGCGAGCTCGAGCACCCGGCTCGCCTGCTGGATCGCGTCCTCGGCGCTACCCCCCGCGAGGAGCGCCCGCGCGAGCAGGAGCCCGTCCTCGATCGCCCGGTCGGGGTGCTGCGCGGCCTTGCGCAGCGGCCAGACCGCGAGCTCCGGCTGGCGCGTTCGCAGCAGGGCGACGCCGTACAGATGATTGAGCTCGGGATCGTCGGGGGTCTCCTCGAGCATCTCGCGCAGGGGCCCGACGGTCTCTGCGAACCCGCCAGTCTCCTGGAGGCTCTTGATCTCCTCGAGTCGAGCGGCCGGGTCGAGACCGCAGGCCGGGACGGACAGCGCGACCCAGAGCGCGAGCCAGCCACGGAAGAGCCTGCCGGGGGCCGCGGAGGGCGATCCCCTCCCTACCCGGCTCCCCCGTGGGCGACTCCCCCGTGGGGAGCGTTGACTGATGAGGTCATTCCGAGCGAGAATGAGGCGCATGGGATGCGTCGCGAACCACCCGGAGGGGTAGTCTACATGAGGCCGCTCAAGTCGAGTCAGAGGATCGTCGCTCTCGTCGCTCTCGGCGTAGTGGCTGCGCTGCTCTTAGTCCCGCACCCCGCGCAAGCGTCGAAGGCGTTGTTCCGGGTGCAGCGGAGTTTCTTGAGCGTCTTCGCCATCCCCGATCCATCCAGCCAGCCCCCCCAGACCAAGTATGCGATGACGGTAATGGGGATGAAATCAAAACCGTACGCAACGGTGATGTACGCGCCCGCGACGGCCTATGTGTTCAAGACCGCGAACCAGGTCGTGCTTCCGAAGAGCTTCATCCAATACTACGACATCGCCTATTGCGGCGACTACGACCAAGGGATGTGCTTCATGGGCTATCCCATATCTGGCGGGATCTCCTCCAACTACAACGGGCAGGGGCGCTTCGGGGCGGGCGGGGCCTCGATGGGTTTCCCCGGGCCCACGGCCGTCACCACCGTGGTCTTCCCGACGACGAATGGAAACAAGCTGCCGTTCGGCGACAACACGAAGATGGGGATGGATACCGGCCTGCCGAACCTCGGGACGGGCGCCCCGGTCACCCCGACCACCGCCTTCAGCGGAAGGTACGACTTCAAGCGGGCTGGATCCATCCAGGTCACGCCGGGACCGAACAAATTCAGCGGCACGATGCGGATCCTCTTCGGCCCCAACGGCAACTTCTATCAGTTCATCACCAAGTTCAAGCCGGACTACTTCAGGGCGTATGGGGGCACCATCGGGCCGCCCTCGAGCGACACCACGAACCTCGGTGAGGTCACTTCGAGCGGCCCGGTGACGCGCTTCCTGTTGACGGATTTCCAAATACACAAGCAGTGCCTTGCCACCCCCTCTTGCCAGACGGGCCCCTACCCCCGGACAGCGGGTTGCAAGTGCGACGCCACGGCCCCTTACACCATGAACTACGTCTCGGCGCAGGCCCACTATCTGGCTCTGCTCGTCCCGTGGACGAGCGGAAGGGTCGAGGGGTATCAGGGGCTCGGCACCTACCTCACCCGACTGACGCAGACCGGTGGCGACGACAAGGCGCCGGCCATGACCCCCTCCAACAAGATCGGCTACATGGGCAGCGTGTACCCGACCCGAATCCTGTCACTGGTTCGCCCGAGACTCCGCCATAACTACCTGAGAGACAGCCAGGATCCCAACAACATCATCACCAACTTCCAGGCGTTCAGGATTCAATCGATGAAGGTGATGTTCCTGCCGGAGCCGGGGGGGGTGGTGCTGCTGGCGGCCGGGATCGCGGGCCTGGTGGGCCTGGCTCGCCTGCGGAGGCGCTGATCCGCGCGCGCTACGCGCGCCGCATCCGGCCGCGGCGGCGAGGTGGGCGACCCCCTCCGCCTGGCGGAGGCGCGGGGGTTCATCCTAGCTTCCAAACGAGATGAGCGAGCCCGAGCGCAGAGCGAGAGCGCACCGGCGGATGTGGGGGGTGCTCGCGGCCGTCGCCGCGGCCGCCCTGATCGCCGCCGGCCTGCATCGCCTGGGCGTCGGCGGCGTCGATGCGGACCCGCGCCCGCGCGGCGCGCTCGACGACCTGCTCGCCCTGCGGGCCCGCAGCGACCTGAACGTGCTCTTCATCCTCGTCGACACGCTGCGGGCGGACCGGCTCCACGCCTACGGATACGAGCGCGAGACCAGCCCGAACCTCGACGCGCTCGCGGCGACCGGCATCCGCTTCGCACAGCAGGTCTCCCAGTCGTCCTGGACGAAGTGCTCGATGGCGTCGCTCTGGACGGGGCTCTATCCGGTTCGAACGCGCGTGTTGCGCGCCTACGACGCGATCTCTCCGGACGCGCGCATGCCCGCGGAGATCTTCCAGGAGGCGGGGTTCCGCACCGCGGGAATCTGGAGGAACGGCTGGATCGCCGCGAACTTCGGCTTCTCCCAGGGCTTCGAGATCTACCTGAGCCCGCGCTCCCAGCGGCGCGACCACGCCCGGATCCGGCGCCTCGAGACCCCGAACATCGGGCTCGAGGGCGACGACGCCGATATCCTCGTCTCCGCCCTCGAGTTCCTGCGCGCCCATGGCCACGAGCGCTGGTTCCTCTACCTGCACCTGATGGACGTCCATCAGTACTCCTACTCCGAGGACGCCGCGCTCTTCGGCACGAGCTACTCGGACTCCTACGACAACTCGATCCGCTGGGTCGACAGCCTCCTCGGGCACCTGTTCGCCGAGCTGGCGCAGCGCGGCCTGCGCGAGCGCACGCTCATCGTGTTCGCTGCCGACCACGGCGAGGCGTTCGGCGAGCACGATGGCGAAGGGCATGCCCGGGACGTGTACGGCGAGGTGACCCAGACTCCGTTCATCCTGAGCTTCCCCTTCCGGCTCGAGCCCGGGATCGTCGTCGAGGCGCGCTCGGAGAACGTGGATCTCTGGCCCACCGTGCTGGAGCTCGTGGGCCTGCCCCCGCTCCCCGACGCGGACGGGCGATCGCTCGTGCCGCAGATCGTCGCCGCGGCGGGGGGCGAGGCGGAGCCCGCCGGCGATGGCGTAGCGTTCGCGCAGATCGACCAGAGCTGGGGGAGGACGGAGCAGCGGCCTCGCCCCATGGTGGCCATGAACGAGGGACGCTGGCGCCTCATCTATCGCGCGGCGGCGCCGAAGCGCTCGGAGCTCTACGACAAGTGGGAGGATCCCCGCGAGCAGCGGGATCTCGCGGGGGAGCGGCCCGAGCTGATCGGGGCTCTGAGCGAGAAGGCCAGCACCTATCTCCGGAGTCGGCCTCCGCCCTGGGGAGGGGACGCGCCCAGCGTCGAGATCGACGAGATGCAGCTGAACCAGCTGCGCGCCCTGGGCTACGGGGTGCGCTGAGGTCCCGGCGAGGGGCGCCTCGCTCAGCGTCCGCCGGATCCCATCCAGCTGAATCGGAATCCGGCGCCACCCCGGATCGCGAACGGGTCCCTGCGAACCTCGTAGGATGCGACGGAGCCCGAGAACTCCGTGGTGCGGTCGCCGAGCAGCCACAGGAAGCGGGTATCCGCGTAGAGCGAGGCCCGGATCGGCCGGACCCCGCGGAACAGGACCAGCTCCAGCTCGAGCCCCGGCCCGAGGCTGTGCTGGGTGATGCTGTCGCTCGCGGAGCCCCGATGGATCTCGAACACCGGCACGGGGCAGCTGTTCCCGATGCAGGGTGCTGGATGGGGCGGAGGCGGGTTCGCAACTGGTAGGAACATGGTTTCGCCGGTGTCGACCACCGTCGTGATCGTTCCGGAGAGCTCGATCCGATCGAGGTTGTAGGCGATCGAGGGCTTCACCCGCAGCAACAGGGACTCGGCCACGGGAAAGGTGAAGGCGACGCCCAACGCGGCGTTCCAGGATGGATTCAGGAAATTCGCGTCGATCTCGCTCCCTTCTCCGCTGAAGATCTCGGGACGAGGAGGGCAGCCCGCGCCCTGGCATCCCCGGGCCTCGTCGCGTGCCAGGACTTGCTGATATCCGCTGATGTGGGCCGCCGTGTTTCCCCCAACGCCGAGCTCGAAGACGTTGTCGCTCGCGAAGGGGCTCCACTGCGCTCCCGCCTGGGCGAAGAGGCGCGGGCGACCCGGCAGCCCCTTGAACAGCGGCCCCATCACCTCACCACCGAACTGGAGCATGATCAGGCGGGATCCGTCGTTCTGGGTCCCCGCTTGTCTGGGCGGATTGATCTGGTTCAGGACGCTCGCTTGCGTGTCGTATTCGAAGGCGTCGAATCCGAAGTGGAGAGACGGGATCCAGCGGGGCTCCCTGTCGACCCACTCCTCGCGCGCCCCGGCGCTCTGCCCCAGGAGGCACAGGGCCAGGAGCAGCGCTGCCCCCCGGCGGGCCAGGATGGGCGCGGGTCGCCCGGCCGCCCGCGCCAGCGCGGTCTCGACCGACCGGAATTCGAGGGAAAACTGAGTCAATCCCGGCTCCTCGCGCGTTCGAATCCCCTTGGGGCACTCCTCGGCCCGACCCGGGTCGCAAGAGTATAAACTGGCCGACGGCCCGCGTGTCGACTTTTTCCCCGAGTCAGGGCCGTCACGGAAACCGGTCGCGACATGGGATCCGACGTCGAGGACCTGCTGGCGCTCTTCCCGGACACCACGCGCCTCGCCGAGGATGGCTCGCTCCTGGTCGGCGGCTGCCGGCTCGACGACGTCGCGGGCGCGTTCGGAACCCGCACCTCGGGTCGCAGATCCTCCACCTGGAGCCGTACGCCGAGGCCATCGAGGTGATCGCCCGGCTCGGCGCGTTCGACGTCTACGACCTCGGCGGCGGGCTCGGCGTCCAGTACCGGCGCGGCGAACCGGCGCCCGACCTGGACCGCTATCTCGACGCCGTCACCGGGGCCGCGAGCCGCTTCCTACCCGACGCGGCCCGCATCGTGCTCGAGCCCGGCCGCTCGCTCGTGGCGAGGTCGACCACGACGGTCTACCGGATCGTCACCGTGAAAAGAGGCGAGCCCACCTTCGTCGCCGTCGACGGCGGCATCGCCGACAACTTCGAGGCCTCGGTCTACATGGGGCACCGCTTCGACGCGACCCTCGTCGGACGCGTCGGAGGCGGCGACCCCGTCGAGCTGGTGGGGCGGCACTGCGAATCGGGCGACCGGCTCGCTACCCAGGTACCCCTCCACGATCCCAGGCCGGGTGACCTGGTCGCGATGCCGATGACGGGCGCCTACACGCACACGCTCGTCAACCACTACAATGGCGCCCTGCGGCCGGCCGTCGTCTTCTGCCGCGCCGGCGTTGCGGCGCGGTGGTGCGGCGCGAAACCTATGACGACCTGCTCGCCCGTAAGCTTCCCTGGCCCTAGCCCGCCCCGAGGCCGCCCATCCCGATGCCCATGCTCCACGCGCCGACGTGTCGACGGGCGCGCCCGGTGCTCGTGGGGTGCCATCGCCTGCGGCTTGCCCCACCCGACGCAGGCGCGCGATACTTCCACACGCTCGGGATACGGGCAGGCGAGTCGTCGAGCATGACGTCGACCACCGTTGAGGCGTCCCCTTCAGCGCGCATCCAACGGCGCACCCAACAGAATTGGGTGATCGACCGGCGGTCGGACGGCCTGTTCATCATCGCCGCGCCCCTGATCTCGTTGGTCTGGGCCCTCGCCTTCGTGCTGTGGTTCGGCCCCGCAGTCGTGCTGACGATCTTCGCGGTCTTCAACGTCGCACATCATCTCCCGACCTTCATTCGCATCTATGGCGATCGAGACCTGATGCGGCGGTTTCGCTGGAGCCTCCTGCTCGGTCCGGTGCTGCCCTTCTCGTTGGCGATGTGCGTGGCGGCGTATGTCGTGCTCGGCGGCTACGACATGACCAACGTTCTGTATCTGATGATCATTCTGCAGCTCTGGGACCCTTGGCATTTCCTGATGCAACATTACGGGTTCATGCGGATCTACGACCGCAACAACCAGGTGCGCCGCGCGGTGGCTTCGCGAATGGACCTCATGATCTGCAGCACCTGGTTCATCTTCATCATGGTGGCGACGCTCGACTGGTTGCCGAACCTGTTGTACGAGAGCTACCGCTTCCACGGCTTCCCGATCCTGTTCCTGCTCGACGGCGGAGTCTATCAGGTCGTGCAGGCGCTCTGCTTGGTCGCCGCCCTGGCCGCGACCGTCGCCTACCTGGGCTATCTCGCCTTCTGTCGCGCCCAGAGTCACTTCGTCAGCCGCGCGAAGGTGATGCTGGTCATCATCACCTTTGGAGTGATGTATCTGACGTACGTGCCGAATTCCCTGATCACCGCACTGGTTCCCGATTGGAACTTCGCCCTGGGATTCGCCGTGCTGGGCATGGTGCACGTGACGCAGTATCTGGCGATCGTATGGAAGTACAATCGAGGTCTGTCTCGCCGCGAAGGCGCCGCGCGGTCCGGCATCTTCCAGGAGCTTTTCAGCCGTGGCGGCTGGAACGTGGCCAGCGCATTCGTCCTCGCCTGTCTCCTCTACGGTTTCATCCTCACGTTCCTGCAATCGAATCGGTTCAACATCGAGTCCGGCGGCGATGGCCTTCACATGGGCGCGCGTTGGTTCATGGGCGTTATCTTCGCCGTGGGCTTCACGTCGACGCTCACGCATTACTATTTCGACGGATTCATCTGGAAGGTGCGCCACAAGGAGAACCAAGAGAACCTGGGGATCCTGCGGACGGAGAGCAGGGCCCCGGCGCATTCGTGGTGGGAAGGGGTGTCCCGCTCGACGGCGCGGGAAGCGTTCCTTCGGCAATGTCTCTACTTCGTGCCGGCGATCCTGCTCTCGAGCGTCACGTTCTGGGTCCTCGCAGGAGACTCCGTCCGCCGCGCGCCGCTCGGCCACGCCCTCGAGGCCTCCACTCCGGGCGCCGCCCAGGCGGCCATCTCGGCTATGGAGGCCCAGCTGGAGGTCGAGACCGCGATGATCCGGATCCGGCCTCGCGCCAAGCACTACACCTACCGGGCCGACCTGCTCTACATCATCGGGACGGCCAGGGTGTGGCTCGCCGGACAGCTCGGCACGACCGACGAGCGGCTGCGCGAGGAGAAACGCCGATCGTTGGCCGAGGCCATCGGCTCGATGGAACGCGCATTGGAGCTCGGTCCTCCCTACAGCCACGTCGAGAATCGCAAGATGAGTCGCAAGGAGGTCGAAGAGCGTCTGGTCGAGTGGCGGCTCGAGCTGCAACAGATCTGAGCCATCGGCTCCGCGTCCTCCCAGTCCCTCCCCCGGCCCGACGAAGTTGCGGGCGAGTTCGGAACCCCCGAGGCCCTGTGCGCGACCACCTCGGCCGCCTACGAGCGCCTCGTGCACGTGAGCCGCGGCTTCCTCTGAGCGGAGCCCGCCGCGGCAGGACCCCGCAGTGCCGCGCCCATCCGGTTCACGCCGGGCCCGCCGGCCGGTATCATGGCGGCGCTCGCTGAAGTGAGTGGGACCATGTCCGTGGCGAAGCAGGAGGCGGCGCGGGTGCCGCCGGTCGCGCGCTTCGAAGGCGTGCACCCGGCGCGGGCCCTCGGCCTGCCCCTGTGCCTCGCCTCGCTGCTCTTCGCCTTCGCCTGGCTGCCGTCGGCTCGGCGGGACCCGGCCCTGGTCTGGTCGTTCTGGAGCGCGGGCGCGGCGCTGCTCGTCTGGACCGCCGCGCTCCTCGCCGCGGCGCTCCGCCGCGGCCGCAGCCTCACCCTCGAGGTGGTGCCGCGCAGCCAGCACTACGTGCAGGCCTGCGCGCAGCTCTCGGTCTTCGCCTACTGGGGCTGGTACTGGCGCCAGGTCTACGACTCCGCGGACCTGATTGCGGCGCAGCTGGTCTTCGCCTACGCCTTCGAGTCGCTGCTGGTCTGGTCCCGCCGCGACTCCCACACGCTCGGATTCGGCCCGTTCCCGATCGTCCTCAGCATCAACCTCTTCCTCTGGTTCAAGCCGGAGTGGTTCTTCCTCCAGTTCCTGCTGGTGGCGCTGGGCTTCGCCGCCAAGGAGCTGATCCGCTGGAGCAAGGACGGGCGGCGGGTGCACGTCTTCAACCCCTCGGCGCTGCCCCTGTCGCTCTTCTCGGTGGTCCTGCTCCTGACCGGCTCGACGCACGTCACCTGGGGCCAGGAGATCGCCGACACGCAGCTCTATCCCCCCTACATCTACATGTGGATCTTCTTGGCCGGGCTGCCCGGGCAGCTCCTCTTCGGCGTCACGCTGATGACGATGTCCGCGGTGGCGACGACCTACGCCTTGATCCTCCTCCACGCGGCGGCGGGCACCGGCTTCGTCTTCGGGACCTACATCCCGATCGCGACCTTCCTCGGCATGCACCTGCTCTTCACCGACCCTTCCACCTCGCCCCGCAGCGACCTGGGGCGCATCGCCTTCGGAGTCCTGTACGGAGCGAGCGTGGTGGCGACCTACGCCTTCCTCGAGCACGTCGGTGCCCACAGCTTCTACGACAAGCTGCTGGTGGTGCCGATCCTGAACACGACGATCCAGGCGATCGACCGCGCGGTCGGCTCGCCGGCCCTGAGGCGCTTCGATCCCACGAGGCTGCTCGCCGCATGGGCGCCGCGGCGCCGGTACCTCGCCTACGTGTCGGTGTGGGCGCTGGTCTTCGCGGTGGTCCAGGGGCAGACCCGGGCCGATCAGGACCTGGCGCGCCACAACCGGCTGGGCTTTGCGTCGCTCTTCGAGGGACGGGTCGGGGAGGCCCTCTCGCACTTTCGGGAGGCCGCGGAACGCGGGGACGCCGTGGGCCAGTCCAACCTGGGCGTGCTCTACGCGACCGGCGAGGGTGTGGCCAAGGACGACGCCGAGGCCGTCCGCTGGTACCGCCGGGGGGCGGATCAGAATTACGACGCCGCGCAGCTGAACCTGGCGGGGATGTACGCGCGGGGCGAGGGCGTGGTGCAGGACGTCGCCGAGGCCGCGCGCTGGTACCGCCGGGCGGCCGAGCAGGGCAATGCGCATGCGCAGTTCGCGCTGGGCGCGCTCTACACCGCCGGGCAGGGCGTCCTGCAGGACGACGCCGAGGCTGCGCGCTGGTACCGCAAGGCGGCCGAGCAGGGGCACGCCGCGGCGCAGTCCGACCTGGGGGTGCTGCACGCCACGGGCCGGGGCGTGCCGCAGGACGACGCCGAGGCCGCGCGCTGGTGCCGCAAGGCGGCCGAGCAGGGGCACGCCGAAGCCCAGTTCAACCTGGGGTTGCTGCACGCCATGGGCCGGGGCGTGCCGCAGGACGACGCCGAGGCCGCGCGCTGGTACCGCAAGGCGGCCGAGCAGGGCAACGCCGACGCCCAGTACAACCTCGGCTTTATGCACGCCACCGGCCGGGGCGTGCCGCAGGACGACGCCGAGGCCGCGCGCTGGTACCGCAGGGCGGCGGAGCAGGGGCACGCCGCGGCCCTCTCCCGGCTGGACGGCGGGCCGCATCCCCGGGAGCCGGGGACCGGGCCTTGAGCGCCCGGCGGATGGATCGCCGCGAGGATCCTCATCTCGCCGCCGCAGCGCGGACACCCGAGCACGTCGATCGCGAAGACGCGGCGCATGAGCTGCGGCCAGAAGAGGCGACGCGAGCGAGGGAGATCGGGCATGTCCGCCGGTTCCTCCCCCGCGAAGGATCGAACCGGGCCGCGCTTGGACGCCTCGCTCGACGGCTGCGGAAGCCCCTGTCCCTGTCGGAGCGACTCTGACGGGCCCCACCGGCATCGCACCCCGATCTCTCCGTGAAGGTGGCCCGCTCGCCATCCATCGCTGCGTCGTCGTCACGGCTGCCCTGCTCGCCCTAGCGGACGCTTCCCCGGCCGCGGCGGATGAGCCCTCGCCTCCGGCCTACGGGATCGATCTGGAGGAGGCGTGGATTCCGCTACCGGACGGCGTGCGGCTGGCGGCGGACCTCTTCGTCCCGACGGGAGGGGCGGCCGGCGAACGCTACCCGGTGCTGCTCGAATACCTTCCGTACCGCAAGGCCGAGTCCCGGGCCCGGAACCACGCGCTCTACTCCTACTTCGTGCGGCGCGGCTACGTCGTGGCCCGCGTCGACATCCGGGGCACCGGCAACAGCGAGGGCCGGCTGATCGAGTACGAGTACACCGATCAGGAGCAGGAAGACGGCGAGTTCGTGATCGACTGGCTCTCGAAGCAGCCCTTCTCGAGCGGCAAGGTCGGCATGTTCGGCATCTCCTGGGGAGGCTTCAACTCGATCCACATGGCGATGCGCAACCCGCCCGCCCTCGGCGCGATCGTCGCGGTGGACGCCACCGACGACCTGTACCAGGACGACGTGCACTTCATGGACGGCATCCTGCACGTCGATTCGTGGGAGATGAGCCAGGACCTGGACAACGCGCGGCCCGGCGCGCCGGACTACGCGATCGACGAGGCGTACTTCCGGAACCGCTTCGAGACGAGGCCCTGGATGCTGACCTACAAGCGCCAGCAGCGCGACGGGCCGTTCTGGGACCGGACGGCGCTGAGGTCGCGCTACGACGCGATCCGCGTCCCCACCTTCGTGATCGGCGGCTGGTACGACGGCTACCGCGACAGCGTGCCGCGCATGCTCGAGCACGTGAAGGCGCCCGTGAAGGCGATCGTCGGGCCGTGGTCCCACTTCTTCCCGCACGATGCCGAGCCGAAGCCGCGCATCGAGTGGCGGCGCGAGGCGGTGCGCTGGTACGACCACTGGCTCAAGGGGCGCGACACCGGGATCCTGGACGAGCCGCGCTTCGCGCTGTACGTGCGCCGCTGGCACCCTCCGGGCCCCGTCCTGGAAGAGGTCGATGGGGAGTGGCGCTTCGAGGAGGGCTGGCCGATCGAGCGCATCCGCGCGCGGACGCTCTACCCGCAGCCGGACCATGGCCTCGGCGCGAAGGCCCCCGACGCCGCCACGCACCGGCTTCGCTACGTCCCGACGGCCGGTGTGGAAGCCGGCGGCCCCGTGATGTGGTGGGGAGACGCGGCCCACGATCAGAGGCCGACGGACGCCATGAGCCTCGTCTATGACACGGAGCCCCTGGAGGAGGAGCTGGAGATCCTGGGGCTCCCCCGGGCGCTCCTCCAGGTGTCGGCCGACGCGCCGCTGGCCCACTGGTTCGCGCGCCTCTCCGATGTCGCGCCCGACGGCACGGTCACGCAGGTCGCGGGCGCCGGAATGAACGGGGCGCACCGCGAATCGGCCAGGCAGCCCGAGCCACTCGTGCCCGGGCGGCAGGTCTCCCTGGACATCGAGATGCACTTCACGTCATGGGTCTTCCCGAAGGGGCACCGGATGCGGCTCGCGATCAACAACTCCCAGTGGCCGATGCTCTGGCCGACCCCCTACCCGATGACCACCTCGCTCCGCCTGGGTGGCGACGAACCCACGAGGCTCGTGCTCCCGGTCGTGCCCGAGGGAAGGCGGCCCCGGCCGGATTTCGCCCCCCCGGAGGAGGACCCGCAGCTGCCGGGCTTCGAGACCCTCGACGCCGGGACCGTCTCGGGATACGGCGAGATCTCCTCGATCGACCGCAACCCGCAGAGCCGGACGACGAGGGTGACGGCCCGCAACAGCGGCGGCAGCCGCTACCCCTGGGGCACGGAGCGCTTCGAGGAGACGATCACCCACGAGGCCAGCGACGATCATCCGGAAGCGACCTCCGTCCGCGGCGAGTACCGCACGACGGTCGAGCTCCCGGACCGCACGCTCGTCTGGGAGGCGCGCGCGTGGTTCCGCAGCGACCTCGAGAACTTCACCCTGAGCTACACCCGGCGCCTGCTCCGGGACGGCGCGCTCGTGCGCGAGAAGACCTGGGAGGAGAAGATCCCGCGCGACTACCAGTAGCCGCCGCCGGAAGGCCGGACCGAGCAAGCGCCGAAAGGCGCGCGCAGCGAGCCGAAGGCGCGCGGAGGTCATAGGCAGGGCGGGGACGGTCTTCAGATGTTTGGCTTATTCAGATTCGCCCTCTGGGGAGAATCTGAATATTCGAAACATCTGAAGACCGTCCCCGCTCTTCCCCGCTCTGGCCCGGTCGGGCCCGGCTCAGGTGTCCGCGACGACCTGGAACGTGCGCAGGGTGCGGTCCGCGGCGTAGCGCACCTGCGTGCCGTCGGCCAGCGCGCGCAGGAGCCCCTCGATCGCCTCGCGCGTGATGCGTTCCCCCGGCGCGAGCACGGGGATCCCGGGCGGGTACGGCGCCACGAGCTCGGCCGACACGCGGCCGATCGCCTCCTCGGCCGACACCGTACAGTGTTTAGCGAAGTAGGCGTCGCGCGGCAACATCACGACCTGCGGCTCCACCGTCCACGAGATCGACGGCAGCACCTTCCGCGGTGCCGAGCGGTGCCGCTCGATCGACGCCACGAGGGCGTTCACGAAGCGGTCGACCGTCCCCTGGTCGTCGTTCATCGAGATGATCGGGACGACGGTGTCGCGGTCGGCGAGCTCGACCGGCGTCCCGGCAGCCACCAGGTCGTCCTCGAGCGCGAGGCCGGTCGCACCGGTACCAGAGATGTTGATGGCGAGCTTCGCGCGATCGAGGTGGACCCTCCGGTCGACGACGTCGTCGAGGAGCACGAGCCCGCGCACCTTCCGGAGCCGCTCGCGGGCGTGATCGACGATCCGCAGCAGGTGCCCGAGCAGCCGCTCTCCGTCCCGCGCCAGCAGCGCTCGCGCCGCATCGGCGCTCGCCGCGATGGTGCCGGACGGGCTCGTGGTGGCCGTCGCCTCGAAGGCGCGGTCGAGGCGGTCGGCGTCGATCCGCGAGGTTTGCGCCAGCACCAGCGCGGACTGCGTGTACGCGGGCAGCGTCTTGTGCGCGCTCGTCACCAGCGCGTCCGCGCCCGCCTGCAGCGCGTGGCGGGGCACGCCGGGGTGGAATCCGAAGTAGGCGCCCCAGGCCTGGTCCACCACGAGCGGGACGCCGTGCGCGTGGGCGACCTCGGCGTGACCGGCTACGTCCGACAGCGTGCCGACCCAGGTCGGCTCCACCAGGAAGACCGCTCGGCTCGCCGGGTGCTCGGCGAACGCCCGCTCGACGCGGTCGACGGGTACACGGGTGGGCAGGGCGGTGGTCGGGTCGACGTCGGGGCGCACCCACACGGGGGTCACCCCGGCCAGGACCATGCCGAGCAGGAGCGAGCGGTGCAGGTTTCGCGTGACGATCACCTGGTCGCCGGGCCGACACAGCGCGAGCACGAGCGTCTGGTTGCCGTGCGTGGAGCCGCCCACCGAGATGCGTCCCCACTCCGCGCCAAAGAGCCGCGCCAGCCTGCGCTCGGCGTCGGCGAGCACGCCCGCCTGTTGGCGAACCGTGTCGACCCCTCCGTAGAGGGGAATGTCGTCGAGCACCACCGGACCGACGAGGTTCGTCCGCTGCTTGTGCCCCGGAGTGCTGAACGGCGCGTTGCCGGCGCTGCGAAAGGCGAGCCATGCATCGAGGAGCGGGGCGTCCTTGCGCAGGCCGAGGGGGTCGACGGGGTCGTTCATGCGCCTCACCCTAGCGGGCGAGCGGACGATCCGCCGCGCTCTTCCGCGGGCACTCGCAGCGGGATCCGATCCCCATCGCCGGCGACCGCCCGCGCCATGTCGTCGAGGAGCGCCTGGGGCGAGACCGGCCGGCCGAGGAAGTCCTCGATCACGTCCTTCGAGGGCTTCTCGAGGCCGAAGCGGTACAGGCTTCGCGCCACCCGCTCGTACCAGCCAGCGTCCCCTTCGGTAGGGGAGCCGTGCAGCTCGCGGATGCGCGCTCGGAAATCGGCGGCGAGGATCGCGCCGGCTGCGTAGTTCATCATGTAGCCGGGCGCGCCCACGAGCTGGCCGCGGACGGCCCACCAGGCCAGATCGGGGTGGGGCTCGATCCGGAAGTAGCTCCGGGTGATCTCGGTCCACACCTCGTTCGGATCGCGCTCCGGCTCGCGGTGCATCTGGACCTCGAAGAGCGCCCAGGCGATGTCCATGACGATGCCGGCGTATTTGGCCGCGATCCCCGCCTCGATCGGCACGGAGGCCCCCAGGTAGCGCTGCTGCCACGCCGGTTCGTAGAGCTCCAGGGCGGCGATGTCGGCGATCCCCTCCGTGAAGACGTCGCTGTCCGGCCAGTCGCTGAAGGCGGGGCGCGTACGGATGGCGGCGATGTGGACGGCGTGCCCCGTCTCGTGCAGCAGCTCGAGCAGATTGTCGAGTCCCCCCATCTGGTAGGAGGCGAAGACCCACGGCTCTCCGGGGATCACCGCGTCGCCGCGCGTCTGCGGCCGGCGACCGAAGGTCGTGAACGCCACCGGATCCTTGCTCGCCCGGGGCTCGAGGTCGTAGTGCACCTCGAGCGCCGCCGGGTCGGCCCCGAGATCGCGGTAGAAACGGTCGTTGATCGGCCGCAGGGACTCGCGCGGGATCCTCGCGCCGAGCGCCCGGGTGCCCCGGCCGGCCTCGTACGCGAAATCCCACGGCTCGATCGGCGTGTCGGGCGTGACGTCGTGCCACTGCTGCAGCACCCGGGCGAGCCACTCCTCCATCACCGCCGGCTCGACGCCGATGTCCTGCACCGCCTCGCCGAGTCGCTCGCCCTGGTCCCGGAGGCGCGCGCTGTTCTTGCGGACGAGCGTCCGGTAGGGGCTGCGTGGCCCGTTGTCGCCGTTCACCGCCTGCCAGATCGGCGCAAAGGCCATCCACAGCTCCTCGCGCCGGGACGGGTCGTCGAGGAGCGCCAGCAGCCCGAAGACCGTCAACCGATCCATCGCCTCACCCTCGAACGAGAGCGAGTGGGCCGCTGTCGAGAAGCAGGCGTAGATCCGCTTCGAGAGCGCCGCATACCCGTCCTCTGCGTTCGCCACGAGCTGCGGGTCGTAGCGGCAGTCGACCTCCTCCTCCGCGCCGGCCCCGCTGCCGGCCGACGCCCGCGCGACCTCCTCCGGGACGAGCTCGCTGGCGAGCGTTCGTCGCATGACCTCCAGGGCGCGATCGTCCTGCTGCGAGAGCGGCGGAGCGGCACCGGCCAGGAGGACCCGCTCCAGCTCGGCCCGGGCGCCCTCGTACCGCACGACGACGTCCGTGAGCGCCACGCCCGCCGTCGTCGTGGTCGAGCCGCGGCTGCGCGTCACGTCGATCTCGTCCCGGAGCGCGCGCGCCTCCTGGTAGAGCTCCTCGATGGCCCCGATGGGGCGCGGGCCATTGCCGGACCGGAGCGGCAGGCCGCATGATCCGAGCACCGCCGCCGCGAGCGCGGCGGCTGCGATCAGGAAGACGACCGTCCGGGGGCGAGATGAGGGAATCAAGAGCGTCTCCTCGCGCTGAGGGAAGGGATCATGGATCCGGCTTCGCCGTCGTGGCTCTGTGCCTCGCGCTAGCGGTCGCCATCCCGGGTTGTGCCCCCTCGGAGCGGACCCTGCCTGCCGACCTCGTGCTGCGGGGGGGCCGGGTCGTCACCGTCGACGACGCCGTGCCCGAGGCGGAGGCCATCGCCATAGAGGGCTACAGGATCGTGGCGGTCGGCAGCAACCGCGAGATCGACGCTCGCGTCGGCCCGGGTACCGAGGTGATCGAGCTCGAGGGCCGTCTGGCCATTCCCGGCTTCATCGAGGGCCACGGCCACTACATGAGCCTCGGGTGGGCGAAGACGGTCCTCGACCTGGGGCATGCCACGACCTGGGGCGAGATCGTCGAGCGGGTGGGCAAGGCGGCCCGGGCGGCCCGGCCCGGCGACTGGATCTTCGGCAGCGGCTGGCACCAGGAGAAGTGGACGGAGGCGCCCCGGCCGAGCGTCGACGGCGTTCCGCTGCACCACGCCCTCTCCGAGGCGTCCCCCGAGAACCCCGTGAGTCTCGCCCACGCCAGCGGCCACGCGATCTTCGCCAACGCCGCTGCGCTCGAGCTCGCCGGCATCGATGCAGACACACCCGACCCGCCCGGCGGCACGATCGTCCGCGACGCCCAAGGGAGCCCCACGGGCCTGCTGCGAGAGGCGGCGGAGGGCCTGGTCGAGGCCCCGATCGCCGCGTGGAACCAGAGACGTCCCCCGGAGGAGCGGGCGGCCGAGGCCCGGCGCATGATGGAGCTGGCCGGGCGGGAAGCCCTGTCGAAGGGCATCACCTCCTTCCAGGACGCCGGCGCGAGCTTCGAAGAGATCGACCGCTTCCGGGCCTGGGCCGAGGAGGGCGCCCTGCCGGTGCGCCTGTACGTGATGGTGGGCCTGGAGGAGACCAACGAGAAGCTGGCCGAGCGGCTCCCCGACTACCGGATCCTTCCCGAGGCCAACGCCTTCCTGGCGGTGCGATCGATCAAGCGCATGATCGACGGCGCCCTCGGGTCCCACGGCGCCTGGCTGCTCGAGCCCTACAGCGACATGCCCGGCAGCACCGGCCTGGTGCTGGACCCGCCGGCCAGGATCGAAGAGACCGCCCGGATCGCCATCCGGCACGGCTTCCAGCTGAACACCCACGCCATCGGCGACCGGGCCAACCGGGAGGTCCTGGACGTCTACGAGCGGATCTTCCGGCAGCACCCGGATCTCACCGATCTGCGCTGGCGCATCGAGCACGCCCAGCACCTCGACCCCGCGGACGTACCGCGCTTCGCCGCGCTCGGCGTGATCGCCTCGATGCAGGGGGTCCACGCCGCCTCGGACGGACCCTGGCTGCCGCAGCGCCTGGGCGAGGCGCGCGCCGGCCAACTCTCCTACGTGTGGCGCAGCCTGATCGACGCCGGCGCGCTCGTCACCAACGGGAGCGACGCCCCCGTCGAGGACGTGGATCCTATCGCGAGCTTCCACGCCTCGGTGACGCGGAAGATGTCGAATGGCGCGTCCTTCCACCCGGAGCAGTCGATGACGCCGCTGGAGGCCCTGCGCTCCTACACGATCGACAATGCCCATGCCGCCTTCGAGGAGCACCAGAAGGGGTCGATCACCCCGGGCAAGCTCGCCGACATCACCGTCCTCTCCAAGGACATCACCGCGATTCCCGCGGACGAGATTCCCACGGCGCGGGTGGTCTACACGATCCTCGGTGGAAGGATCGCGTTCTCGGAAGCAGCGTCGGCCCCGACCTTCACGCCGCGTCCGCAGCCCCCTCTTGCTGGCACTCGATGAAGGCACTATGATTCAGCTCATGCCTGCACCCGACCAGCTCACCATCCGCTCGATCGACTCGCGCCTGCGAAGTGCGCTGGAGCGGGAGGCCGCGCGTCGCCGGCAGAGCCTCAACAAGACCGTCCTGGCCCTGCTCGCCGAGCGCCTGGGCCTCGCGGATTCCGCCGCCATCGAGGCGTACGACGATCTGGACGAGCTGGCCGCGACGTGGTCGAAGTCAGAGGCCGCTCGCTTCGACAAGGCAGTGGAAGCCCAGCGCCAGGTCGACGCCAAGCTCTGGCGGTGAGTCGCGTCGCGCTCGACACCTCCGCCTACTCGGCCTTCAAGCGCGGCCATCACGGCGTCGTCGGGCATCTGCGACGCGCAGGGGAGATCCTCCTCCCGAGCATCGTCCTGGGAGAGCTGTTGGGCGGCTTCGAGGCGGGTACCCGGTCGCGCCGAAACCGCGAAGAGCTGCGTCTATTCGTCGAGAGCCCGCGGGTCCGGCTCGTGCCCGTCGGCGAGGCGACGGCCGAGCGCTATGCGCTGATCTACGCCTTCCTTCGCGCAGTGGGGCGCCCCCTACCGACGAACGATCTCTGGATCGCCGCGAGCGCCATGGAGCATGGAGTGGAGCTCGTCACCCTGGACCGCGACTTTGCTCACGTGTCCCAGATTCTGGTCGCGCTCTACGACCCCTGATGCCGGCGCCCGCACGCGCGCCGAGACACTCGGCCCCCGTCGCGTTCGCCGGAGAGGCGCGCTAGGGCAGCGCCGGCCCCTCCGATCACCGTGCGTCTTCCGACAGACCGCCTTCCTTCCTGGTAGACTGCCGGTAGAAGACCGGTACAGGTACCCACGCGATGCAGGGACCGAAGATCAGGAGGATCCTGTCGTCCGCGCTCCTCCTGGCCGCCGCAAGCCTGGGATGTTCGCGGGAGGCGGAGCCGGACCTTCGAGATCGATACGCGCGTCGCTTCTTCCCGTTCGACCCCGAGTGGAGGCGCGAGTCGGAGATCCCCGCGGCTCCGCAGCGGTACCCGAGCATGGTCCTGTGGGAGGTCAGCAACTACCCGCCCGGAGCGACACCCACGCCGGAGCAGCAGCGCGCGGCGGACGATCTGGTCGAACGCTGTCGCGCGGCCGTAGTGGCTCACGGTTGGCACGACTCCGAGAAGGGTCTCGCGGATGGCTTCCATCCCCCTCGCGGACCCGACGGAGAGCCGAACCCCCACGACCATCACTACAGAAACGACGCCTACATGCTCGACGACCGGATCCTCGACTGCGATCGGCCCGAGTATCTCATGTACCACCCGAGCTCGGACGGCACGAAGAAGTTCGTGGGCTTCATGTTCTTCGCCCGTACGCCCACGGAGCGTGGCCCGCAGATCGGGGGGCCGTTAACCATCTGGCACTTTCACAAGTGGAGCATCGCACAGTGCATCGTGAACGACCTCCTCGACGTGGGCTGGGCGCTCGAGGGTGGGTGCGAAGAAGGCGTCCCCTCCCACCGCAGCGCAGAGATGCTGCACGTCTGGCTGATCGATCGACCGGGTGGGCCCTTCTCCTCCGCCATGCACCTGAACGAGATCCTGGACATGGAGGGCATGAATGCGCTCTTCGTCGCGCCAGAAGGCGACGACCTCGAGCTCTTCACGGCGCAGCTCGACGCGGCAATCGCCCGGCTCGACGAGGAGGATCGCCGTCTCGTGTCCCAATCGGTCTCCTACCTGGCGTTCGCCTTCGGCAAGGGCCTCTCGGAGACGGGCGTCCTGCAGCTCGACGCCGGCGCTGGCAGCGATCCCGATACGCGAGGTCGCATGGGCCTCCTTCGCGCTGCTCAGAGGAGGGGCGCAAGGATGAGGCTCGCTCACTTCCCCGCGATGGCCTTCGATCTGGACCAGGTGCGACCGGAGCTATGGGCGGAATACGAGGCGACGCACGAGACCCCTGCGACACACGAGATCGGGCATCATTGAGGGCGCCCGGTCCGGATGCGATCTAGCGCGCGGCCCGCTCGACGAAGACGGCGCGGGCGTCGGCCAGCAGCTTCAGGACCGCGGCCTTCTCCTCCGCGGTGTTGTAGCCGGCGTGCGCGTTCGCCGCCTGGATCAGGCGGTCGATCCAGGCGATGAAGTAGCTGGCATCGTCGGGGGAACGCACGGGCTCCCCGGCCACCGTGACGTAGATCGGACTCGTGGTGGCGAAGGGGAGGACGTCGAGGACGGGGTGCGTCGCCTTCGAGTTCCAGCCGCGCACCAGGTACCAGCCCGAGCGCTCGACCGGGATCTCCTGGCTCGCGCGGCCCGCGGTCCCGGCTGCATCGAGCGGCAGCGGGGCGATCACCTCGCCATTGCGGACGAGCTCGAAATGATCGACGGGAACGATCGATCGGAGCGAGGCGCGCAGCTCGAGCCGATGCGAGCCCGCGGGGAGATCGATCTCCTCGCCGATCGCCTTGCCCCCGAGCGTGAAGGTGAGGAGCGGCCCGTTGGTGGCGAAGGTCCTGCCGGCCACCAGCGCCTCCAGGAAGCGGCGGTGATCGAGCGGTGCCTCCGTCTTCACGTAGACGCGGTTCAGACCCACCGGGCCGCGCAGCGACGCGAAGTTGGCCATGGCGTCGGTGCCGGCGCCCGCCGGCAGGCGGAAGCCGCAGTCGAGCAGCCGATACCAGACCCCCTGGGTGGCGAGCGGGTCGGCGAAGCCGACCGCCTCGTAGTAGTCGACGAGTCCCAGCGCCACGTCCACGGGAAGCTCGTTGGTGAGGGGGGTCTCGGCATCGAAGGGATCGGGCGCGGAGTCGAAGGGATGCACGTAGCCGGTGACGCCTCCCTGCGCGCGGGCGAGGTCCAGGATCACGGCGTTCGGCGGGTAGAGGCTCGCGGCGGCGGTGTTGGCGTACGCGGCGTAGCCGGGCAGCAGGACGTGGTCCCGGAGCCCGAGGAGCCCCAGGTGCCCCCAGAAGCTGGTGTGGAACTCCTGGGCGTGGTCGATGACGACGTTCCGGTCCGGGAAGCGGTCCGGGCTTCCATCGAAATGGCCGATGTCGGGGATGCGCTGCTCCTTGTTGACGATCAGGTTCTCCACGAGGCGGAGATCCTCGGCGTCCGCCTGGAAGGCGAGCCCCTCGGGATCGTTCCGATACGCGCCCCCGTAGTTCATGTGCACGTGCAGGTCGCCGCTCCACCAGCCCTCCGCCGCGAGATCGGCGATGCGCGCGAGGGGAACTTCGACATCGACCGTGGCGCCCTTCTCGATCTTCACCCTGCGGCGGAAGGGCCGGTACTCGATGCCGCGAAGGACCTCGATCTCGGCAGGGCCCGCCGGCAGGGTGAGCTCGGCGCGGCCGCGCGCGTGGAAGTACGGGTACTCGAAGCGGCGCAGGGAGCGGTCGAAGCCGTCGTCGGCGCGCCAGAGCGCGTCGTCGGGCGCGTAGCCTCGACCTTCCGGGTCGGTGACCGAGACGCGCGCGGCGGCGGGCGCGCCGGCCGGTCCGTCGCGGATGCGCAAGCGCAGGCGTCCGGTCGGCGTCCGGTACTTCCGCCGCAGGGCCTGGATCTCCTGGCGGCGGCCGCCGGGGATCTCCTGGACCCAGAGCGAGGTGTTGCCCTTCTGGTTCGAGACGTAGGCGACGCGCTTCCCGTCCGGCGACCAGCGGGGCGCCGTCGCGTCGTGCTCGCCGTAGGTCAGCGGAAACGGATCCCCTCCCTCGTCGGTCATGATCCAGAGCTGGTTCCACTGGCGGCCGAGGTAGGACGAGTAGACGACGCGCCGTCCGTCGGGCGACCAGTCGGGTCGCGCCTTCCAGGTGGTCTCCTCGTAGCGGATCTCGCGCGGCTCGCTCCCGGCCTCTGCGCGCATCCTCCAGAATCCACCCGTTCCCCAGCTGCGCCCGCGGTTCGAGACGAAGAGGATCTCGGTCCCATCGGGAGACCAGCTGGGCGAGAGATAATGGTCGAAGCGGCTGTAGTAGTAGCGCGGTAGATCGCTCTCGTGATCCTCGGTGAGGCGCCGCGGGGCGCCGGGCTCGCCTTCCTTCAGGTCCATCACGAAGACGTGCCAGCGCTGCTCGAAGAGCGTGGAGACGAACGCCAGGCGGCGTCCGTCGGGGGAGAAGCGCGGCTCCACGTTCACGGCGCCGTTTCGCGTCAGCGGGCGCGAGGCGAGCGAAGCCAGGTCGAGGAGCCGCAGCTCCATGGCGTCGTCCTGGTACGCGACGTAGGCGATGGAGCGCCCGTCCGGCGACCAGTCGGGTTGATGGTCGTAGCTCGCGCCGGCCGTGAGTTCCTCCGCCTCGTCCGTGCCCAGGCGCTGCCGCCAGAGCCGCCCCTGCATCGAGTAGACGAGCGCCGTGCCGTCCGGAGACCAGGCGACGGCGCTCGGTCCACTCGTCACCTGCGGCAGGTACATCTCGCGGTAGTAGTAGCTGTGGGGAACGCGGATCTGCGGGAGGACCGGCTCGCGACCCGCCGCTGCGACGGGGCCCGGCCCGGCGGCCAGGAGCGCGAGAGAAAGCATTGCCCAGTGCTGAGCTCGATCTGCCGTATGCAGCTCCCCGGCCCTCGACATGGTAAGGGTCCACGGGAATCCGGACAATCGGACTCGATCCTTCCGCAGAGGAGACCCCATGCATCGCGCCCTCGGCCTCATCCTGTCGCTCGCCGCATCGTCATCGCTCGCTCCCCTGGCGGTCTTCGCAGCCCCCCGAGCCCGCGACCTCGGGGTGCCCTTCGACGGCGCTCCGGGCCCCCAGAACGCGATCACGGACGTAACCGGGGTGGAGGTCGCGCACAGCACGATCATTCGCGGCGACGGTCCCCTGAAGGTCGGCCGTGGGCCCGTTCGCACGGGGGTGACCGTGATCTTCCCGCTCGGAAAGACGTCCAGCGAGGCCGTCACGGCCGGCTACTACGCGCTCAACGGCACCGGCGAGATGACGGGCGCCATCCTGATCGACGAGCACGGCCTGCTCTATGGACCGGTCTCGATCACCAATACGCTCTCCGTCGGCACCGTGATGCAGGCGGTGGTGGCGTGGTCGATGGAGCACGTCTCCGATCCGGTGGACCTCTACGCCCGCACCCAGCCGACGGTCGCCGAGACCTGGGACGGCGCGCCGCTCAACGACATCTACGGCTTCCACGTGAAGCCCGAGCACGTCTTCGCGGCGCTCGACGCCGCCTCCGCCGGGCTCGTCGCCGAGGGGAACGTGGGCGGCGGCACGGGAATGACCTCCTACGGCCTCAAGGGCGGCATCGGAACGGCGTCGAGGGTGGTGGCCGAGGCAGCAGGAGGTTGGCGCGTCGGCGTGCTCGTGCAGGCCAACCACGGGACGCTCGAGCAGCTCACGGTGGCCGGAGTGCCGGTGGGGCGCCATCTCGCCGAGGAGCGAAGCCGCCGGGCCGACCGGCGCCCGGCGCCGCCGGCCCGAGGTGCCCGCCAGGGCGACGGCTCGATCATCATCATCGTCGCGACGGATGCACCGCTGGCGCCGACCCACCTGAAGCGCATCGCTCGCCGCGCCTCGCTCGGCCTCGCTCGCACGGGCTCGATCGCCCACAACGGGTCGGGCGACATCATCCTCGCCTTCTCGACGCGCAACCGGGCTCGCGCCACCGAATCCGCCGTGACGGAGTGGGCGATCGTGCCGGACGCCCACTTCGATCCGCTCTTCGACGCCACCGTGCAGGCGACCGAGGAGGCGGTGATCAACGCCCTGGTCGCCGCGCGGACGATGACGGGAGCCGACGGCGTGAAGGTGCCGGCGCTGCCCCACGAGCGCCTGCGCGAGATCCTGCGCCACTACGGCCGGCTGGCCGAGTAGCCGGCCAGGGGTAGAATCGGGCCGCAACCTCGCGTCGATGCCAGGAGGCGGTCGTGCGGGCTCCCTTCCTGCTGCTCGCGATGCTCCCCTTCCTTGCGTCGTGTCAGGCGACGACCACGGCGCGCCGCACCCGGCCCCCGGCATCCCCCGACGCAGAGGGCAGCCTTCCCGCCGCCGCCTTCTTCCGCGCTCCCGTGCTCTCCCATCTGTGCCTCTCCCCCGATGGAAGCCACATCGCGGCGATCACGACACAGGACGGCGTCCAGGTGCTGGTCGTCCGCCCGACGCGCGGCGGCGAGGTGCGATTTCTCGCGAAGCTCGACGAGGCCGGGCAGAGCATCCGCACCGTCGGCTGGGCCAGCGACGAGCGCATCCTCGTGAGCGTCGAGATGCCGAGCCCGACGGCCGTGGGGATGCGCGCGCGGCAGACCCGCCTGCTCGTCGTCAAGCTGGACGGATCGACACCGATCTACCTCGGCCGCGACTGGCCCTACCAGGAGTACTCGGGGTCCCAGGACCAGATCATCGACTGGCTGCCGAACGACCCGGAGCACGTGCTGATCAACTGGTGGCAGCCCAACCAGAACGGGGCGAGCGTTCGTCGCGTGAACGTGAAGAACGGCCATCTCACGACCGTCACCTCCTCGATTCCCTTCGTCGAGAGGTGGTACACCGATCATCGCGGGCAGGTGCGCGCGGGCTGGGGGTCTCCGCCCTCCCGTACCGGCTACTTCCTGTACGCCCGCGCCAGTCCGGAAGACGGTTTCGAGAAGGTGATCGACTTCGACCCTTTCGAAGATCCGGGCTTCTTCTTCGCCGGCTTCAGCGAAGAGACCGCGAAGATCTACGTGATCTCGGACGACGAGACCGGGCGCGACGCGGTCTACAGCTACGATCTCGCGTCGAAGCAGCGCGGGCCGATGGTCTTCGGCCATGCGGAAGTCGACGTGGACTCACTGCATTTCTCGACCAGGGACGGCCGGCTGCTGGCCATCGAGTACGTCACCGATCGCCCCCGGCTCCACTTCCTGGACGAGGAGGCGCGGCGCGAGCAGGCGCTTCTCGACCGCGAATTTCCGGGGACCACCAACCGGATCATCAGCCGCGACCGCGACGAGAGGATCGCGATCGCGATGGTGTCGGGAGACACGGAACCCCCCAGATACTACTTCTACGAGCGCGGCAGCCAGCGCTTCGAGCTGCTGGTCGAGGCGTATCCCGTGCTGGACTCGCGGATGCTGGCGCCGATGAAGTCCGTCTCCTTCCGGGCCCACGACGGCCTCGAGATCCCGGGCTACCTGACGCTTCCGAAGGCCGGGCCGCCAACCCGTCTGCCGACGATCCTCTACGTCCACGGCGGTCCGTCGAGTCGCGACGTCTGGGGCTACGATCCGACGGTGCAGTTCCTGGCGAGCCGCGGCTTCGCGGTCTTCCAGCCGAACTTCCGCGGCTCGACCGGGTACGGCCGCCGACATACCGAGCTCGGCTACCAGCAGTGGGGCCTGGCGATGCAGGACGACGTAACGGACGGAGCCCGCTGGCTGATCGAGCAGGGCATCGCCGATCCCGATCGGATCGGCATCTACGGCGCGAGCTACGGCGGCTACGCGGCGCTCATGGCGCTGGTCAAGACCCCCGAGCTCTTCGCGGCGGGCGCGAGCCTTGCCGGGGTGACCGACCTGATCACGATGCTGAACGACGACAAGTGGTATGGCTGGGACGACTGGAACAAACCGACCGTCGGCGGCACCTGGAGCGATCGGAAGCGGCTGCAGGAGACGTCACCCGCGAGGAACGCGGATCGGATCCGGGCTCCCGTGCTGATCGCCCACGGGACCGAGGACTGGAGGGTGCACGTCAAGCAGGCCGAGATGATGGCGGAGGCCCTCGAGGACCGGGACAAGCCGGTCGAGACCCACCTCTACCCCGGCGAGGTGCACGGCTTCCACGACGAGAGGAACGAGATCGACTTCCACGAGAAGCTGGCCGCCTTCTTCGCGCAGCACCTTCCGCCCGCAGCCCCCGTCGCCTCCGGATCGCCGGGCGCCCCGCGAGGCGGACGCGATTCCCCCTGACGATCGGGATCTCGCCCACGAGCCCGCCCCGCGACCGCCACCGCGAGACCCCGCGCTGGCTCGACGTCGCGGCGACGGGGGTCGGAGCGCTCGCGATCCTGGTCGGAGCCGCCTCGTGGTTCCACCCGAGCGTCGAGGGAGGGGACCTCTGGTGGCACCTGGCGTCGGGCCGCACCCTCTGGGAGCAGCACGAGATCCCGCTCTCCGATCCGTTCTCGCACACCGCACGAGGCCAACCCTGGACCAATCATGCGTGGCTCTGGGGGGGGCTCTTCTGGGCCGCCTACGCCACGCACCCCGATCTGGCGGCCTGGCTGAACCTCGCCCTGCTGGTGGCGCTCTTTGCGCTCGTCGCCTGGAACGCGTGGCAGAGCAGCCGATCGTGGCTCGCGGCGGGGGCGGCGACCTGGCTCGCCGCCGCCGCGAGCCATTGGTTCCTGGACGTCCGGCCCCACGTCGTGACGCTTCTCTTCACGGCGCTGCTGCTCGCCACTCTCGGGTGGCGGCGTGCGCCCTGGCTGTGGCCGCCGCTCGTCGCGCTCTGGGTGAATCTGCACGGAGGCTTCGTGTTCGGTCTCGGGCTCCTGGGTCTCCACGTGGGACTCCGGAGCGTGGAGGCATTTCTGCGTGGACTTCCATTTCCCCGTGCCGCATGGGCCGGCCTGCTCTGCGCCGCGCTGGCTGCGGGGCTCAACCCCTGGGGCTTCGCGATCTACGGGGTTCCGTTGCAGCCCCTCGACCGCGACACGCCCTTCCATACCCTCATCGAGTGGCGTGCGCTCGCTCCGAGCCTGGATCCGAGGACCTATACGGGTCGCTTCGGCTGGACGGTGGTCCTCTCGGTGCTGGGAGCCGTGCGGGCTCGGCAGGCGTTTCCGCTCGCGCTGGCGCTGGTGACGGGGGTGATGGCGGTCCTCGCGAGGCGTTTCGTTCCGCTCTTCGCCGTGACGAGCGCACCGCTCGTAGCCCTCGGCTTCGGTGCCGCGCTGGGCCTTGCACGACGCGGCCTTCCCGCGCCCTCCGCTGGCTGGCTCCGCCTGGCGACGAGCGGCGGCGCCCTGCTCGTGGCGATCTCCCTGTGGCAGGACGTCTGTTTCCTGCCGCGCCCGTTGCAGCGCTGGACCGTCCGTGAGGGCTTTCCGACGGGCGCCGCGGCCTACCTCGCCGCCATGGCGAACCCTCCCCGGCGGCTCTTCAACTCCTACGAATGGGGCGGGTATCTGATGCTCGACGCGCCGGGGGTTCCGATCTTCATCGACGGCCGAGCCGGAACCGTCTACGACGACGCGGTGGGCCGCGCCTACCTGACGCTGCTGGGCGCAAAGCGCGGCTGGCGCCGGGAGCTCGACGCCTACGGAATCGACGCGGTGCTCGTCGTCGTCGGATCGCCGCTCGCGTCCGTCCTCCGGTCGCAGCGGCCGCCGTGGCGCGTGGCGCACATCGACCCCCGAAGCGTGCTCCTGTTCAGGCCCGACGACCAGGCGCGGACCCCGCCTCCACCGGTGGGCCAGCTCCTTCGGGGCTCCGACCTCGCACTCAGCCGGGGCTTCCGGTGGCGGAGACGCGGCGATCTCGAGCGCGCGAGCGCCGAGCTCCTCGCCGCGCAGCGCCTCGACCCGATGAACCTCTTCGTGTATGGGGAGCTCATGTTGGTCGCCGCGCTGCGCGACGACGCGCCAGAGCTCGCGCGCTGGATCGACGACGCCCTCCGCATCTACCCGCGGCGATCGAACCAGATCTGGGCCTTCGCCGAAGCCGCATGGGGGACGATGGGCCGCTGCGACGCCCAGCTCGACGCGCTGCGGAGGATTCGCCTGGACGAGCCGTTCATCCCGGACGAGCTCCGCGAGGAGGCCCGCGCCAGGATTCGCCGGGTCGAGGTCGCCCTGGCCTCGGGATCCGGCTCCGCCTGCCGGGACGAGTCGAGAGCCGCGGATCCGGACGGGGTTCCCCGCGGGGGTTCGCTTCCGGGCTCGGATGAGACACCATGAGCCGATCCGGGGACGGGAGCCGATGACATGGCACGCGGACATTGCTTGTGTGGTCGACTGAGCTTCGAAACCGGCGGCGAACCGCGCTGGGTCTCCTACTGCCATTGCGCCAGCTGCCGGCGGCATACCGGATCTCCGGTGACCTGTTTCGTGAACTTCGAGCGCGACAAGGTCGCGTTCAGCGGTGAACGGGCGACCTTCCATTCGTCTCCCGGCGTGACGCGCAGCCATTGCGCCCGCTGCGGAACGCCCATCGCCTACGAGACGGCCAGACGTCCCGACGAGATCGACCTGTACCTCAATGGCTTCGACACGCCGGAAGCCTTCGAGCCGCAGGGCCATGCCTTCTTCGAGGAGCACATCCCCTGGTTCGACACTCGCGACGATCTGCCCAGGAAATAGCGCTGGAAGGCGAAGCGATGACGAGGATGGTGTCCAGCGTCGGGTGCTCGCTCCTGCTCCTCGTCGCCGTGCTGCTCCTGGGATGTCCGCACGTCATCTATGCGATCCCGACCCTGGCGAACAGCCCGCCGGAGTTCTCGGGTCCGGAGCCCGTCGAGGGCGCGAAGTTCGTCCCGATCGAGCTCGACCTGCGGACCAAGGGACGCTTCCTGCTCTTCCGCTTGCGCGTGGACGGGCGGAGCCTCGAACCCAGCGCCGGCAGCTGCCGAAAATGGTTCCTGCGCCGAGGAGCCCGGGAGGCCCAGACGACGCGAAGGATCTTCTGCGACCAGGACGCCGTCCGGTTCTACCTGGCCGCCGGCGTCCGGCACACCCTGGAGCTCCTGATCGGATCGGAACACGCGGTCGCGAAGCGCGCGCTCCTCCGACCGGGCGAGCACCTGCATTGGAGGATGCCGACGACGACACGACGCGTCGAGCTCGTGATCGACCCCAAGGCGGGGAGCTCGTACACGGTGCGCGGCGGCGAGACGACCCTGAACCTGAGGCGCGCGTTGCCGGAGACGACGCCGCGCGGAACGCGCTGGGATTCCGGGGCCGGCGAGCCGATCTACCACAAGGGAGTCGAGGTTGGAAGCATGAGGTTCCAGGTCGTGCGGGACGGGGATCGGCGGGTTCTGAGCGATCTGTCCGTTCCTCTCTATTCCGGACCGATGACCTGTGAGCTTCCCTTCTGCGAAACGGAGTAGGATCGCCTCCATCCCCTTGCCGGGCGGGCGGCCTAGGCGCCCGAGAACCCCGGGGGCAGCGAGCTCGAATCGATGCGCACGAAACGATCGGGGTAGAGGCCGTTGAACGCCGTGCGGTTGCTGAGCGAGTAGGCGCCGATCAGCCCGAACTCGACCCAGTCGCCGGCCCGGATGGACGTCGCCAGCGGCAGGGGCTTGGGGAGACGATCCAGGGAATCACACGTCGGTCCGAATACGGTGAAGGCCCGCTGGGAATCCTCGAGGACCTGCCCGCCGCGCAGCACGCGCGCCGGAAATCGGAACCTCCCCTGGGCCACCAGCGGCTCGATCAGGCTGCCCCAGACGCCATCGTTCAGGTAGAGCCGATCCTCGTCGCGATGCAATACCCGGGTGACGAGCGACATGCCGTCGGCGACCAGCGCCCGGCCGGGCTCGGCCATCAGCTCGACCGTCCCCGGCAGCACGCTTCTCGCACTGGCGATGGCGGCGAAGAAACGCTCGATGGGCTCGGCGACCGGTTCGGGGTAGCGCCGCGGAAAGCCACCCCCGACGTCGAGCCACGTGATCTCGACGCCCGAGCGCTTCAAGACCGCAGCCGCACGCTCGATCGCGTTCACGTACGCCTCCGGATGGCGCACCAGGGACCCCACGTTGAACGCGAGGGCCGGCTGCGCGCCGCTGCGCGCCACCGCTTGCAGCAGATCGACGGCCCGATCGTCCGACGCGCCGAACTTCTCCGACAGGTCGTACAATGCCGCGGGCTCGTGCGCGGCCATGCGCACGAAGATGGTCAGCTCGCGCGCGGGGACCTCGCGCGTGACGCGTTCGAGCTCGTCGACGTGATCGATGACGCAGTCGCGCACGCCATGGACCTCGAAGGCCTCGCGCATGGCCCCCGGAAACCTGACCGGAGCCATGAAATAGCAGACGGCATCCGTCGCCACGGCATGCACCGTGCGCATCTCGCCAACCGACGCCGTATCGAAGTACCGGACGCCGGCCGACCAGAGCTGCTCGAGGATGCGCGGCTCGGGGTTGGCCTTGACCGCATAGAGGACGCGACCGGGAAAGGCCTGGAGGAAGCCCCGCGCCAGGGCGCGCAACACCTCGGGATACACGCAGTACACCGGTTCCGTCGGCTGCAGCGCGACGATCATCTCCGCGCTGCTGCCGAAGTGCGGATCGAACGAGGAAGACGCCGTTTGCGTTGCCGAACGAGACATCGAGACACACCGAGGGAAGGGCGGTAGTCTAGCCGAACCGGGGTCGACTCCATGTACCGTGTCTCTGCGCTCGCATGCCTGGCCGCCCTCCTCTCCATCGCCCCGGCGCTCCCTGCGGCAGCCCCCGGAGCGCAGGCCGACCGCGAGCTCGCCCTGGACATCCTGCGGGAGCTCGTCGAGATCAACACGGCGCCGAGCGGTGGCCCCGGCCAGACCCGCCGAGCCGCGGAGGCGATGGCCGCGCGCTTGGCTGCGGCCGGGTTCCCGGCCGAGGACCTCGACGTCCTCGGGCTCCAGCCCGGCGACGGCAATCTCGTGGCGCGCTATCGCGGCAAGGGATCGAAGCGCCCGATCCTGCTCATGGCCCACCTCGACGTGGTCGACGCCCGGCCCTCGGACTGGACCCTGCCGCCGTTTCGCCTGACCGAGCGCGACGGCTACCTGTACGGGCGCGGAAGCCTCGACAACAAGGGCGGCGCGGCGATGCTGGTGGCGAACTTGATTCGCATGAAGCGCGACGGCTATCGGCCCGACCGCGATCTCATCCTCGTGCTCAGCGCCGACGAGGAGACCACCGGCGCGAACCTGCAGTGGTTGCTGAAGGAGCACCGGGCGCTGCTCGACGCGGAGTATGCCCTGAACACGGACGCCGGCGCGGTCCTGCTGGATGGCGATCGGCCGCGGGCCTTCACGGTACAGACCAGCGAGAAGATCTACGCCTCCTTCTACCTGGACGCGCGCAATCCGGGTGGGCACAGCTCGCTCCCGCGCCGCGACAACGCCATCTACGCGCTGGCCGACGCGCTCGAGCGATTGCAGGCCTACGAGTTTCCGATCCAGCTGAACGAGACCACGCAGAGGTTCTTCGAACGCTGGCAAGCGCTCGCCCCGAGCGCGGTGCAACCCATCGTGGCCGCCATCGCAGCCGGCCGGCTGGACGCCCCCGAGATCGCCGATCTGCCCGGCGATGCCTACCTGAACGCCCTGGCCAGGACGACCTGCGTGGCGACCCTGCTGGAGGCCGGCCATGCGGAGAACGCCCTGCCGCAGACGGCGCGCGCCACCGTCAACTGCCGCATCGTGCCCACTTCCAGCGCCGCCGAAACGGAGCAGATCCTCCGTCGGGTGGTGGCCGACCCCTCCATCGCCATCACACCGGTGGCTCCGGCGACACCGAGCGAGCCGTCCCCACTCGACGAAGAGCTCTTCGCGGCGATCGAGTCGCTCACCGGGGAGTTCTGGCCGGGGATCCCGATCATCCCCGACATGAGCACCGGGGCGACGGACGGCCTCTTCGTGCGCAACGCGGGCATTCCGACCTACGGCGTCGCGGCCGTGGCGGAAGACCCTCGTGAGGACCGGGCGCATGGACAGGACGAGCGCATGCGGACGAAATCATTCTACGATGCGCTGGAGTTCCTCCATCGCCTGTTGACCGAGCTGTCCCGTTGACCCGCCCGTCGCGACGCGCCGGCTGCCGGCTGCTGCTCGCGTTCAGCCTGCTGATTGCCGGGCCAGCGAGGGCCGGCGACCCGGCGGCTGGTGGGCAGGTCGGGGCGCGCGGCACGGCCGTCCAGGTCGCGAGCGCGCCGTACCTGCCGGACTCGGGCACCCTGGGCGTCCGCTGCGGCCGGCTCGTGGACGGCCTCGCGGACGCGGTGCGCGAATCGGTCACCGTCTGGATCGAGCGAGGGCGCATCGTCGCCGTGGGCGAGGACGTGGCGCTGCCGGCCGGTACAAAGGTCCTGGATCTCGCGCCCTATACCTGCCTGCCCGGTCTCATCGACATGCACACCCACCTCTCCGACGTGCCCGGCGACACGGCGGATCTCCGCGTCTACTACCGGCGCACGCTCGAGCAGCAGGTGGCGCTGGGGCGCGAGAACGCGCGCCTCACGCTGCTCGCCGGCTTCACCAGCGTGCGCGACGTGGGCACCTACATCGCCTGGAGCGATCGCGCCTTGCGCGACGAGATCGCCCGCGGCGAGATCCTCGGGCCGCGCATGCAGGTTGCCGGCTTCTATCTCAGCGTGCCGGGCGGCGGGGGCGATCTCGTCATCCCGGGGATTCCGGAGCGGGAGATCCCGGCGCTCGTGCGCACGGGCGTGGCGCGCGGGCCGGAGGAGTTCCGCCGCCGGGCGGAGCTCGCGGTCGCAGGCGGCGCGGACCTGCTCAAGGTGATCGCCTCGGGCGCGGTGCTGGCCTACGGCGGCGTCCCCGGGGCGCCCGAGATGACGCCGGAGGAGATCCGCGCCGTCGTGGAGGTGGGGCATGCCGCGGGCAAGAAGGTCGCCGCCCACGCACACGGCGCCCGCTCGATCAAAGAGGCGATCCTCGCGGGCGTCGATACCATCGAGCACGCGTCGCTGATCGACGAGGAGGCGATCGCGCTCGCCCGCGAACGCCAGGTCGCGCTGTCCATGGACGTCTACAACGGCACCTACATCGACACCGAGGGCCGCCGTCAGGGCTGGCCGGAGGAGTTCCTGATCAAGAACCTCGAGACCACCGAGGCGCAGCGGAGGGGCTTCGAGCGCGCCCATCGCGCCGGCGTGCCGATCGTCTACGGCACGGATTCCGCGGTCTACCCGCACGGCTGGAACGCGAAGCAGTTCGAGGTCATGGTGGGGCTCGGCATGACCCCGATGCAGGCCATCCTGGCCGCGACCTCGCGGGCCGCGCGCAGCATGGGCTGGTCCGACCGGGTCGGCAGCATCGCGACGGGGCGCTACGGCGACCTGATCGCCGTCGAGGGCGATCCGCTCGCGGACGTGCGCCGGCTCCAGCAGGTCGCCGTCGTCATCAAGGGCGGGCTCGTATTCAAGCTGCCCGAGGGCGACCCCCCGTGAGCCGGCCGACGGCGATCGACCTGGCGGCCACGCGCGAGCCCTTCGCGTCGGCGCGCACCCTGCCGGCGGCGTTCTATACCTCGGACGAGCTATTCCGGCTCGAGCAGTCGGAGCTCTTCGGCAGGATGTGGCTGTGTATCGGCCGCGAAGCCGACCTGGCGAAGCCGGGCGACTTCTTCACGCACGAAGTGGGCGACGAGCGCATCCTCGTCGTTCGGGGAAGCGACGCGACCGTGCGGGGCTTCTTCAACGTCTGCCGACACCGGGGCGCCCGCATCGTCGATGCGCCCCGCGGCGAGGGGCTGGAGAGGCTGCGCTGCCCCTATCACGCCTGGACCTATGCGCTCGACGGACGCTTGACCCATGCGCCGCGCATGGCGGCGGACTTCGCCAAGGGCGCGTTCTCGCTGGTGCCGGTGCGGCTCGGGCTCTTTTCGGGCTTCATCTTCGTCAACCTGGACGATCGCGCCGAGCCGCTCGAGCGCTATCTGGCCGATCTGCCCGATCTCGCCCGCTACCGCATGGGTGAGCTGCGCTGCGGCAAGCGCGTGGAGTACGAGGTCGAGGCCAACTGGAAGTTCATCTGCGAGAACTACAGCGAGTGCTACCACTGCCCGGGGGTGCACCCGCAGCTGTTCCGCATCAGCAATCACCTGGAGCCGGGTGCGCGGGTCCTCGAGGGCGGGGCGTGCTTCAACGGCGGCGCCATGGCGCTGCGCGACGGCTTCGCCACCATGTCGATGAGCGGTCGGAGCCACCTGCCGCAGATCCCCGGACTCTCGGCTGATGATCACCGGAAGGTCTTCTACTATCTGGTCTATCCGAATCTGCTGCTGAGCCCGCATCCCGACTACGTGCTGACGCACACGATCTGGCCGCTCGCTCCCACCCGCTCGCGCATCGTGTGCGAGTGGCTCTTCACGCGGGAGGCCGTGGCGATGGAAGGCTTCGATCCCGTCGACGTGGTCGAGTTCTGGGACCTGACGAACCGGCAGGATTGGGGCCTGTGCGAGCGCGCCCAGGCGGGCGCATCGTCACGCGGCTATCGCCCGGGCCCGTATCAGTCCACCGAAGACTGCGTCCACACCTTCGACCGCTGGTACGCCGACGAGCTGGCGCCCCTTCTGTAGGTCGGGTCACCACAGCACGGGGGCGGACCAGGGTCGACCCGGACCTCGCAGACGACGCGGACCCGGTCTATCCTCGCAATGATGGACACGGCTTCGCTGCCTGGGGTTCACGAGAGCGAGAACCCTTGACCCGATCTCGGCTTCCGGTCGCGTTCGTCGCGGGTTGGTGCATCTCGGTGGCACTCTTCTGGTTGCTCCGGACCCTGATTGGCGTGAGCGGCGCGTTCGATGAGATCCTGGCACCACCGAAGATCGAGTTCGTGCGCCTGCGCAAGGACACCGAGGTCGAGGAGAGGAAGCGGGTCAAGCCCGAGATCGAGAAGCCCGAGCCTCCGCCGACGGCGGAGGACGTGAGCATGGCCGAGAAGATGAGCGTCATCCCGGGCGCCGACATGGCCGCGCTCGCCCCCTCGGTGGACTACTCGGGCGCGGGCGGCGGCATCGGCGGGCTCCGCGCCTCCGACCTGGCCGTCGCGGGGGGCTCCGACCGCGACGCCGTGCCGCAGGTGCGCATCCAGCCCGACTACCCGATCCAGGCGCGCCAGAAGGGGATCGAGGGTTGGGTCGACGTCCAGTTCACGGTCGGAGCCGACGGCAGCGTCCGGAACGCCGTCGTGGTGAACGCCGAGCCGAAGAGGATCTTCGACCGCGCCGCGATCCAGGCCGTCAAGGGCTGGAAGTACAACCCCAAGATCGAGGACGGAAGGGCCGTCGAGCGTCGGGGCATCAAGGTTCGCATCCGCTTCGCGCTGGAGAGCTGACGCGTGTCCCCTTCCCGCGCTCGGCGCGCGCTCGTCGCCTTCGCCCTCGCAGCGGCCCTCGGGCTCCCGCCGCCCGGCGCGGCGCTCGCCGAGGAGGTCGCGAATCCGGACGAGGCGGGTAAGCAGAGCGGAGAGGCGAGCGCCGAGGAAGCGACCGCCGAGAAGGACGCCAAGAAGAAGAGCAAGAAAAAAAAGAAGCTCTCGAAGAAGGAGAAGGCCGAGCTTCTCAAGTTCCAGGTCGCGCCGAACGTCGCCAAGGTCTTCGAGAAGGCGAGAGATGGGCTCGCGGAGCAGAACTACGCCGAGGCGGAGGCCGCCCTGGGCAAGCTGCGTCTCGACAGGCTCACCCCCTACGAGCGGGCGCTCGGCAATCGCCTCTACGGCTACATCGCCTACGGCCAGGAGGAGAACGACCCCGCGATCGAGTACCTGAGGAAGGCGCTCGCCGACGGCGATGAGGGCCTGCCGCCGCGGGACCGGGCGGACGTGCTCTTCCAGATCGCCCAGATCCAGGCCGTGGTGGAGCGCTGGAAGGACGTGGTCGCGACGCTCGACACCTGGCTCCAGACCGTCGAGCGACCGAACTCCGTCGGCTACTTCCTGATGGCCCTGTCCTACTACCAGCTCGAGGATCTCGACGCGGCCCTCCCGCCGGCGCAGAAGGCGGTCGAGATCGCGAAGGTCCCGCAGCAGGCCTGGCTCCAGCTGCTGCTGGCCCTCTACCTGACCCGGGAGGACTACGCCGCGGCGAAGCCGATCCTCGACCAGATGATCGCCCTCTACCCGAACAGCGGAAAGGACTACTGGCTGCAGCTCTCCGCCCTGCACGGGGTCACGGGGGACGACGCGC
>CAZUYC010000014.1:0-3798 GCA_964624475.1 uncultured Spirochaetales bacterium | reverse complement strand
AGATCAGCCCGATCGGCGTCTCCTCGGCGGATAGGCGTTTCAAGCGGGGTTCGCTACGTCCGATAATACCCGAACCGTCAAGCCCCCGGGGGAAAAGGAACAGGTCGCCAGGAATCCCCCTACCTCCCCTACCCCGATTGGCGGGGGATTCAAGGGGACGGCAGCGGTGGCTCGGGCGAGTCGGTTGGCTGGCGAGCCTCGAGGCCCCAGGATGCTGGTGGCAGATGAGGCCGTGTCGGAGGGGCCGCTCGTGCCGCGTGGGACCCCTGCGAATCTGGCTTCCGGAGTCGCGGTGTACCCCGGTGGGGCTGCTACCAATCGGTGGCCGAGGGGTCGGCCGGCTCCGCCTCGGGGAGGGCCGGCTCGGTTGGTGGCGCGCGGGTCGGGAGGCCAAGGCACGCGAGGATGGCGGCCGTGGTCTCCGGCGGATGGAGGGCCGCCAGGATCCGCATCGCACCGCCGCAGCGGGGGCATTCGAGCACGTCGATCGCGAAGACGCGCCGCATGAGTTCCGGCCAGGAGAGGCGACGCGAGCGAGGGAGAGCGGGCAGGTCCTCCGCTCCTTCGCGGGTGGGGGATCGGCCCCCACCCAGGGCGGACGGCTCGGTCGATGCTTGCGGCGTGCCCGACTGCGACGGCTGGAGGGGTCGCCCACCGGGATCGGGACCGGATCCCGGAGTGCTTGGATCCCCGCCTGCCGGCAGCGTCGGCAGCGCCGCAGGCATCGCCCACGCGGCGCATGCGCTGGCCGGCTCGGGGACCCGTGGCGACGCGTCCCTGGACGGAGGCGGCATAGAGATCGGCGAGCAGCGGCTCTTCCGCGGCGAGCGGATCGGCCTCGGATGGGTCTGCCTCGGGGCCGAGCCCCTGCTGCTCGAGCCGGCGCGCGATGCCCCGGGCCACCCGGCAGGCCACGCGCGCGACCTCGGCGTCGTCCGGCGGCCGCAGCGAGTGGAAGCGCATGCGCCCTTCGGGGCCGCGGGCGTAGACGCCATCGAGGACGAGCGAGTGGAAGTGGAGGTTCAGATTCAGCGCGTCGCCGAAGCGCTGCACGAAGGTGACGGCGCCGCACTGGCTGCGCGCGAGCCCCCACTGCTTTCGCGCTCGGCGCCGGAGCGAGGCGAAGATCGTGCGCACGAAGACGGCGAGGACCAGGCTCGCAAGGCGCGCGTCGTAGGCGAGGCGGTAGCGGAGCGCAAAGGGCAGCGAGAGCACCCATTGGCGCACGGGCACCTCGGGCAGCACGCGGTCGACGAGATGGGCGGCCGTGTCGGCCATGCGCCGGCCGCCACAGGAGGGGCAGAAGCCGCGCCCCTTGCAGGAAAAAGCGACGAGGCGATCGTGGCCGCAGGCCTCGCAGCGCACGCGCACGAAGCCGTGGGCGAGGATTCCGCACTCGAGATAGCGGCGGAGCTCGCGCTCGACGAAGCGCGGCACGGGGCGCTCGCGCTCCCTCGCGCGGGCGAGGAAGGTTTCGAGCTGCTCGCGCACCACCGAGTAGAGGACCGTCTGCTCGGGATGGCGGGGAACGTAGGCCGGCGCGCCGCTCGGGAGCGGGGCGGAGGGAGCGCAAGCCGTGGCGCGAGGCTCGTGGTCCACCCCGCGCCGGGGCTGCGAACCGCGTGCCTTGCGCGGGGGTGATTCCAGCGCGCTCTGGGGCGTCGGCAGCCGTTCCCGGCGAACCGCGGTTCACCCGCTAGGAATCGCTCGTCGTTCTCGGGCCGCGATGCGACGAGCCGCGGCTTTCATGGTGCAGGTCATCGCAGCGGCGGAGGGGGCTGGAGGGGGAACGACGCGTCCCGCGGCTCCACGCGCCGGTGGGGATCCAGCAGCTCACAGGAGCCCCGGCCTCGCCGCAAGGCCACCCGGTGCCGGCCTGGAGGGTGGCGGAGCGCCTCGCGGCGGCGGCGCTCCCGGCGATTCCCTAGGACGAGGAGGCGCTCGAGCGCATCGAGGCCGAGCAGGCGATGGAGGGGGCGGGCGCGGTCGCCCCCGAGGACGAGCTGGGGCCGGCCGGGCGCGGCGAGCTCTCGCGCGAGGCAGGGGGACTCCTCGGATCGATCCCTCCGCGGCTTCGGCGCATGCTCGGCGCAGGAATCCCCAAACGGGTGCGCGCCCCACGGTTCTGGAACCGAAGGGACTGCGGCGCACGTAGTAGGAGCCGCAGCGAGCAAGGCCGAAGCGGCAAATGTGTGCGCACGCCAGGATCCGCTCCTCGCCGCGCTGCCCTCAGCCTACGCGACCGAACGGACAGCGTGAGCCGAGGGTGCGCCGATGAGCGCGAAGACCCACCGCAGGTTCTAGCCGCCCGAGAGGATCCGCCGGGCCGTCTCGTTCACGAGCTTGCCGTCCGCGGCCGGGCCGAGGCGCTCGAGCGCCGGCCGCATCACGCGGCCCACGTCGCGCGGGCCCGATGCCCCGACCTCGGCGATCACCGCCCGGACCACCCGCTCGACCTCCGCCGCGTCGGGGGCCGCCGGCAGGTAGCCCTCCAGCACGGCCCGCTCCGCCTCCTCCTTGCGGACCAGGTCGTCGCGTCCGCCCGCGCGATAGTGCTCGATGGCCTCGGCGCGCTGCTTCACGAGGCCGCGGATCACGCGCAGGATGCCCTCCTGATCCAGCGTTTCTCCGAGCTCGATCTCGCGGTTGCGCACCGCGCCGCGGATGCCCCGGATCGTCTCCAGCCGGAGCGTGTCGCGGCCGCGTAGCGCCTGCTTCATGTCGGCCTCGAGGCGCTCGCGCAGGCTCATACGACCCCTCCTCGGCGTCGGAAAGGGTGACGCCGCTCACCCCGCCGTCGGTCGCAACTTGCCGGCGGCATGCAGAAACTAAAGAGTTGATCACGGGTTTCGAAACGTCCCCAGGGCCCGCCGCGCGGAGCCCGGAGGAGACGCTTCCTTGCTGCACGTGAGCCGAGCTCTCAAGCAACCCGGTCTGTGGCTGACGCTGACCTACCTGGCCCTGATCCTCCTCATGGCCCGCGCGTACGCCTAGTCAGTCGGCGCCAGACATTTCCATGGCGTTGAAGAAGTAGGCGATCTCGACCTGCGCGGTGTCGGGCCCGTCCGAGCCGTGCACCGCGTTGCGCTCGATGTCCGTCCCGAGGTCGCCGCGGATCGTCCCCCGGGCGGCCCGCTTCGAGTCCGTCGGCCCCATCAGCTCGCGGTGGCGCGCGATCGCATCCGGGCCCTCGAGCACGCTCGCGACGACCGGACCGGAGGTCATGAACGCGACGAGGTCCGCGAAGAAGGCACGCTCGCGGTGGACCGCGTAGAAGCCCTCGGCCTGCTTCCGGGTCAGGCGGAGCTTCTTCAGCGCCACGATCCGCAGGCCTGCCCTCTCGAATCGCGCCAGGATCTCGCCCGTGGCGCCCTGGGCCACCGCGTCCGGCTTCACGATCGAAAGCGTCCGCTCGACCTCGGCCATGGCCCTCCTCCCCCCGCGGGCGGGCCAGCCTAGCGGAACCCCCTCAGGAACGCCCGAGCTCCGGGATCAGGTAGCGGCCCAGGAGATCGATTGTTGGCGATCGTGAGGAAGTGAAGAATTCTGGACCTCTCGCCGCCCGGGTCTGAGCGAAGCGATTAGAAACGGAAGTCATCGAGATGGTCAGAGACGCCGGCTCGGCGTCGAATCTCGACGGCTCCTCGGTAGGTGCGGCCTGCTTATCCGGTTGTTTCAGCCTACCGCTACAGGTTGGGGTTGGTGGTCACCGCCGTGGCGTATCTGCTCGTAGGTGGTCGGGCCGCGGCTGGTTCCGAGGCCCAGCACCGTCTGGAAGGCGGCTTGGGGCGTGTGGCG